>NZ_JBVPZA010000004.1:0-332321 GCF_055703065.1 Hydrogenophaga sp. L310
CTTGCCCCTGAAAAGTGGAGTTCTTAGTCCTTGTTGAAAATACCGACAAGGAGTCAAGGAATGACAGCAGCAAAGCAGGTGCGTGCGCAGTACACGCAGGAGTTCAAGTTGGAGGCGGTCCGTCAGGTGAGCGCCGGTCAGGCCATTGCTGTGGTGGCCAAGGTGTTGGGGATCCCCAAGGCCAGTCTGGGCAATTGGGTTCGCCAGGCAGCCAAAGGCGCGTTGAGCGGCGCTGGGGGCGATAACAAGGCCGTGGGGGTCTCGCCCGAGCAGATGGAGATAGCGCGTTTGCGAGCGGAAGTTGCGCGCCTGAGGATGGAGCGCGACATCGCAAAAAAAGCCGCGGCGTACTTCGCGCAGGACACGCTGCGAGGTACGCCTGGATTCACCAAATGAGGCAGCAGTACCCGGTGAGCGTCTCCTGCGGCGTGCTGGAGGTCAGCGCCAGCGGCTACTTCAACTGGCTGCGCCGCCCACAGGACATCGCTGGCAGGCCCGGCGGGCGCCACAGCGACGAAGCACTGCTGGCACACATCCGCGCCATCCACGCCGAGGTCAAGGGGGAATACGGCTGGCCTCGGATGCACAAGGAACTGCTGGCCAGGGGCATCCGGGTGGGCAAGGACAGGGTGCGCAAGTTGATGCAGCAGCACGGTATCCGTGCCAGAACCAAGCGCAAGTTTGTGGTCACCACCGACAGCCGCCACAGTCTGCCGGTGGCACCAGACCTGGTGCAGCGGCGCTTTACCCCCGAGGCACCCAACCAGCTGTGGAGTGGAGACATCACCTACATCGCCACCGACGAGGGCTGGCTGTACCTGGCTGCGGTCATCGACCTGTTCAGCCGTCAGGTGGTGGGCTGGAGCCTGCAGCCGCACATGCAGGCGGGCCTGGTCAAGGACGCGCTGGCCATGGCGTGGTGGCGGCGGCGCCCGCCGACTGGTCTGATATTCCACAGCGACAGGGGCAGCCAGTATTGCAGCGGCGAATTCCAGGATGCTTTGAAAGACTGGAAGATGCGTTCCTCGATGAGCAGGAAGGGCAACTGCTGGGACAACGCGCCGACCGAGAGCTTCTGGGGCCGCCTGAAAACGGCCAGCGTGCATGGGCACAAGTTCGCCACGCGAGAGCAGGCCAAACAGGCTGTGATGGACTGGATGGCTTTCTACAATCACCGCCGGCTTCATTCCTCGCTGGGCTACCTCAGCCCGATGCAGTTCGAGCAACGCTGGTACGAGGCACAGCGCAAAAAGGCCGCGTAATCGTCGGGCTAAGAGCTACACCAAACGAGGGCAAGGTCAGCAAGCCCTTGTTCCAGCCCGCGAACGCTGCCAGCAGCTGGGGCGTGAGCGCGTGCTGCCCTTGCGCCACCGCAGCGTCGGCGGCGTCGAGCGCCGGCAACAGCGCGTCAATCTGCGCCAGGCTCTCGCTGTAGACGCGGTCCACCGTCGCGAGCAGCGCGCGCTGCGTGAGCAGATCTTGTTGCTGGCTGGAGAGCAGGCGCGTCAGGTGGCGGCGGTACTGGTCGGGCGCGGCAGCGGCGCGCGCGGCCACGCCTTCGGCAAAGGCCCGCAGCGCGGCTTCGCGGTCGTGGGCCACGGGCCCATGAGTGACGGTGGTGGGCGCTTTCTGGCGCAGCAGCGCGTGGGCGATGCGGTTGGCCGCTTCGAGCGCGCCTTCCATGTGTCCGGCGCCATGGGCCGCTGTTTCACTGCCGCCCAGGAACACCCGGCCGCTCCACTGTGGCTGGCGCAGCAGCGGGTCGGCCAGTGGCGGTTCGGGCGGTGTGGCGCGGTCGGTGTCGCTGCAGGTCCAGGGCTCCAGCGCCCAGTCCTGCAGCTGCAGCCGGCCGCTCTGCGCGGCCTGGCCGTAGAGCTGGGCGAGCTGGCTGTGAATCAGCAGCGGCAGACCGCGCTGGAAGTGCTCACGCTGCGCCGGGTTCAGCGCCACGAAGCCGCTCAGCGCCGCGCCCTGGGCGCCGTCGCAGGCGTCGAACACCTCGCCGAGAACGGCCTGTGGATGGCGCACAAAGGCGTTGCCCGATTGCCCGGCTTCGCGCCAGAAGGCGTGGTCAAAAGCGACCAGGGCCTTGGCGTGCGTCGCCATCCAGGTGGCGGTGCTTTCCATCGCGTCCCAGACCGCCGCGGGCAGGGGCGGGTCCAGCAGCATGCGCTGGTGTACCAGGCGCGGCGGCAGGGCCAGCACGACCTGGCGCGAGCGCAGCGGCGCACCGGTTTCCAGCATGATTTCAATGTGGGAACCGCGGTCGCGCAGCACGCGCACGGGCTTGCCCAGCTGCAGGCAGCCCGCGGGCAGTCCGGCGGCGAGTGCATCGGCCAGCCGAGCCGCGCCTCCCTGGATGCGCCGCGCGCCGGCGTGCACGCCGCCCTCTTCCTGCCGCCGCTCGGGTTCGCGGTTGGGGTCGGTGAGCCAGAGTGCGTCGCCCGGATCGTGCTGGGTCAGCGTGGCCAGGCCGAGTTCGCCCAGCAGCGCGCTGATGCGCGGCTCGGTCTCGGGCCAGTACCAGGTGGCGCCCAGGTCGAGCGCCTGGCCTCTCTCCGAATCGGTACGGGTCAGCACCCGGCCGCCGAAACGATCGCGCGCTTCGAGCAGGGTCACGTCCAGGCCGCGCGCGACCAGGCTGCGGGTGAGCGCCAGGCCACACAGGCCCGCGCCGACCACCACGACGTCGGCCACCTTGTGGGTCGGCAGATGCAGCAGCTCGGCCATGGTGGGTGCGCCCTGGGGTTCAGCTCGTCATCAGAAGCTCAACCGTGATCGGGTCTTCGCCGAGCACCGCCTGGCATGCCAGGCGCGAGGCCGATCCGATGCCGACCATGCCGTCGAGCTTTTCGTTCTCCTTCGGCTGGATGCGCGACAGGCTCTTGCGGCCGCTGGTGACAAAGACGTGGCAGGCCTCGCACTTGGCGTCGCCGCCGCATTTGCTCATGATCGGCTCGCCCACGCCGAGCAGGGCTTTGAGGATGGTGGTGCCGGCGGCAACTTCGTAGGATTTTCCGGAAGGAAGGACGGTGATCGTGGTCATGGTTGTGGCCTCATGGCTTGGGGGTTGGGAAACGGAACCGGGGAAACTCAGGCGGCGAGCGCGGGCTGCATCGCATCAATGAAGGCCGCCGAAAAATCGGCCAGCGGCATGTTGATGCGCGTGATGCCCTGCTCTTCGAGGAAGCGCGCTTCCATGCGGGTCGGCTCGTTGGGCAGCACGGCCCAGTGCAGGTCGCTGGAGCGCTTCATGATCTGGCGCGCGAAGCAGCGCGTGAGCTGGTCGTCGAAACGGCAGCCGAGGAACAGGAAGCTGCGGCCGGTGCGCCAGGCCTGCACCGCCGCGGGGATGGGGGTCTGGATGTCGATCTCGGTCAGCACCTCGACGTAGTCGCTGTCGGACACCAGGTAGTTGCCGGCCGGGCTGTGGCCACCCCAGGGCTTGTAGTGCGTGGGTGCCACCGGCAGGGCTTCGAGCTTCTGGCCCTGGGCGTCGTAGGCGCCGGTCCAGTGGCCAAAATGTTCGGACTGCGACAGGCCTTGCACCTGGTTCCAGCCGCTGCCGCCGCGCACGCGGGTCAGCGCGTTCAGCATGGTGTCGTCGTACCAGGTGTCAACCCAGAGGCCGGCGTTGCTGCCCGCCAGCGCCAGCTGCAGCGCCGAAGGTTCGGGCGAGCTGGCAAAGGCCTCGTTCATCAGGTGCACCACCGACTTGCGGTGTTTGAAGTTTTCGATGAACTGGGCCGCCTGCGTCAGGCGGTTGCGCACCTTGTGCGGCACGCTGACCTTGGCCGTCATGAAGGTCGCCAGGTCCAGCGGCGTGGCCGGCACCTTGCCGGGTTCACACAGCGACAACATGTCCGGGCCCAGGTAGGGGATGACGCTGCCGGCGTCGAGTCGGCGGGCGATGTCTTGGATCAGGTCGGTCATGGTTGTTCCTTAGAGGTAAATGGCGGCACCGGCGCCTACGTTGGTGGCCGTGTCTTTGAGCGTCGTGACGATGTACTGCACCTGGACCTCGTCCATCTGGGTGTGCAGCGGCAGGGCCAGGGCGCGGTCGCCGATGCGGTCGGTGTCGCGCAGCAGGCCGCGCTGCTGGCCGATGGACTCAGTTGCGTTCATGTAATAGAACTGCTGGTGCAGCGGGTGGCTGTAGGCCGCGGTCTCGATGCCGCTGGATGCCATGTCGTCCACCATCTGCGCGCGGGCGCTGGCGGTGAAGCGTTTGCCCAGATGCACCACGTACAGCATCCAGTGCACCTCATCCACGTTCTCGGCCAGGTAGGGCGGCTTCACGCCCTCGAAGCTCTGCATCTGCTCGTGGTACCAGAGCTCCACCTGCTTGCGCTCCATCAGCCGGTCGTCCAGGCTCGCGAGCTGGGCCAGGCCGAGCGCGGCGGTCATCTCGCTCATGCCGGCCTGCAGCGGCACGCGCGATCCGACCGAGACCGAATGCCGGTCGCTCACGCGGCGCTGGCGCAGGTAGCGCAGCTCGTGCACCAGCGCGTCGTCGTCGGTGACCAGCATGCCGCCTTCGCCGGTGCACAGGGCCGAGGGCTGCGAGAAGTCGAACACCGACACGTCGCCGAAGCTGCCCACGGTCTGGCCCTTGTAGCGCGATCCCAGGGCTTCGGTGCTGTCTTCGATCAGGGGGATGCCATGCGCTTTCGCGAGCGCCCGCAAGGGGTCCCAGTCGGCCGGGTGGCCATTGGTGTTGCCGGCCAGGATGGCGCGGGTCTGCGGTGTGATCTTGAGCGCGGCTTTTTCCGGGCTCAGACAGCCGGTCCAGTAGTTGATGTCGGCGAACACCGGCGTGGCGCCCGCGAGCGTGATGGCCTGCGCCACCTGGTGCCAGGCGTGGCTGCTGCAGACCACCTCGTCGCCCGGGCCGATGCCGTAGGCGCGCAGGGCGATCCAGGTGCCCAGGGTGCCGCTGCCGACCGCGACCGCATGGCGCCGCCCGGCCCAGCCGGCGAAGGCACGTTCGAACGATTCCAGCATGGGGCCATCGCCCCAGCGGGCCGATTCCAGCACGGTGGTGACGAGCTGGATCTCGCGCTCGCCGCACGCGGGCTCGTAGAGGGAGATGGCATCGATTTCCATGATTTTTTACTCTTGCGTCAGGATCAGGGCATCGGCTTCCTCGGGCGCCTCCGTCACGCTCCAGCAGTGGCCGTTGGAGGTGGCGAGGTAGACCTTGCGGGTGCCCAGCAGGAGCGCGGGCTTTTCGTCGCGCATGTCCATCGCATCGACCAGCACCACCTTCATGTCGGGGTGCTGGGAACGCCAGATCGAGGCCGCGTCGCGCAGGGTGGCTGCCGTGCCCACGAGTTCACCGGCGGCGCGCAGATGTTCGGTGCTGATGGACATGGCGTTCAGTCCTCGGAGACCGAAGACGCCAGGCGGCGCGCTTCGACGGTGATGGGCAGCGTCGTGCCTTCGGGCATGACCGGCAGTTCGAGCTGCCAGCCGTTGGCGAGCGTGACCAGACCACCCCACATGCCGGGATTCACCATGTCGACGATGGGCTCCTCCAGGTCTTTCTTGGGCACATAGGCGCTCAGCACACCTTTGGCATCTCGGCGGATCATCACTTTCATCATCGACTCCAGTCAGGCAAACAAAAAATCAGGACTCAGCGGCAACGCTGAGCAAGGGTTCGAGCAAGGCGGGCAGGCTGTTCAGCAGCAAGGCAATGTCTTCGGCGCGGGTTTCATCACCGAGCGAAAAGCGGATGGCGCACAGCGCCTCGTCGCGCGGCACGCCCATGGCGGTCAACACGTGCGAGGGCTCGCTGCCGCCCGAGGAACAGGCCGCGCCGCTGCTGGCCGCCACGTTCAGGCGCGAGAGGCGCTGCAGCACGACGTCGGCGTCCACCAAACCAAAACGCAGGTAGCTGGTGCCCGGCAGGCGCGGCACGCCCTGGCTCCACACGTGCAGGCCCGGCAGTTCGGCCAGACCGCGTTCGAGCGCGTCGCGCAGGCCGGCCACCTGTTCGGCCTGTGCCGCCAGATCGCCCAGGCGCTCCAGCGCCACGGCCAAGCCGACGATGGCCGGCAGGTTCTCGGTGCCACCGCGGCGGCCACGCTCCTGGCTGCCCGGCACCGGCGGCACGAGGGACCGGCCCTGGCGCAGCAACAAGGCGCCCGCGCCCTTGGGCCCGTGGAATTTGTGGGCCGAGAGCGATACCGCGTCGGCCGGGTAGTCGGCAAAAGAAAAGGGCTGCTTGCCGATCCACTGCGTTGCGTCCACGTGCATGGCAGCACCGGCCGCGTGGGCCATCGCGGCGACTTCCGTCACCGGCATCAACGCACCGGTTTCGTTGTTGGCCGCCATCAGCGAGACCAGGGCCAGATCCGGGCCCATCAGGGCTTCGGCGGCGGTGAGGTCGATGCGGCCGTCGGGCAACACCGGCATGAAGTCCACCGGCACGCCCTGCTCGGCCAGCGAACGCGCCAGACGCAGCAGGGCCGAGTGTTCGACCGCGCCGATCAGCAGGCGCTGGCTGCCTTGCACTTTGGCTGCCGTGAGCAGGCCCAACAACGCCATGTGGTTGGCTTCGGTGGCGCCGCTGGTGAAGATGAGTTCGCTGGTCTTGCAGCCCAGGGCCTTGGCCGCGGTGGCGCGGGCCGCGCCGAGCACCCGCTTGGCGTCCTGCCCCGGCCCATGTTGCGACGAAGCGTTGGCCCAGGCCAGCTCATACACCGGCCCCATGGCGGCCAGCACCTCGGGCGCTGGCGGCGTGGTCGCGTTGTGATCCAGGTAGATCATGGCGAGCTTCTCCCCCAACCCAGGGCACCGCCGGGCCGGCTTTGCCGGACGGCCAGTGCCGCCCCCTCGGGGGGTAGCGCAAAGCGCTGCGGGGGGTTCACGGTCCTCATGGCCAGAACTGGCGTTCGCTGTCGAGGCACAGCAGGTCGAGCAGCGGTTCGATCTGGTCGGCCCGTTCTTTCTCCACCCAGGCTTGCTGCTGGTGGTCGCGTGCGCACAGCGTCCAGCAGGGGTGCTCACCCACGGGCGGCTTCAGCAGAGCAATGGCAATGGTGCCGCCGCTCGGGTCCACGTTGCGCGAGCAGCACGGGCTCTCGACCCGGTAACCCTGCTCGTCGATCAACACGGTGGGCTGCACGAAGCGATAGCGCACGCGTTCCTTCAGTGCCCGCTCCAGGCGGTGCAAGGTCAGGTCACGCGGCGCGACAGTGTTCATGCAACCTCGTCTTCGGTCTCGGGCAGCAGGCCGGCCGGGGCGGGCACGAGTTCGATCTCCATGCAGCCGACCACGCAGCCGGGGAACTGCACCAGGTAGACCGGCTCGTTGAGTTCCTGGGCGTGGCCGATGTTGACGATCTCGCCCACCGTGCCGCGTGCGGCCAGCAGGGCGTCGGGTTCGCATTCGGGGTGGCTGCCGTCGTTGACGAGGTCGTCCAGTGCGATCACGCGCTGGCCCCAGGCGTAGACGGGTTCGCGGGGTTCGATGCCGTTCATGCTGACTCCTGTGTGGGTGTGGGTTGACCGAGGGTGGTGATGGAAGCGGCCTTGTCGCCGAGCTGCGCCAGCACCTCGTCGGGCAGGTTGTCCAGGGTGCAGAGTTCTTTGGCGCGCATGCCGACACGGTGGCCGGATTCGACGAAGTCGACCGCGTAGATGTAGAACTGCTGCAGGAAGGTGTTGATGTTGATGACGTAGCCGATCTCGCCCTTGTTCACCAGCACCTCGCCGATGTCCTTGCCGTTGTAGGTGCCGTCGTTGCGCACCACCGAGCGCGCGATCACGCGTTCGCCGTACTGAAAGCGGGGGGGGAAGGCGAGTTCGATCTCGGCGTCGTCGCGGTTGATGTCAGCCATGTTGCGCTCCCGGAACCAGTGAAAGGGCCTGGCGCGTGTCCTGGCGTTCGAGCACGCTCTGGCGCACCAGGGGGTCGTTGTCCTCGCGCAAGGGGCCGAGCAGGGACGGATCGGCGCGCTGCGCCACTTCCCAGCGCACGCGCCAGTCGGTGTCGGTCATCAGGCGCGGCAACAGGGGCGCGGGCAGGCGCTCGGCGACCGTGCGGCGCACCTCGGGCGAAGCGTCGCTGAGCAGGATCAGCAGCGCCGGCATTTCCAGGCGCTGGGCCACGATCAGGCGCACGGCGCGGTCGGGGTCGCGCGCCATGGTGGGCAACAGCGCCAGCGGAAGGCGCCGCGCCACCCATTCGCGCACGCCGTAATCGGTGTCGTTGCGCATGGCGGCGAGTTCGGCGGTTTCCAGGCGCTGGGCGACGCGGATGCGCACCTCGCGGTGCGGGTCGTGCGCCATGCGGCCGAGCAGCTGCTGCGGCAGGCGCAGCGCGATCTGCAGGCGCACGGTTTCGTCCGGGTCGTCCATCAGCGAGGCCAGGCGGAACACGTTGGCGTGGCGCGCGGCGATGGCACGCACCTCGAAGTACGCATGGCCGAGCTGGCGGTCGCCCTGCTCCGGGTGCCAGCGGAAGAAGCGGTCGATGCGGCGCGCGTACACGTCCTGCATGCAGGCGTGGCCGGGTTCGCAGCCCTGTTCGGCGGGGCGATCGCGCAGGGCCGCGTATTCACAGGCGGCGCAGTCCACCGGGCCGCCCTGCCAGTGCGAGGCCTCGATGTCACCGGCCGGGGCTCGGGTGCCCTTGAACTCGGCGAGCGAGGTTTCTTGGGCGTTCATAACTTCGCCCCGTTTCCGCTCCAGCCGCGCACCGGGTAGGCGCTCAGCGGGTCCACGGCGTTTGGCGTGTCGGCCGCTTCGCGGCGCGCCAGCACGTGCGAGAGCAAGGCACCACCGAGGTGGTCCTTGGGGTCGAGCTGACGCAACGCGGCCAGCATCAGGCGCGCCTCGTCAAAGTCGCCCAGGCGCAGGCTCAGGTAGGCCAGGCCCTTGAGTGTGAACAGGTAGAAGCGCACAGCAGGGTCGTGGCGCAGAGCGTCGTCGTCGGGCAGTGCGTCACCAAAGTTAGGACCGAGCGCGGCGCGCGCGATGGCCAGCGCGTCTTCACCGACCGCGCGGGCCTTGTCCAGCGCATGGCCATAAAAATGAAACCGGTAGAGCGCGATCAAGGGCCCGGGGTGGCTGGGCGCCAGGGCACGGGCCCGCTCCAGCAAGGCCAGGGCTTCATCGCCCTGGTCGCGCTTCAGGCCCGCGGCCTTGATCAGCGCATCGACCTCCGGACTGACCGCACCGCCGATCGCACCGGCGCCGAACGCGTCGAGCGCGTCGTCCAGCCCCAGGTTGACGACGGCGGCGTTCATGGCCTGCGCTCAGGAGGCCAGTGTGGCCGGGCGACCGCGCCCGATGGCGCCGATCTCGATCTTGGTCACACCCACGGTGGGCGCGCTGTCGGTGGAAGCGCTGCTGCAGCCGCAAGCGGCCTGGTTCGGGTTGGTGAAGGTCAGGCCCGACTGGGTGGGTGTGTCGGCGAAGTCGACGATCACGCCTTCGAGCATCAGGCGACTTTCAGCCCCCAGGAACAGGCGCAGACCTTCGATCTCCAACACCCGCTCACCCGGGCCGGGCGCCGCCTCGGCACTGAATTCCGAGCTGTAGCCCGAGCAGCCGCCCGGGCTGACCGCCAGACGAAAACCCGCACCCGCCGGCAAACCGGAGAAGCGCACGATGCGCGAAATGAACTTGACGGCGGCGGGCTTGAGGACGATGTTGGGCAGCATGGTGGTGGTCTCAGGTTGTCTCAATGAATCGGTGTGACAGCAATGTTTCGGGCAATGCCCGAAGCGAGTTGCAAGCCCCAGGGCGAGCGAAGCGAAGCCCCCTCCAGGGCACCCGCGGAACCGGCTTTGCCGGGCCGCCAGGTGCGCCCCCTTGAGGGGGGATGCGGCTACGCGCAGCGAGCAAGCAACGGGGGTGCTTCAGACTTTTACGATGCAGCCGTCCACGGGGCAGACCGCCACGCATTGCGGTTCGTCGTAGTGGCCTTCGCAGTCGGTGCACTTCTTGGGGTCGATGACGTAGGTGCCGCCTTTTTCGCGGATCGCGACGTTCGGGCACTCGGGTTCGCAGGCCGAGCAGGCGGTGCAGGTGGACGCGATGATCTTCATGGGCATGGTGGCTCTCCTTCTGGGGACGTCGTGGGGGATGGGATGGGGTGGGTGTCAGGCGGCTTCTGCCAGACCGCCGGTGAAAGCGCCCTGGCGGATCTGCGCGTCGCCGCGCGGCTGGTGCGTGATGGCGCCGTTGGCGATGCGGCCGCGGTAGTCGTTGAACCACTCCAGCGCGGCCTTTTCGATGAACTCGCCGACGTACTGGTCCACCGGCTCGACACCGGCAGCCAGCAGCTCGTCGCGCGGGCAGGCGCCGATCTTGGCGACCAGCACGGCGTGGCAGTCGTTGATGGCGTTGACCACCGAAGGCAGCTGCTCGTCGTCGCCGTGACCGCCCTGGCAATACAGGTCGACGCGGCGGTGGCCGACGAACAGGGCCTGTGCGGCCGAGACTTCAAACACCTGGAACTCGGTGACGTGGCCGAAGTGCTCGTTGACCCGACCACCGCCCTTGGTGGCGACCGCGACCAGCACCTTGAGGTCGTCATCCACACCGATGGCCGTGGCCGCGGCCAGGGCTTCGTGTTTGGCGGCCTGTTGCGCCTGGCGCTCGACCTCGACCTTGTCCTGGTAGCTCTTGCGCTTGTCCAGGTCGTAGACCACTTCCATCTGCTCCAGCTTGTCGAGCGTGAACTCTTCCGAGCGGTCTTCGCCCAGCAGGCCCACCGCGTCGGCACGGCACTGGCGGCAATGGCGCATCAGGTTGGCACCGCCCATGCAGGCGTCCTGCACCGCTTTCAGTTCGGAAGCGGTCGGGCCACGCTGGCCGGTGAGGCCGAACACCGTGCCGTGTTCGGCTTCGGAGATCAGCGGCATGATGTTGTGCAGGAAGGCGCCGCGCTTCTTCACTTCGCGGTTCACCTCGATCAGGTGCTCGTCGTTGATGCCGGGGATCAGCACCGAGTTGATCTTGGTGAGCACGCCGCGCGCGGTGAGCATCTCCAGGCCGAGCATCTGGCGCTCGTGCAGGATCTTGGCGGCTTCGTAGCCGGTCACGCGCTTGTGGTTCCAGAAGATCCAGGGGTAGATCTTTTCGCCCACGGCCGGGTCCACCATGTTGATGGTGATGGTCACGTGGTCGACGTTGTATTTGCAGATCTCGTCGACCTGGTCGGGCAGCGCCAGGCCGTTGGTGGACAGGCAGAGCTTGATGTCGGGCGCCTGCTCCTGCAGCATGCGGAAGGTGTCGAAGGTCTTGGCCGGGTTGGCCAGCGCATCGCCGGGGCCGGCCACGCCGAGCACCGTCATCTGCGGGATCTCGCTCGCCACGGCGACCACTTTTTTCACCGCCTGTTCGGGCGTGAGCTTCTGCGAGACCACGCCGGGGCGGCTCTCGTTGCTGCAGTCGTATTTGCGGTTGCAGTAGTTGCACTGGATGTTGCAGGCCGGCGCCACCGCGACGTGCATGCGCGCGTAGTGGTGGTGGGCTTCTTCGGAATAACAGGGGTGGTTCTTGACCTTGTCCCAGACTTCCTGGGGCATGTCGTCGGGGCCGTCCGACGTGCCGCAGCTGGCTTTGCCTTCACCGCCGGAGGTACCGCAGCCGCCACCGGCGGCGGGCAGTTCGGGCGTGGCGCCCAAGGATTTGATCTGGCCGATGCCGATGTAGGTCTTGGCCGGCAATGAACCACTGGCTGCGCTGGTTTGCATGGGAACCCTTTTCGCGTCCGACACTTGGCCGCATGGGGGGACCTATAGCCAATTCCGTGCCACCAAAAATCTTGTTTTAAATCAAATAACTGGCGTCTTTTGTCGGTTGTCGCAGATGCCACAGGAGCCACATCTTTTGAGCGTGTTGCGTCTGGCTTGCGACAAAGGCCACACAGGGAGCGCATACCGCTGGCGCCGTTCTTGGATCTGGGCAAGGCCGGGTGGTTGGGAAGAGAAGTCACAACCAGGTTCCACCCACCCGTTCGCAGACGTGTCGGGTGGCTGCGGCGGAGCGCTGAAGAGGATTCGCGCATGCCCCGGAGTTTCGAGCACATACCCCGTGTTCACGCAGGCCCAGCTGCCTGCAGCAACACATCTGCGCGAGCGCGCAAGCGCCCCGCCGCGGACGCCCGGCGCGTTGCCAACACCTCAGCGTGGCGCCAGCAAGATCAGTGAATAGACATCAGAACTTCCGCACCTCGATGCCATGCTTCTGCAAGGCATAACCCATCTGGCGCGGTGAGATCTTCAGCAGGCGCGCCGCCTTGGCCTGCACCCAGCCGCTGCGCTCCATGGCCCAGACCAGGCGCTCCGCTTCGCCTTCGGGCTTGCCATCGGCGACGGCGGTCGGCGCAGCGACGGCGACCGGCTCGGGTGACGCATCAATGGGTGCTGGCAAGGCGGCGTCGGCCCCGGCGGGCCCCATGGGCCGCTCCTGGATCGGAATCTCCGTCAGGCGGCTGGGCCGCACCGCGTCTTCGCGGTCGATGTGGTGCAGCACCTGGGTCAGGCAGCGGTTGCCCTGGCAAGGGAAGGCCAGGTCCGTGATCACGTCGCTGTGCGCCATGGTCGCGGTGCGTTCCACGCAGTTCTCCAGTTCGCGCACATTGCCGGGCCAGTAGCAGCTGCTCAACACCCGCATCGCAGCAGGGCTGAACTGGGTGGTGCGCGCGTTCTCCCGGTTGAAACGGTCGAGAAAATGTTTGGCCATGGCCGGAATGTCTTCGCGGCGCTCGCGCAGCGGCGGCAGCTGGATGCTGACCACGTTGATGCGGTAGTACAGGTCGGCGCGGAACTCGCCCGCCTTCACCATGCGCTCCAGGTCGCGGTTGGTGGCGAGGATCAGGCGCACGTCCACCTTCACCGGCGTGCCGCCCCCGACACGCTCGAACTCGCGCTCCTGCAAGACACGCAGCAGCTTGGCCTGGAACGATGCCGAGATGTCACCGATCTCGTCGAGGAACAGGGTGCCGCCGTGCGCCATCTCGAAACGGCCTTTGCGCTGCCCCTGCGCGCCGGTGAACGAACCCTTCTCATGGCCGAACAGCTCGCTCTCCAGCAGCGACTCGGTCAGCGCCGCGCAGTTCACACAGATGAAGGCCTCACCCTTGCGGGGCGAAAGGCTGTGGATGGCGCGCGCGATCACCTCTTTGCCGGTGCCGCTCTCACCGCGCAACAGCACCGTCGTGCGCGCCGGCGCCACCTGGTGCACCTGGTCAAACACCTCCAGCATGGGTGCGGAGGTGCCCACCACGTGGTCGATCTTGTGGCCGGGTTTGCCGCCGCTGTGGTTGAGCGCCTTGGACATGCGGCGCACCTCGTCCTGCATGCTGTCGTGGGCGGCGCTGACACTGCGGTGCAAGAGCAGCGCCTGGCCCATCAGCGTGGACACCATCTTGAGCAACTGCAGGTCGTCGCCGAAGTGGCTGCGGGTGTGAGGGTTCAGGTAATCGACCGCCAGCACACCCACCGTGCGCCGGTCCGCCCGGATCGGCGTGGCCAGCATGGCGACACAGGCACCCGGGCTCTGGTCGGCGCCACCGGTGCGGTTCAGGAACAGCGGCTCGGCGCGCAGATCGGGCACTGAAAACGGCATGCCCGTGGCGTAGACGCGGCCGACGATGCCCTCGCCCGGCAGGAACTTCAGACGCTGGCTTTCTTCGTGGCTCAGACCCACGGCACACAGGCCGTGCAGCTCGGCAGAACCCGGTTTGGACAGCACGACAAATGCACGGCGCCAGTCCATGGCCTGCAACAAATAGTTAAGCGCCTCACGAAATGTTTTGTGGACATCGAGCGAGGTCGCGAGCGTCTTGCTGATCTCGTAGATCACGTTCAATTCGCGCCGCGCTGCGGTCATATGTGTGTTCATCACCATGGTGCGCTCCGGGTGGGTGCAAGGCAGGACCTGATACAGGGCAGCGCCGCCCCTGGCGTGGCCGGTGAGCACCAACGCAGGGATTTCTGACGCAGGAAATCCACCTCCTGAGGTGCGCTCATGCAAGAACCGAACCAGTGACTTCGCTGCTTACGCCGTTGATCGTTTGGCGTCCCGCTTTCCGACAAACCGGACAGGGCTGTTCGATGACACGGCGGATGGCGCGAACAAAACCAACAAAGCGGGCCGAAAAACGTCGCGAACAGGCAACAAATGGCATGGCACCGAAATTGCGGAAAGCGAGGCGGCCCACCCAATTTTCTGGAGTCTTCCATGTCGCTCAGCAGCCGAGATCCCACCCCCGCCCGTGCCGCCGCCAGCGTCTACCTCGACTACGCCGCCACCACCCCGGTGGACCGCCGCGTGGCGAACAAGATGATTCCCTATCTGACGGAGTTGTATGGCAATCCGGCGAGCCGCTCCCACGCCTTTGGCTGGGCCGCCGACGAGGCCGTGGAGCTGGCCCGCGAACAGGTGTGTTCGCTGATCAACGCCGACCCGCGCGAGATCGTCTGGACCTCGGGTGCCACCGAATCGAACAACCTCGCGATCAAGGGCGCTGCCCATTTCAACCGCGCCAAGGGCAAGCACCTGATCACGGTCGCGACCGAACACAAGGCCGTGCTCGACAGCATGCGCGAGCTGGAGCGCGAAGGCTACGAAGTCACGGTGCTGCCGGTGTTGCCCAGCGGCCTGCTCGACATCGGTGTCTTTGAAGCCGCCATTCGGCCCGACACCGTGCTGGCCTCGGTGATGATGGTCAACAACGAGACCGGTGTCATCCAGGACATCGCCGCGCTCTGCGCCATCTGCCGCGCCAAGGGCGTGATCTTCCACGTGGACGCGGCCCAGGCCGCCGGCAAGGTGGTGATCGATCTGGACGTGCTGCCGGTTGATCTGCTCTCACTGTCCGCCCACAAGATCTACGGCCCCAAGGGCATCGGCGCCTTGTACGTGCGGCGCAAACCGCGCGTGCGCATCGACGCCCAGATGCACGGCGGTGGCCACGAGCGCGGCATGCGCTCGGGCACGCTGGCCACGCACCAGATCGTGGGCATGGGCGAGGCCTTCTGGCTGGCGCGCGAAAACATGGCCACCGACAACGCCCGCATCAAGACCCTGCGCGACCGCCTCTGGGCCGGCTTCCAGAAGATGGACTGCGTGGTGCTCAACGGCGACGAGACGCACAGCGCCGTGCAGTACCTCAACTGCAGCTTCAACTACGTCGAAGGCGAGTCGCTGCTCATGGGCATCAAGGGCGTGGCCGTGTCGTCGGGTTCGGCCTGCACCTCGGCCAGCCTGGAGCCGAGCTATGTGCTGCGCGCCATGGGCCGCAGCGACGAACTCGCACACAGCTCGGTGCGCTTTTCCATCGGCCGCTTCACCACGGTCGAAGAGATCGATTTCACGATTGCCCAGGTCACCGATGTCGTGAACCGCCTGCGCGCCATGAGCCCGCTGTGGGACATGGTGCAGGCCGGCATCGACCTCAGCACCATTCAATGGTCTGAACACTGATCGCGCCCCTCTTTGTCACACACCCCTCCGGAGAAGCACCATGGCCTACAGCGAACAAGTCGTCGATCACTATGAAAACCCGCGCAACGTGGGCGCCTTCGACGCCAACGACGCCAGCGTCGGCACCGGCATGGTCGGTGCACCGGCCTGCGGCGACGTGATGCGCCTGCAGATCCGCGTCAACGCCCAGGGTGTGATCGAGGACGCCAAGTTCAAGACCTACGGCTGCGGTTCGGCCATCGCGTCGAGTTCGCTGGTGACCGAGTGGGTGCGTGGCCGCACGCTGGACGAAGCGCTGGCGATCAAGAACTCACAGATCGCCGAAGAACTGGCCCTGCCGCCCGTGAAGATCCATTGCTCCATCCTGGCCGAAGACGCGATCAAAGCGGCCGTGGCCGACTTCCGCTCGCGCCAGGCCACCGGCGAAGCCGCCACCCTGGTGTCGGAGCAGCCCGCCTGCGCCTCCAGCACGCGCTGAAACCCACCCCTGTCACACACCACCGGAGTCACCACCATGCAAGTTGCTGCCGCTGCTTCCACCCCCGCCGACCCCATCGCCATGCCGCCCATGCTGGAGTTCACGCCAGCAGCCGCGGCCAAGGTGGCTGAACTGATCGTCGAAGAGGGCAACCCCAACCTCAAGCTGCGCCTGTACGTGACCGGCGGTGGCTGCTCGGGTTTTTCGTACGGCTTCGCTTTTGACGACCAGGTCAACGAAGACGACACCCTGACCGTGACCGCCGGCGTGGCCCTGGTGGTCGACGCCATGAGCCAGCAGTACGTGCTCGGCGCACGGGTCGATTTTGAAGACGGCCTGGAAGGCTCGCGCTTCGTGATCCATAACCCGAACGCTGCCACCACCTGCGGCTGCGGCAGCTCGTTCTCAGTCTGAACCCTCAGGAGATTTCCATGCAGGTCAGTCTCACCCCCGCCGCCGCGCGGCACGTTGAAAAATCGCTGGCCAAACGCGGCAGCGGCATCGGCCTGCGCCTCGCGGTCAAGACCAGCGGCTGCTCGGGCTTCGCCTACGCACTGGAATTCGTCGACGTGCTCAACCCCGACGACCAGTGTTTCGAGACCGCCGGCACCAAGCTCATCGTGGACGCCAAGAGCCTGGCCATGCTGAACGGCACCGAGCTCGACTTCGTGCGCGAAGGCCTGAATGAAGGTTTCAAGTTCAACAACCCGAACGCGAAAAACAGCTGCGGATGTGGCGAATCGTTTGCAGTGTGAAAGCACCCCTCGCGCCGGGTTTTGTTTTTTTGTTGGTTGTCTTTCTTCTTTCGCTCTAACCAAAGATCACCATGGCTTTGCTTCAAATCGCTGAACCCGGACAAAGCGCTGCACCCCACCAGCACCGCCTGGCCGCGGGCATTGATCTGGGCACGACCAACTCCCTGATCGCCAGCGTCAAGAGCGCGGTGGCCGAGTGCCTGCCCGATGAACACGGCGCCATGCTGCTGCCGTCGGTGGTGCGCTACCTGGAAGACGGTGCCACCGTGGTCGGGCGTGTTGCTCAAGAACAGCAGGCCATCGACCCGCACAACACCATCGTTTCGGTCAAACGTTTCATGGGCCGCTCGCTGGCCGATCTGAAGGACGCCGCTGCCCTGCCCTACCAGTTCAAGGACGGGCCGGGCATGGTGGGCCTGCACACCGTGGCGGGCGAACGTTCGCCTGTGCAGGTGTCGGCCGAGATCCTGAACACGCTGCGCCAACGCGCCGAAGCCTCGCTGGGCGGCCCGCTCTCGGGCGTCGTGATCACAGTGCCGGCCTACTTTGACGACGCGCAGCGCCAGGCCACCAAGGACGCGGCGCGCATCGCCGGCCTGAACGTGCTGCGCCTGCTCAACGAGCCCACGGCCGCGGCGATTGCCTACGGTCTGGACCAGCAGGCCGAAGGCACCTTTGCGGTGTACGACCTCGGCGGCGGCACCTTTGACATTTCCATCCTCAAGCTCACCCAGGGCGTGTTCGAGGTGCTGTCCACCGGCGGCGACTCGGCCCTGGGCGGCGACGATTTCGACAGCGCCATCGCGGCCTGGTTCTGCGCCGAACACGGCCTGGACGGCGTGGCCGCGTTGCCGCCGTCGCAACAGCGCGCCCTGCTCACGGCAGCGCGTGCAGCCAAAGAAAAGCTGTCGAGCCACGACAGCGCCGAACTCTGCCTCACGCTGGCCGACGGCCAGTCGCTGGCGGCCATCCTTTCGCGTGCCCAGTTCGCCACGCTCGGCGCGCCGCTGATCGCGCGCACACTCAGCGCCACCAAGCGCGCGCTGCGCGACGCGCAGCTCTCCACCGCCCTGATCACCGGCGTGGTGCTGGTGGGTGGATCGACGCGCATGCCGATCGCGCGCGACGCGGTGCGCGACTACTTCGGCCTCGAACCGCTGGCCGATCTCGACCCCGATCAGGTGGTCGCCATCGGTGCGGCCCTGCAGGCCAACGTGCTCGCCGGCAACGGCAGCGGCGACCAGTGGCTGCTGCTCGACGTCTGCCCGCTCTCGCTCGGCATCGAGACCATGGGTGGTCTGGTGGAAAAGGTGATTCCGCGCAACTCCACCCTGCCCACCGTGCGCGCGCAGGACTTCACCACCTTCAAGGACGGCCAGACCGCGATGTCGCTGCACGTGGTGCAGGGCGAACGCGAGTCGGTCGCCGACTGCCGCTCGCTGGCGCGGTTCGAGCTGCGCGGCCTGCCGCCCGCCGTGGCCGGCGCCTTGCACATCCGCGTGAGTTTCCAGATCGACGCAGACGGCTTGCTCTCGGTCAGCGCGCGCGAACAGAGCAGCGGCATCGAGGCCCACATCGAGGTGAAGCCGAGCTACGGCCTGGGTGATGAACAGATCGCCAGCATGTTGCAGGACGCCATCGCGGCCTCGCAGTCCGACATGCGGCTGCGCGCGCTGCGCGAGGCCCAGATCGACGCGCGGCGGCTGCTGGACGCGACGGAAAGCGCGCTCGCGGAAGACGGCGGCCTGCTCGACCCCACCGAAATCGACGCCATTCACAAAGCCCTGTACGCGGTGGCCGACCGGCTGGAGACCGAAGCCCCGGTGGAAGAACTGCGCCTGAGCACCAACGCGCTGTCTGCCGCCACCGACGCCTTTGCGGCGCGGCGCATGAACGCGTCGATCCAGAAGGCCCTGGCGGGCCGCGCCATGGACAGCTTGATGCCCTAGGAACCCCGAACAGGAACCCCATGCCCAAAGTCCGCCTGCTGCCGCACCCCGACCTCTGCCCCGAGGGACTGGAGATCGAACTGCCCAAGGGCGAGTCCTTGTGTGAGGGTTTCCTGAACCACGGCATCGCCATCGAACACGCCTGCGAGATGGTGGCCGCCTGCGCGACCTGCCACGTCTATGTGCGCGAAGGTGGCGCTTCGCTCTCCAAACCGAAGGACGACGAAGAAGACCAGCTCGACCACGCCTGGGGCCTGGACGCTCAGTCGCGCCTGGCCTGCTGCGTCAAGCTGCGCGAAGCCGATCTGGTGATCGAGTTCCCGCGCCACACGCGCAACCATGCGCGCGAGCACTGAGCGGAGCGGTCCGTTTCTCTCGTGGCACCTCGCGTGCCAAGGCGTGTACGCTCAGGCCACAACGCTTGGGTGAGGCGGTCGGTGCTGTGCACCGACTTCCCTGCGATGCTCGCGGCCGTGGCCCGTCGCACAACTCGCTGCGTTCGCTGCGCTCTCTCCGCTCAGACAAGTGCGACAAATCAGTTGACGAAGCGCGCTGCGCGCGCAGCCACGGCCACTGCGCTTCTCGGCGCCTCACAGGCGCGCTGCGACCTGCCCGCACACGCCTTGGCAAACAATGGTGTTGGCGCGCAACCGGTGGAATACCCAGACGCTTCTTGCTGCGGCTGGCGCTGTCCGGTGGGGGCGATGTTCCGGGGTGGCTGTGTCCGCCCGTCTGGGGCCGGGCGCGCCAGTGCGCGCATCGTTGACTGACTCGCGGCCACTGTCTGAGCGGAGAGAGCGAAAGCGAACGCAGCGAGTTTGGCCGCGCCGGCCCCAGACGGGCGGACACAGCGAAGTCGGCGCAGCCGACCACCCCGGATGAGCCCCCACCGGACAGCGCCTGCCGCTGCCGCGAGGTCAACGAACGAGCGTCCCCGCATTGAGAAGCCCCGCGCTGTCCGAAACAACACATTTCCGACAGAGGCAAAGCAAGGGCGCAACGCGCCCAGCAGACCAGACCCGACAAACCGACCCCATGCGACACGGAAAAGCCGGTTTTGAAGGCCCCAGACAGGTGGCACGGTGCTTGCGATCAAGCCCAGCAAAGGATGCCGCTCACATGCCACGCAATCTCATCATCAACGACACCACGCTGCGCGACGGCGAACAGACCGCCGGGGTGGCGTTCACGGTGTCCGAGAAATGCGCCATCGCCACGGCCCTCTCGGCCGCGGGGGTGCCCGAGATGGAAATCGGCATCCCGGCCATGGGCGAAGAAGAGATTGCCTGCATCAACGCCATCGCCGCGCTCAAGCTGCCGGCCAGGCTGATGGTCTGGGGCCGCCTGACCGAGACCGACCTGGCCAGCGCGCTGCGCTGCGACGCGCAGATCGTGCACCTCTCGATGCCGGTCTCCGACATCCACCTGCAATACAAGCTGCGCCAGTCGCGCGAGTGGGTGCTGGAGCAGGTCACGCGCTTGATCAGCAAGGCCGCGCAGAGCGGGCGCCAGATCTCGTTCGGCGCCGAAGACGCTTCGCGCGCCGACAGCGACTTCCTGATTGAAGTGGCCCAGCGCGCCCAGGCCTGTGGCGCCAGCCGCATCCGCTTCGCCGACACCCTGGGTGTGCTCGACCCGTTTGCCACCTTTGACGCCATCGCCCGTCTGCGCGACGCGGTGGACATGGACATCGAGATGCACGCCCACGACGACCTGGGCCTGGCCACCGCCAACACCCTGGCCGCCGCGCGCGCCGGCGCCACGCACGCCAACACCACGGTGAATGGCCTGGGCGAACGCGCCGGCAACGCCGCGCTGGAAGAGGTGGTGATGGCCGCGCGCCATCTGCAACACACCGACACCGGCGTCGACACCCACGCCCTGCTCGGCATTTCGCAACTCGTGGCGCGGGCTTCGGGGCGCTCGGTGGCCTTCAACAAAAGCATCGTCGGCGAGGCCGTGTTCACCCACGAGTCGGGCATCCACATCGACGGCCTGCAGAAGCACCCCTCGACGTACGAAGGCTTCGACCCGGGCGAGCTCGGTCGCGAGCGCCGCACCGTGCTGGGCAAACACTCGGGCTCACAGGCCGTGCGCTTGGCCTTTGGTGCCATGGGCCTGGCGATCGAGGACGACGCGCTGACCGAACGCGTGCTGGCCCGCATCCGCGAACACGCCATGCGCGTGAAGCAGGAAGCCACACCCGAAGAGCTGCGCGGCTTCCTGATGGACGCGCACAACATCGCCAACGTTTCACCTGGCTGGGGACGCGCGTGAACAAGGAAGCCACGGTCCCCGCTGCCGCCACACCCGCGGGCTGGTGGAGCCTGCTGCGCGAAGACGCGCGCTGCGTACTCACCCGCGACCCGGCCGCGCGCAGCCTGATCGAGGTCTGGACCATCTACCCCGGCCTGCAGGCCATTGCCCTGCACCGCATGGCCCACGCGCTGTGGACCCACGGCTGGCGCTACCTGCCGCGCTGGTTGTCGTTCGTGTCACGCCTGGTGACGCAGATCGACATCCACCCCGGTGCGCGCATCGGCGCCCGCTTCTTCATCGACCACGGCACCGGTGTCGTGATCGGCGAAACGGCAGAGGTCGGTGACGACGTCACGCTCTACCACGGCGTCACGCTGGGCGGCACGAGCTGGCGCGCCGGCAAGCGCCACCCGACCCTGGGCAACCAGGTCGTGGTCGGCGCGGGCGCCAAGATCCTCGGCCCGATCAAGGTCGGCGACGGCGCCCGGGTCGCGGCCAATTCGGTGGTGATCGAGGCCGTGCCGGCCGGCGCCACCGTGGTCGGCATCCCGGGCCGCGTGGTCGCCCCCGCGCGCCGCACCACACACGGCTTCGATCTCGAACACCACCTCATTCCCGACCCGGTGGGCAAGGCGATTGCCTGCCTGCTCGACCGCGTGGCCCAGCTGGAACGCGCTCTGGCCCACAGCCAGGGCCTGGCCAGTGCCGACAACGCCTGCGGTGTCTGTGACGATCAATGTGCCGAACCGGGGTTCGCGACCGCGAAACCCCATCTTCAACCCGCGACCGTGGAGTAACGCCCAATGGAAAACTTTGTTCAACAGCTCAAGGCCCTGTCATCGGCCGAGGATTTCCTGCAGTACTTCGGCGTGCCGTTCGAGCAGTCGGTGGTCAACGTGAGCCGGCTGCACATCCTCAAGCGCTTCTTCCAGTACATCCGACAGCAGACCCTGCCTTCGGCCGACGACGAGCTGGCGCTCTACACCGTCTACCGCGAACAGCTGGTCAAGGCCTACGCCGATTTCGTCAAGTCGACGCCGGCGCAGGAAAAGGTGTTCAAGGTGTTCCAGGACGTCGGCGGCAGACAGCACGTCACGCTGGACAGCTTGAAGAGTTCGATCCCGTCCCGCATGGTCGCCTGAAGGAGTTTTGACATGCACATCGTCGTCTGTATCAAGCAGGTGCCGGACTCGGCACAGATCCGGGTCCACCCGGTCACCAACACCATCATGCGCCAGGGCGTGCCGGCCATCGTCAACCCCTACGACCTGTTCTCGCTCGAAGAAGCGCTGCGCCTGAAAGACAAGTTCGGCGGCAAGGTGACCGTGTTGTGCATGGGCCCGCCGCAGGCCGAAGAAGCGCTGCGCAAGTGCATCAGCTTCGGCGCCGACGACGCGGTGCTCGTGACAGACCGCGCCTTCGCCGGTGCCGACACGCTGGCCACCTCGTACGCGCTGGCCGCAGGCATCCGACAGATCGCCAAGGAGCAGGCGGTCGACATCGTCTTCACCGGCAAGCAGACCATTGACGGCGACACCGCCCAGGTCGGCCCGGGGATCGCCAAGCGCATGGGCCTGCAGCTGCTGACCTACGTGTCGCGCATCGTCGAGACCGATCTGGACGGCCGCACGATCACGGTTGAGCGCCGCGCCGAAGGCGGTGTGCAGGTGCTGAAGACGGCCCTGCCCTGCCTGATCACGATGCTGGAGAACACCAACGAGATGCGCTTCGCCAACCTGCCCGCCATGATCCACGCCGCCGCGTACCCGGTGCGCAAATGGAGCAAGGAAGACGCCGCCATCGAAGACCTCGGCAAGATCGGTCTGAAGGGTTCGCCCACCGTGGTGAGCAAGGTCTTTGGCCCCTCGCCGCGCACCGAGAAGGTGGAGATGCTGGACCTGGAAACCTCCAACCTGCGCGACATCTCGCTCAACCTCTTGCAAAAAGTCTTCACCCGCCACCCCACGCTCGAAGCCGACCTGCTCATGAAGGAGTCCGCATGAACGCCCCCGCCACCCCTGATGCACCCGTCAAGCGCCCCGCCGGCCGCGGCCGCAACCTCGAACTGTCGGAAGAGCTCAAGGCCTACAAAGGTGTCTGGGTGTTCGTCGAACACGACCGCGGCCACGTGCACAGCGTGTCCTGGGAGCTGCTGGGCGAAGCGCGCAAGCTCGCCGACACCCTGGGCAGCCAGGTGGGCGCGGTGCTGCTGGGCGGCGCCGACGAGCACCTGGAAAAGTTCGCGGCCGAAGCCATCAGCTTCGGCGCCGACACCTGCTACCTGATGACCGACCCGGTGCTCAAGGGCTACCGCAACGAGCCCTTCACCAAGGGCCTGACCGATCTGGTCAACAAGTACAAGCCGGAGATCCTGCTGCTGGGCGCGACCTCGCAGGGCCGCGACCTCGCGGGCTCGGTGGCCACCACCTTGCTCACCGGCCTCACGGCCGACTGCACCGAGCTCAACATCGACCCGGTCTCCAAGGCCCTGGCCGCCACGCGCCCGACCTTCGGCGGCTCGCTCTACTGCACCATCATGACCCTGGCCTACCGGCCGCAGATGGCCACGGTGCGGCCGCGCGTGATGCTGATGCCGAAGGCTGACAGCAGCCGCACCGGCAACCTGGTGCACGACACGCTGGGCATGGTCGAAACGCAGATCGTCACCAAGCTGCTCGACTTCATCGCGGATGCGAACAGCAACAAGATCAACCTGCCCTACGCGGACGTGATCGTGAGCGGTGGCAAGGGCCTCAAAAACCCCGACAACTTCAAGCTGGTGTTCGAGCTGGCGCGTGTGCTCGGTGGCGAGGTCGGTTCCACCCGCCCCTGCGTGCAGGCCGGCTGGGTCGAGGCCGACCGCCAGGTGGGCCAGACCGGCAAGACCGTGCGCCCCAAGCTCTACATCGCTGCCGGCATCTCGGGCGCGGTCCAGCACCGCGTGGGCATGGAGGGCTCGGACGTGATCGTTGCCATCAACACCGACCCGAACGCGCCCATCTTTGAATTCGCCCACTACGGCATCGTCGGCAACGCGATGCTGGTGCTGCCCGCATTGACCAAGGCGTTCGCCGAACACCTGTCCAAGCGCAGCGCACAAGTTGCCTGATCCCATCCACCTCCGGGGAAC
The DNA here is from genome assembly GCF_055703065.1 of Hydrogenophaga sp. L310. Lineage (NCBI taxonomy): Bacteria > Pseudomonadati > Pseudomonadota > Betaproteobacteria > Burkholderiales > Comamonadaceae > Hydrogenophaga > Hydrogenophaga sp. L310. The sequence continues at coordinate 24,022 of NZ_JBVPZA010000004.1, forward strand.
GCCATGAAAAAACCCTCTCAATTCGATGCCATCGTGGTGGGTGCGGGGCCTTCGGGCAACGCCTGCGCCTACACCCTGGCCAAGGCCGGCCTCAAGGTCCTGCAGATCGAGCGCGGCGAATACCCGGGTTCGAAAAACGTGCAGGGCGCCATCCTCTACAGCGACGCGCTGGAGAAGATCATTCCCGACTTCCGCGACGACGCGCCGCTGGAGCGCCACATCATCGAGCAGCGCGTCTGGGTGCTGGATGACAACAGCTTCGTCGGCACGCACTACCGCAGCGACGACTACAACAAGCCGCCCTACAACCGCTACACCATCATCCGGGCGCAGTTCGACAAGTGGTTCAGCTCCAAGGTGCGTGAAGCCGGCGCGCTGCTGATCTGCGAGACCACGGTCAACCACCTGATCATGGACGGCGACCAGGTGGTGGGCGTGCAGTGCGACCGCGAGGCCGGCGATGTGTACGCCGACGTGGTGATCATGGCCGACGGCGTGAACAGCACGCTGGCGCGCAAGGCCGGTTTCCACGGCGAGATCAAGGACAGCAACGTCGCGCTCGCGGTGAAAGAGATCCTCTTCATGCCCGAAGACACGATCCGCCAGCGCTTCAACATCGGCGAAGAAGAAGGCGTGGTGATCGAGATGGTCGGCAAGATCACCGACGGCATGATGGGCACCGGCTTCCTCTACACCAACAAGGAATCGCTCACCATCGGCATCGGCTGCATGCTGGGCGATTTCAAGGGCAGCGTGAACAAGACCAGCCCCTACGCCCTGCTGGAGAAACTCAAGCAACATCCTTCCATCGCCCCGCTGATCCAGGGTGGCGAGATGAAGGAATACGCGGCCCACCTGATCCCCGAAGGCGGCTTCTACGCCATCCCCAAGGTGTATGGCAACGGCTGGATGATCGTGGGCGACTCGGGCGGCTTCGTCAACGCGGTGCACCGCGAAGGCTCCAACCTCGCGATGACCACCGGGCGCCTGGCGGCCGAGACCGTGATTGCCGCCAAGGCCGCCGGCAAGCCCATGAGCGAAGCGGTATTGAAGTCCTACAAGACCGAGCTCGACAAGAGCTTCGTCATGAAGGACCTGCACAAGTACCGCGACATGCCCGAGGTGTTCCACAAGAACAACCAGTTCTTCACCACCTACCCCGAGCTCGTGTCCAAGGCCGCGCACAAGATGTTCACGGTCGATGGCGTGGACAAGAAGACCAAGGAACGCGAGATTTTTTCCAGCTTCCGCACCTCGCGTTCGCTCACCGGCCTGGTGGGTGACGCCGTCAAACTCTGGAGGGCTTTCCGATGAACGCCGTGGCCGTGAATGTCGAAGAGAAACTGTTTCAGAACCGCTACCGCGTCGACGCGGGCCGGCCCCACATCCAGATCAAGGACCCCGAGATCTGCGCCAACGACTGCGCCCAGAAGTCCTGCACCTACGTGTGCCCGGCCTCCTGCTACAAGGCCGAAGGCAACGGCAGCGTGACGCTGATCACCGACGGCTGCCTGGAGTGCGGCAGCTGCCGCATCATCTGCTCGGAGTTCAGCAACGTGAACTGGGAGTACCCGCGCGGTGGGCACGGCATCCTATTTAAGTTTGGTTGATTGGGTTCAACCCCGTTGCTTGCTCGCTGCGCGTAGCCGCATCCCCCTTCCAAGGGCAACGCCAGCCGACCGGCAGAGCCGGACCGGCGGCGTTTCACGGCTCGGACATCTCACCCTCCGCCGTTGTGTGGCCTACCGGCCGTTGAAAGGAATCCTCATGCCCCGTCCTGCCCGACACGTTTTCGTCTGCACCCAGAACCGGCCGCCGCAGCACCCGCGCGGTTCGTGCGCCAGCAAGGGCGGCACCGCCGTGCTGCAGGCTTTCTGGGCCGAGCAGCAGAAGCGCCAGGCCTACGACGCGTTGTCGGTCACCTATTCGGGCTGCCTCGGTCCTTGCGACCAGGGTGCCAACGTGCTGGTCTACCCGGAAGCGGTGATGTACCGCAACGTGACCGACGCCGACGTGGCCGAGATCTTCAACAGCCACCTCGAAGGCGGCGTGCCGGTGGAACGGCTGCTGGCGCCCAAGGCTGTCTGGTGAACCTCTTCACAGGGGTCGAAACGAACGACTTTTTTGGTGGCGAGGTCTCACCCACCATCACGCACCTGGTGGAGCAGGCGCGCGGGGGATCGCGCAACGAGGCCGCTGCCCTGCTGTGGACCGCCTGCGCCATGGCACCGCAAAGCCTGCCGGTCTACTACCTGCTCTACAAGCTGCATGCAGGTCTGGGTCAACTGGATCGCGCGGAACAGGCGGCCTTGAAAGGGCTGGATGCGGCGGCTCGGGCTGCGGGGCTGAACGCCGACTGGCGCCAGGTGCAGCCGGGTGACGCGGACTTCGCATCGCCCGGTCCCGCACGCTTCTGGCTGTTCACGCTCAAGGCCCTGGCGTTCATCCAGCTGCGCCGCGGCCAGCGCGACGCCAGCCAGGACCTGGTGGAGCAGATCGGTCGGCTCGACCCGAGCGATCAGGTCGGTGCCAGCGTGGTCCGTGCCCTGCTGGCCGAGAGCGGCCCGGGCAGCATGGGCCTCAAGCGGGCGTGAGCTTCTCAATGCCGCCCATGTAGGGCCGCAGCACCTCGGGCACGGTCACGCTGCCGTCGGCGTTCTGGTTGTTCTCCAGCACCGCCACCAGCGCGCGGCCCACCGCCAGGCCGGAACCGTTGAGCGTGTGCACCAGCTCGTTCTTGCCCTGGGCGTTCTTGAAGCGCGCCTGCAGGCGGCGCGCCTGGAAGGCTTCGCAATTCGAGACCGAGCTGATCTCGCGGTAGGTGCCCTGCGCCGGCACCCACACTTCGAGGTCGTAGGTCTTGCTGGCGCCAAAACCCATGTCGCCGGTGCACAGGCTCATCACGCGGTACGGCAGGCCCAGCTTCTGCAGGATGGCCTCGGCATGGCCGGTCATGGCTTCCAGCGCTTCGTAGCTCTTCTCGGGGTGCACGATCTGCACCATCTCGACCTTGTCGAACTGGTGCTGGCGGATCATGCCGCGCGTGTCGCGCCCGGCGCTGCCGGCTTCGGAGCGGAAGCACGGCGTGTGGGCGGTCATCCTGATCGGCAGCTCGGCCTCGGCCAGCACGGTGTCGCGCACGACGTTGGTCAGTGTCACTTCGCTGGTGGGGATCAGGTAGAGCGCCTGCGTGTCCGGCATCTCCTCGCCTTCCTGTCCGCCCTTCCTGACGGCGAACAGGTCGGCTTCGAACTTGGGCAACTGCCCCGTGCCGCGCAGGGTCTCGCCGTTGACGATGTAGGGCGTGTAGCACTCGGTGTAGCCGTGTTCCTGCGTCTGCACGTCGAGCATGAACTGGGCGAGCGCGCGGTGCAGGCGGGCGATCGGGCCGCGCATGAAGGTGAAACGCGAACCCGAGAGCTTGACGCCAATGTCGAAGTCCAGACCCAGCTTTTCACCGATGTCCACGTGGTCGCGGACGTCGAAGTCGAAGACCTTGGGGGTGCCCCAGCGGCGCACTTCCACGTTGCCCTCTTCGCCCGCGCCCACCGGCACGCTCTCGTGCGGCAGGTTGGGCACGGCCAGCAACAGGCCTTGCAGCTCGGTCTGGATCACCTCCAGCCGCGCGGCGGAGGCTTCCAGCTCGGCCTTCATCGCGCCTACCTGCGCCATCACCGCGTCGGCCTCGGCGTGTTGGCCCTTGCCCTTGAGCATGCCGATCTGCTTGGACAGGCTGTTGCGCTGGCTCTGCAGCTCTTCGGTGCGCGTCTGCAGCGTCTTGCGCTCGGCCTCCAGCGCGCGGAATGCTTCCACATTCAGGAAAGCCTGGGGCTGTTTGCGGGTCTCGAGCCGGGCGATCACGGCGTCGAGGTCTTTTCTCAGTTGGACGATGTCAAGCATGTGGAAACCGTAGTTGGGGGGGTCAGTGCAAGTGATCGATCAGCGATGGGCCATCGCCATCGATCTTCAGGCCCTTGGGCAGCGGGAATTTGACCGTCTCGGTCAGGCCGTCCATGGTGCGCACCGAGATCGCGCCCAGCGCCTTGATGCGCTCGATCACCTGGCGCACCAGGATCTCGGGCGCGGAGGCGCCGGCGGTCAGGCCCACGCGGGCCCGGCCTTCGAACCACTCGGCCTGCAGCTCGTCGGCGCTGTCCACCATGTGGCTGGGCGTGCCGAGCTTGAGCGCGACCTCGCGCAGGCGGTTGCTGTTGGAGCTGGTGGGGCTGCCGACCACGATCACCAGATCGACCTGCGGGCTGAGCAGCTTGACGGCATCCTGCCGGTTCTGCGTCGCGTAGCAGATGTCCTGCTGCTTGGGCTCGCGCACGCTGGGGAAACGCGCCTTCACCGCGGCCAGGATGCTGGCAGCATCGTCCACAGACAGCGTGGTCTGCGTCACCACCGCGAGTTTCTCCGTCTGCGCCGGCGCCACGCGGGCCACATCGGCCGCGTCTTCGACCAGGTGGATGCCGCTGTCGAGCTGGCCCATGGTGCCTTCGACCTCGGGATGACCCTTGTGGCCGATCATGATGAATTCGAAGCCTTCGTTGTGCAGCTTGGCCACTTCCACATGCACCTTGGTCACCAGCGGACAGGTGGCGTCGAAGATGCTAAAACCGCGGGCCTGCGCTTCCTCCTGCACGGCCTTGCTCACGCCGTGGGCCGAAAACACCAGCGTCGAGCCCGGGGGCACGTCGGACAGTTCCTCGATGAAGATCGCGCCCTTGGCCTTGAGGTCGTTGACGACATAGGTGTTGTGCACGATCTCGTGGCGCACATAGATCGGCCGGCCGAACTTGGCCAGCGCGCGCTCCACAATCTCGATCGCGCGGTCCACGCCGGCGCAGAAACCGCGCGGTTCGGCCAGGATGACTTCTTTCGGCTCGTCCATCACAGCACCCCGATCAACTGCACTTCAAAACGCACCGGCTGGCCCGCCAGCGGGTGGTTGAAGTCGAACAGCACCGCGCCGTCTTCGCGCACCTCCACGGCCGAGCCGGCGAAGTTGCCCAGACCGTCGGGCGTGGGGAACTGCACCACGTCACCGGCCGCGTACTGCTCGTGCGGGTCACCCAGCTTGTTGAGCAGCTCGCGCGCCACCCACTGCACCATGTCCGGCTGGCGCTCGCCAAAGGCCTCGCCCTCGTCCAGATCGATCACGGTGCGGCTGCCCTCCTCCAGACCGATCAGGTGCTGCTCGATCGCGGGAGAAAGCTGACCCGACCCCAGACTCAGCGTGGCGGGCTGGCCTTCGAAGGTGTCGATGATCACTTGGCCCTGCGGTCCGGACATGCGGTAGTGCAGGGTGAGAAAGGAACCTTCTTGGACTTGGGACATGGTGTTCAGACGGGAGTTCGGGGAGGTGAATGGTGTGAATCGGCGTGCCGGGCATCACGGCGTCGGACACGGCAACGCGCCGATCAGAACCCCGTATTGTAAAAAGCAGGCTGAACCAGGGAGAAAAACATGAATGGCCTTGCCGGAACCGGGCTGAAAAGCCTGCCCCACGACGCGCGCCCGCGCGAAAAACTGCTCGCACGCGGCCCGTCGGCGCTCAGCGACGCGGAACTGCTGGCGCTGCTGCTGCGCACCGGCATCCCCGGAAAACACGTGGTGCAGCTCGCGCAGGAGCTGCTGAACACCTTCGGCGGTGTCGGCGGTCTGCTGCACACCGGGGCCGAGGCGCTCAAGGTCATCAAGGGCCTGGGGCCGGCGAAACGCGCCGAGGTGGTCGCCGTGCTCGAACTCGCGCGCCGGGCGCTCGCCCAGGAACTGCAGCAGAAAGCCCTGTTCGACAGCCCGAAGGCGGTGCGCGAATACCTGCAGCTGCAACTGGGCGCCCGCAACCACGAGGTGTTTGCCGTGCTGTTCCTCGACAGCCAGAACCGGCTGATCGCGCTCGAAGAGCTGTTCCGCGGCACGCTGACGCAGACCAGCGTGTACCCGCGCGAAGTGGTCCTGCGTGCCCTGCACCACCACGCCGCCGCCGTGGTGCTGGCGCACAACCACCCCAGCGGCGAGGCCCGCCCTTCGCGCGCCGACGAGGCACTCACCCAATCGCTCAAGGCCGCGCTGGCGCTGGTGGACGTGCGCGTGCTGGACCATTTCATCGTGACGCGGGACAACGCAGCCTCCATGGCAGAGCTCGGTCTGATCTGAAGGTCTTGGCGCCTGCGAGAGAATCGCGCCACCATGAAACTGCGCTCGTTCGCCGAACTCAAGACGCTGCAGAAGGTGATCGCCCAGCGGACGGCCGCCGAGGTGGCAGCGCGCGAGGCCGAGCGCCTGCGCCTGCAGCGGGTGGACCGGGAGAAGCGCCTGTTTGAGCTGGCGGTAGGCCCGGTGAAGCCGCTGGTCACTCCGCGGCGAGTGCACCACCCTCAGCGGCATGTGGACCCCTTGCCGCGCCAACGCCTGCTGGACGAAGCGTCCGTGATGCGCGAGGCACTGTCCGACGACTTCGATGTCGAAACCCTGCTGCACACCGACGACCAGCTGAGCTTCCGCCGCCCCGGCCTGGGACCCGACGTGGTGCGCAAGCTGCGCGAGGGTCGCTGGAGCATCCAGCGCCAGATCGACCTGCACGGCCTTCGCGTCGACCAGGCCCGCGAGGCGCTCGGCCGGTTCGTTCGCGAGGCGCACCAGCACGGGCTGCGCTGCGTGCGCGTCGTGCACGGCAAGGGTCTGGGCTCGCCCGGCCGCATGCCCGTGCTCAAGGGTCGGGTGCAGCGCTGGCTGGTGCAGAAGAACGAGGTGCTGGCCTTCGTGCAGGCGCGCCCCGCGGACGGTGGCGCGGGAGCGATGGTGGTGTTGCTGCGCCCGGCCTGAACAGGTTCAACGAGGGGTCAGTCGCATCTCGCCCTGCAGGATCTGGATGTCGAAACGCGAGAGAAAAGCCTGCCCCAGCAGCGCCTGCCCACCGTCTTCCCCCACCAGTCCTACGGCCACGGTGGTGCCGGCCAGCCCGAGGTGGGCCGCCTGCACCGGCACGTTGCGCAGCAACCGTCCGGGCAGCGTGCCGTTGGCGGTCTGGAACGTGACGCTCTGCCCGCCGTCCAGCCCCGCGCTGCGGGCAAAGGCTTCGCTCACCGTGACCGAACTCGCCCCGGTGTCGATCAGGAACTTCACCGGCTGGCCGTTGACGCGGCCGGCCACGCGGAAATGGCCGTCCGGCCCGCGGGGGATCACCAGCTCGCCGTCACCGCCCTCATGGGCCATATAACTGGCCTGCTGACGGCGCTCCAGCTGGTCAAAGCCCAGGTAGAACACGCCCATGAGCGCGAGCCAGAACAGCGTGATGCCCAGTGCGCCGCGGCGCGTGGTCCGTGCCACGCTGGTGTCAGGGTCGCTCATGGGCTGCTGCCTTCAGACGCCGCCGGCCCGGTTGCGCATCCAGTCGGCGGTCTTGAAGAAACTCTCGCGCAGGCGCACACGCAGGTCTTCAGGCACCCCCGTCTCGCCCATGGCCTGGTCCATGCAGGCCAGCCACTGGTCGCGTTCCTGGACGCCGATGGCAAACGGCATGTGGCGCTGGCGCAGGCGCGGGTGGCCGAAGCGGTCTTCGTAATGCGAGGGGCCACCGAGCCAGCCACAGAGAAACCAATGCAGCTTCTGCCGCGCGTCGTCCAGCGTGCTGCCATGGGCAACGCGCAGCTCGCGGTAACCGGGCTCGATGTCCATCAGGTCGTAGAAGCGGTCGACCAGCGCACGCACGCGCACTTCGCCACCGATCCATTCAAACGGGGTGGTGAATGATGCAGCGGTCTCGGATGAAGTCATGGAAGTTGCTCAGAAGTGTCTTGTTCAGTGCCAGCGCGGAACCGGCTTTGCCGGGCCGCTGCTGGCGCCCCCTGGGGGGTGACGCCGCAGGCGGCGCGGGGGGTTACACGGTTGCTCGGCGCAAGGTTTCCACCACAGGCGTTTTCAGGATGCTGCGCAGGCCCCACCAGCCCGCCATCAGGGCCAGCAGGCCACCGGCCACGCTGCCGGCCAGCGGCACCCACAGCGAAGGCTGCCAGCTGAACTGGAAGGCGTATTTCGCCAGCGCCCAGCCCACGGCCATGGCCACCAGCGAAGCCAGGAAGCCCGCCAGCAGGCCCACGCCCAGCAGCTCGATGCGCTGCACGTTGCGCAGCAGCTGCGACCCCGCGCCCACGGCGCGCAGGACCGCGAACTCGCGCTCGCGCTCGCCGCGCGTGGCGGTGATGGTGGCCAGCAGCACGATCAGGCCGGCGGCCAGTGCAAAGGCAAACAGGAACTCCACCGCCTGGATCACCTGGCCCAGCACGCGCTGCACCTGGGCGATGGTCTGGCTCATGTCGACGTTGGTGATGTTCGGAAACTGGCGCACCAGCGCGTTGTCGAACTGCGCGTTGCCCTGCGGCGCCTGGAAAGCGCTGATGTAGGTGACGGGCACCTCGGGCAGATCGGCCACCGGGAAGATCACGAAGAAGTTCACGCGCATGGAACCCCAGTCCACCTTGCGCAGGCTGGTGATGCGCCCCTGCACCGGCTGGCCGGCGATGTCGAAGCCGAGCAGGTCACCGAGCTTCAGGCCCAGCTCTTCGGCCAGACCTTCTTCCACGCTCAGGCCACCCGCTTCGTCCTCGGTCCAGCGCCCTTGCGTGACCTCGTTGTGCGGCGGCCGTTGCGCCGTGTTCGACAGGTTGAACTCGCGCTCCACCAGGCGCTGCGCGCGATCGGTGGCGTAACTTTCGGGCGCCACCGGCTGTCCGTTCACCAACACCAGGCGGCCGCGGATCATGGGGTACCAGTCGAAGCGCTGCACACCCGCCTGGCGCAGCGCCTGCTGGAACGGCTCGCCCTGCTCGGGCTGCACGTTGATGACAAAACGGTTGGGCGCGTCGGGCGGCGTGGCGTTGCGCCAGCTGGCGATCAGGTCGGTGCGCAGCAGCACCAGCAGCACCAGCGCCAGCAGGCCCACCGCCAGCGAGCTGATCTGCACCACCGCGTAGGCCGGCCGCGCCGAGAGCTGGCGCGTGGCCAGCACCAGCGCGCGCGGGGCGGTGGCCTCGTTCACGCTGGCGCGCAGCAGGCGCACCGCGCCGTAGCTGGCGAGCGCGAACACGGCCACCGCGGCGGCAAAACCGCCCACGGCGATCAGTCCCAGCATCAGGTCGCGGCTGGCGGCGAGCAGCAGCGCGGCAAAGCCCACCACCCCCAGGCCCAGCACGGCCAGCGTGGCGGGCTTGAGCTGCCCCACGTCGCGGCGGATCACGCGCAGCGGCGGCACCTGGGCCAGCTGCAACACCGGCGGCAGGCCAAAGGCCAGCATCAGCGTGAGCCCCATGCCCAGACCGAGCAACACCGGCCAGATGCTGGCCGCCGGCAGCGCCGACTCCACCAGCCCGGCCAGCAGCAACACAAACACGTGGTGCAGCGCAAAGCCCAGCACCACGCCCAGCACGCTCGCGCCCAGGCCGACCAGCACGAATTCGAAGGTGTAGGCGCGCGCCATCGTCCCCTGCGACAGGCCGAGCACGCGCAGCATGGCGCAGTCGTCCAGGTGGCGCTGCGCAAAACCGCGCGCCGCGATGGCCACCGCCACCGCCGACAGCAGCGCTGCCAGCAGGGCCACGAGGTTGAGGAATTTTTCGGCGCGCTCCAGTGTCTGCTGCATGGCGGGCTGGCCGCCTTCGAGCGACTCCATCCGCAGACCGCGCACACCGGGCGTTTCGATCTGCGCCTGCGCCCATTGCACGAACTGCTTCACCGCCGGGTCGTTGCCGGCCACGGCGAGGCGGTAGGTCAGGCGGCTGGCGGGCTGCACCAGGCCGGTGGCGGGCAGGTCAGCGGCGTTGATCATCACGCGCGGTGCGAAGGTCAGGAAGCCCGCGCCCCGGTCGGGCTCGGCGACGATCACCTTGTCGATGCGAAAACGGCTGTCGCCCATCAGCAGCGGCGAGCCAACCTGCAGGTCGAGCGACACCAGGAGGGCCGCGTCGACCCAGGCCGTGCCGGGCGCGGGGATGTCGCGCGTGGGCGCATCCGGCGCCTGCGGCCCGTCGGCCACGCGCAGGGCGCCGCGCAAGGGGTAGCCGGTGTCCACCGACTTCAGCGCCACCAGCTTGGCGGCGCCGCCGTCTTCGTCGCGCGCGCGGCCCATGGTGGGGAAACCCAGCGTCTGCGTGGTCTGCAGCCCCAGCGCCTGCGCCTGCTGCGCGAACGCGGGTGGCGTGGCGTTGTCGCTGCTGATCACCGCATCGCCCCCGATCAGCGCCCGCGCGTCGCGCGCCAGGCCGCCCTGCAGCCGGTCGGCAAAGAAGCCCACGGCGGTGAGCGCCGCCACCGCCAGCGTCACCGCGACCAGCAGCAACCGAAGTTCACCCGCGCGCCAGTCGCGCGTCAGCGAACGCCAGCCCAGGGACCAGAAAGAAACAGCAAGGGGAGCAGGAGCGACAGCCATACGCGGACCTTAACGCAAGCCGATCAACCGCGCGGTGTGGTGGGATTGGGAGGAAAGGCGACCGATGGCCGCCCGGAAACCTGTGTGCGCCCGGCCCTCACCCCAGCCCTCTCCCAGAGGGAGAGGGAGAGGGAGTGGAGCCACTGCGCGCCGAGTGAGGCCACCGGAGCGGGATGCACAAAACCCAGAACGCGGCGGAACTGGCTTTGCCAGGCCGCTCGCGTTGCCCCTTGAGGGGCGGAGCTGGCAACACGGAGTGAGCCAGCGATGGGGGTGGACTCACCTCGCAGCATCCGGAGCGAGCTGCACAAAAACCCAGAACGCGGCGGAACTGGCTCCGCCAGGCCGCTCGCGTTGCCCCTTGAGGGGCGGAGCGGTTACGCGAAGCGAACAAGCGACGGGGGTGGTCTCACTTAGTGCCGAAAATGCGGTCGCCCGCATCGCCCAGGCCCGGCACGATGTAGCCGTGCTCGTTCAGGCCGCGGTCCACCGCCGGGGTGTAGACCGGCACATCCGGGTGGTGGTCGTGGAAGGTCTTGAGGCCTTCGGGGCAGGTCACGAGGCAGACGAAACGGATCGAACGCGGGTTGGTCTGCTTGAGCCGGTCCACCGCGGCCACGGCGGAGTTGCCGGTGGCCAGCATGGGGTCGAGCACGATCACGTCGCGCTCTTCCATGCCACTGGGCATCTTGAAGTAGTACTCCACCGCCTGCAGCGTCTTCGGATCGCGGTAAAGGCCGATGTGGCCCACGCGCGCACCCGGAATCACCTGCAGCATGCCGTCGAGAAAACCATTGCCCGCGCGCAGGATGGAGGCGAGCACGACCTTCTTGCCGTCGATCACGCGCGAGGTCATTTTCTCCAGCGGGGTCTCGATCTGAATCTCCTGCATCGGCATGTCGCGCGTGATTTCGTAGGCCAGCAGGGCGCTGAGTTCGTGCACCAGCTCGCGGAAACTCTTGGTGCTGGTGTCCTTGCGGCGCATCAGCGTGAGTTTGTGCTGGACCAGGGGGTGATCGATGACGTGGACGTCGCGGCTCATCGGCGAACTTTCAAAAAAACGGGTAGACGGGGCATGGCCGGAACGGCTCTGCCGACAGGAAGTCGAGTTTATGCCCGAAGCATCCCCGCTGCGGGCGAGGCCGCAGAGCCGCGCAGAACGGCGCCTCAGGCGACAGCGGCCACCGGTGCCACAACCAGCGGCTTGGGCACGGCATCAAAGACGATGCGCTGCGCGTGCGAATAACACAGGAAGCGCATGTGGGTCGCGCGACCGATGGCGCAGAGCCCCACGCGCTGGGCAACTTCGAGCCCCATCTGCGTGATGCCGCTGCGCGAGATCACCACCGGCACCCCCATCTGCGCCGACTTGATGACCATTTCACTGGTCAGGCGGCCCGTCGTGTAGAACACGCGTTCACCGCCAGGCAGGCTCTCCTGCATGGCCATCCAGCCGGCGATGGTGTCCACCGCGTTGTGGCGCCCCACATCCTCGACGAAGAACTGCAGCTCGCCGCCGACGAACAGCGCACAGGCGTGCACCGAGCCCGCCACCTTGTAGGTGGTGTCGCGCAGCCGGATGGTGTTGACGATGTCGTAGAGACTGGACTGGCGCAGCACCGCGTCGGGCGGCAGGCGGATGCTGTCGACGTCGTCCATCAGGTGGCCGAACACGCTGCCCTGGCCGCAGCCGGTCGTGACCACCTTGTGGGCGGTCCGGTCCTCGATGCTGTGAATGCCGTGGCGGGTCTTGACCGAAGCCGCGCCCACGTCCCAGTCCACGGTGATGGATTCGATCTCGTCCACCGACGCCACCAGCCGCTGGTTGAGCAGGTATCCCAGCACCAGCCATTCGGGATGGCCACCCAGGGTCATCAGCGTCACCAGCTCGCGCTTGTCCACATACACCGTGAGGTCGCGCTCCGCGGGTATGAAGATCGACTCGCGCAGGCCATGCTGGTTCATGACCTCAACTTCGCGGGTCAAGGGTGCACGGGCCTGGGTGAGGTGGGGCAAAGGCATGGCAGCAGACTACAACAATTTCGAGGGGAACAAAGTCAAAGGGCCGGCAACCGAAGGTGCGGCCCTTTCAAACACAGGCAAACCGGGAATGGGCAGCGCCGTGGCGAATCACTTGCCAGTGGGAACAGCCGCCGGCGCCTTGCCGCTGGGTGGACTGGCGGCCGTCGTCGCCGGAGAATGCGCACCCGCGGCTTCGACCGGCTTGGCCACGGCGGTCGCGGCGGCCGCCACATACGTGAACGGTCCCGGATCGGCACAGGCCGGCAGCGCTGCAGCGGGCTTGACGGTCTTTCCACTGGCCGCAGCGGTCTTGAAGTAGCTGGCGGCGGCGCGGTCCATGGACAGGCAGAGCTTGTAGGCGTCGACCTTGCCGGCGTGCGCGGTCTTGGCCTTGGCTTCCTCGGCCTTGGCCTTGGCCGCGTCATCCAGCACCGGTGCGGGCAGCTTGGCCATCACGCTGGCCGAACCGGCGAGCAACAGGGAGATCAGCAGGATTCGTTTCATCGCAAATGTCCTTGGAGGGGGTTCAGGCTTTGGCCACCGCGTCGGCGGTGGGCGCCGACCGGGCTGGCTGGCTGCGCTGGGCGGGGATCTTGCCGGCCTTGACGTCGTCGTACCAGAGCTCGTGGTGTTCCTTGGCCCAGGCCTCGTCCACGTAGCCGGTGCGCATGGCGCCGTACGCGCCCTTCGTGCCGACCGTGCCCATGTAGATGTGGCCCATGATCAGCGCCATCATGATCAAACCGCCCACGATGTGCAGCATGTGGGCAATCTGCATGTCGCCGCGCAGGTACAACATGCCCGGCACCAGCTTGTCGAGGAACAGGCCGGAGCCCACCACCACGATGCCGGGGATGGTCACACCCCACCAGAACAGACCTTTTTCACCGGCGTTGAAGCGGTGCGAAGGCACTTCCTTGTCGCCCAGCATGCCGCCCAGTTTGGACAGCCAGACGAAGTCGGCGGCGCTGGCGATGTTGTCCTTGATGAAGGTCACGACCACGATCAGCAGCGACACGGCGAAGAGCGGGCCCATGAAGTTGTGCGCGTTCTTCAGCGCAAACGTGAGCCAGCCGAACAGCGTGCTGCCGATCACCGGCAGGATGAAGAACTTGCCGAAGGCCATCACGATGCCCGAGATGGCCAGCACCACGAAGGCGATGGCGTTCGACCAGTGCGCCGCGCGTTCGAAGGGCGTGAAGCGCTCGATCTTGCGTCCGGTGTCCTTCAGGTGCCCACCCAGCGGACCCTTGGTCACGTAGAAGATGGCCAGGGCCAGCAACACGATGAACAGCAGCGCACCGCCATAGGGAATGAGCCAGTTGTTGCGCACCTGGCGCCAGGCTTCGCCGGCGTTGGTGAGGCGCGAACCCGGGTACTGCACGAAGGGCTGGATCAGGTTGCCGGCTTCCGGCGCCTGGCTGACGGGCAGGCTGCTGTAACCGGTAACGCCCTTGCCCACGTCACGCCACATCGGCGCGTTGTTGCCCGGCTGCACCTGCTTGCGCTGGGCGTTGGTCTGGTTGGCGTAGTCCGGATCGTTGCTCGCATCGGGCGCGATCTCGAAGATGTTGGCGCTCTTGATGCCGCCAACGGCCGCGGGCGCGGACTGGGCAGCGGGTGGTGCCGGATCGTCAGGCACAGGTGGGTTCTGGGCGGTCTGGGCGCTGGCCCAGCTGGCGCCGAGCGCCAGCAGGGCTGCGACGCCCCAGCCACGCCAGGCCGCGGAGTTCAGGATGGGGTGCCGGTTCATGGCTGTCCCTTCAAGGCTTGGCGCCCATGCGGGTGTAGTCGTTCTGGCCGTACTGGGCACGGCTCTTGAGCTGCTGCTCCCAGCTGCCCTTGTCACCGGCCTTCCAGCCGGTCTGGGCATACTGGCTGCTGCCCACGCCCTGGAAGGGCGCATCGTCCTGTTTGACGCCACCGCCGGTCATGTCCTGCGGCTGCTCGCCACAGGCCGCCAGACCCAGCACCGCCATCATGGCCAGCAGACGCATGGTGATCCTGATTTTCATCATGACTTGGTCTCCTGTGCGGTGCCGTAAGCGGTGCCCCAGCCCCAGACTTCGGCGCCCTTGCCACGGCGCAGCACGCGGGTGCGGAAGATGTCGGCCACCACGTCGCCGTCACCAGCGATCAGGGCCTTGGTCGAACACATCTCGGCGCAGGCCGGCAGCTTGCCTTCGGCCAGACGGTTACGCCCGTATTTCTCGAACTCGTCCTGGCTGCCATGTTCTTCCGGTCCTCCGGCACAGAAGGTGCACTTGTCCATCTTGCCGCGCACGCCAAACGTGCCTTCGGAAGGAAACTGCGGTGCGCCGAAGGGGCAGGCGTACGAGCAGTAGCCACAGCCGATGCAGACGTCCTTGTCGTGCAGCACCACGCCTTCGTCGGTGCGGTAGAAGCAGTTGACCGGGCAGACCGCCATGCAGGGTGCGTCGCTGCAGTGCATGCAGGCCACCGAGATGGATTTTTCGCCCGGCACGCCGTCGTTGAGGGTGACCACGCGGCGGCGGTTCACGCCCCACGGGACTTCGTGTTCGTTCTTGCAGGCCGTGACGCAGCCGTTGCACTCGATGCAACGCTCGGCGTCACAGATGAATTTCATTCTTGCCATGGTGTCGTTCTCCTGATTTTTCCGCCGGGCTGCCCCAAGGAAAAATGCGTTCCCTCGGGGGGCAGCGCATTACACGAAGTGAAAAGCTTGGGGGTCATGGTTATGCCCGCTCTACATTGCAGACCGTCGTCTTGGTTTCCTGCATCATCGTGACGATGTCGTAACCGTAGGTGGTGGCCGTGTTCACCGCTTCACCGCGAACCACCGGGAAAGCGCCATCCGGGTAGTGCGGCTTCATGTCCTGGCCCTGCCAGTGTCCCGAGAAGTGGAACGGCAGGAACACCGTGTCGGGGCCCACGCGATCCGTCACCAGCGCCTGCACATTGATGCGTGCTCCGGTGGGGGTGTGCACCCAGACGCGCTCGCCATTGCGGATGCCGCGCTCGCTCGCCGCCGCCGGGTTGATCTCGACGAACATCTCCTGCTGCAGTTCGGCCAGCCAGGGGTTGGAGCGGGTTTCCTCGCCACCGCCCTCATACTCGACCAGGCGGCCCGAGGTCATGATCAGCGGGAATTTTTCGTGAACCTTGTCGTCCACGTTCTTCTGCTGCAGCGACTTGTAGAGCACCGGCAGGCGCCAGCGGTTCTTCTGGTCATCATGGCTGGGGTACTTGGCCACGAGATCGGGGCGCGTACCGTAGATCGGTTCGCGGTGCTGCGGAATCGCGTCGGGGAAGTTCCACACCACGGCGCGGGCCTTCGCATTGCCGAACGGATGGCAGCCGTGCGCCATGGTGACGCGCTGGATGCCGCCCGAGAGGTCGGTCTTCCAGTTCTTGCCTTCGGCGGCGGTTTTCTCAGCCTCGGTCAGGTCGTCCCACCAGCCCAGCTTCTTCAGCAGCACGTGGTCGAACTCGGGGTAACCGGTGGTGATCTCCGAACCCACCGAGTACGAACCGTCTTCGGCCAGCAGGCTCACGCCTTCTCGCTCGACGCCGAAGTTCGCGCGGAAGTTGCCGCCGCCCTCCATGATGTGTTTGGAGGTGTCGTACAGGTTGGGCGAGCCCGGGTGCTTGATGGCGGCGGTGCCGTAACACGGCCAGGGCAGACCGAAGTAGTCACCGCTCATGTCGTAGCCGGTTTCCTTGTCGACCACTTTGCCTTTGCATTTGAGGGACTTCACATCGAAGGCGCCCATGTTGCGCATGTGCGCCTTCAGGCGCTCCGGGCTCTGCCCGGTGTAGCCGATGGTCCAGACCGAGGCGTTGATTTCACGCAGGATATCTTCGGGCACGGGCTCGTCCAGACCCTTGACCTTCTGCATCTTGTAGTTCTTCGACAGCTCGGCGCCAAAGCCCAGCTTCTCGGCGAACTGGTGCATGATCATGTGGTCGCTGCGGCTCTCCCACAGCGGATCAATGACCTTCTCGCGCCACTGCAGCGACCGGTTGGATGCGGTGCACGAGCCACTGGTTTCGAACTGCGTGGCCGCCGGCAGCAGGTACACCGCGCGGTTGGGATTGAGGTCTTCGGGCTTGCCGGGCATGGCCGCCATCGACGCCGTGGCCGAGGGATACGGGTCCACCACCACCAGCAGGTCGAGCTTGTCCATCGCCCGCTTCATCTCCAGACCCCGCGTCTGCGAGTTGGGCGCATGGCCCCAGAAGAAGATGCCGCGCAGATTCGGGCCCTGGTCGATCAGCTCGTTGTTTTCCATCACGCCGTCGATCCAGCGCGAGACGGTGATGCCGGGCTTTTCCATCATGCCTTCGGCGTACTTGGACTTGATCCAGTCGTACTCCACGCCCCAGACCTTGGCGAAGTGTTTCCACGAGCCGGCGGCCAGGCCGTAGTAGCCCGGCAGCGAGTCGGGGTTGGGGCCGACGTCGGTGGCGCCCTGCACGTTGTCGTGGCCACGGAAGATGTTGGTGCCACCACCGCTCTTGCCCACGTTGCCCAGCGCCAGCTGCAGGATGCACGACGCGCGCACCATGGCGTTGCCGATGGAGTGCTGCGTCTGGCCCATGCACCAGACGATGGTGGCGGGCTTGGCTTCGGCCAGCATCTTCGCCACCTTGAACATCTGCTCTTCCTTGACGCCGCAGGCCTCTTCCACCTTGTCCGGCGTCCACTTGGCCAACACGTCTTCACGCACCTTGTCCATGCCATAGACGCGGTCGTTGACGTACTGCTTGTCTTCCCAGCCATTCTTGAAGATGTGGTGCAGCAGACCGAACAGGAACGGGATGTCGGTGCCCGAGCGGATGCGCACGTACTCGTCGGCCTTGGCCGCGGTGCGGGTGAAGCGCGGATCGACCACGATCATCTTGCAGCCGTTTTCCTTGGCGTGCAGCATGTGCAGCATGGACACCGGGTGCGCTTCTGCGGCGTTGGAGCCGATGTACAACGCGCACTGGCTGTTCTGCATGTCGTTGTACGAGTTGGTCATCGCACCGTAGCCCCAGGTGTTCGCGACGCCGGCCACCGTGGTGGAGTGGCAGATGCGCGCCTGGTGGTCGCAGTTGTTGGTGCCCCAGAAGCTCACGAACTTGCGCAGCAGGTAGGCCTGCTCGTTGTTGTGCTTCGAAGAGCCGACAAAGTACACCGAATCGGGACCGCTGGCCTCTTTCAGCTCGTTCATCTTGGCGGTGATCTCGTTGAGCGCCACGTCCCAGCTGATGCGCTGGTATTTGCCATTGACCAGCTTCATCGGGTAGCGCAGGCGGTACTCGCCATGGCCGTGCTCGCGCAAGGCGGCGCCCTTGGCGCAGTGGGCGCCGAGGTTGATCGGCGAATCGAACACCGGCTCCTGGCGAACCCAGACGCCGTTTTCAACGATCGCGTCAGTGGCGCAGCCCACCGAACAGTGGGTGCAGACGGTGCGCTTGACTTCGATCTTGCCGGTGCCGTCGATGGACTTGCCTTCGGCGGCCTTGGCTTTCTTCACCAGCGTGAGCTGCGTGGCGGCCAGACCCACACCGACCCCGAGGCCGGAACGGCGCAGAAAGCCGCGGCGGTCCATGGTGGGCAGCGCGGCCGACAGGCCCCGCTGCAGGCTGTGGACGAAGGAGGTTTGTGCACGGGCGCCGTGGGCGCCGGGCGTGGAGGATTTTTTGGTCAGCAACATGGGGTTCTCCTGCTGGCTCAGATCTGGGTGGTCTTGTAGTACTGCTTGACGTGGTCCGACAAGCTGTAACCACCGCCCTTTTCAGGCGCCGGCCGGGCCGCCACTTCGGCCGTTTCTTCGGTCTGCACGCGGGGCAGGAGGGTGGCGACCGCCGCCAGGGCCCCCACGGTGGAAGCGCCGGCGAACAGCCGGCGGCGGTTCAGGCGGGTGCGGCCTTGAGGGGCCTCGGGAAGGGGCTTGCTCATGCATGTCTCCTGGTTGATCGAAAGCCCTAAGGGCGCCGGATGTAACGACCTGTGGGCTTTTTGCATATGCGAATCTAACCGGCGCACCGACTCTGTGCAAGCGAGACCTGACACTCTTGACAGGGGTATGCCCAACCCTGCCATGCGGGTGGTATGCGGCGCTGCAGCATCGGTGACTGCTTCGAAATTCATAGCCAAAATCGTGCCATCAGTGTTTGCTTATGAAGCATCCGGCGACAGTGTTGGCAGATAGCCCGTCACCATGGGCGTGACAGCCCAGCACCTCTGCTGAATTTCAGGGATAACCCGTATACCGTTGCCGTGATGCTTCGCATCCCGCGTCAAGCTGTCCAAGCCGCTTGCGACAAGTTGTCGCAAGCCGACCATCACGACCGCTGTGTCAACCCGTGTCCAGGTGTCGTGTATTGGTCAATGACCCAGTGTTTTGATCGGCTTTATCCGTAGAATCCTCCGCGGTGGAACCCACCTCATTCACCCCCTTCCCCGAAAAGAACCTCGAAGGCTGGCCCGACTGGTCGATCCTGATCGTCGACGACGAACAGGGCATGCTCAACTTCCTGGTCAAGACCCTCGCCCCGCGTTGCCAGTTCGTGATGAGCGCGAGCAGCGCCGAAGAAGGCGCGGAATGGCTGCGTGGCCACCACGCCGATCTGGTGATCCTCGACATATCCCTGCCCGGCAAGAACGGCGTGCGCTGGCTCAAGGAACTGCGCGAGCAAGGCTTCACCGGCGAGGTGATCCTGATCACCGCGTTTGCCGATCTGGACACCGCCATCGAGGCCCTGCGCGCCGGTGCCTCGGACTTCATCCTCAAGCCTTTCCGGGTGCCGCAGATCCTCAACGCCGTGAAACATTGCTACGAGCGCTCGCGCCTGCGCCGCGAGAACTTCGTGCTCAAGCGCGCCGTGGCGCCGCTGGCCATGGGCGGCCCGGCGCTGGTCGGCGATTCCACCGCGATGCAGCAGCTGCGCGAAGCCATCGCCCGCGTGGCGCCGGTGAACAGCACGGTGCTGTTGCAGGGCGAATCGGGCACGGGCAAGGAGCTCGTGGCGCGCGAACTGCACGCACAGGGCCCGCGCGCGGCCGGTCCCTTCGTGCCGGTGAACTGCGCGGCGGTCTCGCCCGAGCTGATCGAGAGTGAACTCTTTGGCCATGCCAAAGGCGCGTTCACCGGCGCCACCCGCGCACGCGACGGCCTGTTCCACTACGCGCAGGGTGGCACGCTGTTCCTCGACGAAGTCGCCGAGCTGCCGCTGCCCATCCAGGCCACGCTGCTGCGCGCCATCGAAGACCTGCAGATCCGCCCGGTGGGCAGCGAACAGCTGATGCCGGTGAACCTGCGCATCATGGCCGCGACCAACCGCCGCCTGGCCGATGAAGTGGCGGCCGGCCGCTTCCGCAAAGACCTCTTCTTCCGCCTGCAGGTGGTGGACCTGACGTTGTCGCCGCTGCGCGAGCACAAGGACGACATCGCCCCGCTGGTCGAGCATTTCATGGGCCAGCTCGCGCCCGCGCTCGGCGTGGCGCCGCTGCAGATCAGCGAACCGGAAATGGACTTCCTGCGCCAGTACCACTGGCCCGGCAACGTGCGCGAGCTGCGCAACCTGGTCGAACGTTCGCTGATCCTGGGCTCGCTCAACGTGTCGGCGCTCTACCCGGGCGACACGCCCCGGCAGGCCATCACCCCCGGCGCGGGCCCGACCGACCTGCACACGCTGGAGAAACGCCACATCCTCGCGGTGCTGGACTCGGTGCTGGGCGACAAGACCCGCGCCGCGCAGTTGCTGGGCGTTTCGCGGCGCACGCTGGAGCGGCGCGTGGCCGAATGGAACACCTTGTGAAGGCACCCCCGCCGCGCTTCGCGCGACCCCACCAAGGGGACAACCCGATGCGGCCTGGCAAAGCCGGTTCTGCCGGGTTCCTGGAGGGGGCACTTCGCGCCGGAGTTGACCCGGCATGATCCGCTACAAGCCCCGCTGGCTCGCCACCTCGGTGCGCAACAAACTGCTGGCGATGGCGCTGCTGCCGCTGCTGGTGGTGTTCCCGCTGCTGGTGCTGGCCATTGCGGTCTGGAGCAACATCACCTACGACCGCCTGCTCATCACCAAGGTGCGCAGCGATCTGGCCGTGGCACGCGGCTATTTCGACCAGGTGCTGATTGAGGTCGGCAGCGGCACGCGCGGCGTGGCCGGCTCGCAGCGGCTGCTGAGCGCCATGCAGCCGTCCGAGACCGTCTCCCAAGGCCAGACCGATGCGGCGTTGCGCGAGCGCCTGAGCGAGGCCCGGCGAGGGCTTGGGCTGGACTTCCTTCTGCTCTACGGCACCGACGGCCAGCCGCTCGGCAGTGCCGAAGACAACGGCCCGCATGCCGCCCTGCCGCTGGAGCTCCAGCGCCTGGTGCCCGAAGCCACCTTGGGACCCGGATCGCGATCGGCGCGCCTCATGCGCCTCGACACCATGGCCATCGCCCGCATGGCGCCGCAGCTAATGCCCCGCCTGCACATCCCGCTGGTGCCCACGCGCAACGCCGCCCCCGATGCGCGCACCACCGAAGACCGCGCCATGGTCGTGATCTCGCTGCAACCGGTGCGCGACGCTGCGGGGCGCACCACCGCCCTGCTGGCGGGCGGTCTGCTGCTCAACCAGAACCTCGACTTCATCGACCACATCAACCGCATCGTCTACCCCGACGGCGCCCTGCCCTTCGGCAGCGAAGGCACGGCCACGCTGTTCCTCGACGACGTGCGCATCACCACCAACGTGCGCCTGTTCCAGGACCAGCGCGCCATCGGCACCCGCGTCTCCCAGACCGTGCGCGACCGCGTGCTGGGAGAAGGCCAGACCTGGCTGGACCGCGCCTTTGTGGTCAACGACTGGTATGTGTCGGCCTACGACCCGCTGCTCGACGCCACCGGGCAGCGCATCGGCATGCTCTACGTGGGCTACCTCGAAGCACCGTTCCGACTCGTTCGCCTGGCCATGATCGGCGTGATGGGGCTGATCTTTCTCGCCGTCATGGCGGTGTCGGCCTGGTTTTCGGTGCGCTGGGCGCGCAGCATCTTCAAGCCCGTGCAACAGATGAACCAGACCATGCAGCGCGTCGAAGACGGCGAGAACCGGGCGCGCGTCGGCGCCCTGCCCGCGCGCGACGAACTCGGCGCGCTCGCCGGCCACCTGGACCAACTGCTCGACGCTATCGACGAGAAGACGCACGCGCTGCAGCGCTGGGGCGAAGAGCTCGACCACAAGGTGGCCGACCGCACGCGCGAACTCGAAGCCAGCAACGCCTCGCTGCAACTGGCGCAGCAGCAACTCGTCAAGAGCGAGAAGCTTGCGGCCATTGGCCAGCTCACCGCCAGCATTGCGCACGAGATCAACAACCCCATCGCCGTGATGCAGGGCAACCTGGACCTGATGCGGGAAACCCTGGGCGAACACAGCCGGCCAGTGCAGAGCGAACTCAGGCTGCTGGACGAACAGGTCGAGCGCATGCGCATCATCGTGACGCAGCTGCTGCAATACGCGCGCCCCACCGAATACGCGGGCTACGTGGAAAGCCTGGATCTCAACCGCACGGTGGATGACAGCCTGGTACTGGTGGCGCACCTGCTCGCGCAGACCCGCATCGAGGTGGTGCGCGAGCTGCAGGCCACGCAGCGCGTGGGCTTCAACCGGCAGGAGCTACAGCAGGTGATCATCAACCTGCTGATCAACGCCATCCAGGTCATGCCGGAGGGCGGCACGCTGCGGCTGGCGACAACGGACTGGTGCACCGCGGACAGTGCCCTTTGCGGTGCCGAACTGAGCGTGCAGGACACCGGACCGGGGCTGGCCCCCGCCGTGCAGGAGCGGCTGTTCCGGCCCTTCTTCACGACGAAGAACGATGGCAACGGCCTCGGCCTGTGGATCAGCCAGGGCCTGCTCGAACGCTACGGTGGCAGCATCACGGCAAGCAATCGCAGCGACGGCCGCGGCGCCACATTCAGCGTGCGCCTGCTGACCGAGCCGCGGGCACCCGACGCCGCGCGGGCAGGAACCCACGATGGCCGCCCCGGTGCCGTTGCGTGATCCTGCGCGGCCGCGGGATCAGGCCAGCATGTCGAACCCCTGCGTCTCCACCCCGATGAAGGCGCGCGTGAACCCCGCCAGTGCGGCATAGAAGCGCGCCTTGGGGTGGGCCGCAATGGCGTCACACATCGCCGGTGCCCAGGGCTGCACATGGGTGACAAAGAACTTCTGCTGCTGCGTCAGGTTGGCCACCTCGACCTCGTCGCCCGCGATCAGGTAGCGCATGACTTCGCACAGGTAGGCGAAATGGTCCTCGGTTTCCGACATCGTGTCATCGCGCCCGAGCCCGAGCGCTGCGAGGTCGCTGCGCAAGGCTGCCAGCGGCTTTTCGTTCAGGAAACCGCTGAGGTAATGAGAACCAAACAGAAACACCTCGGCCCGGCCCACGCCGCCGAACAGGGCGTCGAACTCGGCCACCACGGCTGCATCGTCGATCGCACGCGCCGCGGCCACCACTTCGCGCCAGGGTTCTTCGAGAAAACCACCCGCTGCGGGCGCCTCGGTCACGGCCACGCGCAGCTGTGCCATGAGCGCCGGCGACGGTGCGGCGTAATACAGCGCGGCCAACAGGCCATAGACTTCGGCGCGGGCGGTTTCCTCGTCAAGCGCAGAAGACACGGAAATCTGGTTGTTCATGGTCACAGGTCGGTGATGCGGGTCTCGCCCGGGTTCGAATAGATGTCCACCACGCGGCAGTCGCCGCACATTTTCAGGCGCTCCAGCGCCTCGCCCTGGAACATGGCGTGGCCGCCGAGCTTGGCCAGCATGACTTCGATGCCCTTGAGGGTGCCGAAGGGTTTGCTGCAGCGGATGCATTGATACGGCTGTGCTTCGTTGAGCACGCGCAGCTGCTTGCGTTGCTCGCCGAGCAGCAGGCGCGGCTGCAGGGTGATGGCTTTTTCGGGGCAGGTCTTTTCGCACAGGCCGCACTGCACACAGTTCTTCTCGATGAAGCGCAGCTGCGGGCGTTCGGCGTTGTCCTGCAGCGCGCTGGCCGGGCAGGCGCTGACGCAGCTCAGGCAGAGGGTGCAGGTGTCCTGGTTGACGCTGATCGTGCCCAGCGGCGAGGCCGAGGGCAGTTCGATGGTGTCGGCGGCGCGGGCGTGCGTGGAGCTGTCCTGCACCAGGTGGTCCAGGGCCAGTTCCAGCGTGGCGCGCTTCTCGGCCTGAACCGCAAAGCTGGCGCGGCGCTTCACGCCCTGGGCCGGCGCTTCGCCCAGTTCGACGTCAAGCGCCATCAGGTCGCGTGCATCGCGGGCCTCGATCAGCTTGAAGTGGCGCCCGCTGTAACCCAGGCCGCTCACGATGGCCTGCGCCACCGCCATCTGCTCGCGCAGCGCGTCGCGGTACTGTGGCGCTTCCTCGCCGGTCATCAGCACCCAGACCTGCGAGGCACCGTAGGCGAAGGTGGTGAGCCACACGTCCAGCCCGGTCGACGCGGTGTGCCACAGCGGCAGCGGGATCACGCGCGCGGGCACGCCGCGCACCGATTTGTCGAGCGCGGCGGCACGGCCCAGATCGCCGATCAGTGCGGCCCCGGCTTCCTGGCTGTGCAGCAGAAAAGCCGCGTCTCTCCCCCCCGCCTTGGCGTAGGTGGCCAGCAGGGTGCGCAGCTTCACGCCCTGCTCGCTGGCGCGCGGGTAGGCGTAGCTCAGCGCGCCGGTGGGGCAGACGGTGGTGCAGGTGCCGCAGCCGACGCAGAGGTTGGGGTTGACGATGATCTGGTTGCGCTTGAGGTCGCTGCTGATGGCCGAGGCCGAGCAGATGTCGACGCAGGCGTTGCAGCCCACCTTCTCGTTGCGGCCATGGGCGCAGAGCTTCTGCTTGTAGGTGAAGAACTTCGGCTTCTCGAACTCACCCACCAGGTCGCGCAGCTGGATCAGCGCCTGCATGGCCGCCGCATCGTTCAGGCCGCCAGGCAGGTGCATGTAGCCCTGCGGCAGCGCGTGCTGGCTGAAGGCCGGTGTCTTGCGCAGGTCCAGCACCAGGTCAAACTTGTCGCTGTGTGTCTGCGGCTCGCGCTGGAAGTTGATGGCCCCCACGGCTTCGCAGGCCTTGACGCAGGCGCGGTGCGAGCGGCAGCGGTCCATGTCGATCTGGTAGTCCAGGCCGATGGCGTCTTCGGGGCAGGCGGCGATGCAGGCGTTGCAGCGCGTGCAGAGGTCGAGGTCGATCGGGTTGCGGGTGGTCCAGCTCACGTCGAAGGCGCCGAGCCAGCCGCTGATGTGCGGCGCGTCACCGCCGATGACGGGGTAGCGGCGCGCCTGCATGCCCGCGCCACCCACGGCCATGAGGGTCACGTCCAGCGCATCGCTCACCAGCCCGGCGGCGCGTTCGGCGTCTTCCAGCGCCCCGATGATCAGCAGCCGGCCTTCGCTGGTGTAGGTCACCGTGGGCACGGGTTCGGCGTCGGGCAGGCGGGCGGCGGCGAGCAGCGCAGCCATCTTGGGTGTGGCCATCGCGGCCTCGCGGCCCCAGCCCCCGGTCTCGCGGATGTTGACGAAGCGGATCGGCCGCACATCGAGAGAGACCGCGCCCTCGGTCTGCTCCGAGAGTTCGGCAAACAGCCGGCTTTCCTGCGTGCAGGCCACCACCAGCTCGTCGCTGCTGCGGCAGGCCTTCTGGAAGGCGGGTGCGTCGCGGCGGCAGAGCGTGGTGTGCAGGGTCAGGTCTTCATCCAGCGCCTGGCCCAGGGCCTGGGGGTTCAGGGGCATGGTCTGGTTGCAGTTGCAGATCAGCGTGGTCATCGTGGGTTTCTTGTGGTTCCGGCTGGGCGACCTGTTCGGGCGCACCGGCCTGGGGTGCCTGAGCCTCTTCGGGCTCTGCGGCGTGTTCTTGGACGGCGGCAATGGAGGCCGCCGCCGGGGTTTTCACTTCGTTGGGGTCGTCCACCAGTTTCAGGAATTGTGCGCCGACCATCTTGGCCATTTCGACGGCGGACAGCGGGCTGGGCTTCGAATAATCGTCGATGTAGATGTCGAGCCCGTCCATCACGTTGTAGTGCGGGTCGGTGAAGAGCTTTTTCACCGCGGCGTTGCGCACGTCCGCCGGCACGCCGCGCGCCACGAAGGGCTTGAAGTCACCGTCCAGCGACAGGCGGGCCACGTCGTCCAGCGTGAGTGCGGGCGGCGGTTCTGCCGGCTCGGCGGGCAGCGTGGGCGGCAACCCGGCCGGCACCAGACCGTCGACGGCACCTGGCACAATCACCGGTGCCACCACCGGTGCCACGGCCGCCACGGGCTCGGGCGCCGGCGGCTCGGCGGGCAAGGGTTGCCCGGTGCGCACCTGCACCTTGCGGCGCGACCAGCGCGAGAAGAAGTTGTCGTCTTCGGACGTCATGTTCGCGCAGGCAGGGGCAGGCCGGGGTGCACCTCGGCCGCGCCGCTCTGGTGGCGGTCGGCCCGGGCGCGCGCGGCGCGCAGAAAGTCCATCATCATCGGACCACTGTCGAGCAGGCCCTGCATCTCTTCACCCGGCGTGAGGTGGAACTCGGGATGCCACTGCACACCGAACACATAGCCAGGACCGGTGTGGCGGATGGCTTCGATGATGCCGTCCTGCGTACTGATGGCTTCCACCACCAGCCCCTCGCCCAGCCGGTCCACACACTGGTGGTGGATGCTGGTGACACGGTGCGGCGCGCTGTTGCCGTACAGGCGGTGCAGCGTGGAGCCGGTTTCGAATTGCACGTCGTGTATCAGCCGTTCGTAGCGCGTGGTGTCCTGGTGGTGGGTTGCCCCGGGGCGCTGAGACGGTATGTCCTGCACCAGGCTGCCACCAAAATAGACATTGATGAGCTGTGCGCCCCGGCACACCCCGAACACCGGCTTGCCCGCATCCACGAAACCGCGCAGCAGATTGAGCTCATAGCGGTCGCGGATGGCGTCGCCGGCCCAGGCCGGGTCGCGCAGCGTTTCGCCATAGGCCTCCGGACAGATGTCGATGCCGCCCTGCAAGACCAGCCCGTCGAGCAGGTCAACGATCTCGGTCATGGGCGCGCGGTTGGCCGACAAGGGGCTCTCCTCGTCGACGAAGGGCACCATCAGCGCGATAGCGCGGTGGGCCATGATCCAGTGCGCCATCGTGCTTTCCAGAAACTGCAGCCGCTTCTGCGGCAGCCCCAGACCGGCCGGGGGGTGGTGCAGCAGACGGGCGCTGATGCCGATGCGAAGTGTCATGGTTTCGGACCTGTGCCGTGTTTTTCGGTGGAGATGCGCACTGGCTGACCGAAGCGGTCGGTCAGCGGCTTGAAGCTGTCGGGCCGCTTGCGGCGTTTGGGTTCGGGCTGGTAGGTGGCATCGACGAAAGCGCGCAGCCAGTCCACCACCTCGTCGGCCGCCGCGACCTGGTCCACACGCTCCTGCGCGTCGAGCCAGCGCCCGGCGTCGTGGTAGCTCAGCGTCACGGTCTGCGGCACCGCCATGGGCTCGCCATCGAGCAGCCGCTCCTCGTCGGCGCGCCAGACGACCCAGAAACAGGGCTGGGGGCTGTTCAGGTTGAGGAAATACCCTTCGGCGTCATCGCGGAACAGTTCGACGCGAAAGCGCGGGAACAGCCAGTGGGTGGATGACGGATCGGCCGCGGGCTGCAAGGGCTCGACGGCCTGCGGCTCGTGCAGCGTGTCGGGCGTGGCGGATCCGGTGTCTTCGGGGCTGCCGCAGGGCAGCACATCGGCGAGCACCCAGCGCCAGGGCTGCCAGCGGCTCATGGGGCCACTGACGGGTTCGCGGCGCATGACCACATCCACCTCGATGGCCGGGCGGTGTGGGGTTGAGGTCTGGATGGGTTCGGTTGTCATGGGCAGACCCGCAATGTAAGCCATCGCCCAGCGGCGCCGCACGACCCACCGGGTTCACCCCAGCACCCTTGGTGTCTTGCGCGGGAAAACCCGAGGCCCGGACGCATGGCCCGGCGAGGCTTCAGAGGCTGAGCGCTTTTTTGCTCATGCCCGCTCAGTAGGTTTCCAGGTGCAGGCGCCCTTCGCGCTTGAGCGAAGCGCCCAACGTGTCCCAGTTCAGACCGGCCTGGTTGGCCACGTCGTGCAGCGCCAGCACCACACCTTCTTCCATGCTCTTCAGGCCGCACACGTAAAAGTAGGTGTTGGAATCCTGCAGCAGCACGGCGAGGTCGGCGGCGCGTTCGCGCATCGCGTCCTGCACGTAGCGCTTGGGCGCACCCGGCGTGCGGCTGAAGGCGAAGTGGATGTCGATGAAGTCCTTGGGCAGGTTCTGCAGGGGGCCGAAGTACGGCAGCTCTTCCTTGGTGCGGGCGCCGAAGAACAGCATCAGCTTGCCGCCCTCGAACTTGCCCGAGGCGCGCAGGCGCCGGCGCCACTCGGTCATGGCGCGCATGGGCGCCGAACCGGTGCCGGTGCAGATCATGACGATGTTGGACTTGGGGTGGTTGGGCATCAGGAAGCTGGTGCCGAATGGGCCGATCACCTCGACCTGGTCGCCCACCTGCAGGTCGCACATGAAGTTGCTGGCCACGCCGCGCACCGGCTGACCCGAATGGTCTTCCAGCACGCGCTTGATGGTGAGCGAGAGGTTGTTGTAGCCCGGGCGTTCGCCGTTGCGCGGGCTGGCAATGGAGTACTGGCGCGCGTGGTGCGGCCGGCCTTTGGCATCGGTGCCGGGCGGCACGATGCCGATGCTCTGGCCTTCGAGCACCGGGAAGGGCATGCCGCCGAAGTCGAGCACGATGTGGTGGGTGTCGTAGTCGTGGCCGGCCTGTTTGCCCACTTCGGTCACGCGCACGTTGCCGGTGACGGTGGCGGTCACCGTCTTCTGCGCGGCCTTGGGGCCGTAGAGGTTGGTGTAGGCGTGGGCGGCGCTCCAGGGCGGGATGGTGGCGCCGTAGGCGGCGGACTTGAAGGTGTCCTGGCCGGTGGGGTCGACGGGTGTTTCAACGGCGGGGTCGGCTTCGGCTTCGGTCTCGGTGGTGGCCGGTTCAGCTACTGCATCGCCCACGAGTGCGGCGCGTTCGGCCGCCGACAGTTCAGCCGGCAGGTTATCCCAGCTGAGCTGCTCGGCCAGCGAATAGGCCTTGATGCGCGGCATGGTGCGGTAGTTGTCGATCGAGCCGGTGGGGCACGGCGAGATGCAGTCGTTGCACCAGTTGCACTTGTCCACGTCAACCACGTAGTTGCGCGAGTCGTGCGTGATCGCCTGCACCGGGCAGATCGCCTCGCAGGTGTTGCAGCGGATGCAGATTTCAGGGTCTATCAGGTGCTGCTTGATCACAGCCGCTTCAGCTGGCGCGTTCATGGGTGTCTCCGGTGGTCTTTTTGGGAGTGTAGGTCTGAGTTCTGCTGGCGGTTCGAGAAGTGGTTTTGCGTTGGCGTGGCGCCGCGCGACACGGCGCGGCTGACTCCGTTCGTGTCCCCCGCCGGCCTGCGGCCGGCTCCTCCTTGACCTCACTGCGCCAGCCACACCGCGTCGCGCTCGTGGGTACTCGCGCAAGGTAAGAGACAGCTCCCCTTCCTGCGCGAAGTCTGTCGCCTCTCCGGAGCACGTGCCCCATCCAGGGATGCCGCGGAACTGGCTTCGCCAGGCCGCAGGGCATCGTCCCCCTTTTAAGGGGGAAGCCGCTTCAGCGGCGCAGGGGGTTAGCCAAAACGTACATACTCAAAGTCCACCGGCTGGCGGTTGATGCCCATCACCGGCGGCGCGATCCAGTTGGCGAACTTGCCGGGGTCGACCACGCGGCCCATCAGGCTGGCGACGAAGGCGCGGTCGCCCTCGCTGGGCAGCCAGTTGTCGCGGTTGGCGTTCCATTCGGACTCGGACACCACGCGGCCATCCGGTGCGACCTTCACGCCCTTGAGCAGGCCGATGTTGCGGTGGAAGGCCTTGTGCGGCACGGTCAGGCGGAACGGGATGCCTGCCTTCTCGATCACCTTGTTCCAGCGTTCCACGCCACCGATGCTGTCCTTGATGTAGTCGTCGCGCAGCACTTCGTTGAGCGCGTTGAGCATCGGCACTTCTTTTTCGACCAGCTGGCCGTTCTGCACGTTGAGCACCTTGTAGAACTGGCCGCGCAGCTGGTGGTCGTCTGTGCGTTTGCCTTCTTCATAACGGCCCTTGAGGCCGGTGCTGTAGAAGGTGGCGGCGTTGCTGGATTCGTCGGCGCCGAAGAGGTCGATGGTGACGCTGAAGTGGAAGTTCAGGTAGCGCTGGATGGTGGGCAGGTCGATCACGCCGGCGGCGCGCAGCTTGGCCGGGTCGTCGGTCTTGAGCTCGTTCATCACCTGGCAGGTGCGGTTGATGACGCGGCTGACACCGGACTCGCCCACGAACATGTGGTGCGCTTCTTCGGTGAGCATGAACTTGGTGGTGCGGGCCAGCGGGTCGAAGCTGGATTCGGCCAGGGCGCAGAGCTGGAACTTGCCGTCGCGGTCGGTGAAGTAGGTGAACATGAAGAAGCTCAACCAGTCGGGCGTCTCTTCGTTGAAGGCTTCCAGGATGCGCGGGTTGTCGGCGTTGCCGCTGTTGCGTTCCAGCAGGGCTTCGCCTTCTTCACGGCCGTCCTTGCCGAAGTACTTGTGCAGCAAATACACCATGGCCCAGAGGTGGCGGCCTTCTTCCACGTTCACCTGGAACAGGTTGCGCAGGTCGTACTGGCTGGGGGCGGTCAGGCCCAGGTGGCGCTGCTGCTCGACCGAGGCGGGCTCGGTGTCGCCTTGCGTCACGATGATGCGACGCAGGTTGGCGCGGTATTCGCCAGGGATGTCTTGCCAGGCGGCTTCGCCTTTGTGGTCACCGAAGTGGATCTTGCGGTCGGCTTCGGCGGGGTTGAGGAAGATGCCCCAGCGGTAGTCGGGCATCTTGACGTGGCCGAACTGCGCCCAGCCCTGCGGATCGACGCTGACCGCCGTGCGCAGGTAGACGTCGAAGTTCTGCGAGCCGTCCGGGCCCATGTCGTCCCACCATTTGAGGTAGTTGGGCTGCCACTGCTCCAGCGCACGCTGCAGCGTGCGGTCTTCGCTCAGGTTGACGTTGTTGGGGATCTTGTCGCTGTAGTCGATGGTGGACATGTTGGTCTCCTGCGGGTGGGTGGAACGGTGGGGTGAGGTGTCTTCAATCGGGGATGCGGCGGAACCGGCTTTGCCGGGCCACTCGCATCGCCCCCTGGGGGGTGACGCGCGCAGCGCGGCGCGGGGGGGTCACACCCGATTCATGTCGAACTGGGCTTTGTCTCCCTTGCCGTAGACCTTCAGCGCACCCTTCTCGCCAACGGCGTTGGGACGCTGGAAGATCCAGTTCTGCCAGGCGGTGAGGCGGCCAAAGACGCGGGTGGCCATGTTCTCCTTCTGCGCGAAACGCAGGTTGGCTTCCATGCCGGTGAGCGCGTCGGGCGACATGGCGGCACGCTCCTCCAGCGCCATGCGCACTTCGTCGGCCCAATCGATGTCGTCGGGCGCGGCGGTCACCAGGCCCAAAGCCAATGCGGCGTCGGCGTCAAGTGCTTTGCCGATGGCGCCGCGCGCGGCTTCCATGGGGCTGGTCTCTTCATAGAAACGGCGCTGCAGGCGCGACTGGTCGTTCACCATCGGCAGAAAGCCGAAGTTGAACTCGCTCAGTTGCAGCTGGGGCGCCTTGTCGGCGTCGTCCGGCAGGGCCAGCATGTAGGCGCGGTCAGCGCAGAAGGCCAGCTCGGCCAGCGTGCCGGCGAAGCAGGAGCCGGCTTCGATCAGCGCGAACAGGCTGCGCGAGGACACATCGAGGCGTGCGAAAGTGCGGCGCAGCGCGCCGATGGTCTCGCGCACGAACCAGTGGTCTTTGTGGGCCAGCATCAGGGCGTCGTTGGCCAGCACGGCGGCCGCGTCGCCTTCGGTCTTGAGCACCCAGGTT
Organism: Hydrogenophaga sp. L310; assembly: GCF_055703065.1. NCBI lineage: Bacteria > Pseudomonadati > Pseudomonadota > Betaproteobacteria > Burkholderiales > Comamonadaceae > Hydrogenophaga > Hydrogenophaga sp. L310. The sequence continues at coordinate 55,343 of NZ_JBVPZA010000004.1, forward strand.
CCGATGTCGAGTTCGTTGGTGCGCAGGTTGAGGATGGCGTCGTCGAGTTCGCGCGCCATCTGCAGCGGGTACCAGGCGGCACCTGCGGCTTCGATGCCGGCGATGTCGGTCGGCTGAGCGCCGCTCGGCGCTTTCAGGGTGATGGTGGCGTTGCGCCTGGCGCGGTCGATGGCGACGTTGACATAGGTGTAGGCGATGCCGTCGGCGCTGTCGGTGCGTTCCACGCGGGGCAGGCTCACGCCCTTCCCATCGGCTGGGCGGTCGCTCTGCGCGGCCAGCTTGGTTGCGCGCTCGCTCACGGCGGCGGCGAACTGCTGGGGCTTGGCCACGGCGTCCACCAGGCGCCAGTCCACGGCCTTCTGGCCGCGCACGCCTTCGCTGGTGGTGCAGAAGATGTCGGCCAGGTCGTGGCGCACGTGGCGCTTGTCGGTCACGCGGGTCAGGCCGCCGGTGCCGGGCAGCACGCCGAGCAGCGGCACTTCAGGCAGGCTGACCGCGCTGGAGCGGTCGTCCACCAGCAGGATCTCGTCGCAGGCCAGGGCCAGCTCGTAGCCGCCACCGGCGCAGGCGCCGTTCAGGGCGGCCAGGAATTTGAGGCCGGAGTGTTTGCTGGTGTCTTCGATGCCGTTGCGGGTTTCGTTGGTGAACTTGCAGAAGTTCACCTTCCAGGCGTGGGTCGAGACACCGAGCATGAAGATGTTGGCGCCGGAGCAGAACACGCGGTCCTTGCCGCTGGTGACCACCACGGTGCGCACTTCGGGGTGCTCGAAGCGGATACGGTTGAGGGCGTCGTGCAGCTCGATGTCCACGCCCAGGTCGTAGCTGTTGAGTTTGAGCTTGTAGCCGGGGCGGATGCCGGCGTCTTCGTCGATGTCGATCGCCAGCGTGGCGGTCGAACCTTCGCACTTGAGTTTCCAGTGGCGGTACTGGCTGGGATCGGTGCGGTAGTCAACGGTGGTGATGGCAGTGGTCATGGCTGTCTCCTGTTTGTGGGGTGGCGCGGGGCGGGAATACAAGGGGTGCCGACTTGCAATCACTCACCGGTGGGCACCGAATGATGTGAATAATATTGCAGCTTTTTAAGAACGTCAATGCATTTTTATGCATATTACAAAATACCAAGTACCTCCCGAACCTGGGTGCGCAGGCCGTCAAAGGCGTCGTCAACGCTCTGGCCACTGGTATTGAAGTGCAGGTCCGCCTTGGAATAAAAGGCCGACCGACCGGCCAGGATGCGCTTCAAATCTTCCATGGCTTCGCGGCTGGCGGCCATGGGCCGCATGTCGCCCTGCGCGGCCACGCGGCCCATGTGGTCGGCGGGGTCGGCCTGCAGCCAGACGGTGGTGCAGTGCGTGAGCAGCAGGTTGAAGTTGGCGGCGTCCGACACCAGGCCACCCGGTGTGGCGATCACCACCTCGGGGTAGATCTGGATCGCTTCTTCGAGCGCACGGCGTTCGTAGCGGCGATAGGCCGGTGTACCGTAGAGCGCGTGGATTTCGTTGATGCTGCAGCCGGCGAATTTTTCGATCTCGCGGCTGAGCTCGATGAAGGTGTAGCCCAGGTCGTCGGCGAGTCGCTGACCCAGCGTTGACTTGCCCGCGCCGCGCAGGCCAATGAGTGCGATGCGGGCCTGTCGCCCGGCATCGTTCACCGGCGCGGCGTGCCCATCCAGCAGGCCGCCGATGGCCAGACGCACGCGTTTCAGATCGGCCTCGTTGCGATTCTCCAGCAGCTCGCGGATCAGCAGCCATTCGGGCGACGAGGTGGTCACGTCGCCCAGCAGCTCGGTGAGCGAACATTGCAGTGCCTGCGCCACCTGCAACAGCACCAGGATGGAGGCGTTGCCGGTGCCGTATTCGAGGTTGGCGAGGTGGCGCTCTGACACGTCCGCCGCCAGCGCCACGGCCTTGCGTGTCATGCCGCGGCGCGAGCGCAGCGTGCGCACCCGCTCGCCCAGCGACACCAGAAACGGGTGGCGTGGCGGCTCGTCGGCCTCTGCAGCGCCGGATGCGGCTTCGGGCACAAGATCAAGGGCGACCGGTTCTTTCATGGGCATCGGTGATTTAAGGGTTATCCCTGCGGGGACTTGCTTTCTGGACAAACATGCACTTTAATGCATGAACCCAAAGACGCAGAATAGTGCATTTATAGCGCCAATCCCGCGCGCCGACCAGCCCTGTTGATCAACCCACCCGAGTCCCGACATGACCACAACGCCCCTGCTTCCCAATTTCCTCGCCGGCCGCTGGCAAGACGGCTCCGGCAACGGCGCCACCCTGCTCGACCCGGTGCTGGGCACGCCGCTGGTGCGCGTGAGCAGCGCCGGGCTGGACCTGGCCGAAGGTTTTGCCTTCGCGCGCGAACAGGGCGGCGCCGCCCTGCGGGCACTCACTTACCGGCAGCGGGCCGCGCTGCTGGGCGAGATCGTCAAGGTATTGCAGACCAACCGCGACGCCTACTACGAGATCGCCACCGCCAACTGCGGCACCACCACCAAGGACTCGGCGGTGGACATCGACGGCGGCATCTTCACCCTGGGCTACTTCGCCAAACAGGGCGAGGCCCTGGGCGACGCGAAGCTGCTGCTCGACGGCGAGCGCATCCGCATGGCCAAGGACCCGGTGTTCCAGACCCAGCACATCCTGAGCCCCACGCGCGGCGTGGCGCTGTTCATCAACGCCTTCAACTTCCCGAGCTGGGGCCTTTGGGAAAAGGCCGCGCCGGCCCTGCTCTCGGGCGTGCCGGTGATCATCAAACCCGCCACCGCCACCGCCTGGCTGACCCAGCGCATGGTGAAGGACGTGGTGGACGCCGGCATCCTGCCCGCGGGCGCGCTCTCGGTGGTGTGCGGATCGTCCGCCGGCCTGATGGACCAGCTCGGCCCCTTTGACGTGGTGAGCTTCACCGGCTCGGCCGAAACCGCGCGCATCATCCGCAGCCACCCGGCGGTGGCGCAGCGCTCGGTGCGCTGCAACATCGAGGCCGACAGCCTGAACAGCGCCCTGCTCGACCCGGCCGCCGCCGCGGGCGACGAAGCCTTCAACCTGCTGGTGAGCGAGGTGGTGCGCGAGATGACGGTCAAGAGCGGCCAGAAGTGCACCGCCATCCGCCGCATCTTCGTGCCGCGCGCGCTGTACGACGCCACCGCCCAGGCCATCGGCGCCAAGCTGGGCAAGACCACCGTGGGCAACCCGCGCAACGAGACCACGCGCATGGGCGCGCTGGTGAGCCGAGAACAATTCGACAGCGTGATCGCCGGCATCGCCCACCTGAAGACCGAAGCCGAGGTGCTGTTCGACGGCAGCGCCACCGCGCTGGTGGACGCCGACCCGGCCGTGGCCGCCTGCGTGGCGCCGGTGCTGCTGGGTCATCGGCAGCCGGCGCAGGCCCGGGTGCTGCACGAGGTCGAGGTGTTCGGCCCCGTGGCCACGCTCATGGCCTACGACAGCCTGGAGCAGGCGCTGGAGCTGATCCGCCGAGGCGAAGGCTCGCTGGTGAGCTCGGTCTACAGCGCAGACCCGGCCTTCATCGCCCACGCCGCCGCCGAGCTGGGCTCCAGCCATGGCCGCGTGCACGCCATTTCGCCCGACGTGGCCGCAGCGCAGAGTGGCCACGGCAACGTGATGCCCATGAGCCTGCACGGTGGCCCGGGCCGCGCCGGGGGCGGCGAAGAGCTGGGTGGTTTGCGCGCGCTGGGCTTCTACCACCGCCGCAGCGCGGTGCAGGGCAGCACGGCGGCACTGGACGTGCTGGCGACTTCCGGCACACCATTCAAGCCCTGAGCACCCGTTCGCCCTGAGCCCTTCGACAGGCTCAGCCCGAACGGCGCTTTTGCAGCAGTACAAACAGGAGACAGACATGCCCCACGAAACCGCCGCCCCACCCGAGCGCTTCAATTTCGCGCGCCACCTGATCGCGCTCAACGCCGGCCGCGCCGGCAAGACCGCGCTGATCGACGACGCCGGCTCACTCACCTACGGCCAGCTCGCCGACCAGGTGCAGCGCTTCTCGGGGTCGCTGCAGGCGCTGGGCCTGAAGCGCGAAGAGCGCGTGCTGCTGCTCATGCACGACTGCAGCGACTGGGTGGTGAGCTTTCTGGGCGCGCTGCACGCGGGCGTGGTGCCGGTGGCGGTGAACACGCTGCTGACCGCCAAGGACTACGCCTACATGCTGGCCGACAGCCGCGCGCAGGCGGCCTTCGTTTCGGCCGCACTGCTGCCCACGCTGCAGACCGCACTGGAGACGGGCGGCCACGAGGTGAAGCACCTCATCGTCTCGCGCGCGAAGGACCCGCTGCCCGCAGGCGCGCACGACTTCGCGGCGCTGGCTGCGGCCCGTGCCCCCGCTGAACCAGGTGCAGAAGGCGCCGACACGCACGGCGACGAACCGGCTTTCTGGCTCTATTCCTCCGGTTCCACCGGCGCGCCCAAGGGCACGGTGCACACGCAGTCCAGCCTCTACTGGACCGCCGAGCTCTACGGCAAGGCGGTGCTGGGTCTGAAGGAGAGCGACACCGTGTTCTCCGCCGCCAAGCTGTTCTTCGCCTACGGCCTGGGCAACGGCCTGTCGTTTCCGCTGAGCGTGGGCGCGAGCGTGGTGCTGATGGCCGAACGGCCCACGCCGCAGGCCACTTTCAAACGGATGGTCGACCACCAGCCCACGGTGTTCTACGGCGCACCCACCGGCTACGGCGGCATGCTGGCCGCGCCCGACCTGCCGGCGAAAAGCGCGGTCGCGCTGCGCCTGTGTTCGTCGGCCGGCGAAGCGCTGCCGCGCGACATCGGCGAGCGCTGGACCGCGCACTTCGGCTGCCAGATCATCGACGGCATCGGCAGCACCGAGATGCTGCACATCTTTCTCTCCAACCGCCCGGGCGACGTGCGCTACGGCACCACCGGCAAACCCGTGCCGGGCTACGAGGTGCAGCTGCGCGACGAAGACGGCAGCGTGATCACCGGCCACAACCTGATCGGCGACCTCTACATCCAGGGCCCGAGCGCGGCGCTGCTGTACTGGAACAACCGCGCCAAATCGCGTGACACCTTCCAGGGCAACTGGACCAAGAGCGGCGACAAGTACACCCGCGACCCCGACGGCTACTACACCTACGCCGGCCGCAACGACGACATGCTCAAGGTCAGCGGCATCTACGTCAGCCCCTTCGAAGTGGAAGCCACCCTGGTGCAGCACCCGGCCGTGCTCGAAGCGGCCGTGATCGGCAAGACCGATGACGACGGCCTGACCAAGACCAAGGCCTATGTGGTGCTCAAGGCCGGCGCCCAGGCGACGGAAGCCGAGCTGCAGGCCTTCGTGAAAGAGAAGCTCGCGCCCTACAAGTACCCGCGCTTCATCGAGTTCATGACCGAACTGCCCAAGACCGCCACCGGCAAGATCCAGCGCTTCAAGTTGCGCGAACTGGAGAACCAGCGCCTGTTTGTGCGCCGCTGACACCGCCTGAAACGCCGCTCGTCCCGTTCACGACCCAAAACCCGGGAAAACCCGGGTGTCGCAGACTTGATCTGGTTCTGAAACATAACGAAACTCGCACCCCATCGTAGACAACGGAAAACAAGGGTTCGACATGGCGCGCAGATGGGGACTGGTACTGGGATTTGCGCTCGCCGCGGCGGCACACGCAGGCGACGAAGGCGTCACGTCCACCGAGATCCGGCTGGGCGCCTCGCAGGTGCTCTCGGGCCCGCTGGGGCCGCAGACCGTGCAGTACGGCGAGGGCGCGCGGCTGCTGTTCGACGCGGTCAACGCAGCCGGCGGCATCCACGGGCGCAAGATCAGCTTCACCACCCTGGACGACGGTTTTGATCCCAAACGCGCGGTGGAGAACTCCCGCAAGCTGCTGGACGAACACAAGGTGTTCATGCTCTTCAACAGCACCGGCACCGCCCAGACGGCGGCCGTGCTGCCGATGCTCAAGGAAACAAAAACCATCCTGTTCGGTCCGGTCACGGGTGCGTCGGCCTTGCGTGACACCGTCAACCCCCACGTGTTCCACGTGCGTGCCGGTTACGCCAACGAGTCCACCCGCATCCTGTCCCAGCTCAAGCAGATAGGCGTCACCCGGGTCGCCTTTTTCTATCAGGACGACGGGCTGGGCAAGGCCCTGCTGGCCGAAGTCAGGAAGTCCTCTGCAGCAGAGAATCTGCCGCTGGCCGTCGAGGTCAAGGTCGATCCGGCCGCGCCCGATTTCGCGGCCGCTGCGGCCGCCACGGCGCAGGCCAATCCCCAGGCCGTCATCGTCGGCACCGCGGGACTGACGTTCACGAACTACGTCCAGGCGGTGCAGGCGACCGCCACCCGCCCGGTGTTCTATGGCTTCTCCGTCGCCAGCCTGGATGGCATCAACCGGGTGCTGAAAGACAAGGCGCGCGGCATCGTGCTCGCGCAGATCATGCCCTCGCTGCGCAACAACGCAGTACCCGTGGTGACCGAATACCTGAAGCTGCACGCCGCCAGGTCGCCCGACACCCCTCCCTCAGCCTCCCAGTTCGAAGGTTTCGTGCACGCCCGCCTGCTGGTCGAAGGCCTCCGGCGCACGGGACGGGAGCTGAGCACCGCCAGCTTCATCCGGGTCATGGAAGGCGCGGGTGAGCTCGCGTTCGGCCGTTTCACGGCCCAGTACTCGCCCCGATCACACAACGGCTCCAACTACGTGGAGCTGGCGATCATCGACGCCGCGGGACGCTTGCGCTACTGATGCCGGCTGCGACCGGCTGACACCCTCAGTCAGAAGGCGCCGGCGTCAGGGCGCGCCAGCGCCGATGCGGGCAGGCCAAACACGCGGTCGAAGAGCCAGGTGAAGACCACCGTATAGACCAGGAAAAACAGCAGCAGGCCCAGGTTGGCCACCAGCGCCGCCCACAACGAGCGGCCGAGCCAGATGGCCATCACCGGCACCAGGATCATCGCCAGCCCAACTTCGAAGCCGATGCCGCCCGCCGCCAACGCGAGCGGCCCTTGACCGGCTGCCGTGCTTCCCAGCGCTCGAAGAAGAAGTTGAACCCGCAGTTCCAGGCCAGCGCGATGCTCGACATGGTGAGCGTGAACGCCAGCGACGACAGCGGCGCCTGTCCAAACACGAACACGAGCACCGGAGCGACAAAAGTGACGGCGAAGGTTTCGTAAAGAACCGCCTGAACGATCCGGCGGGCGCGGGGGGCAAGATGAAGTGGCATGGGAAGGGCGCGATTGTGGCGTCTTCCGCAACCGTTGCCCGAATGCCCGCCCCCCCAAAGCGTGGTGAGTCCGCCGGCAGGCACTTGCAAGAAGCCAACCGCATCGCCAGGTGCCGCCGAACATCGACAAAGCCCCGCATTTGCGCCAAAGTGGTGATGCAATTGACCGCATGGGGTTTACGACACAAGCATGGGTGACAGTGTTCGATTACAGTGACTGAACACGAAAGACTTCCCCGGCGAGGATCCGCTGCTGACCATGTTTTCCAGCCTGAAATTGCCCAACAACGAAATCGGACAGGCCCTGGCGGGTTTTCGGGGTGCCTTTCGCAGCGTGGGTGTGTTCAGCGCCATCATCAATCTGCTGATGCTGGTGCCCTCGCTCTACATGCTGCAGGTGTATGACCGCGTGCTCTCCAGCCGCAACGAGACAACGCTGATCATGCTCACCCTGATGATCCTGGGGGCGTATCTGCTCATGAACGGCCTGGAGTTCGTGCGCAGCTTCGTGCTGATCCGCGTCGGCGCCCAGCTCGACATGAAGCTCAACAAGCGGGTGTACACCGCCTCCTTCGAGCAGAACCTCAAGAAGTCGGGCGGCAACGCCGGCCAGGCGCTGCAGGACCTGACGACGATCCGTCAGTTCCTCACCGGCAACTCGCTGTTCGCCTTTTTTGACGCCCCCTGGTTCCCGATGTACCTGCTGGTCATCTTCCTGTTTGACTGGATCCTGGGTGTTTTCGCCGTCGGGGGCACGATCATTCTGGTCATCCTGGCCTACGTCAACGAGGTTGTTTCGCGCAAACCGCTGGCCGAAGCCAACGGCATGGCCGTGACCGCCGGCGCGCTGGCCACCAACAACCTGCGCAACGCCGAAGTCATCCAGGCCATGGGCATGCTGCCCAACCTGATGTCGCGCTGGTTCAAGCTGCACGGCCGCTTCCTGCAGCTGCAGGCCGAAGCCAGCGAAAAGGCGGGCATCGTCACCGCCACCAGCAAGTTCGTGCGCATCTCGCTGCAGTCGCTGATCCTGGGCCTGGGCGCGTTGCTGGCGCTGGAAAACCGCATCACCCCCGGCATGATGATCGTCGGCTCCATCCTCATGGGCCGCGCACTGGCGCCGGTCGACCAGCTCATCAACGTCTGGAAAGGCTGGTCGTCCACCCGCAGCGCCTACCAGCGCCTGAGCGAACTGCTGGCCAGCAACCCGGCCCGCCGCGAAGGCATGCCCCTGCCCAAGCCGCTGGGCAACCTTTCTCTCGAAGGCGTGACGGCCGTGCCACCGGGCTCCAACATGCCCGCCCTGCGCAACCTGAGCCTCACGGTGGCCGCGGGTGATGTGGTCGGTGTCATCGGCCCCAGCGGTTCGGGCAAGTCCACCCTCGCGCGCCTGCTGGTGGGCGTCTGGCCGGCCGCCGCCGGCAAGGTCCGCCTGGATGGTGCCGACGTGTTCCAGTGGAACAAGGCCGAACTGGGCCCGTACGTGGGCTATCTGCCGCAGGACATCGAACTCTTCGGTGGCACCGTGGCCGAAAACATTGCGCGTTTTGGCGAAGTGGACTCGCTCAAGGTGATCCAGGCCGCCGAGCGCGCGGGTGTGCACGACATGATCCTGCGCCTGCCGCAAGGCTACGACACGCCGCTGGGCGACGGTGGCGCGGGCCTTTCGGGAGGTCAGAAACAGCGCATCGGGTTGGCCCGGGCGATGTACGACGACCCGTCGCTGATCGTGCTGGACGAACCCAACTCCAACCTCGACGACACGGGCGAACAGGCGCTGCTCTCGGCGATTGCCGACCTGCGCAAACGCGGCAAGACGCTGGTGATCATCACGCACCGGACCAACGCCATCGGCATCACCAACAAACTGCTGTTCCTGCGCGACGGCATGCCCCAGATGTTCGGCCCGACCAAACAGGTGCTTCTCGATCTGGCCAAGGCCACCCAGCAGGCGCAAGGCGCCAATGGGGCTGCGCCGCCGCGCCTGGCGGTGCAGAACCCGGCCGCCGCCACACCCGCACAGCCACCGGGCCCCATCACCGACAAGACAGTCGCCCCCCCCGCCCCCACGGCCCCGGCGGCGCCCGCCACCGGCGAGACCGCCTGAACCCGCCGTCGAACCGATCACTTCCGGAGTGCCCACACGATGACCACCAACGCCATGGCCGTGACCGACGCCCACATCCGGTCAGAAGAAGAGGACAACCCGGTCAAGACCGACGTCCGCTCGCATGCCCGTCTGGGCTGGTGGCTCGTGCTCTTGGGTCTGGGCAGCTTCCTGATCTGGGCGACGTTTGCGCCGCTGGACAAGGGCGTTCCCATGGGCGGCACGGTCACCGTCGCCGGCAACAAGAAGGCCGTGCAACACCTCACCGGCGGCACGGTTGACGAGATTTTCGTCAGGGAAGGCGACACCGTCACCGCCGGGCAACCGCTGGTGCGCATGAACAGCGTGCAGGCCCGGGCCAACGCCGAAATCACCCGCATCCAGTTCCTGGCCGCGCGCATCACCGAAGCCCGCTTGCTGGCTGAACGCGACGGGCGCCCCAGCCTGGTGTTTCCACCCGACATCCAGGCCAGCGGCAACGATCCGCGCGTGGCCACCACGCTCGCCGTTCAAAAACAGCTCTTCGAGTCCCGCCAGGGTGCATTGCGCAGCGATCTGGCCGCCACAGAGCAGAACATCTTCGGTCTGAACGCCTACGCCGCCGGTGTCGAAGAGTCGCGCCAGGGCAAGCTGCTGCAACTGCGATTGCTCCAGCAGCAGATCGACGGCATGCGCGACCTGGCCAAAGACGGCTACATGCCACGCAACCGCTTGCTGGAACTGGAACGCAATCACGCCCAGATTGAAGCCTCCATCGCGGAAGACACGGGCAACCTCGGCCGCAACCAGAGCCAGGTCAGCGAACTGCGCCTGCGGGCCCTGTTGCGCCAGCAGGACTACCAGAAAGAAGTGCGCACCCAGCTCACCGAAATCCAGCAGCAGGTGGATGCGCTGCGCAGCCGGCTGGAGGGGCTGGACTATGAACTGAACAACGCCGACGTGAAGGCCCCGGTCAGCGGCATGGTGGCCGATGTCAGCATCTTCACCGAAGGCGGCGTGGTCTCGCCCGGCTTTCGCATGATGGACATCGTTCCGCTGGACGAGCCCCTGATCGTTGAAGGCCAGGTGCCGGTGCACCTCATCGATTCGGTGCACCCGAAGTTGCCGGTCGAACTGATTTTCTCGGCCTTCAACCAGAACACCACGCCACGCATCCCTGGCATCGTCACGCAGGTCTCGCCCGACCGCCTGGTCGACGAACAGACCGGCATGCCCTACTACCGCATGCGTGCCGAGGTCACACCCGAAGGCCGCAAGCTGCTCGCCGATCTGCAGGTGCGCCCCGGCATGCCGGTCGAACTGTTCGTGCGCACCGGCGAGCGAACACTCATGAACTACCTCCTGCGCCCCCTGCGCGACAACTTCCGCATGTCCATGACCGAGGAGTGAGCACCGTGGACGCCGACCTCATTCGCCCCAGCACCCGATCCGCGCAGCGGCGGATGCGCCTGATCTGCCTGAACGTGGCGCTGGCCTGGGCCACCTCTGCCGGCGCCGAAGCGCTGGACCTGGCCCGTGCCTACGAGGCCGCGCGCCTGAACGATCCCACCTTCCGCGCCGCGATCGCAGCGCTCGATGCAGGCAGGGAAGAAAAAATCCTCGGGCGGGCACAACTGCTGCCCAGCATCGCCGCCACCTATTCCACCAACCGGAACACCACGCGGTCAACCCAGGGCCAGGTCACCGCATCCACCGAAGCCACCCAGAGCAGCACGGCCACCAGCACCAGCACCATCACCAACGACCGGCTGCAGACGTCCAATGCATTCACCGGACCCCTCGCCGGCCAGCCCCGGGAATCGCAGCGCCGTGTCACGGATTCGGAAACCGACACCCACACGGACAGCACCGGGCACTCGACCGTTGACGAAACCGAGATCGAAACCAACAAGTTCCGGGACACCCGAACAGCCCTGCAACTGCGCCAGCCCCTGATCAACTTCGGCGCCATGGCCGGCTACCGCCAGGGCAAGGCCCTGAGCGCCGCCAGCGAAGCCCGGTTCCGGAGCCAGCAGCAGGAGCTCATGGTCCGGGTGGCCGAGGTCTACGCGGGTGCCCTTTTTGCCGAAGAGAGCCGGCGGCTCGTGCTCACCCAGCTCGTCACCCTGACCGAGCAGCAGACCACCAACGAGCGCATGCTCTCCAGTGGCGAAGGCACCTTGACCGATGTGCTGGAAACCCGGGCCAAGCGCGCGCTCGCAGAGGCCCAACTCATCGAGGCCGAAGACGCGCTGCTGGTCGCCCGCAACCGCCTCATCGCGATGACCGGTGTTCGGGCAACCTCTTTCGCCCCCCTGAAAACCGACATCGTCACCTCGTCGACCCTGGCCTCCACCCCTGAAGACTGGCACGGACTGGCCCTGACGCAGAACGGTCTGCTGGAAGCCCTGCGCTACCAGGTCGAGGCGGCCCACCAGGAGGTCAGCAAGGCTGAAAGCGGCCACTATCCCCGACTGGATCTGGTGGCGTCCGTGGGACGCGACAACTTCCGCTCCAACGTCAACCCGATCTCGAACACCACCACGAGCGTCAGCGACTCCACCAGCGCGAGCTCCACCACCGGCTCCACGTCCAGCGTGTCGACCGGCTCGGCCCCCATCCTGAACGAGAGCGTCAACTCGAACTACACCACCACGTCCAGTTCCGCCGCCACCTCCAGCTCCCGGTTCAACGCCGAGCAGCACCTCAGCACCCGCCGGCGGACCACCAACCATGTGGTGGGCGTGGAGCTCAACATACCGCTGTATTCGGGCGGAGCCGTGTCGGCCAGAACCCGCCAGGTGGCGGCCCGCTTGGCTCAGGCCCAGGCCGAGATGGACGCCCGCGTGGACGAGGTGCTGCTGGAACTGAACCGCCAGCTCCGCCTTCAGCAATCCACCACCTTGCGCGTGCAAGCGCTGGAGCAGGCCGTGGAATCCGGTCGCATCGCCGTCGACGCGACCATCAAGAGCACGGCCGCCGGGGTGCGCACCAACCTCGACGTGCTCAACGCCCGCGAGCGACTGGTGACCGCCGAACGCGAACTGGCGGATGCCCGCTACGCCCACCTGCTCGCCTTCCTGCGCTTGCGCTTCAACGCGGGTGTGCTCACCGAAGGCGACCTGATGCAGCTGGCCGGTCGGTAAACACCGGGAGCCAGCGCTCCCTCAGCAAAAAGGGCCCGCATCTGCGGGCCCTTTTTGCTGGAGTGACACCCGGCCGGCTTCAGGTCTCTTTCGAAATCTTGATGCTCGGAAACTTCGAGGAAAAGTCCTTGGCCTGCTTCGCGATCTTGATCGCCACCTGGCGCGCCACCGTCTTGTAGATCTCGGCGATCTCGCCATCGGGGTCGGACACCACGGTGGGCATGCCGCTGTCGGCCTGCACCCGGATCGACATGTTCAGCGGCAGCGCGCCGAGGTAGTCCATGTCGTATTCGGCCGCCATTTTCTTGCCGCCATCGGCGCCGAAAATGTGTTCGGTGTGACCGCAGTTGGGGCAGCAGTAGACCGCCATGTTTTCCACGATGCCGAGGATGGGCACACCCACCTTCTCGAACATCTTGATGCCCTTGCGAGCGTCGAGCAGGGCAATGTCCTGCGGCGTGGTCACGATCACCGCGCCGGTCAGCGGCACGCGCTGGCTCAGCGTGAGCTGGATGTCGCCGGTACCGGGTGGCATGTCGACGATCAGGTAGTCCAGGTCTTTCCAGTTGGTCTGGCGCAGCAACTGCTCCAGCGCCTGCGTGGCCATCGGGCCGCGCCAGATCATGGCTTCGTCCTTGTCGACCAGGAACCCGATCGAGATCACCTGCACGCCGTAGTTCTCCAGCGGCTCCATGGTCTTGCCATCGGCGCTTTCAGGCCGGCCTTCCACACCCATCATCATGGGCTGGCTGGGACCGTAGATGTCGGCGTCCAGGATGCCGACCTTGGCGCCCTCGGCGGACAACGCCAGCGCCAGGTTGACCGCCGTGGTGCTCTTGCCCACGCCGCCCTTGCCCGAGGCCACGGCGATGATGTTCTTCACGCTCGGCAGCAGCTGCACGCCGCGCTGCACCGCGTGCGAAATGATCTTGCTGGTCATGTTGATCGACACGTTCTCCACCCCGTCCACCGACTTGGCGGCCGTGATCAGGGCGCGACGCAAGGCAGGCATCTGGCTCTTGGCCGGATAGCCGAGTTCGACATCGAACGACACGTCTCCGTACTGCTCGTTCAGGTTCTTCAGTGCCTTGGTGGACACAAAGTCCTTGCCCGTGTTCGGGTCGGTCACGGTCTGCAGGGCATTGAGCAGCGCTTGTTGGTCGACGGCCATCGAAAGATCTCCTGAGGGAAAGACGTGGGTGGATATGCAGAAGTGGCCCGAAGTCTAACGCCCCGATGCCACACCCACCGCCGCACGGGCAAACACACAGCGGACGTGAGGGCTTGACGCGTCAGGCGCTGGCGACCGGGGCCGCCTAAAATCACGGGTTCCCCCGAAAGAAAGCCCCCAGCCATGAGCCCGCGTCGCCTGTTCGTCACCACCGCCCTGCCCTATGCCAACGGCCATTTCCACATCGGCCACATCATGGAATACATCCAGGCCGACATCTGGGTGCGTTTCCAGCGCATGCAGGGCCACGAGGTGCACTTCGTCTGCGCCGACGACGCGCACGGTGCGCCGATCATGATCGCGGCCGAAAAGGCCGGCAAGACACCGCAGCAGTTCGTGGCCGACATCGCCGCCGGGCGCAAGCCCTACCTGGACGGTTTCCACATCGGCTTCGACAACTGGCACAGCACCGACGGCCCGGAAAACCACGAGCTGGCGCAGGAGATCTACCGCGCGCTCAAGGCCAATGATCTGATCGAAACCCGCACCATCGAACAGTTCTTCGACCCACAGAAGAACATGTTCCTGCCCGACCGTTTCATCAAGGGTGAGTGCCCCAAGTGCGGCGCCAAGGACCAGTACGGTGACAACTGCGAGGTCTGCGGCGCCGTCTACGCACCCACCGAGCTGAAGAACCCGTATTCGGCGCTCTCCGGCGCCCAGCCGGTGCTGAAAAGCTCGGAGCACTTTTTCTTCAAGCTGTCCGACCCGCGCTGCCTCGCCTTCCTCGACCAGTGGACGCAGAGCGGCGCGGTGCAGCCCGAGGTGCTGAACAAGATCGCCGAGTGGATCGAGCCTGGCGAAGACGGCAAGCCCAGGATGGGCGACTGGGACATCAGCCGCGATGCGCCCTATTTCGGCATCGAGATCCCTGACGCACCGGGCAAGTACTTCTACGTCTGGCTGGACGCGCCCATCGGCTACCTCGCTTCGCTCAAGAACCACTTCAGCAAGACCGGCCGTGACTACGACGCCTTCATGGCCGACCCCACCACCGAGCAGTTCCACTTCATCGGCAAGGACATCATCACCTTCCACACCCTGTTCTGGCCCGCGATGCTCAAGTTCAGCGGCCGCAAGGTGCCCAACGCCGTGTTCGTGCACGGCTTCCTCACCATCAACAACGGCGAGAAGATGAGCAAGAGCCGGGGTACCGGCCTGAACCCGCTCAAATACCTGGAGCTCGGCATGAACCCCGAGTGGCTGCGGTATTACCTCGCGGCCAAGCTCAGCGGCAAAAACGAGGACGTGGACTTCAACCCCGAAGACTTCATGGCCCGGGTCAACAGCGACCTGGTGGGCAAGTACATCAACATCGCATCGCGCGCCGCAGGCTTCATCGCCAAGCGTTTCGATGGGAAGCTGGGCGAGGTCTCGGCCGACGGCGACGCGCTGCTGGACCACCTGGAAGTGGCCGCCCCCAGCATCACCGAGCTGTACGCCGAGCGCGAATACGGCAAGGCCCTGCGCGAGATCATGCTGCTGGCCGACCGTGTGAACGCCTACGTGGATCAGAACAAGCCCTGGGAACTGGCGAAAAAAGAAGGCATGGAAGGCCGGCTGCACGACGTGTGCACCACCTGCATCGAAGCCTTCCGCCTGCTCACGCTCTACCTCAAGCCCGTGCTGCCCGCGCTGGCGAAAGACGTGGAAGCCTTCCTCAACACCGCCCCGATGGTGTTCGCCGACGCGAACCGCCTGCTCGGCGCCGGCCACGCCATCGGCGCCTACCAGCACCTGATGCAACGCGTGGACGTGAAGCAGCTCGACGCCTTGTTTGAACCGCCACCAGCGCCCGAAGAGCCGAAGATCGTCCCCGGTGGTGAACCCATCGCCGACACCATCGGCATCGACGACTTCGCCAGGATCGACCTGCGCATCGCGCAGATCGTCAACTGCGAAGCGGTGGAAGGCTCCACCAAACTGCTGCGCCTCACACTCGACGTGGGAGAAGGCCGCACGCGCAACGTGTTCAGCGGCATCGCCAGCATGTACAAGCCAGAAGACCTGGTGGGCAAACTCACCGTGATGGTCGCCAACCTGGCGCCACGCAAGATGAAGTTCGGCGTCAGCGAGGGCATGGTGCTCGCAGCCAGTCACGCCGACGAAAAGGCCCAGCCCGGCATCCACATCCTCAACCCCTGGCCGGGCGCCCAGCCGGGCATGCGGATCCACTGACCGCCATCGATGTTCGAGCCCATCCGCGGTTTCACCAGCCTCAAGCGCACGCCGCAGGCCGACCTGAAGCTCGGCACCGTGCTGGCTTTCGTGGCCGGTGCGACCAACGCGGGCGGTTTTCTGGCGGTGGGCCAGTACACCTCGCACATGACGGGCATGGTCTCGGCCATGGCCGACAACCTGGTGCTCGGCCAGTTCGTGCTGGCCGGCGCCGCACTGGCCGCGGTACTGGCCTTTCTGCTGGGCGCCATGAGCACCGCCTGGCTGGTGAACTGGGGCATGCGGCTGCAGCTGCGCAGCGCCTACGGCCTGCCACTGCTGATCGAAGCGGTGCTGCTGCTGGTGTTCGGCATCTTCGGCGCCGCCATGAGCCTGTGGCACACCGTGTTCCTGCCGGTCACGGTGGTGCTGCTCTGTTACATCATGGGACTGCAGAACGCCGTGATCACCAAGATCTCGCAGGCGCGCATCCGCACCACGCACGTGACCGGCCTGGTCACCGATCTGGGCATCGAGCTGGGCAAGCTGCTGTACGTGAACCGGCATCCGGACATGCGACCGGTGCGCGCTGACCGCGAACGCCTGCGCGTGCATGCGCAACTCGTGCTGAGCTTCCTGGTGGGCGGCATCGCCGGTGCGCTCGGCTTCAAATACCTGGGCTACATCAGCACCGTGCCGCTGGCGATCACCCTGCTGTTGCTGGTGATGCGCCCGGCGCTGGATGACTGGCAGCGCCTGCGAGCCGACTGAGCGGGCTCAGCGGCTGCGATCCAGATCCGGATCACGCACCGACATCGTGGAGACCACCCGCAGATCGGGGTTGAACACCACCGTGAACAGCTTGGCGTCGCCTTCGTTCGGACCATCCCGGTAACGCCAGTCGTAGTGGGTCTCCTGCTTCAGCGCGTAAGGCGTGATTTTCATCGGCTTGCCCAGCATGCGCCGCACCTCCTCCATCGGCATGCCGGGCTGGATGCGCTCGAAGTTGTGTGGCGCGAGCACCTGGCGCAGCGCGGCCATCTTGCCGTCGGCCCCGATGGTGATCTGGTAGTTCTGATACCCGGCGGGCTGCCGGTTGTACTCATAGATCTGAGCCCCGTCGTCGCCCTCCCACACCGCTTCGGGCGCGCCGAACCGCTCGCGCACATCGGCCTCGGTGGAAACGCCTTCTTCCAGTTCGCTGATGTTCTGCGGGTCGCAGGCCGTCACGCCCAGCAGGAGGCCGAGCGCCAGGGTCAGCGCAGCGAATCGGTGTGGATGGCTTTTCATGGTCGGGTGCCCCTTCATGCCGTTTGCAACGGAAAAATCAGTGTAAACCCCCATCCAGAACCGTTCTGCCTGTAAGTTCCGGTCATCGTCGCCAAAGGTAACATTTGCGCATGCTGAAAAACCTGCCTCCGCTGGCCCCGTTTCGCCCTCGATTGCTGAACGACCTCAAAGGCTACAACGGCGAGAAACTGGTCAAGGACATGGGCGCCGGTGCCACCGTGGGCATCGTGGCCCTCCCGCTGGCGATGGCGTTTGCCATCGCCAGCGGGCTCAAGCCCGAGGCAGGCCTGTGGACGGCCATCATCGCGGGCTTCATCATCTCCGCCCTGGGCGGCACATCGGTGCAGATCGGTGGCCCGGCCGGTGCCTTCATCGTCATCGTCTACGGCATCGTCGAGCGCTATGGCGTGGCCAACCTGCTGATCGCCACCGCCAGCGCGGGTGTGCTGCTGTTCCTGCTCGGCCTGTTCCGGCTCGGCACCCTGGTGCGCTACGTGCCGGTGAGTGTGGTGATCGGGTTCACCAACGGCATCGCGGTGCTGATCGGGCTGTCGCAGGTGCGCGACTGGCTGGGGCTGGACATTGCCAAGATGCCGGGCGATTTCTTCGGCCAGATCGGCACGCTCAGCCAGCACCTGCAAAGCTTCAACCCCTATGCGTTCGGGTTGGGAACGCTGTGTGTGATCGGCCTCTTCATCTGGCCGCGCCTGTGGGCGGTGGATTCGCAGTTCCGCCGCCAGCTCGACCAGATCCACACCGTGAGCGCGCTCAAGGCCACCTCGCGCCTGCCGGCACCGGTGGTGGCGCTGGTCACGCTCTCGCTGCTGGCCTGGGCCATGAGCATGCCGGTGGACACCATCGGCAGCCGGTTTGGCGGCATTCCGCAAGGGGTTCCTGCGTTCGCGCTGCCGGCGTTCTCCTGGGACACGGTGCGCCTGCTGGTCACGCCCACGCTGACCCTCGCGCTGCTGGGCGCCATCGAGTCCTTGCTGTGTGCCCGCGTGGCCGACCAACTGAGCGACACCCCCAAGCACGACCCCAACCAGGAGCTCATGGCGCAAGGCGTGGCCAACGTGGTGGTGCCTTTCTTCGGTGGCATGCCGGCCACCGGAACCATCGCCCGCACCGTGACCAATATCCGCTCGGGTGCGGTGTCGCCCGTGGCCGGCATCGTGCACGCAGCGACGCTGGCCGCGGTGGTGCTGCTCGCGGCCCCCATGGCCCAGCACATACCACTGGCCGTGCTGGCCGGCGTCCTGCTGTTCGTGGCCTGGAACATGGGGGAGTGGCGCGAGTTCGGCCGCCTCAAACAGTTCAGCAACCACTACCGCCTGATGATGGTGTCCACCTTCCTGGTGACCATCGTCTTCGACCTGACCGTGGCGGTGGAGCTCGGCCTGGTGATGGCCTGCTTCCTCTTTGTGCGGCGCCAGAGTGACATCTTCCGGGCCGACCCGCTGGCCAGCAATCAACACCAGCTCACCTACCGCCTCTACGGTTCGCTGTTCTTCGGCGCCGTGGCCAAGATCGATCCTATCGTCACCGCGGTGGAGCAGGGCCCCGCAGGCATGAACGTGATGCTCGACGCCAGCCAGCTGATCTCGCTCGACACCACCGGTCTCGACGCACTGGAGCAGTTGCACAGGACGGTGGAAAAGCGCGGCGGGCATCTGGGCATGGTGGGTGTGAACCCTCAACCGCGATCGCTGATCGAGCGCTCGGGTTTTGCCGCCCACCTGCACACCTTCCACTGAAAACCCCAGCCGCAGGGTGACCGCCATGACCGTTCAAACCCTGCCGCACGACCAGCCCATCGCAGCGCGCATCGACTGGCTGTTCGGCCTGGCCGAACGCCACGCCCAGGAGTACGCGAGTCCCGAAGCCTCTCTGGCCCGGCAGCGCCACCTGGCCCGCCATCCGACGGCCATCCTGGTGCTCAAATGCATGGACGGGCGCATCAACATCCCGGTGGCCACCCAGACGCCCAAGGGCATCATCCAGCCGTTTCGCAACCTGGGTGGTTTCTTCCAGCTCGGCTGGCCCCACCTGGGTGAGACCCTGGTGGCCAGCGTGGACAAGGTCATGCGCTCGGGCCGGCAGGCGCTGGTGCTCATCACCTACCACCACTCGCGTGGCGATGAGCGGCGCGGCTGCGCCGGATTTCACTACCGCACCGCAGACGCCCGGGCCCACACCTTCGACATCCAGCGCGAAGTGTCCACGCTGTTCGGCGCCGGACATGGCAGCGTGTACCCCCTGGTGTGCGGCTTCGAGACCGACGAAGACGCCCTCGTCGTGCACGGGCAAGACGGCCAGACGCTGGACATGGCCGATCTGGGCGCCCAGGACATCGACAGCCTGCCCCAGCGCCTGCAGCAGTTGCTGCCCGACATGCCCACCCAGATCCGACACGACCTGCTGCCGCTGCTGATCGGCAATCTGGCCCACATCGCCGACATCCGCGGCCACACGCGCCGGCTGGACATCGAGCACCGCGAGTGGATCATCTGCGTCGGCCGCGGCTTCGACTGGCTGCACCTGCCCAATGTGGCGCTCATCATCGGCCCCTACAGCCCCGATCTCGCCGATCCGATCCGGCAGGCAGCCGGCATCATCCAGGCCAACATGCGCGCCGGGCGCATCCCGGACGACGGTTTTCTGCTTTTTTCGTCGGTGCCCTATGAAGACATCGGTGTGGACCGTGCCCGCGCGGTGCTCAAATCGCGCTTCATGGCCCGGTTTGCCGCCGACGTGGTGCGCGAATCCCATCCGGACCTGGCGGCACGGATGACGGTGCGCCAGACGGTGCTCAACTGGCACAGCCGGGCGGTGGAAGCCCTGGACCGCTAAAATCGCCGCTCCAGCCCCAACCCACCCACCGACGAACACCATGTCCTTCTTCGCCCGCCCGCACTACGCGTCTGACGCGACACAGTTCCTCGACAAGCTCAAGGCCGACAAGCCACAGCTGGAGCGGGAGCAGCGCGAGGGCCGTTCGCTGCTGTGGGACAAGCAGGTCGACCGCGACTTCCAGTCCCAGGCCACCGCCTCGACCGTGCCCCAGCAGCCCTACGTGTACCAGACCGGTTCCGACCACACCTGAGCGCCGATCGCGCCCGCGGGTCCCACCCATGAGCAACGAGGCCAGCACACTCGACGTCGCCCCCGAAGGGCTCGACGCGGTGATGCCCGCTGTGGTGGACCAGGTGGCGCTGGCCCGCCTGTACGGTGAACCGCTGTTCACCCTGCCGCGCGATCTGTACATCCCGCCGGATGCGCTGCAGGTCTTTCTCGAAGCTTTCGAGGGCCCGCTGGACCTGCTGCTTTACCTGATCCGCAAGCAGAACTTCAACATCCTCGACATCCCGATGGCCGCGGTGACGCGCCAGTACCTGAGCTACGTGGACGAGATCCGCGCCAGCAACCTGGAGCTGGCGGCCGAATACCTGCTGATGGCCGCGATGCTGATCGAGATCAAGTCACGCATGCTGCTGCCGCCCAGAAAGACGGCCGAGGGCGAAGAAGCCGAAGACCCGCGTGCCGAGCTGGTGCGCCGCCTGCTCGAATACGAGCAGATGAAACTGGCCGGCCAGCGGCTGGCCGAGATGCCGCAATACGGCCGCGATTTCCTGCGTGCGCAGGTTTTTGTCGAGCAGGCGCTGGCACCGCGTTTTCCGGACGTGCATGTGCTCGACCTGCAAAGCGCCTGGCGCGACATCCTCAAACGCGCCAAGCTGGTCCAGCACCACAAGATCAGCCGCGAAGAGCTCTCGGTGCGCGAACACATGAGCATCGTGCTGCGCCGCCTGCAGGGCAAGAAGTTCGTCGAATTCGGCGAACTCTTTGACCCGTCCAGGGGCCAGCAGGTGCTGGTGGTGACCTTCATTGCCATGCTGGAGCTGGCCAAGGAAACCTTGATCGAATTGACCCAGGCCGAGGCGTTTGCCCCGATTTACGTGCGCCTGGCCTACACCCCGAATCCATGACCACCCATTCCTTTGACGTCCTCATCATCGGCAGCGGCCTGGCCGGTCTCACGGCCGCCCTGCGCCTGGCGCCCACCCACCGCGTGGCGGTGGTGACCAAGCGCGGCATCTCCGACGGCTCCAGCAACTGGGCCCAGGGCGGCATCGCCGCCGTGCTGGCCGAAGGCGACAGCTACGCCTCGCACGTGGACGACACCCTGGTCGCAGGCGCCGGCCTCTGCGATCTCGAAGCCACCCGCTTCACGGTGGAAAACGCACCGGCCGCCATCGCCTGGCTGCAGGAACTGGGCGTTCCCTTCTCCACCGAAAACGGCGCCCTGCACCTCACCCGCGAGGGCGGCCACAGCCACCGCCGCATCGTGCACGCCACCGACGCCACGGGCGCGGCCGTGCAGACCACGCTGAGCCAGCTGGCCCGATCCACCTCCGGCATCACATTCTTCGAGAACCACATGCTGGTCGACCTGATCACCGACAGCAAACTGCCTGACCACAAGCCCGGCGCAGCCCCCATGCGCTGCCATGGGGCCTACGTGCTCGATGTGGACCGCGACGAGGTCGAAACCTTCAGCGCGCCACACACCATCCTGGCCACTGGCGGCGCGGGCAAGGTCTACCTCTACACCACCAACCCCGACACCGCCACCGGCGACGGCATCGCCGCCGCCTGGCGCGCCGGCTGCCGGGTGGGCAACATGGAATTCATCCAGTTCCACCCCACCTGCCTCTACCACCCACACGCGAAGAGCTTCCTCATCACCGAAGCCGTGCGCGGCGAAGGCGGACAGCTCAAACTGCCACCGCGGCTGGGCAGCCACCGCTTCATGCCCGACCACGATCCGCGCGCCGAACTGGCCCCGCGCGATGTGGTGGCCCGGGCCATCGACTTCGAGATGAAGAAACACGGTCTGGACTGCGTGCACCTGGACATCTCGCACCACAGCCCCGAGTTCCTGCAGGAACACTTCCCGAACATCCTGGCCCGCTGCGCCGAACTCGGCATCGACATCACGAAGGAGCCGATCCCGGTGGTGCCCGCCGCGCACTACACCTGTGGCGGCGTGGTCACCGACCTCGAAGGTCACACGGACCTCAGCGGCCTGTACGCCGTGGGCGAAACCACCTGCACCGGCCTGCACGGCGCCAACCGCCTGGCCAGCAACTCGCTGGTGGAATGCATGGTGTTCGCCCAGGCAGCCGTGGGCGCGATACGGGCGGCCGACGCACCGCAGCCTCCCGAACTGCCGCAGTGGGACGAAAGCCGCGTCACCGACGCCGACGAACAGGTGGTGATTTCACACAACTGGGACGAACTGCGCCGTTTCATGTGGGACTACGTCGGCATCGTGCGCACCGACAAACGCCTGGAGCGCGCAGCGCACCGCATCACGCTGTTGCAGCGCGAAATCCACGAGTTCTATTCGCAGTTCCACGTCACGCGCGACCTGCTCGAACTGCGCAACCTGGTGCAGGTGGCCGACCTGATCGTCATGTCGGCCATGATGCGGCACGAAAGCCGCGGCCTGCACTTCAGCCGCGACTACCCGGACCTGCTGCCCGAAGCCAAGCCGACCATCCTGGTGCCTCCGGCACGGTGAAACGGCGCCCAAGGACCGCGAATCGCGCTCAAGTGCACCCATCTGGAGCTATGCAGGCGTTGCAGCCAGCGCCGGCGCGGTTCTCGCGCTAAAGTAGGGGGATGCCCACCACCGCCGATCCGGACACCGTGAAGTCGACCTCCGCACAGGCCCATCCCGCGGCCAGTGCGGCTGCGGCCAGCTTTGCTGTGTTGGTCGGCAAGCTGGACTACCTGAGCGCGCCCGAGATCGAAAGCGTCCGTCAGGCCTACCGGTTTGCCGACGAAGCCCACCTGGGCCAGATGCGCAAGAACGGTGACCCGTACATCACCCATCCGATCGCGGTGGCCGCCCAGTGCGCCGAATGGAAGCTCGATGCCCAGGCCCTGATGGCCGCGCTGATGCACGATGCCATCGAAGACTGCGGCGTCACCAAAGAGGACCTGGTGGAACGGTTTGGTGCTCCGGTGGCCGATCTGGTCGACGGACTGACCAAGCTCGAAAAGCTGGAGTTCGACACCCGCGAACAGAACCAGGCGGAGTCGTTCCGCAAGATGCTGCTGGCCATGGCCAAGGATGTGCGCGTCATCCTGATCAAGCTGGCCGACCGCACGCACAACATGCGCACCATGGGCGACATGCCGCGCAGCAAATGGAAGCGCATCAGCAGCGAAACGCTGGAGATCTACGCTCCGATCGCGCACCGCCTGGGCCTGAATTTCACCTACCGCGAACTGCAGGACCTGGCCTTCCGCTTCCTGCATCCGTGGCGTTACGAGATCCTGTCCAAGGCGCTGAACAAATCGCGCAACCGCCGCAAGGACCTGATCGCCCGGGTCCAGGGTGAAGTGGAGACCGCGTTCCGGAAGTTCGGGCTTTCCGTGCGCACCATGGGCCGCGAGAAAACGCTCTACTCCGTCTACCGCAAGATGGACAGCAAACACCTGTCGTTTTCTCAGGTGACCGACATCTACGGCTTTCGCATCGTCGTACCCGAACTCAGCGACTGCTACACCGGCATGGGTGTGTTGCACCAGCTCTACAAACCGCTGCCTGGCAAGTTCCGCGACTACGTGGCCATCCCCAAGGTCAACGGCTACCAGTCGCTGCACACCACGCTGATCGGTCCGTTCGGCACCAACATCGAATTCCAGCTGCGCACCCACGCCATGGACGTGGTCGCCGAATCCGGTGTGGCCGCGCACTGGCTTTACAAGGCCAGCGAACCCAACAGCGACACCTCGCAACGCCTGGGCACGCAGTGGCTGCAGTCCTTGCTCGACATCCAGCAGGAAACCCACGACGCCAGCGAGTTCTGGGACCACATCAAGATCGACCTGTTCCCGGACGCGGTCTATGTGTTCACCCCCAAGAGCAAGATCATGGCACTGCCCCGGGGGGCGACGGTGATGGACTTCGCCTATGCGATCCACAGCGACGTCGGCAACAGGACCGTTGCGGCCCGGATCAACAGCGAACAGCGGCCGCTTCGCACAGAGTTGAACAACGGCGACATCGTCGAGATCATCACCAGCGAAACCGCCGAGCCCAACCCGGCCTGGCTCTCGTTCGTGAAGACCGGGCGGGCGCGCTCCAAGATCCGCCACCACCTCAAGACCCTGGCGCAGGATAAGTCGAACGAGCTGGGCGAGCGCATGCTGGGTCAGGCCCTGAGATCGGAAGGCATCGCCACCCTGCCAACCGAAGACGGCCCCTACAAAACCACCTGGGAAAAACTGCTGCGCTTCACCGGCAACAAGACACGCAGCGAGCTCCTGTCGGACATTGGAATGGGCAAGCGCATTGCCAGCATGGTGGGCAAGAAACTCGCGGTGCTGTTGTCTGAAACCGGCCTCAAGCCCGACGCCCTGCTGATCAGCACCGAACGCTACGCCAGCGGAGAGGACGAATCGGTCTCCCAGGGCGTGGTCAGCCTGGACGGCAGCGAAGGCCTTTCGGTGCAATACGCCTCGTGCTGCAAACCCATTCCAGGCGACCGCATCGTGGGCTATCTGGGGCGAGGCGAAGGTCTGACGGTGCACGCCGAGGACTGCCCCACGGGCAGGCGCCTGCTCTCGCGTGACAGCGAGCGTTTCCTGCAGGTGGAGTGGGCCGACGAACCGGTGCGCCCCTTCGAAACCATGGTGGTCGTCACCGTGACCAACGGCAAAGGCGTGCTGGCGCGCGTGGCTTCGGCCATCGCTGCGGTCGAAGCCGACATCACCCACGTGGATATGGGCGACGAACCGGCCCAGACAGCCACCGACATCCGCTTCTCGGTCTCGGTGCGCGACCGCCAGCACCTGGCCGACGTGATACGCAGCCTGAAGCGAACCACCTCGGTCCTCAAGGCCCAGCGTTTCAAGCCCGCCAAGCCCTGACAGCCTGGCAGGTTTTTCAAGGCGCCGTGGGCGCCACCGGGTAGTCCACCGACAGGATCTCAATCTCCTGTGCACCGCCAGGGACCACCAGACGCACCACGTCGCCCACACGGGCCTTGAGCAGGGCCCGGGCCACCGGGGAAACCCAGCTGATCTGGCCTTGGGCGCTGTCGGCCTCATCGACACCCAGAATGGTGACGCTGGTTTCAGCGCCAGACCCGTCGGCATAGCAGACCGTGGCACCAAAAAACACCTGGTCACCCCCGTGGTGCATCGACGCGTCAACCACCTCGGCAATCTCCAGGCGCTGGGTCAGAAAGCGGATGCGGCGGTCGATCTCGCGCAAGCGCTTCTTGCCATAGAGGTAGTCGCCGTTTTCGGAGCGGTCGCCGTTGCTGGCCGCCCAGTGCACGATCTCCACGATCCTGGGGCGTTCGTCGTCGATCAGGGCGAAGAGTTCGTTGCGCAGGCGCTCGTAGCCGGCGCGCGTGATGTAGTTGATGCCTGAAGGTGCGGATGGTGGCGGTGCAACAGCACCATCTTCATCACCGTCGGCATCGGACTCGCGGGTGAAGGCCTTGCTCATGATTGCCGGGCTCCTGGACGATGGACGCGACAGAAACGAAAAAGCCTGCAGCTTTTGGCTGCAGGCTTTCCATTTGGTGCGGCTGGCAGGAATTGAACCCACGACCCCTTGGTTCGTAGCCAAGTACTCTATCCAGCTGAGCTACAGCCGCTAAGCTTTGAATTATAGCACGGGTTTTCTGGTAGGCCGTGTTGGACTTGAACCAACGACCAAAGGATTATGAGTCCTCTGCTCTAACCAACTGAGCTAACGGCCCGCAAGGCGACGATTGTAGGGGCAGCGACCGTGGCGCCAGCGGGCTTCAGCCCTGTTTGCCGTGGCTCAGGGCGTTGCTCACCAGCTTGGCCGTCACGTCGACGATCTGGATCATGCGGTCGTAGGGCATGCGCTGTGGTCCGATCACGCCCAGTGTGCCCACCACCTGGCCATCCACCTCGTAGGGTGCGGTGACCACCGACAGGGCTTCGAATGGCACCACCTGGCTCTCGCCACCGATGTAGATGCGCACCCCATCGGCCTGCGCCGATACGTCGAGCAGGCGGATGAGCTGGGTCTTCTGTTCGAACAGGTCGAACATCCGCCGCAGGTTGCCCATGTCGCTGGAAAATTCGCTCACCGAAAGCAGGTTCCGCTCACCGGATACCACCACCTCGTCCTGTTCACCCGTGGCGTCCTCGCCGATGTTCACTGCGGCCTGCATGAGCGAGGCGATCTCGCCCCGCAGCGCATCCACCTCGACTTTCAGGCGCGCGCGCACCTCCTCCATCGTCAGCCCCGAGTAGTGGGCATTGAGGAAGTTGGCCGCCTCCTGCAGCTGGGTCTGGGTGAAGTTCACCTGCGTGTGGATGATGCGGTTCTGCACATCGCCATCGGGCGACACCAGGATCACCAGCACACGGCGCTCGGACAGGCTCAGGAATTCGATGTGCCGGAACACCGAGGCGCGCCGCGGCGCCATCACGACGCCCACAAAGTGCGACAGGCTGGACAACATCTGGGCCGCGTTGCTGATGACGCGCTGGGGCTGCCCGGCTTCGATGCCGTGCGTCCCCATGTCGCTCACCGGTGAGAACCCTTCCCGCCGCACCGTGAGCATCGTGTCCACAAACAGCCGGTAGCCCCGCGCCGTGGGAATGCGGCCCGCCGAGGTGTGCGGACTCGCGATGAGACCCAGTTCTTCCAGGTCGCTCATGACGTTGCGGATGGTGGCCGGCGAAAGCTCCAGCCCCGCTGCCTTGGCCAGCGTTCGCGAACCCACGGGCTGCCCGTCGGCGATGTATCGCTCGACAAGAGCCTTGAGCAACAGTTTGGCGCGGTCATCCAGCATGGCAGCCATTCTAAGGAGGCGCAGCGCCCGAACACGGAACGGTGGGTTTTGTACACAACAACTGTATTCACTGGCACACGAATTGCTGAGCAGATCGAAAGGCCATTCGTGCCAGCGGTTCGTGCACCAAGGGCGTCCAGACGCCCACCCTTGGTGCAGCGAGTGGCCACGGATCCGTCGAGGCAGCGAAGTGCCCCCGTGACGCTCCGCTATCGCCGGCCGGATGGCTTTTGTCGTGTCCCCACCCTGTTGTTCATCTGGAGAAAATTCATGAAGTCTGCTTTCAAACCTCTGGCCCTCGGCTCTGCCGTTTTCCTGACCGCACTCGGTGCGCAGGCCCAGAGTTCCGTTTCGGTCTACGGCCTGCTCGACCTCAGCATGGGCTCGACCAAGGCCCCGGGTGGCGCATCGGTCAAGTCTGTTGACAGCGGAAAAATGACCACCAGCTATTTCGGCTTTGGCGGCAAGGAAGATCTGGGCGGCGGCCTGTCGGCGGTATTCAAGCTGGAGAGCTTCATGCGCGCCAACACCGGCGCCCAGGGACGGTTCGACGGAGACCCCGCCTTCTCACGTTCGGCCAACGTCGGTCTGTCCCACCAGGACTACGGCACGTTGACCTTCGGGCGCAACACCACCGCGCTGTTCGTTTCCACACTCATGTACAACGCCTTTGGCGACTCCTTCGGCTACTCCCCCAGCATCCGCCACTACTTCACCAGCGGCACCACCACCGGTGACACCGGCTGGAGCGACTCCTTCGCCTACGCCAGCCCGACGTTCGGCGGCGTGCGTTTTGGTGTCTCGGGTGCGAACAAGAACAGCGGCTCCACCGTCAGCAACGGCGGCAACTGGAGTGCCAACGTGGGTTACGGCGCTGGCCCCGTGTCGGCATCGCTGGTCGTGCAGCGCGTGAAGAAAGACGGCGCCAGCCCGGTGGCCGACACCCGCACCACCCAGCTCGGCGGTTCTTACGACTTCGGCGTGGTCAAGGCCTTCGCCCAGTACGGCGAAGTCGAAAACCTGAGCACCCCCAACACCTACAAGATCAGCGGTCTGGGCGCACGCTTCCCCATCGGCACAGGGGCCCTGCTGGCGCAATGGGGCCAGATCAGCCCCGAGACCGGCGCGGATCGCAAAACCCTGTCGTTCGGCTATGTGCACTCGCTGTCCAAGCGGACCGAGGTGTACGCCGTGGGCATGAGCGACAAGGTGGAAGGCCTGTCCAGCGGCTCGGGTTACTCCCTGGGTGTCCGTCACCGCTTCTGATGCGATCGGGGCGTTGGGCACCCCCTCTGGAACAGGGCTGTCCGGGCTGGCATGCGCCGTCCGGACAGTTCCAGTTTGTCGGTCGCGCACCGGAACGCACCCCCACGTGCAGTGCGGCTGAATCACAAGGGTTTTCAGGCGGGTCGGTGCCTTGCGGCTATGTTGTAATTTGGGCATGAGTCTGCCGCCCGACACCCGCTCCGCACCCGCCCCTGCCGTGCGAACCCTGCGTTTTTCGCATGTGGCCATCATCGGCAAATACCAGGCCCCGGGCTCGCGCGACGTGGTGGACGAAGTCGCCCATTTCCTGCACGACGAAGGCTGTGACGTTTCCCTGGAACGTGAAACCGCGCTGAACACCGGCCTGCTGCAATACCCTGCCCTGGACGTGCCCGACATCGGCCACGCCTGTGATCTGGCACTGGTGGTCGGTGGCGACGGCACCATGCTGGGCATCGGACGTCAGCTTGCGCGCTATGGCGTGCCGCTCGTTGGCATCAACCAGGGACGCCTGGGTTTCATCACCGACATTCCCTTTGGCAGCTACCGGGACAAGCTGCGTGCCATCCTGCATGGCGAGTTCGAAGAAGACCCGCGCGCGCTGATCGCGGCCAGGGTCTGGCGCGATGGCCAATGCGTGTTCGAGGCCACCGCGCTCAACGACGTGGTGGTCAACCGCGGTGGTGTGGCCAGCATGATCGAGCTGCGCGTGGAGGTGGACGGCCATTTCGTGGCCAACCAGCGCGCCGACGGCCTGATCATCGCCACCTCGACGGGCTCCACCGCCTATTCGCTGTCGGCCGGCGGGCCGCTGCTGCACCCGGCCATTGGCGGCTGGGTGATGGTGCCGATCGCGCCGCACACGTTGTCCAACCGCCCCATCGTGCTGCCGGCCCAATGCGAAATCGCGGTCGAGATCGTGTCGGGCAAAGACGCCAGTGCCAATTTCGACATGCAATCCCTCACCAGTCTGCTGCACGGGGACCGCATCGTGGTGCGGCGCTCCGAGCACACGCTGCGCCTGCTGCACCCGGTGGGCTGGAGTTACTTCGACACGCTGCGCAAGAAGCTGCACTGGAACGAAGGCGGCTGAATACCGGTCAAAATACGACCGCTTCATCCACCGTTGCTCCTCTCCCTTTCACGCCCATGAGCCTCAGACGCATCGTTTTGCGCGACTTCGTCATCGTGCAGTCGCTCGACCTCGAACTCGAATCGAGTTTCAGCGTGCTCACGGGCGAGACCGGCGCCGGCAAGTCCATCCTGATCGACGCCCTGCAGCTGGCACTGGGTGCGCGGGCCGACAGCGGCGTGGTGCGCGAAGGCGCTGCGCGGTGCGAGATTGCCGCTGAATTTGATCTGCCGCCCCATCTGGCGCCCTGGCTGGAAGAACAAGGTTTCACTCGCGAAGACAGCCTGCTGGTGCGGCGCACCGTGGATGCCGATGGCCGCAGCCGCGCCTGGATCAACGGCAGCGCCGCCACCATGGCGCAACTCAAGGCCCTGGCCAGCGACCTCGTGGACATCCATGGGCAGCACGCCTGGCAAAGCCTGAC
Source organism: Hydrogenophaga sp. L310 (assembly GCF_055703065.1). Lineage (NCBI taxonomy): Bacteria > Pseudomonadati > Pseudomonadota > Betaproteobacteria > Burkholderiales > Comamonadaceae > Hydrogenophaga > Hydrogenophaga sp. L310. Next base: position 85,122 of record NZ_JBVPZA010000004.1, read on the forward strand.
CCGGTCCGATGCGGTGCGGGCCCTGCTCGACGGCTATGCCGGCATCGACACCACAGCCGCCACCCAGGCGTGGACCCAGTGGCGGTTGCGCCGCAAGGCACTGGAAACGGCCACCGAACGCCAGAGCACCCTGCACCAGGAAAGCGAACGGCTGGCCTGGCAGATTGCCGAGCTCGACAAGCTCCAGCCCGCCGACGGTGAATGGGAAGAGCTCAACAGCCAGCACAGCCGGCTGGCCAATGCCCAGGCCTTGCTGGACGCGGCCAACGCGGCCACGCTGGCGCTGGAAGAGGAAGAGTCCAGTGCCGCAGCGCTGATCCACCGTGCGCTTTCAGCCTTGCAGGCCCAGGCCGGCATCGAACCTCAATTCAACGAGCCGGTGCAAGCGCTGGAAGCGGCCCTCGCCCAGGTGCAGGACACCGTGCACAGCCTGCACCAGTACAGCCGGCGCACCGACCTGGACCCCGCCGGCCTGGCTGCGCTGGACGAGCGGATGGGTCTCTGGATGTCGCTCGCCCGGCGCTACCGTCGGCCCCCCGAGGAGCTGGCAGCGCTGCATGCGCAGTGGAAGTCGGAGCTCGCCGGCGTGGATCAGGCGCTGGATCTGGCCGCCCTGAACGCGGCCGAGCGCAAGGCCTGGCAGGCTTTCGCCGCCGAACTGCAGACCCTGAGCAAACGGCGCCAGCAAGCCGCACCCAAACTCTCCAAAGCGGTCACCGAAACCATGCAGACCCTGGGTTTGCAGGGCGGCCGCTTTGAGGTGGCGCTGCAGAAGCTCGCCGAACCCCAGGCCCACGGTTGGGAACAGGTGGAGTTTCTCGTGGCGGGCCACGCTGGCGTGAGCCCGCGCCCGGTGGGCAAGGTGGCGTCGGGTGGCGAGCTCTCGCGCATCGCGCTCGCCATCTCGGTCGTCACCAGCCAGCTGGGCCAGGCGCCCACGCTGATCTTTGACGAGGTGGACTCGGGCATCGGTGGCGCCGTCGCCCACACCGTGGGCCAGTTGCTGCGCCAGCTGGGCCAGGACCGCCAGGTGCTCGCCGTGACCCACCTGCCCCAGGTCGCCGCCTGCGCCGACCACCACCTGCTGGTGAGCAAACAGCTGCAGGGCCCGCAGACCCTGAGCACGGTTGCCCCCATCACCCGCGATCACCGGGTCGTCGAGCTCGCCCGCATGCTCGGCGGCAACGAACGCTCCGAAGTTTCGCTTGCCCACGCCCGCGAGCTGCTCACGCCATGAACGCCACCGTTCTCCCGCCTGCCGCCGGCGACAGCGAAGTGCCCCCCGCGATCGAGCTGGTGCTGATCACCGGCATGTCGGGCTCGGGCAAGTCGATCGCGCTGACCGCACTGGAGGATCTCGGTTTCTATTGCGTGGACAATCTCCCACCGGAACTGCTGACCTCGTTCATCGCTCTGGAGCAGAGTCATCGCGCCAGCAAAGTGGCCATCGCCATGGATGTGCGCAGTGCAGCCTCCCTGCCGGGTCTGCCCGAACGGCTTGAGCAGGTCAGGAACCAGCCTGGACAGAACATCCATTTGCGCACCGTGTTCCTGGAAGCGACCACCGACACCCTCGTGAGGCGCTTCTCCGAAACGCGGCGACTTCATCCGCTTTCGCTCAAACAAGCCGACGACCAGCACCGCGCGCTCACCGACGCCATCGAACACGAACGAGAGTTGCTGTCGGAGCTGCGTGAAACTGCGCTGGTGCTTGACACCAGCCTCATCCGGCCAGCCCAGCTGCGCAGCCACATCAAGGACCTGCTGGGTACCGGACAAGCCCCGCTCACCCTCGTGTTCGAGTCCTTTGCCTTCAAGCGTGGCGTGCCGATGGACGCCGACTTCGTCTTCGACGTGCGCATGCTGCCCAACCCGCACTACGAGCCCGCACTCAAACCCCTGACCGGGTGCGACGAACCGGTGGCCCGCTACCTGGCCGAACAGGCCGAGGTGCAGGCCATGGAGCAGCAGATCGGCGCATTCCTGCGCCACTGGCTGCCCCAGATGCTGAGAGACCACCGCAGCTATGTCACCGTGGCCATCGGCTGCACCGGCGGGCAGCACCGCTCGGTCTACCTGGTCGAGCGCCTGGCACAGGCTTTTGCGGCCGACTGGGCCACCCGGCTGCGGCACCGTGAAATCGATGGCTGGCCAGCCTCTGCGCGATCCGCCATGCCGTGATCCAGGGCGCAAAGCGCGTGGCCATGCGGAGCCTCAATCGGGCAGCTGCATGAGCAACTGGCGCACGGGTGCTGGCAGGCCCAGCCTGTCAAGGCCCTCCATGTCCACCCAGCGCCCGCTGTCATCGCCAGACACCGGCGTGTGAGACATCTCCAGCAACAACGGATGCAGGCGCAGTTCACGGTGCGTGAGGCTGTGCGCCACCGGCGCCAAGGCCTGCATGCGGCCGGTGTTCGGCGGCAGCACTGCCAGGGCCGAGGCCTCATCGGCAAACACGGGCGTGCAAAACAGACCGGCCCAGATGCCCGCGTTCGGACGGCGTTCCAGCCAGATCCGGTGCGCCCCGTCGTTTGACGGTGAACGCAGAACCAGCAGCCACCAGCTTTCGTGTCGCCGCTTGAGGGTTCGGGTCTTGACGGGATAGCGGCTGGCCGTGCCGTCCTGACCCGACCGGCACAGGACCAGCACCGGACACGCCGCACACGACGGCCGGCTGCGCGAACACAACGTGGCTCCCAGGTCCATCAGCCCTTGCGTGTAAGCCACCATGTCGCCCGCTGCGGGTTGCTCGGGCAGCAAGGCCTGCGCGATCTCCCACAGACGGCGCTGCTGCGCGGCCTGTGCCAGGTCCCCGTCAAACGCCAGCAGACGCGTGAGCACGCGCCGCACGTTGCCATCCAGAATTGAAATCCGCTCGCCATGGCAGAACGCGGCAATGGCTGCCGCCGTCGACGCGCCAATGCCCGGGAGGGTCTGCAGCTCGCTGGACGTTGACGGGAAAACGCCCGCGTGCTGTGCCACCACCACCTGGGCGCAGCGGTGCAGGTTGCGCGCCCGGCTGTAGTAACCCAGACCGCTCCAGAGCGCCATCACCTCATCGGGTGTTGCGCTGGCCAGGGCCTGCACGTCCGGGAACCGCGCCAGAAAGCGCGGAAAGTAGTTCAGCACGGTGCTGACCTGAGTCTGTTGCAGCATGACTTCGGACAGCCACACGCGGTAAGGGTCGCGCGTCCCCTGCCAGGGCAGCCCATGGCGCCCGCTGTGGCGTTGCCACTGCATCAGCACCTGTGAAAATTCGACAGGCAGGGCGGCTCCGGCAACCGATGGTTTCCCGCATTCCGTCGCAACACTCATGCCGCAATGGCTTCGGCTTCGGGCGAGGCAAGAAGGTGGTTGGTCAGTTCGGCCAGCTTGGCGTCGGTCAGGTTCAGCTGGTTTTGCTGGCTCTGCAACTCACGGATGCGTTCATCCAGCCCGCCCGCGGCCTGCTGGATGCGCGAGACGGCTTCGATGCGGCGGGTGAAGTTGCGCCGACGCTCGCGCAATTGCGCATCCAGCTGGGCCGCGGCCGACTTGTTCCAGAGCTCCACTTCGTTGACTGCGGTGTCGTACACCACGCGCAGACGGCTCATGAGCGCGCGCGCCAGCCGCTCGGCAAATTCCGGTTGCGCCAGCCGCAGGGCGTTGCCCAGGCTCAGGTATTGCAGGTGGCTCTTTTCGATCAGCGCGAGGTCTTTGTGGTAAGCCGAAAGCTGGGGCGGCGTGGGCGGTTGCAAAGAAAACCCGTACTCCGCGTTCAGGTTCTTGAAGCTGCCCTCCAGCATGGACTGGATCTCTGCCGCCAACTGATCGGCCCGGTTCAGATCAACGGCCAGCCGCTCGAAGGCCTTGCGGTAGGCGCTCCGCACACCGAGCTTGATACCCGGCTGCTTGAGCGCTCGCGCCAGCTCCGACACGCGGCTCTTGAGATGCGTGTTGCCCAACAGGGCAAACAGGTCTTTGAGCAGACGCAGGTGCACCGAGCGCACCGCCTGGATCTTGGCACCGCTGGCATCAAAATCAGCCTGCTCCTGTTCGATGCGCAGTCGCATCTGCTTGATCACGCCGGTGTTCTTGCCACGCAGGCCGTCCAGTTCCTGGATCTGCTCCAGGATGTCGCGGGCCCGGGTGTGCACCAGTCGACCGGTTTCCTGGCGCAACGACTGGATGCCTTTGGACACCGCTTCGGCCAGGATGCGCCTGCGCCGACCCAGCAAGCCTTCGCCCAGGGCGGCTTCGAATTCCTTCAGGTTGCTCGCCTGCAGCAGCTTGTCGTCCCGGCTGACCTTGGCCAGCAATCCCTTTTGCGCGGACACCGCCAGCACCTGCTGAGGCGACAGCCCCAGGATCTCGGCCGAGTCGGAGCGCTGCGAAGCGATCTGCAATTGCACCTGCTCGGGCGAACTCAGCGCATCCCACATGGTGTCGATCTTGTTGAGCACCACCAGGCGCGATGCCTTGTCCTCCCCCACCACGGACAGGTGCTCCCGCCAGATGCCGAGATCGGATCTGGTCACGCCGGTGTCGGCCGCCAGGATGAAGACCACCGCGTGCGCCTGGGGCAGCAGGCTGACCGTCAACTCGGGTTCGGCACCGATGGCGTTGAGCCCCGGGGTGTCCAGGATCACCAGTCCCTGCTTGAGCAGGGGATGGGCCATGTTGATCAGCGCATGGCGCCACTTGGGAACCTCGATCAACCCGTCCACGCCGACCAAGGGGTTTTCGTTCGGCGTTTCGTCGTTCCAGAAGCCCAGGGAAGCGGCCTCGGCCTGGCTGACGCGGCGCACTTCGGCGACCTTCTGTATCGCGCGCGCGAGTTGCTGGGAATCGTTGACGTCCAGGTCCACCCGCTCCCATTTGTCGGGGGCGTTGCGCCAGTCCAGCAGCGACTGGGGTTGCAAGCGGGTTTCAATCGGCAGCAGCCGCAGGCAGGGCGGCACTTCAGCGTCGTAACCCAGCTCGGTGGGGCACATGGTGGTGCGCCCGGCACTGGCCGGCATGATGCGCCGCCCGTAGCCAGCGAAAAACACCGCATTGATCAGCTCGGATTTGCCACGCGAGAACTCGGCCACGAAGGCCACCATGATCTTGTCGTTCTTGACCTGGGCGTGCAACTGGTCCAACCGCTCCCGCACCCCCGCTTCCAGCAGGTCGTGGTCGCTCAACCAGTCAGACAGGAGCTTGAGTCGCAGAGCAAACTGCTTGCGCCAAACACTGTGCTCGTCAAATTCCTGATTGAAAGTCATGTCACTTTTTTCTGCCTTCTGGGCAATATAGCATCGGCCCGGCTTTCAGGCGCGCTGGCAATGTGGGCAGAAAAACGACGAGCGCTGGCCCTGCCGGATGGCCCGGATCGGCGTCGCACAAACCCTGCAGGCCTGCCCCTCCCGACCGTACACCATGGCATCGAGCTGGAAATAGCCGGTCTGACCCTCGGCGCTGGAAAAGTCACGCAAGGTGCTCCCGCCCAGGGCCAGGGCACGCTGCAAAACCGCCACAATGGCACCCTGCAGGCGCGCCGCCCGGGGCCGGCTGATCCGGTCAGCCCTCAGCGTGGGCCTCAGACCCGCCATGAACAGCGCCTCCGACGCGTAGATATTGCCCACGCCCACGACGATATCGCCCGCCATCAGCACCTGCTTGATGCTGGCGCGGCGTTGCTGCAAGGCCTGATGGAACATGACGGGCTCAAACCCGGCCTCCAGCGGCTCCACACCCAGCCCGCCCAGCAGCTTGAGCGCCCGTGGGTCGGCCAGCGACTCGGCATGCACCACGGCACCAAAGCGCCGTGGATCGTGAAGCCGCAGCGTGCCGCGGCTGGTCTGCAGCTCAAAATGGTCGTGCACCCCACGGGGCGCCAACTCGGGGGCGAACTGCAGACTGCCCGACATGCCCAGGTGCAACAGCAACAAACCCCGATCCAGGTGCAGCAGCAGGTATTTTCCACGCCGCGTGACACGGCCCACGTTTTGCCCGATCAGTGCCTCGGGCGCACACCCCAGCGGCCAGCGCAGGGGTTTGCCCACCTGCACCCGCAGCACGCGGGCTCCCGCAATGCGATCGGCAAAACTCCGGCGGGTGACTTCAACTTCGGGCAGTTCGGGCATGGAACAAGGTGCTTTTTTCGGTGGATGCCGGAACAGTTCACAGGCCTTCGGATCACAACCCGTACCCATCCACCCTTCCATTATCATGAACGAATGAATACCCTGCACAGCCCCGTCGCCACCCAGGCCCATGGGCACCAGAAACCCCTTGCATGGTGGTTTCGAGGCCTGTTGGGCGCATCGCTGCTGGCGGGCGCCTGCGCCACCCCAGCCGCCGCAGAGGCCGCCGGGGTGCGCAACTCCGACCTGGATGCCCCGCTGTTCTACCAGTTGTTGCTCGGTGAGCTCAATGTGGGTTCTGGCGAACCCGGCACCGGTTACTCCCTTTTCCTTGACGCGGCACGCAAACAGAAGGACGCCCAACTGTACCGGCGAGCCGTGGACATTGCCCTGCAGGCGCGCTCGGGCGAAGCGGCCCTGACCGCCGCCCAGGCCTGGTCCAGGGACTTGCCCGACTCGCTCGACGCCGACCGCTTCGTGCTGCAAATCCTGCTCGCTCTCAACCGGCCCGGCGAAACAGGTCCGGTCTTGGGCTCCCTGCTCGCCCGCTCGCCGGCCGCCGAGCGCAACGACTCCATCAACGCGATTCCACAAACCTATGCCCGTGTCGCCGACAAGGCCCTCGCACTGAAGGTGGTCCGGGAGGCGATGACGCCCTTCCTCCAGCAACCGAAGCACGCCGCGGCAGCCTGGACCACCCTGGGGCGAATGGAACTCGCGCAGGACCAGTTCATCCAGGCGCTGGAATCGGCCCGCCAGGCACAGGCGGCTGAGCCCGGATCGGTATTTCCGGCGCTGCTCGCCCTGGAGTTGATGGAGCGGGGACAGAAAGACGCCGAACCCCTGGTGCGCACGCAATTGCAGGCCAGCCCGCCTTCCGTTGCCAACGGCACCGCCGTGGCCCTGACCTACGCACGGATCCTGCTCGACCTGCAGCGCAACGCCGAAGCCCGCGCCCTGCTGGAGCGCCTGACCCAGGCCCAACCCGACCTGCCTGAGCCCTGGCTGCTGCTGGCCTCGTTGCAGGTGCAGGACAGCACTGCCCACACAGCCGCCACCGCTTCGCTGCAGAAATACATGGGCCTGGCCCGCCAGTCCGGTGACGAGCGCAGCGCCCGCGGCCTGACCCAGGCCTATCTGCTGATGGCCCAGGTGGCGGAGAAGCAGAAAGACTTTGTGGCCGCCAACGCCTGGCTGGACCGGATTGAAAACGCCGACGAAATCATGGCGGCCCAGATGCGGCGCGCTTCGCTGCTGGCACGCCAGGGACAGATGGCCCAGGCGCGCGCGCTGCTGCGCAGCCATCCCGAACGCCGCCCCGAAGACGCCCGGCTGAAACTCGTGGCCGAAGCGCAGCTGTTGCGTGATTTCAAGGACTGGCAGCAGGCCTACGAGGTGTATGGCGAAGCCGTCACCCGCTTCCCGAACGACAACGACCTGATCTACGACCAGGCCATGATGGCCGAGAAGGCGAACCGGCTGGACGCGATGGAAGGCCTGTTGCGCCAGCTGATTGCCACCAAGCCGGACCACCACCACGCGTACAACGCCCTGGGCTACTCGCTGGCCGACCGCAATGTGCGCCTGCCCGAAGCCAAGCAGCTGATTGAGAAGGCCGTGGAACTCGAACCCGATGACGCCTACATCCAGGACAGTCTGGGCTGGGTGGAGTTCCGGTTGGGCAATGTCCAGCGGGCGCTGGACATCCTCCAGGGCGCCTATGGCAAGCGCCCCGATGCCGAAATCGCGGCCCACCTCGGGGAGGTGTTGTGGGCACAGGGCCAACGCGAACAAGCGCTGAAGATCTGGCGTGAAGGACTGCTGCTGTCAAGCGACAACGAGACCCTGCAAGGCACCCTCAAACGCCTGCGGGTCCAGCCATGAATCTGGAAGCGGACAGGGGCGCATGGTCACGCCGCCACGCGATGCTGGCAGGACTGGCAACAGCCATCCTGCTCGCCGGCTGCGCTGCCCCCCAACGCAACACCGTCCCGGGCGAAGCCTTCTGGAGCGGGCGACTGGCCCTGATTGTCGAGAGCGACCCACCACAGTCCTATTCCGCCAGCTTCGATCTGCGCGGTTCGCCCGCAGCGGGCGAACTGCAACTGAATTCACCACTGGGCAACACCCTGGCCCGGGTGCTGTGGAAACCGGGCAGCGCCGAACTGCACCAGGGTGAACGCGTCACCCGGCGCCAGAACCTCGATGAACTGACCACCGAATTCGGTGGCACCACGCTGCCCGTGGCGGCCCTGTTTGCCTGGCTGCAGGGGCAGGCCAGCGAGGCCGATGGCTGGCAAGCCGATCTTTCGCGCCAGCCCGAGGGGCGGGTGAACGCCCACCGCCTTCTGCCGCTGCCCGCCGCCGAACTGCGCATCGTGTTCGAGCCATGACACCGGCCCACCCCCGCCCGGTGCTGCGGCACCTGCACGGCGTTCCTGCGCCCGCCAAACTCAACCTGTTCCTGCACATCACGGGTCGCCGGGCCGACGGCTACCACCTGCTGCAGTCGGTCTTCATGCTCATCGACTGGTGTGACCGGCTGGATGTCGAACTGCGCACCGACGGCGGCATCAGCCGCCAGGACCTGCAGCCGGGCCTGCTGCCCGCCGACGACCTGACGCTGCGCGCTGCCCGGGCCTTGCAGCAAGCCACCGGTTGCCCGCTGGGGGCGCACATCACGCTGGACAAACACATACCGGCCGAAGCCGGCATGGGTGGCGGCTCTTCGGATGCGGCGAGCGTGTTGCTGGCGCTCAACCGGCTCTGGGGCCTGGGACTGCGGCGAAACGAGTTGTCCGCCATCGGCCTTCAGCTGGGTGCCGACGTCCCCTTTTTCCTCGGCGGTCACAACGCCTGGGTCGAGGGCATCGGCGAGCAGATCACACCCGTTTCACTGCCCCCTGCGCGGTTTCTGGTGGTCAAACCGCCTGGCGGCGCATCCACCCAACGCATTTTTGCTTCGCCTCAGCTGAAGCGCGATACAAAAACTGCTACAATCCAAGGCTTTGCTGCAAACGACACACAAGATCTGCCGCGGCTCGATATCCAGAGCATTCTGGACTTCGGCCACAACGATCTTCAGCCCGTGGCCCAGACCATCTGTCCCGAAGTGGGGCAATGCCTAGACTGGTTGTCCGCTCAGGGCCTGCAAGGCCGCATGACCGGATCGGGCACCGCGGTGTTTGCGCAAATGCAGCATCCGCTGGATGAGATTTCGGTCCCTGGTGACTGGACTGTCCGCGAATGCAGCAACATGGATGCACATCCATTGCTTGACTGGTGCAACGATTAGAATATCGGCTTGCGCACAGCCCCGGCAGTTGATGCGCAACCTGCGACATGTTTTTGGGTTGTCTGTCCGGCTTCATCGCCAAACAGATGACCTGCGTAGGGGAGTCGCCAAGTTGGTAAAGGCACTGGATTTTGATTCCAGCATGCGAGGGTTCGAGTCCTTCCTCCCCTGCCAGATTTTTTGAAACACGTACCGGCCGGGCCGCTTTGATACACATGAAGCGGCCACTTTTTTTGCCGTAGATGCAGCTGGGAACACCATGCAAGTTCAACCCCCGGATTTCATGATCTTCACCGGCAACGCCAATCCGGTGCTGGCGGCTGAAATTGCCCAGCACCTCGGCACCCAGCTCGGTTCGGCCAACGTAGGCCGCTTCTCCGACGGCGAAGTCACCGTGGAAATCACGCAAAACGTGCGTGCCCGCCACGTCTTCGTGGTCCAGTCCACCTGCGCACCGACCAACGAGAACCTGATGGAGCTGCTCATCATGGTCGACGCGCTCAAGCGCGCTTCGGCCGAGCGCATTTCCGCGGTCATCCCCTATTTCGGCTATGCCCGCCAGGACCGCCGTCCGCGCTCCAGCCGCGTGCCCATCACCGCCAAAGTGGTGGCCAACATGCTGCAGACCGTGGGCGTGAACCGCGTGCTCACCATGGACCTGCACGCCGACCAGATCCAGGGCTTCTTCGATATCCCGGTGGACAACATCTACGCCTCGCCGGTGCTGCTGGGTGATCTGCGCCAGAAAAACTACGAGGACCTGCTGGTCGTCTCGCCCGATGTGGGTGGTGTGGTGCGCGCGCGTGCGCTGGCCAAGCAGCTCAACTGCGACATGGCCATCATCGACAAGCGCCGCCCCAAGGCCAACGTGTCGGAAGTGATGCACGTGATCGGTGACATCGATGGCCGCAACTGCGTGATCATGGACGACATGATCGACACCGCCGGCACACTGGTCAAAGCCGCCGAGGTGCTGAAAGAGCGCGGCGCCAAACACGTCTACGCCTATTGCACCCACCCGATCTTCTCGGGCCCGGCCATTGAACGCATTGCCAAAGGCAATGCGCTGGACGAGGTCGTTGTGACCAACACCATCCCGTTGTCGCAGGCCGCGCAGGCCTGCTCCAAGATTCGCCAGCTCACCGTGGCGCCGCTGATGGCCGAAACCATCGCGCGCATTGCCTCGGGTGAGTCGGTCATGAGTTTGTTTGCCGATCAGGACAACCTTTTCTAAGGCCTGACAGCGACAAAAAGCAGGCCGCCCTGCACATTCAGCAAGCGGCCTTTTTCAACCGAGGCGTTCTGGTCGCGGAACCCCTCAACAGGAGTCAGTTATGCAATTTGTCGCTTTTGAGCGCGCCAAGCAGGGTACGGGTGCGAGCCGCCGTCTCCGCATCACCGGTCGCACGCCCGGTATCGTTTTCGGTGGCGAAGCGCCTGCCACCACGATCGAACTCGATCACAACGCCTTGTGGCATGCCCTGAAGAAAGAAGCCTTCCACGCTTCGATCCTGGACATGGAACTCGCCGGCACGACCCAGAAAGTGCTGTTGCGCGACGTGCAATACCACCCCTTCAAGCCCCTCGTGCTGCACGTGGACTTCCAGCGCGTGGACGACAAGACCCGCCTGCACAAGAAGGTGCCGCTGCACTTCGTCGGCGCTGAAGAGTCGCCGGCCGTCAAGACCGACAAGTGCGCTGTCAGCCACGTGATGACCGAAATCGAAATCGAGTGCCTGGCCACCCAGCTGCCCGAGCACATCACCGTGGATCTGAGCAAGGTCACCACGGGTACGACCGTTCACACCGGCGACATCGAGCTGCCCAAGGGCATCAAGCTCGTGCTGCACGGCCGCACCAACCTGACGGTGGCCACGCTGGTCGAGCCGATCAAGGAAGTGGTTGTCGCTCCGGTGGTGGCCGCTGTCGACGACAAGAAAAAGGGCAAAGGCAAGAAGTAATTTCTGCCCTGGCGGTCCGGTGCCGGATCGCCTTGCCCCTCGAAGGCCCGCTCACGCGGGCCTTTTTCGTTCCTGCCACAGGATAATCTGCGCATGATCAAGCTCATCGCCGGCCTGGGCAATCCAGGCCCTGAATACGAACACACGCGCCACAACGCCGGCTTCTGGTGGGTGGATGAGGCCGCCCGCCTGCTCAAGGTCTCACTGCAGATGGAGCGCAGCCACTTCGGCCTGGTTGCGCGAGCGTTGGTGGGTGGGCAGAACGTCTGGCTGGTCGAACCGCAGACCTTCATGAACCTCTCGGGCAAGTCGGTGGGTTCGCTGGCGCGGTTCTTCAAGATCGCTCCCGAGGAGGTGCTGGTGGTGCACGACGAGCTCGACCTGCCGCCCGGCGAAGTGAAGCTCAAGAAAGGGGGAGGTCACGCTGGCCACAATGGTCTGCGCGACATCCACGCCCAGCTGGGCAGTGCCGACTACTGGCGGCTGCGCGTGGGCATCGGGCACCCGGGTGACAGGAACGAAGTGGCCAACTGGGTGCTGAAAAAGCCTTCACCGGACGACCGCATCGCCATCGCCCAGGCGCTGGACCGCAGCCTCAAGGCCCTGCCCCAGCTGATCGCCGGCGAAATGGACAAAGCCACCGCGTTGATCCACACCAGCAAACCGCCTCGGCCCAAACCGCCAAGGCCTCCGAAAATGGATGCGGTGAACGATCAGGTGGTCGGAGCCGATGGCGCGTCGGTCGCTGCCGACAAGGGCTGACCCGCTTTCTGCAGGCGCTGGTATTTCTGCCAGAGCGTCTCGCGGCTCTCGATGTACTCAGGGTTCACCGGGATGCAGCTGACCGGGCAGACCTGCATGCACTGGGGCTCGTCAAAATGCCCGACGCACTCGGTGCACTTGGCGGGGTCGATTTCGTAAATCTCTGCACCCATGTAAATGGCCTGGTTCGGGCACTCGGGCTCGCAGACATCGCAGTTGATGCACTCGGCGGTGATCATCAGGGCCATGGTTCGTGCTCCTGATCAGACCTGCAAGGGCCGCGGCGCCAGGCGCTGCGCCACCGCCGGACTGACCATCTGCGACACATCGCCACCGAGGGTGGAAATCTCGCGCACCAGCGTGCTGGAAATGCACTGCAGCTCGGCCTGCGGCAGCAGGAACACGGTCTCCACGGCCGGGTTGAGTTTGCGGTTCATCGCGGCCATCTGGGCCTCGTAGTCGAAGTCGGTCAGGTTGCGCACACCGCGCACCACGGCACAGGCGCCCTGCTGGCGGCAGAAATCCATGATCAGGCCTTCGAACGGCAGCACACGGATCTGCCCGCCCAGGCTGGCCACGGCTTCGGCGGCCATGTCCATGCGCTCCCGAAGGCTGAAGCGGGTCTTCTTGTGGTGGGCCATCGCCACGGCGATGATCACTTCGTCGAACAGCAGCGCGGCGCGGCGGGCCACGTCTTCGTGACCCAGGGTCAGCGGATCGAAGGTGCCGCTGTAGACCGCGATGCGGGGGTTTCTGGCGGCCGGGGAGAGCTCGGAATTCATGCCGGAATTATGCGCGAGGGGTCTCGCCGCCGTGGGACCAGCGGCAAAAGTCACTGAGGCGGCAAGGGCCGCAGCAGGTGAAAGGCCACGATACCGGCCTTGCCCTGGCGGTGCACCTGAAGCCCCAGCTGGGCGAGCTCGTCCGCGCTCCAGATGCGCGGCGCCTCCAGGTAGATCAGGCCATCGTCGCGCAACGCCTGGCGCGCTGCCTGCAGTGCGGCGCTGAACAGTGCCTCATGGGCGCCATCGGCAAACGGGGGGTCGAGAAACACCACATCGAGCGCCTGGCCGCGGCGCTGCAGCAGCGCAGCCACGCCGTCGCCACGCTCCACCCGCACCGCATCGGCTTTCAGGCGCGTTTTGATCCCTTCCAGGGTCTTGACCAGATGGGTGTCGTTGTCCACCAGCACCACCTCGGCCGCGCCGCGCGAGGCAGCCTCCAGACCGAGCGCACCGGTGCCCGCGAAAGCATCCAGGCAGCGCAGGCCGGTGAGGTCCTGGCCGAGCCAGTTGAACAGGGTCTCACGCACCCGCGCCGGCGTGGGCCGCAAGCCGGGCCGGTCGGCCACGGGCAACTTGGTGCGCTTCCAGAGCCCGCCAATGATGCGGACCTCGTGCGGTGCGTTGACGGTGGGGCGTGGCGCGGGTTTTTTCATGCACCGAGCTTACCAAGCCAGTGTGTCGGCGGAGGATTCCCCTCGGGGACACCGCCGGGCTGCTTTCGCCAGAAGGCTGGTGTCGCCCCCTTGAGGGGGTCGCGCGCAGCGCGGCGAGGGTGGGTCATCGCTCTGCGCCAACCACCACGGTCACCATGCGATCGGGCTGCAGCACCCGGGCAAAGGCGCGCCGGATGTCGGCCACGCTGACGCGCTGCACCTGGTCGGTCCAGGTGTCGAGGTAATCCAGCGGCAGACCGTTCCACGCGATGTTGGACACGTTGTCGAGCAGCTTGCGGTTGCTGTCGATGCGCAACGCGAAACCGTTGATCAGGTAGTCCTTGGCGGCCTGCAGTTCGGCCTCGGTCGGCCCCTGTTCGACGAACCGGCGCACCACATCCCGCGCCACACCGATGGCCTGATCGGCCTGGTCGGGCCGGGTGGTCAAGCCCAGCTGGAAAGCGCCCGCGTGCAGCCCGGGCGCAAAGTAGCTGTAGACGCTGTAGCTCAGTCCGCGCTTCTCGCGCACTTCGGTGGTCAGGCGGGACACAAAACCGCCGCCACCCAGGATGTAGTTGCCGACAAACAGGGGGAAAAAATCCGGATCGTTGCGCGGCACGCCCGGCTGCCCGATCAGCACCTGGGCCTGTGCCGCCGCAAACGGCAGGCGCTGCGTCTGTTCGCGAGCCAGTGGCTGCACTTCGGGCACCGGCGGCAAATCATCGCAACCGTGCGGCTGCACCGCGGCCATGAATCGGCCCACGATGCGGTCGGCAGCTTCCCGGTCGATGGCACCCACGAGGCTCACCTGCGCCCGGCAGGCCGCCACATGGCGCCGGTAGAAAGTGCGCATGTCCGCCACGCTGATGGCGCCCAGGGTCTTGGCGTCGGCTTCGAAGCCATAGGGGTGGGTGCCGAACACGGCGCGGGAAAAGGCGCGACCGGCGTGTGTGCCGGGTCGGTTTTCGGCTTCCTTGAGCGCGGCCAGCGTGCGCTCGCGGTCGCGCTGCCAGATCTTCTCGGGCCAGGCCGGCGCCGCCAGCTGGCGCGCGGCCAGAGCGACGGCGCGCTCCAGCAGCGCGGGCTCGGTGAGCGTGCGCAGGGACAGGCTGAAACGGTCACCGCTGGCGTTCGCGCCGAACTGGGCGCCCAGATCGGCCCAGGCTTCGCCCAACTGGTTTTCATCCAGCGCTTTCTGGTCGCCCTGGGCCAGCACGCCGGCCAGCAACAGACCAGCCGTGGCGCCGGCCAGTCCGGCCTGGCTGGCGGGATCGCGGCGACTGCCGCCGTCAAAATTCAGCTGAACATCCAGCATCGGGATCGACGGGCTGGCCACGAGATAGACACGTGCGCCGCTGGCGTGCGTCCAGTGTTGCACCGGAATCGCGGCTTGAGCGCCCGTGAGCGCCCCCAGTCCGGCGAGCAGCAGCGGCAACCATCGGCTGCGGGTCAGGAAACGGGAGAGGGTCGGCATGCGTGGAGATCGTGCAGGTGGGGCGGATCAGGTGGAACGGCTCAATGACGCGAGAGCGCGGGTCGGGGCGTGGTTCTTTGCTCCGCGGCCTCTCGGCGCGAGGGATCGGGCACCAGCACCGCGGTGCTGAGCTGCTCGTCGCTGAAATAGCGCTTGGCCACCGCCTGCACCTGGGCCGCCGATACCTGGCGCAAGCGGCTCATGAGGCGCTCGCCGGTGTCCACGTCCATCCCTTGAACCCAGTAGCTGCCCAGCTCCTGCGCCTGGTTGAACACCGAGTCGAGCTTGTAGATCTCGCCGGCCATCCATTGTGTCTTGACGCGCTGCAGCTCGGCCTCGCTGATGCCTTCACGGGCGATGCGGCTCACCTCGGTCCGGAGTGCGGTTGCGGCGGTGTCCGTGGACACCCCCTGGGCCGGCACGGCGATCAGCATGAACAACTGCGGACCGCGCCCCATCAGGCCATACGAAGCGCTGGCGCTGTCGGCGATGCGCTGGCCGCCGCTGCCCGTGCCCTGCACCAGCGAGCGCTCCAGGCGGGCGCCGCTGTAGCCATCGAGCACAGCCGAGAGCACGGTCAGCGCCAGCGCGTCCTGGCTGGCGGCATCCTCACCACCGCTCCAGCGCGGCACCTTGAAGCTCAGCGCCACCATCGCCTGATCCGCGGCGGCGCGGTAGTCCAGCCGCCGCGGCCCGGCCTGCGCAGGCTCTTCGCGCGGCTTGCGCGGCGGCACCGCGCGCGCCGGGATGCGGCCGTAGATGCGCTCGGCCATCGCATGCACCTGGGCCGCGTCCACATCGCCGGCGATCACCAGAGCCGCGTTCGACGGCGTGTACCAGCGCTGGTAAAAATCGCGCACGTCCTGCGGCGTCATGGCCTCCAGATCGCTCATCCAGCCGACCACGGGCCGGCGGTACGGGCTGGCCTGGAACACCATGGCGCTGAGCGCTTCGAACATGCGGGCGCGCGGCGACTCTTCGGTGCGTTGACGGCGCTCTTCCTTGATGACCTCGATCTCGCGAACGAACTCGTCGTCGGCCCACTGGTTGCGGGCAAAACGGTCGGCCTCCAGTTCCATCATGGCCTCCAGCCGGCTGGCGGGCACCTGCTGGTGGTAGGCGGTGGCATCGCGGCTGGTGAAGGCGTTTTCGCGCCCGCCCAGGGCCGCCACGCGGCGCGAAAACTCGCCGGGCTTCATGTCGGGCGTGCCCTTGAACATCATGTGCTCCAGCGCATGCGCCACGCCGCTGGTACCGTCCACCTCGTCCATGGCGCCCACACGCACCCAGAGCATGTGGGCCACCGTGGGCGCGCGCCGGTCGGGTTTGACGATCAGCGCCATGCCGTTGGAAAGCGTGAACTGCTGCGCCCGGGTTTCGGCGGAAATGGCGCTGGACGTGGTGGCGGCACCGGCCCAGCCCACCGAACCGGCCAGCGCCAGCAGGACCAGAGCACGGCCCCAGAGAGAGTGAAAGCTGCGTTTCATAGAATGGTGAAGATACAAGAGATTCCCAAATGTTCTCGTTCTTCCGAAAAAAGCCCCCCACCCCTCCCGAACCCGCGCCCGCGCCCGCTGCTCCGGCGCCCATCCCCAGCGCCGCACCGGTTGCCCCGCAGGCACCCGCCGTGGTGATCGCGGCACCGGTGCCGGTTGCACCACCCGTGGCTGAGCCCCGCAAGGGCTGGCTCGACAAGCTCAAGGCCGGTCTGCGCAAGACCGGTTCGAGCATCGCCACGGTGTTCACCGGCACGCAGATCGACGATGCGCTCTACGAAGAGCTGGAAACCGCGCTGCTGATGGCCGACACCGGCGTCAAGGCCACCGAGCACCTGCTGGCCGACTTAAAAAAGCGAGTCAAGGACAACAAGACCACCGACCCCGCCGCCGTCAAGGGCCTGCTGGCCGAGTCCATTGCCGAACTGCTGGCGCCGCTGCAGAAGCGGCTGGTGATCGGCGAGCACAAGCCCACGGTGATCATGGTTGCGGGCGTCAATGGCGCGGGCAAGACCACCTCCATCGGCAAGCTCACGCGCCACCTGGCCAACGAAGGCGCCACCGTGCTGCTGGCCGCGGCGGACACCTTCCGCGCCGCGGCGCGCGAGCAACTCGCCGTCTGGGCCGACCGCAACACGGTGGAGATCATCACGCAGGAAGGTGGCGACCCGGCTGCGGTGAGCTTTGACGCCGTGAGCGCGGGCCGGGCGCGCGGCAGGGACGTGGTGCTGGTGGACACCGCCGGCCGCCTGCCGACCCAGTTGCACCTGATGGAAGAGCTCAAGAAGATCAAGCGCGTGGTGCAGAAGGCCGACGCCACCGCGCCGCACGAGGTGCTGCTGGTGATCGACGGCAACACCGGGCAGAACGCGCTGACGCAGGTGAAGGCGTTCGACGAAGCGCTGGGCCTCACCGGCCTGGTGATCACCAAGCTCGACGGCACGGCCAAGGGCGGCGTCATTTGCGCCATTGCGCGCGAAAGGCCGGTGCCGATCTATTTCATTGGCGTCGGCGAAAAGCTGGAAGACCTGGAAACCTTCGACGCGAAAGAGTTCGCTCAGGCGCTGCTGAACTGAACGGTGTGGTCCCCGCGCTCCGCCGCTGCGCGGGTCGCTGCCCCAGCATCGGGAGGGGACCCGGTGCATCCCGCGTCCGGGGGCTGATCCGGCTTGGGGCGGCCCGGCGCCGGACCGCTGAACCGACCTACTCCCCGGCTTCGCTGTAGTTGCGCCACTGCTTCATGGCGTTGCGCAGGGTCAGCACCTGCCGTTCGAAGCGCGGGCAGGCCTGGCACATGGCCATGTGCAGGCGCAGGGCCAGCCGTTCGCGCAGGGGCAGCGCCCGGTCTTCGCGCGCGATCAGCAGCGCGGACACTTCCTTGCAGGTGCGGCGAAACGGGTAGGCGGCTGTCATCGTGTCGGGGCTTGTGAAAACCAGTTGAGGTCCAGGCACTCGCGCAGGCGAAGGCGGGCACGGTGCAGCTGGACGTAGAGGTTGGTCGGCGTCAGCGCCAGTTCCTTACAGATCTCCTCACTCGACATCTCCAGCCACTCGCGCATCAGGAACAAACGGCCCTGCACCGCTGGCAGCTGGTCGGTGCAGGCCTCCAGGATGGCAAAGAACTGGCGGCTTTTCAGGTCCTGCTCCGGGTTGCCCCAGTCGGCCGGCTTCTCGGCGAAGTGGCCATCGGTCTTGAACGCCATGTGTTCCAGCGGATCGGCGTTGTCGTCGTCCGAGCCGCTGTCGAGTGTCACCTCGCGCTGGCGCTGTCGCATCGCGTCGATGATCTTGTGTTTGAGGATGCCGACCAGCCAGGTCTTGAGCTGGGAGCGCGCCTCGAAGGCCTGCGGCTTGGCCAGCGCAGCCAGCAGGGTCTCCGACACCGCGTCCTCGGCCCAGGCGTCGTTGCGCAGCTGCAGGCGCGCGAAGCGCATCAGGTAGCTGCGCTGCTCGACCAGTTGCTGCTCGAAGTCGGTGGAGGGGTGGGATGGCATGGTGGTGTGGGTTGGCCGCCAGTGTAAGGAGTGGAGCAGCCGGTCGACCAACGGGTTCCCACCGGAGAAACCCGAGGTCACTGGTTAACATCCCCCTCGGCACCCACCCCCACGACACCCTTCCGCCCGACGACCGCGCCATGCACGCCGCCTCCCTGCCGCTCTGCAGCCTGCCGCGCCAGCTTCGCTTTGCCGCGCTGTTCAACGGCGTGCGAAGCCGAGCGGCGCCCACGGCGGCCATGCCCGATGCTGGATAAGGCCATCCAGCAGGCGTTGCGCCCGCTCATGACGCGGGCCGCGCGCACCCTCGTGCGCCTGGGTGCGGGTGCCGACGCGATCAGCTTCGCGGGCTTTGCCATCGGCATGGCGGCCGCAACGGCCATTGCGTTCCAGCATTTCCTGCCGGGCCTGGCCCTGCTGATGCTCTCGCGCCTGATGGACGGCCTGGACGGCGCCGTCGCCCGCGCCACCCGACCCACCGACCGCGGCGGGTTCCTCGACATCACGCTCGACTTCCTGTTCTACGCCGCCATCCCGCTGGCCTTCGCCATCGCGGACCCAGCCGCGAACGCCCTGCCCGCCGCGGTGTTGCTCGCGGCCTTCATCGGCACCGGCAGCAGCTTCCTGGCCTTCGCCATCGTGGCGGAGAAGCGGCGGCTGCAGTCCGTCGCCTTCCCGGACAAGAGCTTCTATTTTCTCGGCGGCCTGACCGAAGCCACCGAAACCATCGCCGCGTTTGCCGCCATGTGCCTGTGGCCCGGCCACTTCGCGTTCATCGCTTATGGCTTTGCCGCGCTGTGCGCCATCACCATCGCGCTGCGCATTGGCTTGGGCTGGCAGCGGTTTCGCTGAGCCTGCGCCTCAACTCAGACCAGACACCGGGATGCACGCGCCGTGGATCGCGCGTGCCCCATCCGAAGCCAGGAACAGCATCACGTCCGCCAGCGCCTCCGGCGCCACCCATTGCGAGGGGTCGGCATCGGGCATGGCGGCGCGGTTCTCGGGGGTGTCGATGATCGAAGGCATCACGCAGTTGACGTTGATGCCCTGCCCCTTGAGCTCGGCCGACATGGACTCGGTCAGGCGCATCAGCGCGCTCTTGGACGCCGCATAAGCCCCCATCTGAGCACCGCCCTTCAACGCGCCCAGGGCACCGACGGTGACGATGCGGCCGCCGCCGCCCGCCACCATGCGCGGCACCACGCTGGCCGCGATGGGCATCAGGGCGCGCACATTGAGGTCGAGCAGGAAGTCCAGTGTCTGCGCGCTGGTGTTGTGCACCTCATCGCCCATGCGGAAGCCACCCGCCAGGTGGCACAACACGTGCACGCCGCCAAAGCAGGTGGCGGCATGGGCCACCGCCAGCTCCACCTGGGCGGCGTCGAGCAGGTCGAGCTCCGTGCAGCTCAGCACTTCGGTGTCCGGCCCGTACACGCGCCGCAGGGCCTCGCCGTTGCGATCCAGCAGCACCAGGTGGTCACCGCGGGCCGCAAAGGCGCGGGCCACGGCCTGCCCGAGGTTGCCGGCTGCGCCGGTGATGAGAACGGTTCGGGCCTTCGGGTTCATGGGGTTCCTCCTGAGCGCCGGGCGCGGTGGTAACTGCCGTCGCCGCGGCTGAACACCTGGTCGGTGGGCAGCACGTCGCCGGGCTGCAGCTCGGAGGCCCGCGCGGCGTGATCGTACAGCGGCGCGAAGTCGATGCGGGTGAACTCCAGCAGTTCGTCGAGGTCACGGATCACGAAATAGCTCTCCTGGAAATCGTCGATGCGGTAGTTCGTGCGCATCACGCGTTCAAGGTCGAAGCGTATGCGGTTGGGCGAGGGGCTGTCCAGACAAAACTGCGATTCGGTGTAGGACGAGGCGATGCCCGAACCGTAGAGCCGCAGGCCATCGCCCTGCTGCAGCAGGCCGAACTCCACGGTGTACCAATAGACACGCGCCAGCTGCGCGAGCTTGCCGAGCTGCTGCGCGCGCAGGCCGCCCTGGCCATAGGCCTGGATGAAGTCGGCGATGGCCGGGTTCATCAGCATGGGCACGTGGCCGAACACGTCGTGGAACACGTCGGGCTCTTCGAGGTAGTCCAGTTCGTGCGGCCGACGGATGAAGTTGCCGGCCGGGAAGCGGCGGTTCGCCAGGTGGTCGAAAAACACCTCGTCGGGCACCAGCCCGGGCACCGCTACCACCTGCCAGCCGGTGCGTGGCATCAGCACCTCGCTCAGGCGTCGGAAATCGGGAATTTCATCGGCGCCGATGGGCAGGTCGCGCATGCCCTGCACGAACTCGTCGCAGGCGCGCCCGGGCAGCAGCTTCGTCTGGCGCTGAAACAGCGTCTTCCAGGTGGCGTGGTCGGCAGCGGTGTAGTGCTCCCAGCCTTGTGAGATGGTCCAGTCTGCATTCTCGGGCTGTGCGGCGGCTCCGGCGGCCAGGCCGTGTTTGGTGGGTTCGGGTGCGGTGGTTGCCATGGTCACTCCGCGAGGGGGGCCACCGGGGTGTAGGCAGCGTCGGCGCGCGTGGCCCAGGCGATGTCGCGCGTGGACAGACCGCCCGCGTCGTGCGTGGTCAGCGTGACCTCGACGCGGTTGTAGACGTTGAACCACTCGGGATGGTGGTCCATCTTTTCCGAGACGATGGCCATCTGCGCCATGAAGCCGAAGGCCTGCGGGAAGTCGGCGAAGTGGAACGTGCGCCGGATCGCGCCGCCCTCACGGTTCACCGTCCACCCGGGCAGGCTGGCCATCAGTTCGCGGGTGTTCTGTTCATCCAGGGGGGTCATGAAATGTCTCCTTCGTTGTTGGGCCTCCAGCCTGCGGGCTGTGACCGGCTGTGCAGTTTGCGCCGCATCGCAGACAATTTGCTCTCGTATTCACCGCCCGACCGGCGCCTTTTGAAGAAACCCTTTCATGAACACCGACATGAGCGAAGATTCCTTGCACCCCTCGTTACTCGACCGGCTGGATCGCCGCATCCTGTCGGCCCTGCAGGCCAACGGGCGCATCAGCAACCAGGAACTCGCCCACACGGTGCACCTTTCTCCGGCGCAGAGCAACCGGCGCCACAGGCGGCTGGAGGAGGCGGGTTACATCCAGCGTTACGAGGCGCGGCTGGACGCGCACCGGCTTGGCCTGGGTGTGACCGCCTTCGTGCACGTGTCGATGGAGCGTGGCCAGCACAAGGAAGTGCTGAAGTTCCAGCGCACCGTGGGCAAGATGCCCGAGGTGCTGGAGTGTTACGCCGTGACGGGCGATTTCGACTACGTCTGCAAGATCGTCGCGCGCGACCTCAAGGGCCTGTCGGACTTTTTGCTCGGCACGCTGGCGCAGCTGTCGGGCGTGAGCGGCGTTCGCTCCAGCATCTGCCTGAACGAGCTCAAGTGCACCAGCGCGCTGCCGCTGGATTGAGTTCGCTGCCTCGGATCAGATGGCCCCGAGCGGCGGCAGCACGGTGGCCGTGCAATCACCAAAGCCAATGCTCTGAAACCCGTTGCGCGTGCAGCGGCCGCGCAGGGTGATGCTGTCGCCGTCTTCGAGGAAGGTGCGGCGTTCGCCGTTGCCCAGGGTGATGGCCTGCTTGCCGCCCACCGTGAGTTCGAGCAACGAGCCGGCCTGCTCGGGCTTCGGGCCGGAGAGCGTGCCCGAGCCGAACAGATCGCCCGCCGAAAGCGCGCAGCCGTTGACCGTGTGGTGGGTCACGAGCTGGGCCAACGACCAGTAGGCGGCGTGCGCGGCGTTGGAACGGCTGATGACTTCGGGGGCGTGGCCTTCGGCGCGCATGCGCGCCGTCTGCAGCAGCACGTCGAGGACGATGTCGAAAGCCCCGGCGCTCTGGTGGGCCTCGGCTTGCAGATACGGCAGCGGCGCCGGATCGCCCGCGGGCCGCTGCAGGGCCTGGCGGAACGGCGCCAGCGCTTCGAGGGTCACCATCCAGGGCGAGAGCGTGCTGGCGAAGTTCTTTGACAGGAAAGGGCCGAGCGGCTGGTACTCCCAGGCCTGGAAGTCGCGCGCGCTCCAGTCGTTGAACAGGGTCACGCCGAACACATGGTCTTCGGCCGCGGCCAGCGGGATGGCGTGGCCCATGGCGTTGGGCCGACCGATCACGTAGCCGAGCTCCAGTTCCAGGTCCAGCCGCCTGGTCGGGGCGAGCATGGGCGCGTCGGCGTCGGGGCCCTTGATCTGCCCGAGCGGGCGGTGAAAGCCCTGCCCGCTGGGCTGGATGGTGGAGGCGCGGCCGTGGTAGCCGATGGGCACCCACTTGTAGTTGGGCAGCAGCGGGTTGTCGGGCCGGAACAGCTTGCCCACCGCCGTGGCGTGGTGGATGCCCACATAGAAGTCGGTGTAGTCGCGGATCTCGCAGGGCAGGCCCAGCTCCACGGCCTCCTGCGCATGCAGGTGCCGCGACCACCGGTCTTGCTGCGGGCTGCCGGCAGCCAGACCGGCGCTGATCTGCGCGCGCAGTTCGCGCCGGGCCTCGGGCTTGAGCTGGAGCAAGCGGTTCATGTCGCTGAAGTCGATGAGGTCGGCGGCCCGCAGGTCCAGCACCTGGTCGCCGATGGCCACGCCGATGTGCCACCCGGGGTCGCCCTCCGGCTTGAAGCGGCCGAAGGGCAGGTTCTGGATGGGGAAGTCGCTCGCGGGATCGTTGGCGGATTCGACCCAGCTGCGCAAGGTCGGGTTGTGGGTGTGATCGATGGTGGTCATGGCTTGGCCCGCCTCAGTCCAGGGCCTTGAATTCCCGGTCGTGCATCCAGGCGGCGTGCTTGGGTGCGCGCTTGGTCTGCGCCCATTCGTTGAGCATGTCCCACTTCACTTCGTCGAGGTCCTTGTGCATGCGCGGCGTGCCCACGTCGGCACACAGCTCCAGCCGGTGGCCGTTGGGATCGAAGAAGTAGATGCTCTTGAAGATGGTGTGGTCGGTCGGCCCCAGCACCTCGATGCCCGCGGCCTGCAGCCGTGCCTGGGTGGCTTCGAGCATCTCCAGGCTGCCGATCTTGAAAGCTATGTGCTGCACCCAGTCCGGCGTGTTGGTGTCACGCCCCATTTCAGGCGCATTGGGGAGCTCGAAGAAAGCCAGCACATTGCCCTGCCCCGCGTCCAGGAACACGTGCATGTAGGGGTCGGGCGCTTTGGTGGACGGGACCTGGTCTTCGGCGATGGCCAGCACGAAGTCCATGTTCAGATGCTTGACGTACCACTCGACGGTTTCCTTGGCGTCCCTGCAGCGGTAGGCCACGTGGTGGATGCGGTCGATCTTCAAAGTGCTCATGGTTCAGTCTCCGGTGGATTCGATTGGCAAGGCGCTGCGGTGGATCAAGATCCCCATCGGCCTGGCGCTGGATGAACCCGGAGAATACCGGCCCCGGCAGGGTCTGGCAGAAACTTTGCGACAGCAGGGTTTCTCGCCGCCGGGGTGGGTCCGTCAATCCAGCTTGATGTTGGCTTTGCTCACCAGGCGCGCATAGCGGTCCTGCTCCGACTTCAGGAACCTGGCCGCGGCGTCCGGCGAGGTGGGATTGATGAGGTTGTCCTGCTTGGCCATGGTGGCCTTGACGTCGGGGTCGTTGAAGGCCGCCACCACGGCCTTGTGCAGGCGGTCCACCTGCGCAGCTGGCAGGCCCTTGGGGCCGATCATGGCGAACCAGCCGGCCACGTCGACGTCCGGGAAGCCCTGTTCGGCGAGGGTCGGCACGTCGGGCAGCGACGCCACACGCTCCTTGCCCATGACGCCGATGGCCTTCATGCGACCCGAGGCCAGGTGGCCCTGGGCGGCGGCCACGGCGGCCACACCGAACTCGACCTGTCCCCCGATGATGTCGGCCATCATCGGACCCATGCCCTTGTAGGGAATGTGTTGCACCTGCACGCCGGCTGCGTCCACAAACATCTCGCCTGCCAGGTGGATGATGGTGCCGTTGCCCGACGAGCCCATGTTGAAAGCGCCTGGCTTGGCCTTGAGCAGCGCCTGCATGTCCTTGGCGTTCTTCACCGGCACTTTGGCCGGGTTGACCACCAGCACGAAGGGCGAACCACCGACCACGCTGATGGGCGTGATGTCGGCCAGGCTGTCGTAAGGGAGGGTCTTGAACACGCTGGGGTTGACCGCGTGGTTGTTCGAAATGAAGGCCACCGTGTTGCCGTCGGGCGCGGCCTTGACCAGCGCCGAGGTGCCGGTGATGCCGCCCGCACCGGGCAGGTTTTCGATCACCACGGACTGGCCGCCGAGCGCCTTGGACAAGGCGTTCTGCGCAGCGCGCACGATGGTGTCCACACCCGAGCCGGCACCCACCGGCAGGATCACGCGCAGCGGCGCGCCGGACTGCGCCCAGGCCGGCGCCGAGGCAAAAAGGCACGAGGCAGCCACGGTGATGAGGGTGCGGCGGCTGATGGACTGGGTGATGGTCTTGGTCATGGTTGTCTCCTGGTTCTGGTGGAAAAATCGGGGATCAAACGGCAGCGGGAACAGGGGCCCTGGTGAGGCGGGCAAGCACTTCTTCGGTGTGCTCGCCGATGGCGGGCAACGCACTGCGCACGCCCGGGCGGCGTCCACCCATCAGCAGCGGCAGCAGCACCACCTGTGTGGTGTCACCGGTCTCGGTGGTCATGGGCACCAGGCCGCCGGAAGCGATCAGGTGTTCGTCGTGCACCAGCTGGTCGGGGCGGACCACCTTGGCGTAGGGCAGGCCGGCGGCCTGCAGCTTCGCGCACAGGGTTTCCAGGTCCTGGTGTTGCAGGGTGTCGCCCAGCTTGTGCAGCAGCTCGGGGCGCACGGCCACGCGCTGGGCGTTGGTGGCCAGGGCCGGATCGCTGGCGAGGTCGGGCCGCTCAATCACCTGGCACAGCGTGGCGAACTGCTTGTCGCTCACCGCACCGACGAACAGCTGTTCACCACCGGCCACCGTGAAGGTGTCGTACACGCTCCAGGCCGAAATGCGCGAGGGGAACGGCGGCGGCACCTCGCCCGTCATCTGGAACTGCTGCATGTGCTGCGAGGCCAGCAGCACGCAGTTTTCGAACAGTGCACTCTGGATCTCCTGGCCCTGGCCCGTGCGGTCGCGCTCGCGCAGCGCGGCCAGCACGCCGATGGCGCCGAACATGCCGCCCATGATGTCGTTCACCGAGCTGCCCGCGCGCAGTGGACGGCCGACCGGGCCGGTCATGTAGGTCAGGCCAGCCATGTTCTGCACCACCTCGTCCAGCGCCAGGCGGCTCTCGTAGGGGCCGGGCAGAAAGCCCTTGTGCGAGACGTAGATGAGTTGGGGGAACAACTCGCGCAGCGCTTCGTGCCCCAAGCCCAGCTTGTCCATCAGGCCGGGGCGGAAGTTCTCCAGCAGCACGTCGCACTGGCCGATCAATTCCTTCGCCGTGGTCAGACCCTCTTCGGTCTGGATGTCGAGCACCACGCTCTTCTTGTTGCGGTTGAAGCTGCGGAAGAAACCGATGCCCAGGCCCGGCAGGGTGCGCGTCTTGTCGCCGCCGGGCGGCTCGACCTTGATGACCTCGGCGCCGAGGTCGGCCAGGATCATGCCGCAGGTCGGGCCCATGACCATGTGGGTGAACTCGATGACGCGCACGCCTTCGAGAGGGAGTCCGGTGGATTCGGTTGGCATGGCTTGTGATCAGGTCGGTGAAAGGAAAAGGTCTTCAGTGGGCCGCGGTGGCGGCCAGCGCCGTCTTCGGCAGGCCGGCGCGCCAGAGCGCGCCGTGGGTGGGTTCGCCCGGCAACCAGCCCACCACCTTGGCGCGCAGCGCCAGCAGCTTCTCTATATCGATGCCGGTCTTCACGCCGCATGCCTGCAGCATGAAAGCCAGGTCTTCGCTGGCGGCGTTGCCACTGGCGCCGGGCGCGTGCGGGCAGCCGCCGATGCCGGCGAGCGAGGCGTCGAAACGGCTCACGCCAACCTCCAGCGCCGCGTACACGTTGGCCAGGGCCAGGCCGCGCGTGTCGTGGAAGTGGCCGCAGCAGAAACGGTCCCCAGCGATCTTCAAGGCCTGCTCGAACAGGTCGCGCACCGAGTGCGGGTCGGCGTAGCCCACGGTGTCGGCCAGGCTCACGCGGTCGGCGCCGGCGTCGAGCAGGGCCTGCATCAGGCGCAGCACTTCGCTGGTCTTCACCTCACCCTGGATCGTGCAGCCGAAGGCCGTGCCCACGCCGCCTTCGATCAGGGTCGGACTGCCGGCCGCGTCGCGCGCGGCGCGGATGCGCTTCATCTCGTTCACCACTTCGTTGGGCGTCTTGCGCAGGTTGGCCAGGCTGTGCGCGTGGCTGGCCGAGAGCGGCAGGATCATCAGGTGGGCGCCGCCCTCGATGGCGCGCTCGGCCCCTTTGAGGTTGGGCACCAGCACGCTGGCCTTCAGGCCCGGCAAGGTCCTGGCGAAGGCCAGCACCTCGGCGGTGTCGGCCATCTGCGGCAGCAGCCGGGGCGGCACGAAAGAGCCGACCTCGATCTCTTGCTGACCGGCCGCGAAGGCGTCGGCGATCCACTCGCATTTGTGCGCGGTGGACACCCGGGTGGGGATGCTTTGAAGACCGTCGCGAAGGCCGACTTCGCGGATCACGGCCCGGGCGGGCAAGGTGGAAAAATCGGACTTGTTGCTCATGGAAGCGGAGTTTATGATTTCCACAAACAACATCAAGTGACCATATGGAAGGCTATAAATTCCATTTTGGAACTTAAACACAGGGTTTCCCCCATGCGCGACCTCGACCTCAAATCCCTGCGGCTGCTGGTGGCCGTGTGCGACCACGGCAACATGAAAGACGCCGCGGCACAGGAACACATCGAGCCTTCGGCCATCAGCAAGCGCATCGCGCAGCTGGAAGATGCGATCGGCACCCAGGTGCTGGTGCGCGGGCGGCGCGGCGCCGAGCCCACGCCGGCCGGCCGCGCCCTGCTGGAGCACGCGCGCAATGTGCTCTTCACCATGGACCGCATCGAGGCCGACATGGCCGCCTTCAAGGGCGGCATCAAGGGCCAGGTGCGCGTGGTGGCCAGCGCCTCGGCGATCGCCGAATCGCTGCTCGACGACCTCACGGCCTTCATGCGCGCGCCCGAGCACCAGGACATCAAGGTGGACATCGAGGAGCGTTTCTCCAGGGACATCGTGAGCATGGTGCGCGAGGGTGTGGTGTCGCTCGGTGTGTGCTGGAGCAACATCGATTTCGGCGGGCTGGAGCACCGGCCCTACCGCCGCGACGAGCTGACCCTGGCGGTACCGCGGGACCACCCGCTGGCGCAGCACGAGGCGCTGCACTTCGAGGACACGCTGGCCCACGAACACGTGGGCCTGCCGCCCTCCACCGCGGTCCACACCATGCTGGGCCGCGCGGCCGCCAGGGCCGGGCGCCACATGAGCTACCGCGTGGTGGTGTCCAACTTCGACGCCGCGTTCCGGGTGGTGGCTGCGGGCCTGGGCATCAGCGTGGTGCCGCGCCAGGTGAGCGAGATCTACGTCTCGGCCGGGCAGGTGCGCATCATCCCGCTGCTGAACGACTGGGCCCACCGCGAGTTCGCGATCTGCTACCGCCGCCACGGCGACCTCACGCCGGCGGCCGGGCGGCTGCTGGAATTCCTGGTGGATCAGGCCACGCAGGCGGACGCGCTGGCCGCCTGAGCCGCCGGACTCACATGCGCTGCACGCCCTTGCGCCGAAGCGCCCATTTTTCGACCTCCACCGCCAGGAACACCGCCGCCGCCAGCGCGGTGATGAGCAGCCAGGAAGGCCCGTCCAGCGCGGCCGTGCCGAACAGCGCCTGCATCGGTGGAGCGTAGGTGATCAGCAGCTGCAACACGATCAGGATCACGCTGGCCCACAGTGCCATCGGATTGCCCGTGAGCGTGTCGCGGCTCAGCGCGGACGCCACAAAATGCCGGGCGTTGAACAGGTAGACCAGTTCGCCGAACACCAGCATGTTGACCACCGCGGTGCGGGCCACCTCGATGCTGTTGCCGCGCGCGAGCTCCCAGTTGAAGACGCTGAACGATGCCGCCACCATCAGCAGGCTCACGAAGACGATGCGCGTGAAGAGCAGCCGGGTGATCAGGGGTTCGCCCGTGGGGCGCGGCGGGCGCTCCATGATGCCCAGCTCGGCGGGTTCGAAAGACAGCGCCAGCGCCAGCGTGACGCTGGTGACCATGTTGATCCACAGGATCTGCCCCGCCGTGACCGGCATGGCCAGGCCCGCAAACACGGCCAGCAGGATCACACCGGCCTCACCGCCGTTGGTGGGCAGGATGAACAGCAGCGCCTTCTTGATGTTGTCGAACACCGTGCGCCCCTCGCGCACCGCGTGGGCGATGGTGGCGAAGTTGTCGTCGGTCAGCACGAGGTCGGCCGCCTCGCGCGCCGCGTCGGTGCCGCGCTGGCCCATGGCCACACCGATGTCGGCGGCCTTGAGCGCAGGCGCGTCGTTCACGCCGTCGCCGGTCATGGCCACCTGGCGGCCCTGGGCCTGCAGCGTGGCCACCAGGCGCAGCTTGTGTTCGGGGCTGGCGCGGGCCACCACGTCGGTCCGGGCCAGGCGTTCGCCAAGCGCGGTGTCATCGAGCTGATCGATCTGCACGCCGTTGAGCGGCTGGCCCGCTTTCAGGCCGATCTGCTCGCCGATGGCCGCCGCCGTCACGGCGTGGTCGCCGGTGATCATCAGCACCCGGATGCCGGCCTGCTGGCATTCGGCCACCGCCGCCACCGCCTCGTCGCGCGGCGGGTCCATCAGCCCCACCAGCCCGAGCAGGGTGAAGCGCGGCGTGATGTCGGCCACGTCCAGCTCGCGCGTGCCGGCGGGCCACTCGCATTCGGCCAGCGCCAGCACGCGCTGGCCCTGGGCCGCCGCCCCATCCATGCGAGCCTGCCAGGCCGCATCGTCCAGCGGGCCGTTGCTGTCCTTCACGCACAAGCCGAGCACGCGCTCTGGTGCACCCTTGATCAGGGCGAACAAGTGGCCCGCGTGGTCGTGGTGCAGCGTGGCCATGTAGCGGTGTTCGGACTCGAAGGGAATGACGTCGATGCGCGGCGTGCGCTCGCCCGCTTCGGCCAGGTTCAGCCCGGCCTTGAGCGCAAGTGTGAGCAGCGCGCCCTCAGTGGGGTCGCCGGCCAGGGTCCAGCCGCCCGCTTCATCGCGGTGCAGTTGCGCGTCGTTGCACAGCAGGGCGCAGCGCGCCAGGCCTTGCAGGCCGGTGTGGGTGGCCACGTCCAGCGGCTGATCGCCCCGGTGAAAACCGCCTTCGGGCGCATACCCCGTGCCGCTCACGCTCAGCGTGTGTTCGCCCAGCATCACCTGCACCGCGGTCATCTCGTTCCTGGTCAGCGTGCCGGTCTTGTCGGTGCAGACCACGCTCACCGAACCCAGCGTCTCCACCGCGGGCAGGCGCCGCACCACCGCGCGGTGCTGGGCCATGGCCGCCGTGCCGATGGCCAGCGTGATGGTGACGATGGCGGGCAGGCCTTCTGGAATGGCCGACACGGCCAGTCCAACCACGACCAGAAAGATGTCGAGCGCGGGCATCTCGCGCACGTAGTAGCCGTACAGGAAGGTGATCACGCTCACCACCACGATCACCGCGGTGATCTGGCGCGCAAACTGATCGAGCCGCCGGGTGAGGGGTGTCACCAGCGTGGGCACGCCGCCCACCATGCTGCCGATGCGGCCCATCTCGGTCCGCGCCGCCGTGGCCACCACCACGCCGCTGCCCTGCCCCACGCCGACCACCGTGCCGGCATAGGCCATGCACAGTCGGTCGCCCAGCGGGGCGGCGCCCACCACCGCGGCCGGGTCTTTTTCGGTGGGCACCGATTCACCGGTGAGCGCGGCCTCGTCGATGCGCAGGTTCTTGACCGAGAGCAGCCGCAGATCGGCCGGTACGCGGCTGCCCGATTCGAGCAGCACCACGTCGCCGGGCACGAGCTCGCCCGCGTCGATCTCGTGGCGGTCGCCATCGCGCAGCACCATGGCGTGGCTCGCCAGCATGGCGTGCACGGCTTCGAGCGCGCGTTCGGCCTTGCCCTCCTGGATGAAGCCGATCAGGGCGTTGATGATGACCACGCCGAAGATCACGGCGGCGTCGACCAGATCGTCCAGCAGGAACGTGACCAGCGCCGCCGCCAGCAGGGTGTAGATCAGCATGTTGTGGAACTGCCCCGCCAGGCGCCACAGCCAGCTGGGGCGCGCTGCCGCGGCCAGGCGGTTGGGACCGTGCGTGAGCAGCCGCGCGGCCGCTTCGGCGGGCGTCAGCCCCGTGGCGCTGCTGTCCAGGGCCTGCAGCACCTGGTCTGGTGCCTGGGCGTGCCAGGGTGTCTGAGGGTCATCATGGGCGGGATGAGGCAGGGGGTGGGTGTCGGGGCGCATGGAACAACCATAACCCGAACGCCATGACACCGGCCACCGGCGCGATCAGGTTTCCAGCGAAGCCATCGCCGAGGGCGACCATTCCAGCGCGCGGTGGTCAAAGCCCGCGACCAGCGTGGGCTTGACGACCTCAAAATACGGCGAGACGTCAAAATCGCGCGGGGTGAACAGGCTGTGGTGGCGCACGTGCAGCACCTGGCGCACGCAGTCGGGGTGCCGTGGGTCGTCGATCGCGGTCTCTTCGACGATGGGCAGGATGGGGTAGAGCACGGTCTCGAAAGCCTGCGCGATCAGGGTGGAACAGATGGCGCGCGTGGGGTCGCCGCTGCCCACGGCCAGCAGGCGCCGGCGCCAGCGCACCGGCACCGGTGGCGTGGGCAGCAGGTAGCGCGCGAGGTCCAGGATGTTCTTGAGGTCGTAACGGTGGCCGATGCGCTGCACCGCGAAACGGCAGACGGCCTGGACCTCGTCG
The DNA here is from genome assembly GCF_055703065.1 of Hydrogenophaga sp. L310. Taxonomy (NCBI): domain Bacteria; kingdom Pseudomonadati; phylum Pseudomonadota; class Betaproteobacteria; order Burkholderiales; family Comamonadaceae; genus Hydrogenophaga; species Hydrogenophaga sp. L310. Next base: position 116,457 of record NZ_JBVPZA010000004.1, read on the forward strand.
ATGCGCAGGCTGGCGGGGCGGCAGATGCGGCAGTGCAGCCCCGCGTAGGTGCCCAGCGGCACGGCGCGCACGCCCTCGCGGATGTCGGCCTCCACCACCATCAGCGGGCCGCCCGGCTGCAACGGCCCGACACAGAGCGCCGCGTGCGACCAGGTGGACTGCGTGAGGTACTTGATCGCCGTGCTCACGCGCGTGGTGCCTTCCACCAGCACCACATCGGCCGGGCGCAGCGCCGCGGCCAGCAGGCGCTGGTCGGTCGGAAAGCCGATGGACGCCGACCGGCCCGGCTTGGTCAGGTAGCGTGCCAGCGCACGCCCGATGGCTTGTCTGATCATCTGCGCCTCCCGGTGTAAGAATGTCGCAGTTTCGGCGACTCAATCCGAACAATGCCAACAAGGAATGGTCGTGAACATCCGGAAAATCTTGCTGCTGCTGGTGGTGCTTCTGGGCATTGTGGCCTTCTTCGCCTTCGGTCTGGACCGCTACTTCAGCCTCGCGTTCCTCAAAGAGAGCCAGGCCAGTCTCGCGGCGCTGCGGGAACAACAGCCGCTGCAGCTGGCCCTGGGCTATTTTCTGGTCTACGTCGCGGTCACCGCGCTTTCGCTGCCCGGCGCCACCATCGTCACGCTGGCCGGCGGCGCGATCTTCGGCCTCGGCTGGGGCCTGCTGATCGTGTCGTTTGCGTCCAGCATCGGCGCCACCCTGGCCTTTCTGACCGCGCGCTTCCTGCTGCGCGACAGCGTGCAGGCGCGCTTCGGCCAGCGCCTGGCCGAGATGGACCAGGGCATCCAGAAGGACGGCGCGTTCTACCTGTTCACCCTGCGCCTGATCCCGGTGGTGCCGTTCTTCGTGATCAACCTGTTGATGGGCCTGACCCAGATGAAGGCCTGGACGTTTTACTGGGTCAGCCAGATCGGCATGCTGGCCGGCACCGCCGTGTACGTGAACGCGGGCACCCAGCTCGGCCAGCTGGAATCGCTGCAGGGCATCCTGAGCCCCGGCCTGCTCGGCAGCTTCGTGCTGCTCGGCCTGTTCCCGCTGATCGCGCGGCGCATCGTGGAAACGGTGCAGAAGCGCAAGGTGTACGCCAGGTGGGCCAGCGTCCGCCCCGCGAAGTTCGACCGCAACCTGATCGTGATCGGCGCCGGTGCGGGCGGCCTGGTGTCGGCCTACATCGCCGCCGCCGTCAAGGCCAAGGTGACGCTGGTCGAAGCGCACAAGATGGGCGGCGACTGCCTGAACTACGGCTGCGTGCCGAGCAAGGCGCTGATCAAAAGCGCGACGCTCGCGCACCAGATGCGCCACGGCGCGAACTATGGCCTCTCGGACACCACGCCCACGTTCAGTTTCAAGACCGTGATGCAGCGCATCCACGACGTGATCGCCGCCATCGAACCACACGACAGCGTGGAGCGCTACACCGGCCTGGGCGTGGAGGTGCTGCAGGGCTATGCGAAGCTGGTGAACCCGTGGACGGTGGAGGTGGCGCTGAATGGCGGTGGCACCCAGCGCCTGACCGCTCGCAGCATCGTCATTGCGGCGGGTGCCCGGCCTTTTGTGCCGCCGCTGCCGGGGCTTGACGACGTCGGCTACGTGACCAGCGACACGATGTGGGACGCGTTCGCGAAGCTCGAAGAAGTGCCGAAGCGCCTGGTGGTGCTGGGCGGCGGCCCCATCGGCTGCGAACTGGCGCAGGCCTTTGCGCGCCTGGGATCGCAGGTGACGCAGGTGGAGATGGCGCCGCGCATCATGCTGCGCGAAGACGACGAAGTGAGCGCGCTCGCCAAAGCCGCGCTGGAGACCGATGGCGTGGCGGTGCTGACGGGCCACAAGGCGCTGCGCTGCGAGGTGGTGGACGGCGAGAGGATGCTGGTGGTGGAACACGCGGGTGCTGAAAAATCCATTCCCTTCGACCAGCTCATCTGCGCCGTCGGCCGCGTGGCGCGTCAGCAGGGCTACGGGCTGGAAGAGCTGGGCATCCCGACCAACAAGACGGTCGAGACCAATCAGTACCTGCAGACGATTTACCCCAACATCTACGCCGCCGGCGACGTGGCAGGGCCCTACCAGTTCACCCACGTGGCGGCGCACCAGGCCTGGTACGCGGCGGTGAACGCGCTGTTCGGTGATTTCAGGAAGTTCAAGGCCGACTACTCGGTGATTCCGTGGGCCACCTTCATCGCCCCCGAGGTGGCGCGCGTCGGCCTGAACGAGCAGGAAGCCAGGGAAAGGAACATCCCCTACGAAGTCATCAAATACGGCATTCACGACCTCGACCGCGCCATCGCCGACAGCGAGGCCCACGGTTTCGTGAAGGTGCTCACCGTGCCCGACAAAGACAAGATCCTGGGCGTGACCATCGTCGGCACGCACGCGGGCGACCTGCTGGCCGAGTACGTGCTGGCCATGAAACACGGCCTGGGCCTGAACAAGATCCTCGGCACCATCCACACCTACCCCACGCTGGCCGAGGCCAACAAATACGCGGCGGGCGAGTGGAAGCGCGCCCACGCGCCGCAGAAGCTGCTGGCCTGGGTAGAAAAGTTTCACACCTGGCGCCGGGGTTGAACTGTTGTTGCGTCCCAGGAGTCCACACCACATGACCTCCCGCCGCCAGACCCTCGCCCTGTTCGCCGCCAGCGCCCTGCTGCCCTGGCCAGCCCTCGCCCAGACCACCTTCGACCACACCTACGCCGCCTGGGACGCGCTGCTGAAAAAACACGTGCGCTGGCTGCCCGACGGCAAGCAGTCGCGCGCCAGCTACAAAGGCTTTGCGGCCGACCGCGCCGCGCTGAAAACCGTGCTCGATGGCATGAGCGCCGTGCCCCAGGCCACCTTCGACGGCTGGAGCCAGCCGCAGCAGATGGCCTTCCTGATCAACGCCTACAACGCCTTCACGGTCGAACTCATCCTCACGAAATACCCGGACCTGAAATCCATCAAGGAGCTGGGCTCCTTCGTGCAGTCGCCCTGGAAGAAGAAGTTCTTCACACTGCTCGGCGAACAGCGCCATCTCGACTGGATCGAACACGAACAGCTGCGCCCGCGCTACAACGAGCCACGTGTGCACGCCGCCGTCAACTGCGCCAGCATCGGCTGCCCCGCGCTGCGCGACGAAGCCTTCACCGCTGTGAAGCTCGAAGCCCAGCTCGAAGACGGCATGCGCCGCTTCATGGGCGACCGCACGCGCAACCGGGTCCGGGGCAACCAGGTCGAAGTCAGCAGCATCTTCAAGTGGTTCCGCGAAGACTTCGAAAAAGGCCACGGCGGCTTCAAACAGGTGGAAGACCTGTTGGCCAGATACGCCGAACAGCTGAGCGACCAGCCCGTCGAGCAGGCGGCGCTGAAGGCCAGAACGCTGGGCGTGAGCCACCTCGACTACGACTGGTCCCTCAACGACGCGGGGCGCTGAGCGATGGACCGGGCGCCCGCAGGCCGTGATCCGTCAGTCGCCAGGACGCTGCTCCTGAACATCGGCCAGCTGGTTCATGGTCTTCAGGATCACGTCAGGCGCGTAGCGGATGTTCATGAACTCGCTCATGCTCAGGGCAGGCCAGGCCAGCGCGATGCGGTAGCGCCCCGCCAGCGCATAGACCTTGTTGTCGACGATGAACATCTCGTAAGGCAAAGCGGCCATGTGCTCCAGCCCTGTCGCACCGAGGCTGCCGACCCACCAGCCTTCGCCGCGCCCCGTATCGTTCAGCGCCACACCGAACACCGCCAGCTTGCGGTCGGCCATGACCACCTCGTACACCTTGGCGGTGGCGCCCACGCCGTTGGCCAGCCGCTTGCGCACCGTCTGCAAGGCCTCGTCAAAACTGCCGAAACTGCGCAGTTCGGCACGGAAGGAATCGAAGCGCTCCATGGACGTCATGTACTGGTAGTTCGCCAGCCGATCGGCCGGCACGTCACCACCGAAACCGTTGCCCGGCCCCAGCGCCCTGGCCAGCCGCGCCTGCACCGAGCGGGCCGCTGCTTCGGCCTGCGGATACGCCTGTCGCAGGTAGGCCCGGTACCAGTACTCCGGCGTCGTGTACGACACGCGGCCATCGCGCTGCACGCCGACCCGGATCGCTGCCGCCACGACGGCGCTGCCGCCCGCTGCCCGGATGGCCTGCAACATGGCGTTGTCGCTTACCAGCACCACACCGCCCGCCTCCAGCCCCTTGGGCACGTGGCGCCCCAGCAGGGTGAAACCCTCGGCCTGCAACTTTTTCTCCACAGTCCCCATCTGCGCCTGCAGCTCGCCCGCCGGCAGCGGCGTGCCGCTCGTGTAAGGTGACAGGGCCTGACAGGTCGAGACCACCATGAACAGCCATCCAGCCAGCAGCAGTTTTTTCATCTTGCAGGTCTCCTTTAAGGTTGGAACGAACCTTAGCGCTGCCGCGGTGATCCCGCATCAGGGCTATTCCCATGCCGGTTGGGGTATTCGGGCTGTGCGCGGGCTTGTCGCCCTGACGCTGGCGGCGGCCGGCATGGCGCAGGCCGCGTCGCCCCTGCCCCCGCTGCTGCAGGCCGACGGCGCACTCCACCCGGCCTGGCGCTTCGTGGGTTTTCCCAAAAGACACAGCGATCTGCCCGCCACCCGCTTCGAGGCCGCCCGCGTGGACGGCCAGGCCGCACTCCAGGTGGTCACCGCGTCGTCCTACGGCACGCTGGTGCACGAACTGAAAGACGCGGCCCAACCCGCGCGCCTGCAATGGCGCTGGCGACTCGACCAGCCGCTCTCCGGCGGCCAGGCGCCGCCGAACCTGCTCACCAAGGCCGGCGACGACGCCGCGCTCAAGGTCTGCGTGATGTTTCACCACCCGCTGGGTCGCGTTCCCTTCGTGGAACGCACGGTGCTGCGCATCGCGCGGGGCATCAGTGGCGAGCGGCTGCCCGCGGCCACGCTGTGCTACGTGTGGGACAGCGGCCACCCGGCGCCGCTGCAGGGCGCCAACCCCTACACCCGGCGCGTGCGCTTCATCAGCCTGCAAGGCCAGGACGCGCCGCTGGGCCAGTGGGCGGGCGAAAGCCGCGACCTGGCGCAGGACTTCGCCGCGCTCTTCGGCGACGAACTGCCCGCTGGCGCGGACATCCCGAGCGTGAGCAGCGTGCTCATCGGTGCCGACAGCGACAACACCGCCAGCCGCAGCGTGGGCTGGGTAACCGATCTGCGCTGGGCCGACGACCCGCCCTGAAACACCCCGTACCATCGGGGCCCATGCACCACGGCATCAAAAAACTCCTGCTGCTCGGCGCCGGTCATGCCCACGTGCAGGTGCTGGCCCAACTGGCCCGGCAACGCCCCGCCGACCTGGACGTGACCGTGCTCACGCCCTACCCCTACCAGACCTGCAGCGCCATGGTGCCCGGCCTCGTCGCCGGCCGCTACAGCGAGGCCGACTGCCAGATCCCGCTCGAACCGCTGATCAGGGCCGCGGGCGCGAAATGGCTGCAGGGCCGCTGCACCGGCCTCGACGCCGCCGCGCAGACCGTGATGGCCGCGTCCACCGGCAAAAACAAGGCGCTGCCGCCCGAGCTGCGCTACGACCTGCTGTCCATCGACACCGGCGCCGTGATTCACCGCAGCCGGCTGGAGGCCGAGATGCCCGGTGCCAGCGAACGCGCGCTCATCGTGCGCCCGACCGAAGTCTTTGCCAGCCTGTGGCCGCGTGTGCTCGACATGGCCCGAGAAAAGCCCCTGTCCATCGCCGTGATCGGCGCCGGGGCCGCCGGCCTGGAGCTGCTGTTCGCCGCCGAGCAGCGCCTGCGCGAAGCGGGTTTTCAGGCCACGCAGTTCACGCTGCTGACCGGTGACGCCGACATCGCGGCCCACTACCCCGCGGGCGTGCGCCGCCGGGTGCTGCGGCGGCTCAAGCAGCGCGGCATCACCGTGCTGCGCGAAACCTGCACCGGCATCGGCCCGCAAGGCCTGCAACTCGGCAGCGGCGCCACGCTGCTGTGCGACGTGCCCCTGCTCGCCATCGGTGCACACGCACCCGCCTGGCTGCAAGGCAGCGGGCTGGCCCTGTCCGACACCGGGCAGGTGCTGGTCAACGCCTTCCAGCAGAGCCCCAGCCACGCCAACGTGTTCGCCGCCGGCGACGTGTGCGCCCGCGCCGACCGGCCGCATGCCCAGAGCGGCATCTACGCCGTGCGCGCCGGACAGCCGCTGGCGGCCAACCTGCTCGCCGCCCACGAGGGCCAGTCGCTGAAAGCCCACCGCCCGCCGGCCAACACGCTCAACCTGATCTCCTGCGGCGCGGGCCACGCCATCGCCACCTGGGGTCCGTTGCACGCCGAAGGCGCCTGGGCCTGGCGCTGGAAAGACCGCATCGACCGCGCCTTCATGGCGAGGTACGCCCCGCCCCCCACGGCCCCGCGCGCCGACCATGCCCAGCCCCAGCCCCGCTGAGACCACCCGGGCGGACCGCAGCGCCTGGGCGGTCTTCCTGATCTTCCTGCGCCTGGGCCTCACATCCTTCGGCGGCCCGGTCGCCCACCTCGGCTACTTCCGCAGCGAATTCGTCGAACGCCGCCGCTGGCTGAGCGAAGCCGCGTACGCCGACCTCGTGGCCCTGTGCCAGTTCCTGCCCGGCCCGGCCAGCAGCCAGGTCGGCCTGGCGCTGGGCCTCGGGCGCGCGGGCTACGCGGGCGCCTTCGCCGCCTGGGCCGGCTTCACCCTGCCCTCGGCCGTTGCGCTCATCGCGCTCGCCCTGGGCCTCACCCAGGCCGGCGACGCCTTGCAGAGTGGCGCCGGCGCGGGCCTGCTGCACGGTCTGAAAGTGGTGGCCGTGGCCGTGGTCGCACAAGCGGTCTGGGGCATGGCGCGCAGCCTTTGCCCCGACGCGCCCCGCCGCGCGCTGATGCTCGCCACCGCCGCCCTGCTGCTGGCTTGGCCAGGCACCGGCACGCAACTGCTCGCCATCGCGCTCGCCGGGATGCTGGGCCTGCTGCTCGTGCGCCCCGCGGCCGACGCGCCGCACGAACCCATGAGCGTGCCCGTGAGCCGCACAGCGGGCGCGGCCTGGCTCGCGCTGTTCTTCGCGCTGCTGCTGTGCCTGCCCCTGCTGCTGCAGGCCATGCCCTCGCAGGCGCTCGCGCTGGTCGACGCCTTCTACCGCGCGGGTGCGCTCGTGTTCGGCGGTGGCCATGTCGTGCTGCCGCTGCTGCAAGCCAGCGTGGTGCCCACCGGCTGGGTGAACAACGAAGCCTTCCTCGCCGGCTACGGCGCCGCGCAGGCCATGCCCGGCCCGCTGTTCACCTTCGCCGCCTTCCTCGGCGCGGCCATGCAGACCGCCCCCACCGGCTGGACCGGCGGCGCGCTCGCGCTGGTGGCCATCTTCGCGCCCGCCTTCCTGCTCATCGTCGGCGCCCTGCCGTTCTGGGAAAGCCTGCGCGCCCAGCCCCGCGTGCGCGCCGCCCTCATGGGCATCAACGCCGCCGTCGTCGGCCTGCTGCTGGCCGCGCTGTGGAACCCGGTCATCGTCAGCGGGATTCGGGGGGTGGGCGATGGGCTGCTGGCGGGGGTGGCGCTGGTGGCGCTGATGAAATGGAAATGGCCACCTTGGGTGGTGGTGGCGGGGTGTGCGGGGGTGGGGTGGGTGATGGGGGTTGTCGGGGTCTGAACTTCTGATGGACCCCACAACCAATCGGCAACCCTGTAATATCTGGCAGAAAAATGCCGTCAGATTTCTCGAATCTGTTGTACTTGCGCATCCAATTAGCCAGGACAGCCAAACAGGCTCTACACAAACAGTTTTTTGAATTTCCTACCCCTGTGTTGTTCGATTTTGACTGTGGATATCCGACGACTAGTTGTTTAGCCCAAAGTTAGGCATCACAAAACATCCGCTTTCACCATGACCAGCACGCAAACACAAGACACAGCACTGTTAAGAGACCTACTGGACTCATACGCATCCTTTGCGCGGGAATTCAAGCTGTATCACAACTTTACAGATACTGCCCAGTTCATGCTTTTCTCTCGCTCTTGTAATGCATTCAGATCTGCCGGAATCCTCTGTTCAGAAGGCCTATTCATCGACTCGTACAACGCTGCACGTGTCGGATTAGAAGCAGGATGGCTCGCACTCGTTTTACGCAGAGACGACAAGTTAGCCCGAGAGTGGCTAACATCTGCTCCACAAGAACCTTCTTCTCCAGATGTAGAGAAAGCGTACAAGAAGACATTTGCTCAGATCCCATGGATTAGAGAGCAAGTATCTGCTTCGACTGAAGAGTTGGAGCAGCGCACAAACCTGTATAAGCTACTTTCGATCAAGAGTCATGCAAATGCTGCGGCGATGTTTTTTCCAGCAAGTACAGAGACCAACCCGAACGACATCTTACTGTATCCTCCAGAAAAGCTAGACAGTGACGATCATCGAAGGAAATATCTTGCGGGGATTGTCTACTGTTTGCAGTATATTCTGCATGATATTCAGAACCAGTGTAAAAGAAACCTCGGAGCGAAGTGGAAATACGATCAAACAAAGCTATTTAATATTTCCGGCGTCGCCTATTCAGCAGAGAATAATGAAATCGAAGTTGTTGCAGAAAAAGTTAACTCCGCGTATCAAGGAATGATGACATTAAAGTTTTTTCAGCACCAATCCAACGGAAAGCTGTGATGCCCAACTATTTGTTGATCGCTCATCACAAAAAGTCCCCCAATGAGACTCGACTATTTCCCCAACGTCGCGCACGAGCTGGGTGACATGAGTCTTGCCGGCGGGCAAGCGCACGTGGACATATCAGCACAGCCTATGGGTTTCGAGATCGCGCCTGACCCAAGCTTGTCGCCCATCCTTTCTCTCACTTGCTGGAGGCCAGTCATGACAATTTCCGTTGAAGACCTAGCTGCCCAAGCCCTCGTCCAGCCCGAGAAGGACCGGACAAAGCTCGTCGACCGCCCGATCGCGAGCTTTGAGACCCTCTCACCTTCAGAAGCGGCCTGGCTGACACTGGCCGTGCGCAGACGGGCTGACGTGCGCGCAGGCAAGGTGGCCATGGTTCCGTTGCAGGATGCGATCGCTCGAGTTCGCGCCCGCATCGCGTGAACAGCTGTCACTTGAACTTTGCATCACGATCCCATCCACCGAAGAGACACAAGCAGTGAGGCAGGCAACCCCATGAAACTCGGCTACACCATCATCTACGTCCCCGACGTCGCGGCGTCGCTGGCCTTTTTCGAACAGGCCTTCGGCTTGCAACGCAAGTTCCTGCACGAAAGCGGTACCTACGGCGAGTTCGACACGGGTGAGACCACGCTGTCGTTCGCGGCCCACGAGCTGGGTGAAATGAACTTTGCCGGCGGGCATGTGCATGCGGACACGTCCGCTCAGCCACTGGGTTTCGAGATCGCGCTGGTCACGGACGATGTGCCGGCCGCGCACGCCCAGGCCATCGCCGCCGGAGCCCACGAGATGGCGGCGCCTTCGCAGAAGCCCTGGGGGCAGGTGGTGTCGTATGTGCGTTGCCCGGACGGCACTTTGGTGGAGCTGTGCACGCCGATAGCTGCCTGAACCGTGGACCGTTTGCCGGCCGATTACCCGCTCGCCGCCAGCGAGGCCGTGCCGAGCACCCTGACCGGGAAGCGCGTGCATTACGCTTGAATACGCGCCCGGCAACGGGCTGGCATTTCAATCGTTCGCGGTAGCCGCCTCAAGGTTTGGCCAGGTGCCAGACCCCGCCGCGAAAGCCGTCACCCGAACGGTCCCCTGGCTTCTTGTCGTTTGCCCACCGGTACAGAGGCCGGCCTTTGTACGCCCACTGCTGCTGACCGTCTTCGCGCACGATCAGCGAATAGTCACCGGCCGCCTTGGCGCCTTCCCTGGCCAGCATGGGTGGCCAGCTCATGGTGCACACCCCTGTGCAAACGCTCTTGCCCGGTGTGGTCAGGTCGTTGTCCCACCAGTAGAGGCTCATGCCTTTTTCGTCGGTGATGACACCCTCGGTGGTCTGGGGCTGGGCCCCGGCGACCGACATCCACACCACCAGGGCCAAGGCGGAGAGGGCTTTCAGAGAAGAAGGGAAAGTGCGCATGTCTGTGTCTCCTGGGTCAAATGACCACTTGCACTGTAGGAGTGGCAGGCCGGGCGCCATTGAGCAGAATCAAGAAACGGCCGTTCCTGTTCTCTGGCGCCGTGTGGCGCTTGGCAGGCGCACCCTGCAGAGGGTCCCCATCAGGCCCACCCGATCCGCCTGCCTTGCGCTGCAAAATTCCCTCATGAAATCCGGCAACACCTCCGTCTGTGTCTCTGACGCACCGGCGCCGCAGCACACGCCCCGGCGACCGGTCGAGGCCTGGCGTCTGGGCGTGATCTCGGGAGCGGCCATTGCCGCCCTGTGCTTCGCCTATCTGGTGGTGCTGGTCATTGGCCTGGCCACGCTGCCCTCGCCCGATCACCCGGTACAGCAGCCCTGGTTTGCCCTGCTGGAGCTGCTGATCCTGTTCATCGCGCCCGCGATGGTGGCGCTCGCGGTGGCCATCGGTTGCTCAGCGTCGCCCGGGCGTTTGCCGCTGGCGCTGCTCGGACTGGTGTTCTTCGCCATGTGTGCGCTCACCACCAGCGCGGTGCACTTTTGCATCCTTGTGCTGGGCGGGCACGCGGCGTTCGCTGGCGAGCCCTGGTCCACCCTGGTTTTTTCGTTCCGCTGGCCGTCGTTGGCCTACGCGCTCGACATCCTCGCCTGGGATGTCTTCTTTCCCCTGGGCGCCCTCTTCCTCGCGCCCGCCGTGCAGGGCGCGGGGCTGGCCAGAGGCGTGCGCGCGCTGCTGGTGATCAGCGCCGTGCTGGCGCTGGCGGGCCTGGCGGGCGTGGTGCTGGGCGACATGCAGGTGCGCCTGATCGGTGTTGTCGGTTATGCGCTGTGTTTCCCGGTCGCGGCTGCGATGCTGGCGCTGCGGCTTCACCGGGAGCGCCGCGCGGTCGCGGGCTGAGACATTGGCGCCGGTTTGGCCGATCATTGCCGCGGGCATTCTGCTCACCAATCCCATCGAAACGCACCAGGAGGACACCGTGCAAACCGTCACCATGCCATTGCAGCTCGCGCCGACCAGCCTGACCCAGCCCATCTTGCCGAACTGGTCGTTCCATCTGTTCAACGTGAACCTCGGCTCGTCGTCGAACCCGGCGGTGGAACAGGCCGCGCTGGTGAAGGTGGGCAGCTACGGCCGACAGATCGGGCACCTGGCCGAGGCGCTGGAACTGATCGTGAAAAAGACGAAGCTGCTGGAGAGCCATGAACTCACGCAGGACGAGAAGGACGTGCTGCAGGTGTTCCTGGGTGACGTCTCGGCGATCCGGCAGATCAAGTCGTCGCAGCCGGCGGCGTAGGCCGGGTCCGTGCTTCGGGCCGCCATGGCGCCGAACCGCCCTACCCGAGATCCTCGTGGAGGCAGAGGTAGTTGCCTTCGGTGTCCTTGAACCAGGCGGCCTTCTCGGCACCCAACACGCAAACGTGTTCCACGGTCTTGAATCCCGGCAGGTCGTAGCTCTCGAACACCACACCCGCCTGCTTCAGTTTGGCGACGCTGGCAGCGATGTCCGGGACCTGGAAGCTGATCGCGGTGTGCTCGGCTTTGGTGCCCTCTGGCTTGGGGAAGAGCGCGAGGGTGGTGCCGCCCATCTGGTAGGTGAACTTGCCGTCGGGACGGAAGCCGCCGGGCGTCAAGCCGAGGCAGCGTTCGTAGAAGGTTCTCGCCCGGTCCATGTCGATCACGGGGAGCATGGTGGTGACGGAGGCATTGGCCAGCATATGCAGTCCTTTCGCTCGATCCCGCCGGTCTCGCACAAGAGCTACCGCGCCTGTGTACCGAGGGCGGGCCATCAGCATAGGCACAAATGCGGTCGCGCGCCAGTCCCGCCATGCGGCTCTTGTGGCCAGCACTGCTGCGTTTCGCCGGAGCGGTCGCTCAGCGGGAGAACGGCTTCATTTGCCGCGCAGGCCCTCCTGCTCCATGAGCAGGTAGGTGTTGTAGGCGTTCATGCGGTTCGCAAACTGGAACATGGGCATGTTTTCCCAGGCGCTCCAGTCGGTGCCGGCGTAGGCCTCTTCAAACGGCACCATCTCTTCCGATGCCTTGCCCATGGTGCTGCGCAGGTAGCCGAGGTAGTCGCGGATGACGCCGATGTCCTTGCGCGGGTCGGTGGACGCTGCCCCGTGACCGGGCACCACGGACTGGGCGTCGAAGGTGAGCAGGCGGCTGAGCGCGCTGATCCACTGGTCGCTGTTGGCCTGGCCCACAAAGGGCAGGCGCCCGCTGAAGATGAGATCGCCGGCAAACAGCACGCGCTCACCCGGCACGTAGACCGCCAGGTCTTCGGGCGTGTGCGACGGCCCCACCTGCTCGACCACAAAACGCGCGCCGGCCAGCTCCAGCGTGGTGGCGCCATCCAGCCAGCGGTCGGCAGGCACCAGCCGGGTCTGGTCATTCACCCAGGGTGCCAGTTCGGTGCGCGAGGCCTCCAGCCGCTGCTGGGCCGTCTCCGAATGCAGGTATTCCCGTGCGGCGCTGTGGGCAATGATCTGCGCGCCCTGGGTCTTGAAGGCCTGCAGGCCGTAGATGTGGTCGGCGTGGTAGTGGGTCACCAGCACGTGCGTGACGGGCTTGGGAGTGATCTCGGCGATCTTGCTCAGCAGGCGCTGCGCCAGCGCGGGCGAACCCAGCGCGTCGATCACCACCACGCCCTGCGGCGCCACCACGACACCGGCGTTGCTGATGAAGTTCTGGTTCTTCGGCGAGCCCAGCGCGGCCAGTCCTTGCACGTAGTAGGTGTTGGGGCCGACCTTCTGGAGCGTCATGTCGGGTGCGGGCTGTGCGCCCACCGCGGAAGCCGTCAACAGCAGCAGCGCCGAAGCGCCGTGGGCCAAGGCGCGTGGGAGCCGCCGCACCGCGGCAAACAACGGATTCAACATGATCGGCTCCTTCAGCGTTGAAAAAACGCGCTCAGTGCTTGGCCGGCGCGGTGGCTTTGGCGGCGGCGTCGAAGCCGCCCTTGGCCTTCCATTCTTCCATGCCGCCCTGCAGGATGCGCAGGTTGTCCCAGCCCGCCACGCGCATGGCAAAACCGGCCTGGGCCGAGAGCGAACCGGTGTTGCAGTAGATCAGAACGGGTTTGTCTTTGGGGATGGTGTTGCGCTTGGCCAGCACCTGGCGCCAGTCCATGTTGATGGCGCCGGGGATGTGGCCCTTGGCGAACTGTCCGGCGTCGCGCGCGTCGATGACCAGCATCTTTTTCCACTCGTCGGCCGGGATCTGCTCGGCAAAGATCACGCCACCGCCATAGTCCACGAATTCAAGATACGCCTCCATTTCGTCGACGGCGATGGCCTTGTTGTCGGCGTGGGCGGTGGGGGCCAGCAGCAGGGTGCTGGCGGTGAGGGCGGCCAGGGCCAGGGTGCGGATTTTCACGGGGTCTCCAGTTTCACAAATATAAATATCAGCAACAACGGATATTGTCGCTGGACCACAGCAGCAAACGGTCGAGGGTTTCTACTGCTCCAGGCGCGTTCAACGGGTCGTGGTCGATTGCTTCAAATCGGCCAGCCAGCTGCGGATGCGCCGCGCATTGGTGCCGCGATCGATCTTTCCCAGGCGTGAGCGCGAGCGCATGTCGACGCGCGAACCGTTGCCCTCCGGGGCAATACGGATGGTCACTTCGTCGGCAAAACCGAACAGGCGGCTGGTGGCCACGGCTTCGATGCGCCCTTCTTCGGCGTCGCTGGCGACCACGGTCCAGCCACGCGCCTGCACCAGTTGCAGGGCCTGCTCGAACACCGCTGCGGGCGCCTGCGGCAGGGTCAGCGGCGCCAGGTCCGGGTAGCCCGCGCGCTGCAGCTGGGCCACCGCCGCGCCCGGGTAGGCCATGGGGTTGGGCATGTCCCAGAACTCGGGCGGGTTGTCGGTGTCGGTGCTGATGTCGTTGATGGGCGGGTAGGCGCGCGTCGCGTACTCCCATTGCAGCGCCATACCCAGCACCGGCAGCGCCAGCAGCACGCCAAGGAGGCCGGTCACAACTGCCCGTCGCTGACGACGCGAGCGGAACAGGCCCGCCAGCGACAACACGAGGCCCAGCGCGGCGGCGTAGACCGCCCACTCTGCAATCTGGAGACCTTTCAGAAAATGCCACCAGCCTTGCCGATAGCCGATGCCGGCCACCAGCACGGTGCCGATCGAGGCCAGCCCGAGCAGCAGACCGGCCAACGGCAGGCTGGATCGCCGCTTTGTGCTTTCACGGTTCATCGAGTGCGAGGAAGTTGTGGTGCTCATGTTCATACTTGGGCGTCTGTTGAAGGCGCCGACCAGTTGCGGCGGTTGATGGCGTAGTCGGTGATCTTTCCCTTGAACGGCAGAGCCAACATGCCGGGCAGGCGAGCCACCTCGTGCGGGTCGGTGTGGTCGTGGATGCCGATGGTCATGCCGAGTTGGCCGGCGCGCGGTTGCTCGCGGTAGGTGCCGAACAGGCGGTCCCACCAGGTGAGGTTGAACCCGAAGTTGGAGTTGCTTTCGTCGTCTTCCACCGAGTGGTGCACGCGGTGCATGTCGGGCGTGACGATGAACCAGCGCAAGGCGCGGTCCAGCGCGGCCGGCAGGCGGATGTTGCCGTGGTTGAACATGGCGCAGGCGCTGAGCAAGATTTCAAAAATCACCACCGCCAGCACCGGCGCGCCCAGCAGCGTGATGGTGGCGAACTTGATGCCCATGGAGAGCACGATTTCCAGCGGGTGGAAGCGAGTGCCGGTGGTGAGGTCGTAGTCCAGGTCGGCATGGTGCACCCGGTGCAGGCGCCAGAGCGCGGGCACGGCGTGCACCATCACGTGCTGCAGCCAGATGACGAAGTCCATCGCCACCACGGCCAGCGGCACCGCGAGCCAGAACGGCACGTTGAAGTTGTTAAGCAGCCCCCAGCCCTTCTCCACACCCAGCGCGGCCATGCCGACCGCGGCGGCCGGGAACACCAGGCGCACGATCACCGTGTTGAGAAGCACGATGCCCAGGTTGGCGGTCCAGCGTTGCTGGCGGGTGAGCTGGAGCGCGCGTCGCGGCGACGCCAGCTCCCAGAGGGCGACGAGGGCAAACACGCCAAAGAAGAAGCCCATCCGGATCAGCGGCTCGTTGGCAAGGACAAATTGTTCAAAGTTCATGGTGGCGGCAGCTGGTTCAGAACACCAGCACTTTGTCGGCCTCGGCCGTCCAGTCGGCCAGCTGCGCCAGCGTGGAGCGCGTCGCGCCAGCCACCACGTCGCCCTCGTCCAGGCCCCGCGCGTCCATGCAGGTGCCGCACAGCGCCACCTCGCCCTTGCGCAAGACCTTGCCCAGCATGAGCTGCACGTTGTAGTAGCCCTCGGGCACTTTCTGACCTGCCTTGGCGCAACCCACGGCATCGGCCATGAGGAACACGCGCACCTGCACGCCGTCCTTGGCGGTCATTGCGCCTGCCAGTCGCAGGCCGTTGTAGGCGCGCTCGTTCCCATAAGGGGCATCGTTGAGGATGAACAGCACAGAACCCATGGCGAACTCCTGATGTTTGAAATCAATCGGCCTGGGACGCCAGCGGCAAGCCAGCGGCCTGCCATTCGCTCACGCCGTCGGACACCTTGCGTGCCCGGTAGCCACGCGCCTGCAGCAGCGCCACGGCTTCGTCGGACAGCAGGCAGAACGGGCCGCGGCAGTAAGCAACGATGTCTTTGTCGCGCGGCAGCGAAGCGAGGTGTTTTTCCACCTCGGCCAGTGGCATGGAGCGTGCGTACGGCAGGTGGGCCACGGCGTATTCGTCGCTCGGGCGCACGTCGATCACCACCACCTCGCCGCGCCGGGCCTGCTCCATCAGCGCCTGGCGGTCCACCGGTGCCAGCTGGGCGGGGTGGGCGGCCATCTGGTCGAGCGCCAGACGCAGTTCCAGCAGGTGCTCTTCGGCCACCTCGCGCAGCTTCACGCCCAGGCCCGCCACGTCGGCACCCGTGAGCCGGTAGTGGATGAACTTGCCTTCGCGACGGCTGGTCACCAGCCGCGCATCGCGCAGCGCTTTCAGGTGGGCGCTGGCGAGCTTGATGTCGATCGACAGCTCGGCCGCGAGCGCGTCGACCGACTTTTCACCCTGCGCGAGCATTTCCAGCAGCTCCAGCCGCTTGGGACTGGCCAGTGCTTTGCCGATGCGGGCGACCTGTTCGTACAGCAGGTCCTTGAGTTGGCGGTTATTCATGCCGTCATTCTAACGATCATTAGATTGATGACCAAAACCCGATGCGGTTGTGGGGACATGGGCGCACGGCTGCCGGATGCGGAACGGCCGGTGGCGCTCAGGGCTTCGGCCCTGGCGGCCGGTCAGCAGCCGAGCTGGTCGGCGAGGTGCAGCAGGTCGCGCGCGTGCAGCGTGTTGGCCGGGTCGGGCGACACGTCTTTCGGCTGCCCGGCGCCGAACTCCAGCGGGCGTTCGATGTACGCGGTCATCAGGCCGCAGGCGCGGGCGGCGGCGAGGTCGTCCTGGTGGGCCGCGACCAGCATCACCTCGGCCGGCGCGGCGTCGAAGGTCTGCGCCACGCCCAGGTAGGCGCGCGGGTCGGGCTTGTAGGCGCGGAACACCTCGGCCGAGAGCACGCAGTCCCAGGGCAGGCCGGCGCGCTTGGCCATGTCGGTGAGCAGGCCGATGTTGCCGTTGGAGAGCGTGCAGATCAGGTGTTTCGATTTCAGGCGGGTCAGCCCGGCCACGCTGTCGGGCCAGGCATCGAGCCGGTGCCAGACGCGGTTGAGATCGGCGCGCTCGGCGTCGCCCAGGTGGTCCAGGCCGAAGCGCGGCAGCAGCTCATCGAGGATCAGCCGGTGCAATTCGTCGATGCGTGTCCAGCCGAGTTCGCCCGAACGCACGCGCGCCATGGCCGGCTGGTAGCCCGCGCGCCAGGCGAGCGCGAAGGCGTTGGCGTCGATCTGCGGGTGGCGTTCGCTCATTTCGCGCACGATGCTGCCGTGCCAGTCGACCACGGTGCCGAAGATGTCGAAAGCGAGGATGCGGGGCACGGGGTTCATGGGCGGTCGCCTTTCAGTCGCTCAGAGCCAGCGGCGCACGCGCCGGGTGTAGGCCGTGTAGGCCTCGCCGAACAGCGTGGTGAGCACGCGCTCTTCGGGCTGGATCTGGAAACGGGTGATGTAGAGCACAAACACCACCGGCCCCAGCAGCGGCCAGGCGGCGCCGAGCCAGACCGCCCAGGCGGTCAGGAACATCACCAGCCCCACGTACATGGGGTTGCGTGTGAAACGGTAGACGCCGGTGGTGACCAGCGTCGTGGTCTTGCGCGGGGCGAGCGGGTTGATGGTGGTGTGGCGCCGCAGGAAGGCGACCAGACCCATGAAATCGAAGCTGGCGCCCAGCAGCGCGAGCACCAGCGCCACCACGCGGCGGATGCCTTCGGGCCACGGCAATGCGGGCCCGAGCGCGGCAAGCGCCCACATGGCCAGCGCCAGCAGGAGTGCCACCACCGGCGGCGGGATTTTGAGTTCGAGCGCTTTCAAGGCGAATCCTTCATGGCGACGAAACGGGCCGCGACAACAGGCGCGCCAGCCCCCAGGCCAGCCCCAGCCAAAAACAGAGCAGGAAGGCCCAGCCGAACGGCGTCGGCATGCACCAGCCCCAGCCGCAGGCGCCGTCGTTCTGCAGCAGCCAGGGCACGCCCAGCGTATGGAACAGGTAAACCGACAGGTACGGGATGGCGGCCAGCACGCCGATGGGGCTGTCCAGATAGCCCGGAAACCAGGCCCCGGGCAACAGCACCGCACCGTACAGACCGACGATCCAGACGAACACCTTCCAGGTGCGGCGCGGCTTCATGCGGCCCTCCTCTTTGACCACGACTGTTCGGAGCGAAGACGGGGATCGCCGATGTTGCCCCGGTTGCCACCGCGCATGAAAGCCAGCAGGCGCCTGACATGCACACCTCGCGAAAGTTGAAAGACGCGTCCTTCGGCGCACGACAGCCGCACACCCTCACCCCGTGGCCTCAGACCACGCGCAGGCGCACGCCGTCAGCCTCGGCGGCGATGATCTCGCCCACCTCGGCCGCCGCCGCAAAGCCGTGCCGCTCAAAGATCGCCAGCACCTCGGCCACCGCCTCGGGCGCGCAGGCCACGAGCAGGCCGCCGCTGGTCTGCGGGTCGCTCAGCAGGGCCTGGTCCACCGGCTGCAGGCCGGCGCCCAGGCGCACCTCGTGGCCGTAGGCGGCCCAGTTGCGGCCGCTGGCGCCGGTGACCATGCCTTGCGCCGCGAGCCCGCGCACGCCGGTGATCAGCGGAACACGCGCCATGTCAATTTTCACCGTGGTGTTGGAGCCGCGCGCCATTTCCAGCACGTGGCCGGCGAGGCCGAAACCGGTGATGTCGGTCAGCGCGTGCACGCCGTCGAGCTTGGCCAGATCGGGGCCGGGCGTGTTGAGCTGGGTGGTGTTGGCGATCATCTGCGCGTAGCCTTCAGCGGGCAGCGCGTCCTTCTTCAGCGCGGCCGAGAGCACACCCACGCCAATCGGTTTGCCGAGGATCAGGCGGTCGCCGGCTTTGGCGTCGGCGTTGCGCTTGACACGCTTGGGGTGCACCAGGCCCATGGCGACCAGGCCGTAGATGGGTTCGACCGAGTCGATGGTGTGGCCACCCGCGATGGGGATGCCGGCGGCCCGGCACACGTCCTGCCCGCCTTGCAGGATCTGGCCGATGGTCTCGGTGCTGAGCACGCTGATCGGCATGCCCACCAGGGCCAGCGCCATGATGGGCGTGCCGCCCATGGCGTAGACGTCGCTGATGGCGTTGGTGGCGGCGATGCGGCCGAACTCGTAGGGGTCGTCCACGATGGGCATGAAGAAGTCGGTGGTGGCGATCAGCGCCTGCTGATCGTTGAGCTGGTACACCGCCGCGTCGTCGGCCGTCTCGATGCCGACCAGCAGCTCCTTGGGCATGGGCATCGCGGCCGTGCCCTTCAGGATATCGCTCAGCACACCGGGCGCGATCTTGCAGCCGCAGCCGCCGCCGTGCGAGAGGCTGGTGAGGCGGGGTTCGGTCTGCTGGTGGGTGGTGGGGGCGTTCATGTGCGGGGGATCTCCGGTGCGTGCAGTGGGGCACTCTGGCTGGGTCGGCCAGGGTGGCATTTCTCTTACGGTTGTTCAGGCTGGCGCACGTCGGCCAGCAACGCCAGCAGGGCGGCCTGCTCGGCGCGCGGTTCGAACAGCGGCGCTCTGGCCGAACATTGTGCTTGCAGTTGGCACAGCAGGCCGGCATCCGAGCCGATGTCCGCACGGGCCTCTCGCAACAGAGCCGCCAGCGCGGCGGCATCGCCCGGCGGGAAGTAGCCGCCGTAGCCGGCGCCCAGCATGCCCACGTTGCCCGCGATGCGCGAAGCCAGCACCGGCGTGCCGCACAGCGCAGCCTCCATGATCACGTGGGCACCGCCCTCCATGCGGCTGGTATGCACCAGCACATGGGCGCGCTGGATGCGCGCGCGGGTCGCGGCGTGCGGCTGGGTACCGAGCCAGCGGTAATGGGGGCAGGCGAGCGCGGTCTGGCGGGCGGCTTCGCCCAGCGCCGGGTCCAGCGCGCCGCCGGTGTGGTCGATGAAGATGCCTTCGTCGGGGGCGATCAGCCGTGCCGCTTCAAACAGGGTCTGCGGCGATTTTTCGTCGCGCAGATGGCCCACCATGACGGCCCGCAGGTGGGCGCGGGTCTTGGGCAGCGTGGCGCGCCGCGTGCTCGACTGGAACACCACGCGGCACTTCGTCCGCAGCGCCTCGGGCAGTTCCAGCGGCCCCTGCTCCTGCAGCACGATGAGGCGCTGCGCCAGCACCAGCGAGCGCTGAGCGCTGGCGTCGCTCTGGATGTCGCGGTAGAGGTCGGTGCCGGTGAGCGCGAGCACCAGCGGTTTGTGCGGGTTGGCCTGCGCCCAGGCGGCCACGCTGGCGGCCGAGCGGCGCGCGTGCAGCGCGAGCAGGATGTCCGTGCCGTCGTCGGTGGTTTTTGATTCGGGCCATGCCTTCACCAGGCGGACCGCATAATGCCCGCGAAGCATGTGGGCCCAGCGGCGCGCGGTCTGCCAGTTGCCGTTGTTGGCATCGGCCAGGGCCGGGGTGACGATGCACAGAGAAGGTTTTTTCATGGGTGTGAAGCTGATCTCAGCGATTGTGTCCGATGCCGAATCCGCGCGCTGTGGTGGCAAGGCGTGGCTGGCTGTTGCGCTGCGCGAAACGCGCGCGCGCAGCCTGGCGCTGTTTGATACCTACGAGGCCGCGCTCGGCCCGGGCCTGCGCGTGCCCTGCACGCCCGAGCTGAACCTGCCGCTCTGGGAGCTGGGCCACATCGGCTGGTTCGCCGACTGGTGGCTGGCGCGAAACCCGCAGCGCCATCTGGGCGTGCTCGCCGACCCGTTGGCCACGCGCAGCCCCGCGCGCCAGGCCGCGCGCGGCGTGGACGCCGACGCGCTCTACAACTCCAGCCTGGTGGCGCACGGCGCGCGCTGGCGGCTGGACCTGCCCGATGCCAACGCTGTGCGTGCCGACCTCGCGGCCAGCCTGAACGACACGCTGGCCCTGCTGGCCGACGCGCCCGAAGACGACACCGGCCTGTATTTCTTCCGCCTCGCGCTGTTCCACGAAGACATGCACGCCGAGGCCGCGGTCTACATGGCGCAGACGCTGGGCTTCGATCCGCTGGCCCAACGTCCAGCCGCACCGGCCACGGCTCGCAAGCCCCAAGCGCTGCACATGGCGGCGACGGACTGGACGCTGGGCCGCAGCGGCCCCGGCTTTGCCTTCGACAACGAACTCGGCGCGCACGCGGTGTCGGTCGGCGCCTTCGAGATCGACGCACGGCCCGTCACCTGGGCGCAGTTCCTGCCCTTCGTCGAAGGTGGCTCTTATGTGCAACGCCAGTTCTGGAGCACCGCGGGCTCGATCTGGCGGCTCTCGCAGGAGCGGCAGGCCCCGCGTTACCTGCGGCAAACCCCGCAAGGCTGGGAGCAGCAGGTGTTTGGCCGCTGGCAGCCGCTGGACCCGGTCGCACCGGCCAGCCACCTCACGGCCTTCGAAGCGCAGGCCTGGTGCGCCTGGGCCGGGCGGCGCCTGCCGACCGAGGCGGAGTGGGAAGTGGCGGCGCAAGACCCGGCCTTCGAATGGGGCGCCGTCTGGGAATGGACGGCCAGCGCCTTTGCGCCCTTCCCCGGCTTTGTGGCCCATCCTTACGTGGACTATTCGCGCCCGTGGTTTGACGGCCGCCCGGTGCTCAAGGGCGCGAGCTTGGCCACCGCGCCGCGCATGCGCCACCCGCAGTACCGCAACTACTTCACGCCCGAGCGCAACGACGTCGTGGCGGGGTTCCGCTCTGTGGGCGCTGCCTGACACCCTCCCTCGCGATTCCACGCCGGTCCCCATCTCTGGCTTCCCCCAGAGGGGGCAGGGGTCGATCCGTTCAGGCCGGGGCAAAGAACACGCTGAACCAGCCGCGCGCATCGCTCCAGTGGGTTGACGGGCCGAAGCCCGCTTCGCGCAGCAGCGCGTCGAAATCGGCCGGTTGCCACTTGCAGGAGTTCTCGGTGTGCACCCGCTCGCCATCGGCAAAGTGGCGCTCGCCGCCGGGCCAGCGCACCGTCTGCGCGCCGTCGGACTGCAGGTGCATCTCGATGCGCGAATCGGCCTCGTTGAAAAAGGCCACGTGCTGCCAGCGCGCGGGCGCGAAGTCGGTGCCCAGCAGGGCGTTGGTGTGCAGCAGCAGGTTGCGGTTGAAGGCCGCCGTCACGCCCAGCGGGTCGTCGTAGGCGGGCTCCAGGATGGCCTTGTCTTTCACCCGGTCGACGCCGATCAGGATGCCGCCGCCCGGCCCGCCCGCGGCGCACACGGCGTGCGCCTGGCGCAGCAGGGCCAGCGCCTCGGCGGGGTTGAAGTTGCCGATGCTGGAGCCGGGGTAGAACACGCAGACCGGCGCGGTGCTGAGGTCGTGCCGCGCCAGCCAGTCGGTGGCGGCGGGCGGCAGGGCCAGCTCGGCCGAGAAGTCCATGCCCAGCCCCAGCATGGGTATCCCGCGGTGGCGCTGCCGCAGCTCGCTCATGGTCTCGCGCAGGTAGTCCACCGAAATGTCCACCGCCACATAGGCGCCCGGCCGCAGGACGGGGAACAGCCCCGCGGCCTTGGCGCAGCTGCCCGCGCCCAGGTCGACCAGCACCGCGCCCGCCGGCACCTGCTGCGCCATGGCGGCACCGTGCTCGCGGAAGATGGCGGCCTCGGTGCGCGTGGGGTAGTACTCGGCCAGCTCGGTGATGGCGTCGAACAGGCGCGAGCCCAGCGCGTCGTAGAAGAACTTGGGCGCGACGCGCGGCGGCGTCTGATTCAGCCCCGCGGCCAGCTCGGCCTGCACGGCCGCCAGGTCTTCGCGGTGGATCTGTACAAAATGGGCGGTGGGTGTGTCGATGGGCATGCGTGGTGGTTTCCGTTCAGACCGGGTTATACCGGGTGGACCGTCTCTGCGGTCGGCTGCGTCCGGCTTTTCTTGCAGGGGAATCCCCGCATGGCCCCACCCGGCGCACCGGCGCCGTATCGCGGTTTAATACGCCCTCCCCATCCCCCTTAACCGGATACCACCATGAAACCACTGTCTTATTCACGCACCGTTCGCGCACTCTTGACCTGCGCCGTGCTGGGCCTCTGCACCCTCGCGCAAGCGCAGCAGGTGTTCCGCGTCACCGCCATCCCCGACGAGTCGCCCACCGAGCTGGCGCGCAAGGCCGGCCCGCTGATGCAATACCTCGAAACCCAGCTGGGCATGAAGGTCGAATACATCCCCGTGACCGACTACGCGGCTTCGGTGGAAGCCCTGGTCAACAAGAAGGTGGACATGGCCTGGTTCGGCGGCTTCACCTTCGTGCAGGCCAACGTGCGCTCGGGCGGCAAGATCATCCCGCTGGTGCAGCGCGCGGAAGACGAGAAGTTCAAGTCGGTCTTCATCACCAGCGACCCGGCCGTCAAGACCCTGGCCGACCTCAAGGGCAAGGACGTGTCCTTCGGTTCACAAAGCTCCACCAGCGGCCACCTGATGCCGCGCGCCTACCTGATGGAAGCCGGCCTCAACCCCGACAAGGACTTCAGGCGCGTGGCCTACAGCGGCGCACACGACGCGACCATCGCGGCCGTGGCCTCGGGCAAGGTGCAGGGCGGCGCGCTCAACATCTCGGTGTGGGAAAAGTTCGTCGCCGACAAGAAGGTCGACACCACCAAGGTGCGCGTGATCTACACCACCCCACCCTACTTTGATTACAACTGGTCGGTGCACGCCGACATGCCCGCCGCCACGCGCCAGAAGCTGTCCGACGCCTTCCTCGCGCTGAGCCCGGCCACCCCCAACGGCAAGCAGATCCTCGACCTGCAGCGCGCCAGCAAGTTCGTGCCGACCAAGGCCGAGAACTACAAAGGTATCGAGGCCGCCGCGCGCAGCGGCAGCCTGCTCTGAACCGGAGCGCCGCGCTTGAACATCGACCTGCAGGGCGTCAGCGCCCGCCACCCCGCCGCCCGACCGGGCGCAGCGCCCGCGCTCAAGGGGCTGACGCTGCGCGTGGCCCACGGTGAGCAGGTGGCCGTGATCGGCCCCTCGGGCGCGGGCAAGACGACGCTGCTGCAGGTGGTCGCCTGCGCCATGCAGCCCCAGGCCGGCACGCTGCAGCTGGAAGGCCAGTCGCCCTGGCAATTGCCGCGCCGTGACCTGCAGCGCCTGCGCGGGCGCCTCTTTCTGGCGCCGCAGGTGCCGCCGCTGCCGCCGCGCCAGCGTGTGGTGACGGCCGTGCTCGCCGGTCGCCTGCCGGCCATGGGCCTGTGGCAGAGCCTGCGTTCGCTGTTCTACCCGGTCGACATTCCGGCGGCTTTTGAAGCGCTGGACCGTTTCGATCTCGCGGACAAACTCTTCGAGCGCGTCGACCGCCTCTCGGGGGGTGAACGCCAGCGTGTCGGTCTGGCGCGGGCGCTGCTGGCACCCGCTTCGCTCTGGCTGATCGATGAGCCCTTGTCGGCGCTCGACCCGGCGCGTGCGCGCCAGGCCATGGCCACGCTGCTCAACGGCGCGCGCGAGCACGGCGCCACGCTGGTGACCACGCTGCACCAGGTGGAAGTCGCCCTCGAACATTTCCCCCGCATCGTCGGCCTGCGCGACGGCGCGCTGGCTTTTGATCTGCCGGCGGCACAGGTCACACGCGAGCACCTGGCCCGCCTGTACGAGCAGCACGAAGACGAGCTGCACGGCCCTGCCCCGCTCGATGCGGCCCCGCCAACCACACCGCAACCGGTCGTCATGCACTGCCGGTGAGCGTGTGAGCATGAACACCTCATCTGTGCGCCCACCGACCCGCGACCCGGCCTGGCTCGGCCGCGTGTTCTGGAGCCTGGCCGCGCTGGTGCTGCTGTGGCCGCTGCTGGTGGCGACCGAGTTCAAACCCTGGGTGCTGCTGGCGCCTGAGAGCCTCCAGGTCAGCGGACATTTCATCGGCAGCTTCTGGCCGCTGGCCCACGGCGGCGAGTTCCTGGCCATGGTGGCGCGCGAAACCTGGCGCACGGTGGCCATGGCCACCGCCGGCATGACGCTGGCGCTCATCGTGGCGCTGCCGCTGACCCTGATGTCCACGCGCGTGCTGTCGATTTCGGCGCTGGCCGGTCCGATGGCCCGCGGCCCTTTCTGGCTGCGCCAGAGTGTTCGCTGGCTGCTGGTGGTGTTGCGCAGCATCCCCGAGCTGGTGTGGGCGCTGGTGTTTGTGCGCGTGGTCGGCCTCGGCCCCACGGCCGGTGTGCTGGCGATCGCGCTCACCTACGGCGGCATGCTGGGCAAGGTGTACGGCGAGATCCTGGAAAGCGGCGAAACCGATGCCACGCAGAACCTGCTGCGCAACGGCGCCGGGCGCCTGCAGGCCTTTTTCTACGGTCTGCTGCCGGCCAGCGCGGCCGAGCTCACCAGCTACACGGTCTACCGCTGGGAGTGCGCGATCCGCTCGTCGGTGGTGCTGGGTTTCGTGGGGGCGGGTGGCCTGGGCCAGCAGATGGACAACTCGATGAAGATGTTCAACGGCGGCGAGGTCGCCACCATGCTGGTGGTGTTCATGGCGCTGGTCGCGCTCGCCGACCGCGTGAGCGCGGGGCTGCGGAGGTCGCTGGGATGAACAAGCCCCAGGCCGCGAATCAGACCTACCGGTTGCCGCCGCCGCTGTTCAACGCGCGCTGCAAGGCCTGCTGGTTCAGCGCCGCTCTGGTGCTGCTGGTGGTGGCGAGCTTCTGGTCGCTCGACCTGCAGTGGGCCCAGTTCCTGTCGCTCGAAGCGGCGCAGAGCATGGGCCGCTTCCTGGCCGAGTTCGTGCCGCCCGACACCTCGCCCGCGTTCCTGAAAAAAGTCGCGCTCGGCACCTGGGAAACGCTGGCCATGTCGGCGCTCGGCACGCTGCTGGCGGCGCTGGCCGGGCTGGCGCTGGCGCTGCCCGCCAGCCGATTGCACGAGGGTGATGCCGCGCACGGTCGCACGCCCACGCGACTGCTGCTCAACGCGCTGCGCAGCATCCCCGAGCTGGTGTGGGCCGCGCTGCTGCTGATCTCCGCCGGGCTGGGCCCGTTTGCCGGCACGCTGGCGCTGGCGCTGCACACCAGCGGGGTGCTCGGCCGGCTGTTCGCCGAAGCGATCGAAAACGCGCCGCCCGGCCCCGGCGATGCGCTGCGCGCGCAGGGCGTGGGCAACGGCCGCGTGTTCCTCTACGCCACGCTGCCACAGGTGCTGCCGCAGCTCATGAGCTACACGCTCTACCGCTGGGAAAACAACATCCGCGCCGCCGCCGTGCTGGGCGTGGTGGGCGCGGGCGGCCTGGGCCAGCTGCTGGCCTTTCACATGGGTCTGTTCCACATGGGCAAGACCGCCACCATCCTGGCCGCGATGCTGCTGCTCGTGGCCTTCGTGGACGCCGCCAGCCACGGCTCGCGGCGCCTGCTCACGCGCTGAAGACAACGAACAAGGTGGACATGACGACCGACAACGACATCTCCATCGCGCTCTACCGCAGCAAGGCCGCGGGCTACGACGCCTCGGCCGAGTTCACCATGCCGCTGCGCCGGCGCACCATCGCGTTGCTGCAGCTGCAGCCCGGCCAGACCGTGCTCGACGTGGGCGCCGGCACCGGCCTGAGCTACCCTCTGCTGCGCGCGGGCGTGGGCGACACCGGCCGCGTGCTGGCCTTCGAGCAGAGCCCCGACATGTTCGCGTTCGCGCAGCAACGCGTGCAGCGCGAAGGCTGG
The DNA here is from genome assembly GCF_055703065.1 of Hydrogenophaga sp. L310. Lineage (NCBI taxonomy): Bacteria > Pseudomonadati > Pseudomonadota > Betaproteobacteria > Burkholderiales > Comamonadaceae > Hydrogenophaga > Hydrogenophaga sp. L310. Next base: position 142,722 of record NZ_JBVPZA010000004.1, read on the forward strand.
GCCAACGTGTGGCACGTCAACGCAGCGGCCGAAACGGTGCAGCTGCCGACGCTGGCCGACGCGGTGCTCTTCAACTACACGCACGACATCTGCCGCAGCCCGGCGGCGGTGGCCAACATCCTGCGCCAGGTGAAGCCGGGTGCGCGCGTGGCCATGGCGGGCATCAAGTTTTTCCCCTGGTGGACCGGCCCGCTCAACCTGCTGGCCTGGCTGAAGAACCGGCCCTACAACGCCCGGGCCGCCGACCTGTGGGAACCCTGGAACCTCGTGGCCGCTCAATGCAAGGACTTCCGCTGGAACAGCACGCAATGGGGCATGGGCTACATCGCCAGCGCCACGCTGAAAGGACCACCCCGATGACCGCGACCCCGGCCCCACAGACCGCACCCACCGACCTGGCCCGGCGCTACGCCAGCGTGCGCGCCCAGACGCTCGCGCTGGCCGAGCCCTTGAGCGAGGCCGACTGCCAGGTGCAGTCCATGCCCGACACCAGCCCGACCAAATGGCACCTGGCCCACGTGACGTGGTTCTTCGAGACCTTCGTGCTGGAACGTTTTGAACCCGGCTTCCAGCCTTTCCACCCCGGTTTTCGTGTGCTGTTCAACAGCTACTACCAGGGCGTGGGCGAGCAGCACCCGCGCCCGCAGCGCGGCCTGGTCACGCGGCCCGGCCTGACCGAGGTCAGGGCCTACCGCGCGAATGTGGACACGCGCATCGCCGCCCTGCTGTCGCGCACGGACCGCCCCGAGCTGCGCGAGCTGATGGAGCTGGGCCTGCAGCACGAGCAGCAGCACCAGGAGCTGCTGCTCACCGACATCAAGCACCTGCTGGCGATGAACCCGCTGCACCCGGTCTACCACCCGCAATGGCCGCTGAGCAGCGTGGTCGCCACACCGGTGGACTGGGTGGAATACGCCGGCGGCATCGCCCAGGTGGGGCACGCGGGCGCCGGTTTCGGGTTCGACAACGAGGCCCCGCGCCACGCCGTGCTGCTGCGGCCCTACGCCCTGGCCAACCGGCTGGTGACCCACGGCGACTGGCTGGCCTTCATGGACGGCGGTGGCTACCGCGACCCGCGCTGGTGGATGGCGGCGGGCTGGGACTGGGTGCAGGCACAAGGCGTCGAAGCGCCGCTGTACTGGCAGGCCACCGACAGCGGCTGGACCAACTTCACGCTGCACGGCCGCGTGCCGCTGGACCCGCACACCCCGGTGGTGCACATCAGCTGGTTCGAGGCCGATGCCTACGCGCGCTGGCGCGGTGCGCAGGACGGGCTGGCGCTGCGCCTGCCGACCGAGACCGAGTGGGAGTTTGCCGCGCAGGCTCTGGGCGACACCTGGCAAAAACAGGGCAACTTTCTGGAGAGCGGTGCCCTGCACCCGATGCCGCTGGCGCGCAGGACACCCGGCCCGCGCCAGATGGGCGGCGACGTCTGGGAATGGACCGCCAGCCCCTACACACCCTACCCCGGCTACCGCCCCTGGGCCGGCGCGGTGGGCGAATACAACGGCAAGTTCATGGTCAACCAGATGGTGCTGCGCGGTGGTTCGTGTGCCACGCCGCGCTCGCACATCCGCGCCAGCTACCGCAACTTCTTCCCCACCGACGCGCGCTGGCAGTTCAGCGGGGTGCGCCTCGCACAAGACCTTTGAACCCACATTCAACAACCAAGGAACACCCCATGAACCGACGCCAAGCCCTGGGCTTCTTCACCGCCAGCGCAGCCGGGCTGCTGACGGGTTGCGCCAATGGGGCCACCGCCGCAGGACCAGCCGACCAGGGGCCCCCGTTTCGCACCATGAGCGACGCAGCGGCCGACAAGCTCATGCTGCTGGGCCACGACCCGGTGGCCTACTTCACGCAGAACGACGCCGTGGCCGGCAACCCCGCGATCCAGGCACAACACCTGGGCGTGACCTGGCGCTTTGCCAGCGAGGCGAACAAGGCCGCGTTCCTGCGCGAGCCCACCAGATACATGCCGCAGTTCGGCGGCTTCTGCAGCAACGGCATCAACTACGCCGTGCCCTGGGGCGCGGGTGGTGGCCCCAACACCTGGCGCATCTACCGCGGCAAGCTGTATGTGTTTGGTGGGCAGTCTTCGCGCGACCAGTTCGAGATGGAAACCGAGCTCAACCTGCAACGCGCCCACCAGTACTGGGACAGCGAAATCGCCGGCTCCAACCCACTCTTCGTGCGCTACAAGCGCCTGGTCTTCCGCGTGCCGCACTACAAGAGCGATGCCGCACTGCAGGCCGAATGGGAAGCCAAACGCGCGGCGGGCACGCTGCCGGTGATGCCGGGCGGGCCTCAGGTGGTGCCGGCGGCGCCTTGAACCGGACGGGGGTTCCAGTCAACTGCGGGTGGCGCTTGCCGACCCCTGTGCGGTCCGCAGTTGAGTCGGGTCAAGCAGCAGGTAGCCTGCAAAGCGCCCGGTGTCCCTGTTGCCGTCGTCGCTGACAACGACGATCCGCTCCAGTCCGTCGACGACGGCAGTACTCACGCCCTCGGCCTTCCCGAAGCCGCTCAAGCCGGGCACCGTGACCCGGAGCGCCGGCGCACCGGGCTCGCCGCTCCAGCGCCACAGGTCAAAGCTGGTCCGTTTGCGAGAAACAGGGCCACCAATGACCAGATACGCACCCAGGGCGGGAACGTAAGACAAACCCCGGATGCCCTGGCCGCCAAGATCCAGTTCTTCGAGCACAGGCGCGATGTGGGGTGCTTCATCCGATTCAAAGATGGCGGTGGGGTTGACGACACTGGCTATGAGCGCCCGGCCGTCGCGCAACGGGCTGCGGAATCCGATCAGCAGTCGCTTCTGGTCCGGGCTCATTTCAAGGGCTTCGATGTTGAGTCCACCACCGCCTTTGACGTCCCGCACCTCGGCCGCTGCCGCGAGCACAGCATGTTGCTTCACAAGGGCCTGTTTCAAGCCGTCGACGACCTTGGCGTCGACCACCCGCGCACCTTCAACCCGGAACCGGACGAGCCTTTCACGGGACTTCTTCTTGCCACCATCGTCATCGCGCGAGTGCGAGGTGATGGCGTAGACAAACCCTGCCCGGTCGATGGCCAGTCCTTCGAGGTCGTCGAGTTTCCAGAATTCGCTGAACATCTGAAACAGCCCGGCTGTGAGCGCCGTGCTGTCGACACCGCCACCCGCATCCAGGGTGACCAGACTCAAAGGGTGGCTCCTCTCGTCCTCCACCACGAGAAAACGCCCGTCCGGCAGTTGAACGATCGCCGACGGCTCGTAGATGCCGGTCAAGGGCTGGAAGGCTGTTGCCTGTTTGTTGGTCATGCGGGCATTGTGACCTTGTGCTGTTCCGATGCGCATGTCGAACAGGCTCGCGTTCTGCATTCAACGGGTCCGTCGGTGCGCTGCTGACCGTCGGGTTTCTGGTCGCTCGTTCGCATGGCCGTATGGCGGCGCAGGGTCGGACCGCAACATGGCGGCGTCATCCGGCCACTGGGCACCAGACCTCCAGCCGTGGTGTTGCCGCGGCTCAGGCCCTCGCCCAGGCATCTCAAACCGCGTGCAGCGCGCGCAAGGCATCGGCCTGCGCCAGCGTCTCGCGGTAACCGGCGTCCATGGCGCGCTCGCGGAACTCGCGCGAGAGGCTGACCCAGTAGCCGAAGTCGGGCTTGAGCACCTGATCGGCCATCCTGGCGTCGGCGTCCACCAGCGCCAGCTTGCGCAGATCACCCTCGCGGTAGCGCTGTGCGCCGGGCGGCGCGCGGTCCAGGTGGGCGGTGGCGTCCACCGCGAGCACCCGTTGCGCGCCCAGCGCGCGCGCCATGCGCACCGGCAGCGGGGTGGACCAGTCGGCATCCACATATTGCTCACCACGGATGCGCACCGGCGCAAAGCGCCCTTCGATGGCGGCCGAGGCCTGCACCGCCAGGCCCACGTCACCCGCGGTGAAGGCCATGGCCACGCCGTCGCGGCGCCGCGCGGCCACACAGGCCATGGCGATGGGCATGTGCTCCAGCAGCGGGACGGGTGAAGCGCTGCGCACGAGTTCGGCGATGGCGGTGCCGCTCAGGCGTTCTTCGGCCCCGAGCGCCAGCCGGGCCAGGCTCCAGGGTTGCATCTCCAGCGCCAGGGTTTCGATGGCGCGGGCACCGAGTCCGGCCGCGCAGAGGCTGCCCACCAGCGCACCGGCCGAGGCACCGACGATCAGGTCGGGCCGCAGGCCGAGCTCTTCCAGCGCCTTGACCACGCCCACGTGCACAAAGCCGCGCGGGCCACCCGAACTCAGCACCCAGGCGGTGTGCACCGGGCGGCGCAGCGGTTCGGCGCGGGGTGCGTCGGGGCCATCGTGGTCGCGGTCGGGCTGGAGGGTGCAGCCGCCCAGCGTGGCCGCGCCGGCAAGCAGCAGGTGGCGACGCGTCAGGCCCGAGGGGATCACGGTGCTGTGCCGCGTCAGGCCCACGCGCCGCCGCCGGGCAGGGTCGCGGCCAGCCCATGACCCGGCGGACGAACGGGAACGGTCATGAGGGCATCTCCAGTGGATGGTTCCGGTCCGATGGTGACGCCGGGGTCGGCGCAGCGGGCAGTGTGGCGCTGTGCCCCGGGGCGCCGGCGCCGTGAGCTACCGGCGCCGCGGCAAGTTCGGCGTAGGGCGCGGGCCAGCCCAGCAGGGCGCTCGCGGCTTCGCAGCGCTGGCGCAGCTCGTGGGCATCGCGGCCGCCCAGGTGCGTGATGCCGTAGCGGTAGCTGCCCAGCCATTTGAAATCGCGCTCGATGGAGCCCTGCGATTTGGGGTACTGGAACAGCAGGCCGTCGGGGAAGGCGCTGGCGAAGGCCTGGCGCAAGGCGGTGTCGGGCAGCTTGACCCGGTCGGCCGGATCGAAGGCGCGGTAGACGAAGCTGGCCGCGGCGCCGGCGGTGGGTGCGCTGCGCGGCACGGTGTCGGGGTCCAGCCCGTGGGCGATGGCGATCTCGATGGCGTGCAGATCCACACCGAGCACGCGCTGGTAGAGGTCTGAATACTGCGAGGCCATGCGCGGGTTGAACTCGATCACGGTGAGCCGGTCGCTCGCCGCGTCGTAGAAGAACTCCATGTTGAACAGGCCGTGCGTGAAGCCCACTGCGAGCAGGAAGCGCCGCGCCACGTCGAGCGCGCGCGCCTGCACGGAGGGCGGCAGCGAGGTCGGGATCTGGTGGCGCATGAAGGACTGGGTGCCGGGGAACATGATGGCGTCGACCACGCCGATGGCGCGCACGTCGCCGTTGAACACCACGCCGTCGAGGTTGAACTGGTCGGCCCTCACCGGTGCCTCCAGCAGCATGCGGTGGGCGCTGGGCACCCCGGGCCCGAGGCGCTCGCGCACCATGCGCTCGAAGGGTTCCACCAGGCGGCGGATCACCCAGAGTTCCCAGGCGCCGAAGCGGGAGTGGCGGTACAGCTCGGCGTGGCTGTCGACGCGGCGCGCGAGCACCGAAAACGCAGCCTTGACAGGCTTCACGAACAGGGGATAGGGCAGGCCCTCGGGAATGGGCGCTCCGTATTCGGCGTCGAGCAGCTGGAAAGGCACGTTGGCCTCGGGCGCCACGCGCTGCAGCACCTGGCGCGCGTAGAACTTGTGCTGGCAGGCCAGGATGGCGGCCACCGGTGTGCCGGGCCAGTCCATGCGCTCGGCCAGCAGGGCCGCGGCCAGCGCGCCGAACTGCTCGTTGCTGGACACCACGGCGGACCAGCCCCGCGCCGGGGCACGGCGGGCCAGGCCATCGACGAAGCGGGCCATGTCGAACCAGGCCAGGCGCGCGTTGCTGGGGAAGGAAAACAGGTCAAAGCCGTCTTCGTCGAAGCGAAGGCCCATCGTGCGGGCCAGGCGCAGATGCGCCACGGCGTCCCAGTCGTGGTTGAAGAGCAGCAGGGTGCGGTCGGCGAACAGCATGGGAGAGCAGTTCTTGTTGAAATACACCGGAGAGTAACGAATTCCAGGACATCGCCCAAGAGACGGCGCCTGGAACAACCGTCGCGCCGGAGCCGGAATTCTTACAGGTTCAGCCCGGATGCAGTCGCAACAGGCGCCCGTTGCGTTCGTCGGTCAGCAGGTAGATGAAACCATCGGGTCCTTCGCGCACATCGCGCACGCGCGCGTTGAGGTCGGGCAACAGGCGCTCTTCTTTCACCACACGGCCACCGCTGATGTCCAGCCGCGCCAGGTAGCGGAACTTGAGCGAGCCCGCGAGCAGGTTGCCCTGCCAGGCCTTGCCGTAGCGTTCGCCCTTCACGAAGGCGAGGCCCGATGGCGCTATCGAGGGTGTCCACTGGAACACCGGCTGTTCCAGCCCGGCCTTGGCGGTGATGCCCTCGCCGATGGCGCCGCCGCCGTAGTTTTCGCCGTAGGTGATGACGGGCCAGCCGTAGTTCTTGCCGGCCTCGGGGCGGTTGATCTCGTCGCCGCCCTGGGGGCCGTGTTCGCTGGTCCAGAGCCGCCCGTCGGGCCCGAGCACGGCGCCCTGCAGGTTGCGGTGGCCCAGGCTCCAGATCTCGGGCAGTGCCCCGCTGCGGCCCACGAACGGGTTGTCGGGCGGCACGCTGCCGTCCTTGTTGATGCGCACCACCTTGCCGTGGTGGTTGTCCAGCGTCTGCGCGTCTTCCTTGCGGCTGAAACGGTCGCCCAGAGTGAGAAACAGCGTGCCGTCGGCCGCTTCAACGATGCGGCAGCCAAAGTGCGCACGGCTGCTGAACTTGGGTTGCTGGCTGAAGACCACCTTCACGGCCTCCAGCCGCGTGGCGTCGGCAGACAGCCGGGCCGACGCCAGCGCGGTGGAGTTGCCGCTGCCGCGGGCTGCGGGCTCGGCGTAACAGAAGTACACGGTGCGGTTGCGTGCAAAGTCGCGATCGGTGATCACGTCCAGCAGACCGCCCTGCCCGCCCGCGTCCACCGGCGGCAGGCCGGCCAGCGGCTCGCTCAGACGGCCGTCGGGCGCCACCACGCGCAGGCGCCCAGGGCGCTCGGTCACCAGAAAACGCCCGCCATCGATGAAAGCGACGCCCCAGGGGTTCTGCAGACCGCTGGCGACCACTTCAACACGCGGCGCAGGTGTCTGGCCGTGGGCCAGGGTGCCCAGCAGGGCGAACATCAGCAGCGCGAGGCGCTGGATCGGGATCAGAATCGGCAGGTGCATGACAAGGCCCTCCAGATGGAAACGGTTGGTGCCCGATCAGGGAGCTCAGGTTCCCGCTTCAGCCGAACGGGCGCACGCCAAACAGCCAGGCATGGCCCCAGAACACGAACAGCGCGTACAACGCCAGCCCGCCCACCAGCGCGATGGCGTCGTTGGCGCCACCGGCCGGCAAAGCGGGCACCGGGCGCAAGGCACCGGCCAACGCGCGGCGCTTGAGGGAGATGCGGTCGGCCACGGCCCAGGCCAGGAAACCGCCGAACAGCAGCACATCGGCCAGCGTGCCCCCGGTGACCGACTGGGCCAGCAGGTGCGCCAGCGCCCAGAGCTTGACGGCCAGCAGCATGGGGTGTTTCGCCGCGGTCTTGATGCGACCCGGCAGGTAGGCCGCGAGCAGCAGCACGAACACCGGCAGCATCAGCAGCGCGGCCAGGTGGCGAAAGCCGCCCGGCAAGGCGTAAAGCAGCACCGGCGTCTCGCGCGAGAGGCCGTAGCCCCAGCCGATGAGCGCCAGCCCCGCGAACGAGGCCAGCGAATACAGGCCCTTGAAAGCGTTCTCGCCCAGCTGGGCCGCCAGGCGGTTGCGGCCGTCGGGCGAGATGATGGCGATGCTGTGCACGCCCAGAAACAGCACCAGACCCAGAACCAGCCACACCATGTTGAACTCCTGTGCCCTGACCCGGGCCGCAGGGCACCGTGTCCCGCTGGGGGCCACTGTAGCGGCTTGGGCTCAAGTCCGCAGCGTGCCGGGTCTTGCTGATCGATGTGCCGCCTGCAAGCATGGCTCCGGAGCGCGGACCCGGGGGCATGCAAAGGTCCAAGCCCAGGGCACCGCCGGGCCGGCTTTGCCGGACGGCCAGTGCCGCCCCCTTGGGGGGGTGACGCCGCAGGCGGCGCGGGGGGTACTTCAGCCGTTCATGCCTTCGAGCAGATCCGCCAGTTCGTCGGCGTGTTCCTCTTCCACCGCCAGGATCTGCTTAAGCAGGCCGCAGGTGGTCGGGTCCTGGTCGCCGAGGTACAGGATCATGTCGCGGTAGCTGTCGATGGCGATGCGCTCGGCCACCAGGTTCTCCTGGATCATCTGCGTCAGCGTGTCGCCGGCCACGTATTCGGCGTGGCTGCGCTGGCTCAGGCTGTCGGGCGAAAAGTCGGGCTCACCGCCCAGCTGCACGATGCGCGCGGCCAGCAGGTCGGCGTGGCCCTGCTCTTCGTTGGAGTGGATCAGGAACTCGGCCCCCACGCTCTGGCCGTGGATGCCACGCGCCATGAAGTGGTGACGCCGGTAGCGCAGCACACAGACGATCTCGGTGGCCAGCGCCTCGTTGAGCAACTTGACCACCTGGTCGCGGTCGGCGCCGTAGCCGGCGGTCACGGCACCCGCCTCGATGTGCTGGCGTGCCTGGCTGCGCAGGGTGGCGATGTCGGTGAGCAGGTGGACGGCGTTCATTGTTTGACCATCAGTTCGTTCTTGACGCTGGTGGCGCCTTCGGCGGCGCTCGCCAGCTGGCTCGCCAGGTCGATCTGGGCCTGGCTGTTCACAAAGCCGGTGAGCTGCACCTCGCCCTTGAACGTGACCACGCTGATGTCGAAGCTCTTGATGTCGGGATCGGCCAGCAGGGCGGTCTTGACGCGGCCGGTCACGGTCGCGTCATCGATCTTGGTGCCCACGGTGCTGGGCGTGCCCTTGAGGGTGACGGCGTTTTCAACCTCGGTCACACCGGCCACGCTGCGCGTGATCGCGAGCGCCTGGTCGATCTGGGCCTGGCTGTCGACAAAGCCGCTGAGCTGCACGGTGCCTTTGCGGGTTTCAACCTGCAGGTCAAAGCTCTTGACAAGATCGTCGGCCAGCAGGGCGGACTTGACGCCGGAGGTGATGACGGCATCGTCCACCTGGGTGCCCAGCGTGATGCTCGGCGCGGGTTCCTGCACCATCTCGGGCGGCTTGTTGCAGGCCACCAGCGTCAGGGCGGCCAGGCCGATGAGGCTGCCGGCCAGCAGGGATGTCGGTTTGCGTTGGGTCATGGGGTACTCCAGAAAAAAGAAAATGGGAGGGGGGAAGCGGGTTCAGCGGGCGAGGTAGCCGCCGTCCACCGGGTAGTACGACCCGGTCACGAACGACGCCCGCTCCGAGGCGAGCCAGACCACCAGCTCGGCCACTTCTTCAGCGCGACCCAGGCGCCCGATCGGATGGGCGGCGACCAGCAGGGCGTTGGCCGCCGGGTCCTCTTCGAGGCCGCTGATCATGGGCGTGTGGATGAAGCCGGGGCCGACCGCGTTGATGCGCACGCCCTGGGCGCCGTATTCGAGGGCGGCGGCCTGCGTGAGGCCCACCACGCCGTGTTTGGCTGCGGTGTAGGCCGACGCGGTGGCGAAGCCGACCGCGCCCAGAATCGACGCCACGTTGACGATGGCGCCGCCGCCGTTGAGCAACATGGCCGCTATCTGCGCCCGCATGCCGTAGAACACGCCATTGAGGTTGATGTTGATCACCTGCGCCCAGGCGTCGAGCGGGTAGTCGGCCAGTGGCGCGGCGGCACCGCCGATGCCGGCGTTGTTGCAGGCCACGTCAAGACGGCCGAAATGTGCCATGGCCTGGGACACCAGGGCCTGGCACTCGTCGGCGCTGCCCACGTCGGCCGCGACAAACAGCGACTCGCCGCCCTGGGACCGCACCAGCGCGCCGGTTTCGACGCCGGCGTCGGCATCGATGTCCGACAGCACCAGCAGCGCGCCTTCGCGCGCGGCCGTGAGCGCAATGGCCCGGCCGATGCCCGAGGCGGCACCGGTGACGAGCACCACTTTGTTTTTCAGCATGGGTTCCATCCAAAGGGGTGCGGCCTGGGGCTGCACGCTGCAGACCCCGCCGCTGGTGCGAGCCAACAGCGGGGATGTGGATGGACCTTAGGTGTCGGAACGCCGGGCGTCTGTGCGCTGCCAGACCAAGCGCTGGGTCAGCCCGCTCGCGCGGGCGCCGGCGCCGCAGCGGTTTCGGTGGTGACGAGCCAGATGCCCAGACACACCAGCGCGAGCGCGATCAGGTTGCGCCATTCGAGCACCGTCTCGCCCAGGAACAGCGCCAGCGAAGCCAGTGCACGCTGGAGGTCTGGACCACCGAACCGGTGCTGCAGGTGTACACCGCGGGCCAGCTCGGCACAGGTGGGTCGGCCGACATCGGCAAACGGGGTGTGGTCCACGGGCCGCGCAGCGGGCTCTGCCTGGAACCCCAGCAGTTCCCCAACGCCCCCAACTGCCCGGGTTTCCCGTTCAACCGCGTCACGGCCGAGCGGCCTTACCGCGCGCAGACGCGTTACCGGTTCGGTGTGCTGAACGGATAGCCCTCAGCCCAACAATGCCGCCAACCCGCCTTCGGCCTCGAAGCGCTGGTTGCGGTAGGTCAGGCGGGTCGGCCCGTCCCACACCGGCTCCCGGCGGCTGTGCCGCGGATCGCCGGGGTAGCAGATCACGCGGCAGCCGTCTTGATCGAAGGGTTCGGGCTCGATCAGCGCGGGCGGCCGGCTGCGCGCAGCGGCCTGCACCTGGGCCACATCGGCCAGCCGGCTGAGCTGACAGAGGCTCATGATCTGCGGCGGCGCCAGATCGATCTCTCCCGCCCAGTAACGCTCCAGCCCGGCGCGCGGTGACAGCCAGACCGCTTCGGTGGCTTCGAACGTGCAATGGCGGGCGTCCTGGCCCGCCGGGGCAGCGGCGACGAAAAAACGCGTGTCGAAGCGCTTGTTGGTCACCGAAGGCTGGCGCGGCGTGACCCAGCGCGACCACGGCAACAGGCTCGACACCGCCAGCGGCTGGCCCAGGCGCTGCACGGCAGCGGCAAAGCCCAGACCGGTGAGCGTGTGCTCACGCACCTGGGCGGCCAACCGCGCCCCATCGCAACTGGCTGCGAGTGACCCGTTCAGGCCCAGCAACAGGCGGCACTCTTCAAAGGTCTCGCGCAGCGCGGCCAGGTGCAGCCCCACCGCGGTGTCCGGATCCAGTCCGGGTTCGGCCAGGGCGCTCAACAGCTCGGCTGCCGTGCGGTCCAGCGCAGCGGGGTCCACCTGCCGGTCGGCCGCATCGAGCTTGCCACCCGGGAACACGTGCACGCCACCCAGCACGCCGGAGTTGCCATGGCGGCGCACCAGCAGCACCTCCAGCCCGGCAGGACCGTCGCGCACCACCATCACGGTGGCGGACGCCAGGGGCGGGGTGTGAATCACATCGGAGTTGATCGGTATGGCCATGCGGGCATTGTCCACGAGACTTGCCCATGCCCGTCCCTTCACGCCGCCCCGTCCGGCGTCCGAGCAGACACCCGCAGCGGTCCGAAAAAATGGCGTGTCGCTCAGGCGGGCAGGAACAGTGACTGCAGATCGCTGAGGAGATCGAACCCGCGTTCGGTTGGTCGGACCCAGCCATCGGCCATCACCAGCCAGCCGCGGCGCACGCCTTCGTCCAGCGCCGTGGCCACGCTGGAGAGCGGCAGCCCGGTGCGGGCCGAAAAGTCCTGCAGCTCGAAGCCGTTGCGCAGGCGCAGCGCGTTGAGCATGTACTCGAAAGGCAGATCGCGCCGCGCCACCTCTTCCACACTCACCACCGCATCGCCCGCGCGCGCCTTGTCCATGTAGAGACGCGGTTCGCGCGCACGCACCTGGCGCACCACCCGGTGGGCAAAACTGAGCTTGCTGTGGGCACCGGCGCCGATGCCGAGGTAGTCGCCGAACTGCCAGTAGTTCAGGTTGTGCCAGCAACGGTGGCCTTCGCGCGCGTAGGCCGAGACCTCGTAGCGCGCCAGCCCCTGCTCGCCCGTCAGCTCGGTGATGCGGTCGAGCATGGCGTAGGCGTCGTCGTCTTCGGGCACCCGCGGCGGGAACTTGGCAAAGACCGTGTTGGGCTCGATGGTCAGGTGGTAGATCGAGATGTGCGGTGGCGCGAACGCCAGCGCGGTGCGCATGTCCGTTTCGCAATCGGCCAGCGTCTGCCCCGGCAGCGCGTACATGATGTCCAGGTTGAAGGTGTCGAAGGCCATCGCCGCCTCTTCCACCGCGGCGATCGCCTGCGCCCGGTCGTGCACCCGGCCCAGCGCCTTCAGATGGTCATCGTTGAAGCTCTGCACCCCGATGGACAGGCGCGTGACGCCGGCCTGGCGGAAAGCCCTGAAGCGGTCCTTTTCAAAGGTGCCCGGGTTGGCTTCCAGCGTGATCTCGGTGTCGGCGTCCAGCCGCACCAGCGCGCGCACGTCGCCCAGCAGGCGATCAATGGCCTCGGGCGAAAACAGGCTGGGCGTGCCGCCACCGATGAAGATGCTGTGCACCGAGCGGCCCCAGATCAGCGGCAAGGCGGCTTCCAGATCGGCACGCAAGGCGTCCAGGTAAACCTGTTCGGGCAGCGCCTGACCGGGCGCGCTGGTGGCGCTCCACTCGTGCGAGTTGAAGTCGCAATAAGGGCACTTCTTCAGACACCAGGGCAGGTGGATGTAGAGCGCGAGCGGCGGCAGGCCCTGCAATTGCAGCGTGCCGGGTCTCATCCAGTGGCGGATGTCGCTCCAGTGTGGCCCTTCTGGCGGTGGGCTGCCGGCCGCGCCGGGCAGCGCCACCCGGACCTCTCTGGGCGTGTTCATGCGTCGGCCTGGGGCGCGAACCACCGTTCACGCATCAGGTTCAGCATCTGTTGCGCCGCTTTTCCGCGGTGGCTGTTGGCGTTCTTCATTTCGTCGCTCAGCTGGGCAAAGGTGCAGCCGAACTGCGGCAGGAACATCACCGGGTCAAAACCGAAACCGTTGTCGCCGACGGGCTCGCGCGTGATCAGCCCCGGTGCGCGCCCGCTGGCCACCAGCGGCTCGGGATCATCGGCGCTGCGCACCGCGACCAGGGTGCTGACCAGCGCGGCGCGGCGGTCATCCACGTGCGCCATCTGCTCCAGCAAGGCGCGCACGTTGTTGGCGTCGCCCTTTTCATAGCCGAACTGCGTCGCGTAGTAGGCGGTGTCCACGCCCGGCAAACCGCCGAAGGCCTCCACGCACAGGCCGGCGTCGTCGGCCAGCGCGGGCAGGCCACTGACCTGCGCCGCGTGGCGCGCCTTCGCCAGCGCGTTCTCGATGAAGGTGCGGTGCGGCTCGGGCGCTTCCGGAATGCCCAGTTCGGACTGGCGCACCAGTTCCACGCCGAGCGGCGCAAACAAGGCCTGCAGCTCGGCGAGCTTGCCTTTGTTGTTGGACGCGAGGACCAGTCTCATCCGGGCCTCTCAGACCAGGCCAAGGCTCTGCTTCTGCAAGGCCACCAGTTCGGCCACGCCCTTTTCGGCCAGCACCAGCAACGCGTCCATTTCCTGGCGCGTGAACGCCACGCCTTCGGCCGTGCCCTGCACTTCCACAAAATGGCCGGCACCGGTCATCACGACATTCATGTCGGTGTCGCAGGCCGCGTCTTCCACGTACTCCAGATCGAGCAGCGGCAGGCCCTTCAGAAGGCCGACCGAAATCGCGGCCACATGGCCCTTGATCGGCGAGGTGGTGACCTTGCCTTCGGCGAGCAGCTTGCTCACCGCGTCGTGCGCCGCGACGAAGGCGCCGGTGATGCTCGCGGTGCGTGTGCCGCCATCGGCCTGCAGCACGTCGCAGTCCAGCGAAATGGTACGTTCACCCAGCGCCTTCAGATCGAACACGGCGCGCAGCGAACGGCCGATCAGGCGCTGGATTTCCTGCGTGCGCCCGCTCTGTTTGCCCTTGGCCGCTTCGCGGTCGCTGCGGGTGTGGGTGGCACGCGGCAACATGCCGTATTCGGCCGTCACCCAGCCTTCGCCGCTGCCACGCTTGTGCGGCGGCACCTTCTCTTCCACCGACGCGGTGCACAGCACCTTGGTGTCACCGAACTCGATCAGCACCGAGCCCTCGGCGTGGATGGTGAAACCCCGGGTGATGCGCACCGGGCGCAGGGCATCGGTGGCCCGTTGGCCAGGTCGTGTGGAAACAGTCATGAATACCTCAATCAAGTCGTGAATCAGTCAAAGGGAGGAACGCCCAGCTCGCCAGGTAACAAGGCCCGGAACGCGGCGGAACCGGCTTTGCCGGGCCGCACGCGTTGCCCCCTGGGGGGTGACGCCGAAGGCGGCGCGGGGGTGTCAGGAATTTTTTTCGGCGGTGCGCCGGATCGCTTCGTTGATTTCTGCAATCGACTTTTCGATCGCCGCGTCGTCCAGGTCTTCGATGGTCGGGTCGGCCACGCCCGACTGGATGGTGGAGGCGAACACGCCTTCTTCGATGTCTTCGGTCGACACCCGCGTGGTCTGGAATTCGTCGGCCGTTTCCCACTCCATGGCCAGCACGGTGACGTTGTCGCAGCGCTGTCCACCACGCTTGAGGGCCATCTCCACCAGCTCGGGAACCGCCTGCTCCAGCGGATTGCGGGCCAGTTCGGCGGCGATCTCGAAGTCCTTCACCGTGCCCCAGAGGCCATCCGAGCACAGCAGCACACGGTCGCCCTGCAACAACTGCACCGGTCCCGACAGGTCAAACACCGGCTTGGCGGGCGAACCCAGACAGGTGAAGAGGATGTTGCGGTTGATGTGCTGGGTGGCCTTGCCCAGGTGGGCCTGCTGCTCCATGTAGGAATGGTCCCGCGTTCGCGTCAGCAACTCGCCATCGCGCACGAGATACAGGCGGGAGTCGCCACAGTGCACCCAGTGCATGTTGCCGCGCTCCATCACGGCCGCCACCAGCGTGGTGCGCGGCGTGTCGAGCATGCCTTTTTCGGCGGCGTAGCGAATGATCTGGTGGTGCGCCGCCATCAGGGCGCTGGAGAGAAACTCCGGCACTTCACGCAAGGTGGGGTTGGCGGCCTTCTGGAAGTAGGCTGAGAAGGTCTGCAGGGCGAGCTGGGCCGCCATCGCCCCTTCAGGGTGCCCCCCCATGCCATCGGCCAGCACGAACAGGCCTGACTCGCGCGTGTATGCGTAGCCCATGCGGTCTTCGTTGCGCTCGCGGCCACCCTGACGGCTGATCTGGTAAACCGAAAACTTCATCGGAACTTGGTCCCGGCGGCGGTCGATTTGCGCGGCGACTTCTTGTTGTCGGAAACGATGTTGTCAAACTGCAGACGCATCTTTTCAGCCACGGTCAGTTTGGTGTAGCTGCGTTCGGTCTCGCGGCTCAGCTCTTTCTGCAGCGCAAACACCGATTGCGGGCGCGACAGCGGATCGAGCGACATGCACCACTCCACCACCTCGATCAGGTTGTCGGAGTAGACGCCGCGCAGGCGAGAGAGTGCCAGCGACAGCCGGTCTTTTTCCAGCCGCTGCGGGGCGTCATTGGGCGGGTAACCCTGCATGCTGGCGTAGATGCAGGCGCCGATGGCGTAGATGTCGGTCCACGGGCCCATGCTCGAATCGCGCCGGTACATCTCGGGCGCAGCGAACCCGGGCGTGTACATCGGGCGAATGAAGTTGCCTTCTTTGCTCAGCACCTCGCGTGCCGCACCGAAGTCGATCAGCACCGAACGGTTGTCGTCGGTGACGAAGATGTTGGCCGGCTTGATGTCGAGGTGCAGCATCTTGTGCTGGTGCACGATGCGCAGGCCGCGCAGTACCTCGTCGTACAGCGAACGGATGGTGGACTCGCGGAACACCTTCTGCTTCTTCAGTTCGCGTGCCGTGATGATGAACTCCTGCAGGGACGCGCCCTCCAGATAGTTCATGACCATGTAGACGGTCTCGTTTTCGCGGAAGAAGTTGAGCACGCTCACCACCGACTGGTGAGAGATCTGTGCCAGGGCGCGGCCCTCTTCGAAAAAGCTCTTGAGCCCCAGCCGGTACAACGAGAGTTTTTCGGGCTGCACCTGCGGCAGCAATTCGCCCGGACCGCGTGTGGCCAGCGACGACGGCAGGTATTCCTTGACCGCGACCTGCTGCCCTTCGGTATCCACAGCCAGGTAGACCACGCCAAAACCACCGGCTGCGAGCTTGCGCACAATGCGATAGCCGCCGATCACGGTGTCCGGTGGCAGCGGTGCGGGTTTGACCTTTGACATAATTCGGATGGGTTCCGGAACGCCTCGTTTTGGACCACTCAACCTGATGGGACACAGTTCAATGGCAGTTTACAGCATGACCGGCTACGCCACGGCCCAGACCGGCGGGGCCGCAGCCACACCTGCCAGCGAGTCCCCGCGCGAAGCCAAACCGGGCCTGGGCATCGAAATCCGCTCGGTCAACAGCCGCTTTCTCGACCTGACTTTCAAACTCGCGGACGACCTGCGCGGCACCGAACCCGCCCTGCGCGAACTGCTGGGCGCTTCGCTCAAGCGTGGCAAGGTGGAGGTGCGGGCCTGGGTCGAGGGCCGCACCGACGCCGGACCACGCGCACCCAGCGCACCGGAGCTGCAGAAGTTGGTGAGCCTGCAGGACAACGTCCGCGCCTGGCTGCCCACCGCCGCCCCCCTGTCGGTGGCCGAGGTGCTGCAACTGACCACGCGCCAGACCGGCAACCCAGGCGAACTGCACGAAACCCTGCTCGCGCTGGCCCAGACGGGCCTGGACAAACTGCTCACCGCGCGCGAACGCGAAGGCCAGCGCCTGGCAGCCATGCTGCTGGACCGGCTCAAGCAGCTGCGCCAGCTCGCCAAAGACGCCCAGCCCCTGATTCCCCAACTGGTCGCGCAACAGCGGCAGCGCTTCATCGACCGCTGGAACGAAGCGCTCGGTGCCAGCGCGGCTGCCGGTGGCACCAGCAACACCCTCACCGGCGAGGCCGCCCAGGATCGTGCGCTGACCGAAGCCACCGCCTTCGCGATCCGCATCGATGTGGCCGAAGAACTGACCCGCCTGGACTCGCACCTGGTGGAAATCGAGCGCCTGATCAAGAAAGGCAGCGATGTGGGCAAACGCCTGGACTTCCTGATCCAGGAACTGCACCGCGAAGCCAACACCATGGGCTCCAAATCGTCGAGCCTGGAACTCACCCGCATTTCCGTGGACATGAAGGTGCTCATCGAACAGATGCGCGAGCAGGTCCAGAACATTGAATGACCCTATGGAATACCCAGGCAACCTGTTCGTCGTCGCAGCCCCCAGCGGGGCTGGCAAATCCAGTCTGGTCAAGGCGCTGATGGAGCTGGACTCCCGCGTCGTGCCCTCGGTCTCGCACACCACCCGCCCCCCGCGTGGCCAGGAGCTGCATGGGCGCGAGTACTACTTTGTAGCCAGGGAAACCTTTGACCAGATGGTCATCCAGGGGGCTTTCCTGGAATGGGCCATGGTGCATGGCAACCGCTACGGCACGTCCAAACAGGCGATCGAGCAGCGCATGGCCCAGGGGGCCGACGTGGTGCTGGAGATCGATTTCCAGGGCGCGATCCAGGTCAAACGCATCTTTCCCAACGCGGTGCTGATCTTCATCCTGCCGCCGAGCTGGGAAGAACTGCGATCTCGGCTGGAGCGGCGCGCCGAGGACAGCGCCGAAGTCATCGAGCTGCGGCTGCAGAATGCCGCGTCGGAGATGATGCACGCGCGGGAATTCGACTTCGTTATAATCAACGAGTTGTTCGAGCGGGCCCTGTTTGACCTCAAGGCCATCGTCCATGCCCAGCGGCTCAAGTTCGCCGCCCAGCGTATCGCCCGCAGCGATACCTTCAAAGCGCTCAACATCCACTGACTCACCGCACACTACCGAGGCCCGCACATGGCACGCATCACCGTCGAAGACTGTCTGGAAAAGATCCCCAACCGCTTTCAGCTCGTGCTGGCCGCTACCTACCGTGCACGCATGCTCAGCCAGGGCCATGCCCCCAAGATCGAGAGCAAGAACAAGCCCGGCGTGACCGCGCTGCGTGAAATTGCCGAAGGCAAGATCGGCATCGAAATGCTCAAGAAGGTGCCACTCTGATTCTTCAGGGTGCCCATGAAGAGCCCGCTCGCAAGCGGGCTTTTTTTCGCCTGTCGCTCTTGAGGCCGGATCGGTCCTTCAGGCCGCGCCAATGTTCGGCACCAGCGCTCCGGCATTCTGACCACTGCGCAGTGCGGCGGTGAACGCCAGCATGCGGTCGATCGGCAACCGGGCGCGCGGGATCAGCGCCGGATCCACGTGGATCTGGTTCAGGCCCTTTTCCAGCACCTGCGCCACGCCGGCCAGGCCGTTCATCGCCATCCAGGGGCAGTGCGCGCAGCTCTTGCAGGTGGCGCTGTTGCCCGCGGTCGGCGCCTCGATGAACACCTTGCCCGGATTCTGCTGGCGCAGCATGTGCATCATGCCGTTGTCGGTGGCGATGATGAACTCGTTCGCGTCCAGCTCCCGCGCCGCCTTGAGGATCGCCGAGGTGGAACCCACGGCGTCGGCCAGTGCCACCACATCGGCCGGGCTTTCCGGGTGCACCAGCACCTTGGCACCCGGGTGCTCCTTTTTCAAGGCTTCCAGCTCAAAGGCCTTGAACTCGTCGTGCACGATGCAAGCGCCGTTCCACATCAGCATGTCGGCGCCGGTTTCGCGCTGGATGTAGCCACCCAGGTGCTTGTCGGGTGCCCACAGGATCTTGTGACCCTTGTCCTTGAGCGCCTTCACGATATCGAGTGCGCAACTGGACGTGACCAGCCAGTCGGAGCGCGCCTTCACCGCGGCACTGGTGTTGGCGTAGACCACCACGGTGCGGTCCGGGTGGGCGTCGCAGAAGGCGCTGAAGTCGTCGATCGGGCAGCCCAGGTCGAGCGAGCAGTTGGCGTCCAGATCGGGCATGAGCACCGTTTTCTCCGGGCTCAGGATCTTGGCCGTCTCGCCCATGAAACGCACGCCCGAGACCACCAGCGTCTGCGCGGCGTGGTCGCGGCCAAATCGCGCCATTTCCAGAGAATCGCTCACGATGCCGCCGGTCTCGATCGCCAGGTCCTGCAGATCGGGGTGCACGTAGTAGTGCGACACCATGACCGCGTTGCGTTCCTTGAGCAGGCTGCGGATGCGCTCCTTCAACTCGGCGCGCTGCTTCGGGCCGGGCTCGACCGGCACACGCGCCCAGGCGTGCTTCGTCGGACAGGCCGGCTGTTCGTATTCGACGTCGATGATGTCTGTGTTGCTCATGTCAGTTGCTCCATCCGCATCGAGAAATCGATGGCTTTCACGTCTTTGGTCAAGGCTCCGATGGAAATGCGGTCCACCCCGGTTTCTGCAAGGGTCCGCACCGTCTGCAGGTTCACGCCACCCGAAATTTCCAGGATGGCACGGCCCGCATTGCGGCGCACGGCCTCCTGCAGCGTCGGAATGTCCATGTTGTCGAGCAGGATCATCCTGGCGCCACAGGCCAGCGCTTCGTCGAGCTGCGCCAGGGTCTCGACCTCGATCTCGACAAAACGCGCCTGGGGCGCGGTTTCCTGAACGCGCTTCAACACGGCCGCCACGCCACCCGCGGCGGCGATGTGGTTTTCCTTGATCAGCACCGCGTCGTACAGACCGATGCGATGGTTCACGCCACCGCCGGTTTTCACCGCGTATTTCTGTGCCAGCCTCAGCCCCGGGATGGTCTTGCGCGTGTCCACGATGGCCGCGCGCGTGCCTTTGACAGCGTCAACGAACACCGCGGTCTTGGTTGCCACGGCCGAGAGCAGTTGCAGGAAGTTGAGCGCGGTGCGTTCGGCGGTCAGCAGGGCCTGGGCGTTGCCCGCGATTTCCAGCACCACCTGATCGGCGACACAGCGCTGGCCCTCTGACACATGCCAGGTCAGGCGGGCCTTGGGGTCGCAGGCCAGCACGGCCGCCTCCACCCACGGCACGCCGCAGATCACGGCCGGTTCGCGCGCGAGGATGCGTGCATGGGCGCTGCGCGAGGGGTCTACCAGGGCCCCGGTGAGGTCGCCGCCGGCCACGTCCTCGGCCAGTGCGCGGGACACATCGGCGCCCGCCAGTTCGGCCAGATCGGCGTCCGTGAATTCAGAGAGGTGTTTCATGGGTTGCAAGCATAACGGGATCGCATATAGTGCCCCCCATCCAAAGCCCACGCAAAGGGGAACCCCATGAGTCCACAGAAATCTGCCGCTCCGACCAGCGGAACGCCCTACGGCACCCTGCCGTCGGCATCGCCCATGCCGCAGCGCAAGCCGGTCAGCCTGCCTCGGTTGCAGGAGATGCGTGAGCGCGGTGAAAAGATCACCATGCTCACGGCCTACGACGCGACCTTCGCCGCCGTGGCCGACGCCGCGGGTGTGGAGTGCATCCTGGTGGGCGACTCGCTGGGCATGGTCTGCCAGGGCCTGTCCAGCACCACCGGCGTGACGCTGGACACCATGCGCTACCACACCGAAAGCGTGGTGCGTGGCCTGCAGCGCGTGCAGGCCACCGCCTGGGTGATCGGCGACCTGCCCTTTGGCAGCTACCACGAGAGCAAAGAGCAGGCCCTGCGCAGCGCCGCGGTGTTGATGCACGCCGGGGCCCACATGGTCAAGCTCGAAGGCGGCGGCTGGACCGCCGACACCGTGCGCTTTCTGGTGGAGCGCGGCATCCCGGTCTGCGCCCACCTGGGCCTGACACCGCAGACCGTGCACGCGCTCGGTGGCTACCGCGTGCAGGGCCGTGGCGACGCCGCTGCGTTGCAACTGCGCCGCCACGCCATCGAACTGCAGGACGCCGGCGCCGCCATGCTGGTGCTGGAGATGGTGCCCGCGGTCCTGTCGACCGACATCACCACCGAACTCAAGACCTGCCACACCATCGGCATAGGCGCCGGCAAGGGCACGGCAGGCCAAGTGCTGGTGATGCACGACATGCTGGGCATCAACCTCGGCAAGAATCCCAAGTTCGTGCGCAACTTCATGGAAGGCGCCAGCAGCGTGCGCGATGCCATGGCCGCCTATGTGGCGGCCGTGAAGGACGGCAGTTTCCCGGAGGACAGCCTGCACGCCTGGTGAACTAGTCCCACCCCCGCAGCGCCTGCGGCGCTACCCCCCTCCAGGGGGCGGCGCTGGCGGCCCGGCAAAGCCGGTTCCGCGGCGCCCCTTGAACAGACATTGCGCTCCTCATGAAACTCGTTCACACCATCGAAGACCTGCGCACTGCGCTGCGGCCTTTCAACTCCCCGGCTTTTGTGCCCACCATGGGCAACCTGCACGATGGGCATCTGGATCTGGTGCGCACGGCCCAACCGCTGGGTGATGTCACGGTGTCCAGCATCTTCGTCAACCGGCTGCAGTTCGCCCCCCACGAAGACTTTGACACCTACCCGCGCACCCTGCAGGCCGATTGCGCCCGGCTCGAGCAGGCGGGTTGCGACATCGTGTTCGCGCCGTCGGAAAAGGAGCTGTATCCCGCCCCCCAGGGGTTCAAGATCCAGCCGCCATCGGAGCTGGCCGACATGCTGGAAGGGCATTTCCGACCCGGCTTCTTCATCGGGGTCTGCACCGTGGTGATGAAGCTGTTCCAGTGCGTGTTCTCGGAAGCCAAGGGCCCTCGTTATGCCCTCTTTGGCAAGAAGGACTATCAGCAGCAGATGGTGATCCGTCGCATGGTGCAGCAGTTTGCCCTGCCGGTTCAGATCGTGGCCGGCGAAACACAGCGCGCCGCGGACGGCCTGGCGCTGAGTTCACGCAACGGCTATCTGAGCGAGAGCGAGCGTGCCGAGGCGGTGCAGCTGTCGCTCGCGCTGAGGGGTCTGGCGCGCGATGCGCTGGCCGCTGCGGCGAGTTTGCCCGACCACCGGTCCACCCTGGAGGAGAAGGCCATGAGGGCATTGGCAGGACGCGGCTGGCAACCCGACTACCTGACGGTTCGCCGCCGACAAGACCTGCAGGCGCCGACCAATGCCGACGCGACCACACCCGGCGCCCTTGTGGTGCTGGGCGCTGCCCGCCTGGGCAACACCCGATTGATCGACAATTTCGAGATCTAGACCCACCCCCACGCCGGGCTTCGCCCGTCACCCCTCACGGGGGCCGCTCGCATCGCCCCCTGGGCCGGGGGGGACGGGCCCTTAGGCGCGGCGCGGGGAGGGGGTAGCCTCGTCCTTCGGATCACGCCCCATCAACGCGGCCACCGCCTGGGCAGGCTGCAGCTGGCCGTCCAGCAACGCCACCACACCCGCCGAAATGGGCATGTCCACACCCAGCATCTGCGCGCGCTGCACCACGGTGCGCGCGCTGTAAACGCCCTCGGCCACGTGGCCCAGCGAGTCCACCGCCTGCTGCAGGCTCAAGCCCTGCGCGAGCAGCTGACCCACCTTGCGGTTGCGTGAGAGATCGCCGGTGGCGGTCAGCACCAGGTCCCCCAGGCCGGAAAGACCCATGAAAGTTTCGGCCCGGGCTCCCAGCGCCAGACCCAGGCGCGTCATCTCGGCCAGACCCCGCGTGACCAGTGCGGCTCTGGCGTTGAGTCCGAGGTTCAGGCCATCACACAGGCCGGTGGCGATGGCCAGCACGTTCTTCACCGCGCCGCCCACCTCCACGCCCACGATGTCTTCGTTGGCATAGACCCGCAGCGTGGGGCTGTGAAAGGCGGTCACCAGCGCCTCGCGCACGCCGGCGTGCTCGCTGGCAGCCACCAGGGCGGTGGGCTGACCACGCGCCACTTCCTGCGCAAAGCTGGGGCCGCTCAGCACGCCTGCCTTCAGCCCAGGGGCCACATCAGCCCGGATTTCGTGGCCCAACAGGCCATGGGTGCCGCTGCCCGCGCGTGCAGCCTCAAAGCCCTTGCACAACCAGGCGACCGGTGCCGCCAGCCCGTTCAGGTGTTCCAGCATGCTGCGCAGGGCGACCATGGGTGTGCCTACGACGACGAGGTCGGCACCGGCCAGCGAAGGCCACTCGCCCCCCCAAATCTGCAGCGCGGGCGGGAACGGTATGCCAGGCAGGTAGCGCCGGTTTTCCCGGGTGGCCTGCATGTCAGCCACCTGCGAACCATCGCGTGCCCAGAGGCTGACGTGATGCGGCTGGCTGGCAGCGCTGATGGCCAGCGCCGTGCCCCAGGCACCTGCCCCGAGAACGACGATCTTCATGCGGTGCGGCTAACCTGACCGGCTTACTGCGTGACGATACGCGGCGCGTCTTCAGCCGCCTGCGCCTGCTGCTGCTCGTACATGGCCTGGAAGTTGATTTCCGCGAGGTGCACCGGCGGAAAGCCGGCGCGCTGGACCAGGTCGGCCACGTTGCCGCGCAGGTAGGGATAAACGATCTGCGGACAGGCGATGCCCATGATCGGACCCATCTGTTCCTGCGGCAGGTTGCGGATTTCAAAGATGCCGGCCTGCTTGGCCTCAACCAGGAACACCGTCTTGTCCTTGATCTTGGTCTGCACCGTGGCAGTCACGCAAATCTCGTACACGCCATCAGCCACCGGGTTGGCTTCCACGCCAAGCTGGATGTCCACCGAAGGCTGTTCCTGCTCCAGCAGGATGCCGGGCGAATTGGGCTGCTCCAGCGAAGCCTCCTTGAGGTAGATGCGCTGGATCTGGAAAGTGGGATCTTGGTCGGCCATGAGGGTCTTTCAGGAAGTCAGAAATAACAAAACCCGCCGGGGAGAAAACGTTCCCGCAGCGGGTACAGCGCCGATTATCTCAGCAGCGCCAGGGGTGGGCTCAAGATTGCAGCAATGGCGCCAGACCACCCCGTCCATCCAGCGCATGCAGGTCATCGCAACCACCGACGTGCAGGTCACCGATGAAGATTTGCGGCACGCTGGTGCGCCCGGTCAACTCCGTCATGCGGGCGCGCACATCGGGTTTGCCATCCACCACGATTTCTTCGTAGTTGGTCACGCCCCGTTGCTGCAGCAAGGCCTTGGCCCGGCTGCAAAAAGGGCAATAGTCACTGGAATAGATTTTGACGTGGGCCAATTCAAAACTCCTCATACAAATATGAACCAAGAACTTCGCCGGAGCACGTGCCTGATCCAGCACACGCCGATGAACCGGCTTCGCCGGGCCAAAGGCGTGGTCCCCCTGGGGGGGAAGACGCGAAGCGGCGCAGGGGGGTGATTATTTCTCCACCGGCATGCTGGCCGCACGCCAGGCGCCGAGTCCCCCGGAAAGGGAGTGGGCGTTTTCGTAGCCCAGCTTCTTGGCCACCGCCACCGCCCGGCGCGAGCGCATGCCCGAAGCGCAAACCAGAATCACCGGCGTGGCCTTGTTTTTCACCAGGCCGGGCAATTTGGCCTCCAGCTCGGAAAGTGGCAGGTTTTTGGCCCCCGCCACATGACCGGCGGCGAACTCGTCCGAGCCACACACATCCACCACGGCGGCTTTTTCGCGGTTGATCAACTGCACCGCTTCGGTGACATTGACCGATCCGGCGCCCGCACCACCCGACAAGGCTGGCCACATCAGCAGGGCCCCGGACGTCAGCGCCACGGCGATCAACATCCAATTTTCGATAAAGAAACTCACAGGAACGACCTTTCAGTTAAGCCGTGGATTTTAGAATGTATGGCTGGCCTGTGCTGGCTGGTCATCTGGCCCGGGGTACCCGGGTCCGTCATTTGTTCTTTACGCCCCCCTTCATCCATGTACAAACTCGTCCTGATTCGCCACGGCGAATCCACCTGGAACCTTGAAAACCGCTTCACCGGCTGGACCGACGTCGAGCTCACGCCCACCGGCGTCTCGCAGGCCATGTCGGCCGGCAAGCTGCTCAAGGCCGAGGGCTACGAATTCGACATCGCCTACACCTCGGTGCTCAAGCGCGCGATCCACACCCTGAACTACTGCCTGGACGAGATGGACCGCGCCTGGCTGCCGGTGGTGAAGGACTGGCGCCTGAACGAACGCCACTACGGCGACCTGCAAGGCCTGAACAAGGCCGACATGGCCAGGCAGTTCGGCGACGAACAGGTGCTGATCTGGCGCCGCAGCTACGACACGCCGCCGCCCGCGCTGGAGGCCAGCGACCCGCGCAGCGAACGCAGCGACCGCCGCTACGCCCACCTCCAGCCCGGGCAAGTGCCGCTGACCGAGTGCCTCAAGGACACCGTGGAGCGCGTCATGCCATTCTGGAACGAGGTGCTGGCCCCCACCATCCAGAGCGGCCAGCGCGTGGTGATCTCCGCCCACGGCAACAGCATCCGCGCCATGGTCAAGTACCTGGACGGTGTTTCCGACACCGACATCGTCAACCTGAACATCCCCAACGGCATTCCGCTGGTCTATGAGCTGGACGCTGACCTCAAGCCGATCAAGAGCTATTACCTGGGCGACGCCGAAGCCGCCGCGCGGGCTGCCGCGGCCGTCGCGGCACAGGGGAAAGTGTGATCCGGGCCGGTTGCCCGGCGCGCTGAAACCGGTTCGCGCAACACGCACGGAACCGAATCCCGGCATGGCGCTCCAAGGTGTATATTGACCCGCCGGTGGAGTCGGGTGTTCCTGACGCGCTGGCGTCTTTTTTAAGGTGTTTCCATGGGCAAGCAAGTGAGTCACAGGTTGAAGATTGCGGGATGGGTGGCCGTGGGCGCCGTCGCCGGAGCCCTCACGACGGTGCAGTTGCAGGCCGTCGCGCGCAACACGCTGGCCCCGCTGCCTCTGGAAGAGCTGCAGCAGCTCGCCGCGGTGTTCGGCATGGTCAAGACCGACTATGTCGAACCGGTTGACGAAAAGCAGCTGATCTCCGACGCCATCACGGGCATGGTCGCCAGCCTGGACCCGCATTCCCAGTATTTCGACAAGAAGTCGTTCAAGGAATTCCGCGAGGGCACCAGTGGCCGCTTTGTCGGCGTGGGCATCGAGATCACCATGGAAGACGGCCTGGTCAAGGTGGTCACGCCCATTGAAGACTCGCCCGCGTTCCGCGCCGGCCTCAAGTCGGGCGACCTCATCACCAAGATCGACGACACCGCGGTCAAGGGACTGAGCATCAACGATGCCGTCAAGCTCATGCGCGGCGAGCCGCGCACCAAGGTCTTGCTCACGATCTTCCGCAAGGACGAAAACCGCAGCTTCC
This sequence comes from Hydrogenophaga sp. L310, assembly GCF_055703065.1. Lineage (NCBI taxonomy): Bacteria > Pseudomonadati > Pseudomonadota > Betaproteobacteria > Burkholderiales > Comamonadaceae > Hydrogenophaga > Hydrogenophaga sp. L310. Next base: position 168,742 of record NZ_JBVPZA010000004.1, read on the forward strand.
CAGTGACGATCACGCGCGAGGAAATCAAGACCCAGAGCGTGAAGACCAAGCTCGTCGAGCCGGGTTACGCCTGGGTGCGCGTTTCGCAGTTCCAGGACCGGACGATCGAGGATTTCTCCCGCAAGGTCGAAGCGCTGTACAAGGAAGATCCGAAACTCAAGGGCGTGGTGCTGGACCTGCGCAACGACCCGGGTGGCCTGCTGGACGCGGCGGTGGCCCTGTCGGCCGCCTTCCTGCCGGAAAACGTGACCGTGGTGTCCACCAACGGCCAGCTCGCCGACAGCAAATCGATCTACACGGCCGCTCCGCAACATTACCTGCGCCGCGGCGGCACCGACCCGATCAAGCGCCTGACCGAAAACACCAAGGGCGTCCTGAAGACCGTGCCACTGGTGGTGCTGGTCAACGAAGGCTCTGCCTCAGCCAGCGAGATCGTCGCTGGCGCCCTGCAGGATCACAAGCGGGCCACCATCCTCGGCAGTCAGACCTTTGGCAAAGGCTCGGTGCAGACCGTGCGTCCCCTCGGCCCCGATACCGGCCTGAAGCTCACCACGGCCCGTTACTACACGCCGTCGGGCAAATCGATCCAGGCCACGGGCATCGTGCCGGATGTGATGGTCGACGAAACGCTGGAAGGCAACGTGTTCGCTGCCCTGCGCACGCGCGAAGCCGACTTGCAGAAGCACCTCGGCAACGGCAATGGGGCCAAAGCCACCGAACAGCCCATGACCGACGCCGAACGTGCTGCCGAACAGCTGCGCGAGCAGGAGCGCGAGCAGGCCCGCAAGCGGCTGGAAGAAGAGTCCAGGAAGAACCCGGGTCAGCGCCTGGTGCCCGAATTCGGCAGCGAAAAGGACTTTCAGCTCCAGCAGGCGCTCAACCAGCTCAAGGGACGCCCGGTGATGGTGAGCAAGACGCTGACCGAGCGGCCTCCCGAGAAGAAAGAAAACTGAAGCCTGCCTGAACGGCATCCGTCAGCACCGGGAAACCACGCCTTTGGACGACCAGCAGCTCCTGCGCTACTCGCGCCACATCCTGCTCAACGAACTCGGGGTCGAAGGCCAGGAGCAGTTGCTGGCTTCGCACGCACTCGTGATCGGCGCAGGTGGCCTGGGTTCACCCGTGGCGCTGTACCTGGGTAGCGCGGGCGTGGGCCGCATCACCGTGGTGGACCACGATGTGGTGGACGAGACCAACCTGCAGCGCCAGATCGCCCACAACCTGGCCCGCGTGGGGCACCCCAAGGCCGAATCGGTGCGCGCAGCCATCGGCGCCATCAACCCCGACCCCGAAGTGATCACGGTGGTGCAACATGCCGACGCCACCCTGCTCGACGCGCTCGTGCCCACGGCCGACGTGGTGATCGACTGCACCGACAACTTTGTCACACGCCATGCCATCAACCGCGCCTGCGTGACGCACCGCAAGCCACTGGTTTCGGGCGCGGCCATCCGCATGGACGGTCAGCTCAGCGTGTACGACGCCAGGAACGATGACTCCCCCTGCTACGCCTGCGTTTTTCCGGAGAGCAGCGATGTGGAAGAAACCCGCTGCGCCACCATGGGTGTGTTCGCACCACTGGTGGGCATCGTCGGCACCCTGCAGGCCGCCGAGGCGCTCAAGCTGCTCACGGGCCTGGGTTCGCGCCTGACCGGGCGGCTGCTGATGATCGACGGGCGCGACATGGCGTTCACCGAAATCGCCCTGCCCCGCCATGCGCAGTGCGCGGTGTGCGGCACCACGGCAACGACCGCCTGATCACGGCAGCGGGCAAGGCCCGTGACGCCGCCGGAAGTCGCGCGGCACTTCAGCATCCCGTTCGGCGAAAACACCTTTGCGCTGCGCACGGGCCTTGCCTTCCTGACCGGCATAGATCCCTTCGCTGTAGCGCCAGTGGTAAGCCCAGGCATGTCCTCTCAAGACCAGCCAGGCACCCACGTCCTCCCGCCGATGGGTCAGGTGCACCAGCGCACGCCCGTAGTGGTCGTGCTGGCGTTCGTTCACCGTCACCACCTGCCGGAGCACGCGTGCGGCCAGGGCATCGCGCGAGGCTGTTCCACCGGTCTGGCAGATTTCCGGGGCATCCAGACCGTCCAGCCGCAACTTGCGGTATTTGCCGCCTTCCAGGGGTTTGACCCACAGCGTGTCGCCGTCGAACACCCGCGTGACACGTGCCTCATAGACATGGGGCGCCTGCGGACGAACAGTGCCCGGCGGTTCCTTCGAACGCGGTTGTGCAACGGCCGGGATCTGGAGGAGCAGTCCGAAACAAGACCACAGGACAGGAACAGGCGACAGGCGAAACAAGGAACGCTGGGGGAACGACATGGCCCGAGTCTGCCAGCATCGCACGCGCCAGACGCGCTGGCGCGTCATACCGCCATGTAACGACCGGGACGGTGGTTGATGGCCAGCGTCATGTTGAGCACGATGGCCCCCACAACCGACCAGATGATCTGCTGCCAGTCCACCACGGCGAACGCGGCCAGCACGATGGCGCAGTCAAACGCCATCTGCACGTGGCCGGCGCGCCACCCAAAGCGCTCCTGCAGGTACAGCACCAGCACGTTGAACCCGCCGAGGCTGGCCCGGTGGCGAAACAGCATCAGCATGCCCGCGCCCATGAGCAGCCCGCCGGCGACAGAGGCAAAGCCGGTGGAAAGTTTGCCGAAGGTGATCCACTCTGGCACCCACTGCGCCAGCAGGGCCAGCAGGGCCACCGCGGCAAAGGTCTTGGCCGTGAACACCCAGCCCATGCGCTTGAAGGCCAGGCCGTAAAACGGCAGGTTGATCAAGAAAAAAACCAGGCTGAAGTTCCAGCCGGTGGCGTAGTGCAGCAAGAAGGCCAGGCCGGCCGTGCCGCCGGTCAGCAGGCCTGTGTGGCGGAACATGATCACGCCCAGAGCCACAAACAGCGTGCCCGTGAGCAGGGCCTGCGCGTCTTCGTGCAACTGGTGCTGGGCCGGTGATGCGGCGCCCGACGCACCAGGACCTTCAACCGACTTGACGGCCATGGGTGAGGGGCTGCGGCGCAGCCTGGTCAGGGAAGGGAACACGGCAGGTCTCACAAGGCTGGGGAAACAGCCGCGAAGTATCGGCGCTGGGCAGCACAGCACGCTTGACCCAGGTCAGTGAAAGCCCTGCTCGCGCCGCCGGCCGGGACGAACGGTCTGCCGGCGCACCCGCTCAGGCCGTGACGATCCAGCCTTCCAGGGGATCGAACGCGGGCAAACCGTAGCGCGGGTGACCCGCTTCATGCTGGTGCTGCGCCCAGGCCGCCTGCAACAGGCAGAGCACCGCATCCAGCGCATCGCCGCTGGCGTCGTCGGCCAGTCCGTCGCGCTGGGCATGCGAGAGTTTCAGGCGCAGGCCGGTGGTCTGCAGCAGCGGCGCCTGGCCGCCCTCCAGCGCGTGGATGAGGGTCTTGCGCGCGATCAGGCGCTCGGGCGTCTGCTTCGCCTTCTCGTCGCTCTTGTAACTGGTGGTGCCGAGCACGCTGCGCGCCAGCAGGCCGGGATAAGCCTCCAGGGCCACACGCGCCGGGTCACCCGCCTGCAGACCCGGCAAGGTGACACCGGCCGCGATCAGCCGGGGCACGCCGGCGTGCAGCATGAACGCCACCGGCGGATTGACCCATTTCATGCTCGGGCTCGATCCCGCGGGTCCGTCGGTGGCACGATGGGCGAACTTGCCACCCACCGGCCGCGCGTCACAAAAGGCGGCGAACACCGCGCGGATGTCGTCCCGGCTGAGGCTGGCGTAGTGGGCCATGCACGCGGCCCAATCGGTCGGCCAGCCCAGTGCCACCACCAGTTCGCGCGGCAGGCCAAAAGGCAGATCAAAACCACCCACCCAGGCGCCAGGTGCCTTCAGGCGGTCACCCCAGGCATCGAGCGTCTCAAAGCGCTCGACGCGGTCGAGCAGCACCCGGCCGCGGTCTGCGTGACCCAAAGCCAGGGTGATGGGCTTGCGCCGGGACGGCGCACTGGTGAAGTCGCAACCGAGCAGCGTCGGCCGCTGCGGATCAGGCACGACCGATGATGCTGGCCGTGGCCATCAGCTCTTCGAGCAGGGCCAGCGAGACCTTGCCCGAGACGCCGTAGGGATCGAACTCCGGGCGCTCGGAGTACTTGAGCACGATGGAGGTGTTGAGCTTGGACAGGTTGACCTGCCCCATGGTCCAGCCGCCAAAGCGGCGCTCGGAAATTTCTTCGTAGTGCAGCAGCACCACGTCGGTGTGTCGCGCGTCTTCGACAATGTGGTTGTAGAGCTTGTTGACCGCTTCACGACCACCTTCGATCGCCTGCAGGAACACGCCGCCACCGTAGCAGAGCACGCCGGTGATGCCGTTGCCCATGTTGTGCGAGCGCGAGGTTTCAAGCACCGATTCGATGGTCTTGGCGCAATCCTTGTCGATTGCCCGGCTGACATAAAGCAGACGTACCAGCATGGTGTGTTCTTCTGAATCAACGGGGAATGAGGGAGAGGAATTCGCGGCGCAGGTTCGGGTCTTTCAGGAACACCCCGCGCATGACCGAGTTGATCATCTTGCTGTCCATGTCTTTCACACCGCGCCAGGCCATGCAGTAGTGGCTGGCTTCCATGACGATGGCCAGACCGTCGGGCTGGGTCTTTTCCTGGATCAGGTCGGCCAGCTGTACGACCGCCTCTTCCTGGATCTGCGGACGGCCCATGATCCATTCGGCCAGGCGAGCGTACTTGGACAGGCCGATGACGTTGGTGTGTTCGTTGGGCATGACGCCGATCCAGATCTTGCCGATGACCGGGCAGAAGTGGTGGCTGCAGGCGCTGCGCACGGTGATCGGGCCGACGATCATCAGCTCGTTGAGGTGCTCGGCGTTGGGGAATTCGGTGACGCTGGGCCCGTGCACATAACGGCCGTTGAACACCTCCTTGAGGTACATCTTGGCCACCCGGCGCGCGGTGTCGCCGGTGTTGTGATCGCTCTCGGTGTCGATCACCATGCTGTCGAGCACGCCCTGCATCTTGACCGTCACCTCTTCAAGCAACTGCTCCAGTTCGCCGGGTTCGATGAAGCCGGCGATGTTGTCGTTGGAGTGAAAGCGGTGGCGCGCGGCCTGGATGCGTTCGCGGATTTTGACGGACACGGGCACGCCCTGGTCATCGTCGTTGGGGTCGGCGGTGGTCATGTCGGGTTCGGTTTTCATGAGCATGGGTCATGCTAACACCCGCCCCCAAAGCGCCGAATAACAGGCTGAAGTCTGGGGTTTTGCAGGGCGGGCCAATCGCGCAGCGTGGCTGGGGTGATCCATTTCAGTAACGGTGACCCGTGAGGAACAGCGTGGCCCGCATGACGCCAAAGGCCAGCCTGTCCAGCAGGCGCTGGTGCCAGGGGCGCTGCCCGAGCACCTGTACATCGAGTTGCTGGCCCTCCCGCTCGACGACGTCGGCCAGCCAGCGGTGCAGCAGGGCGGAGAAGCGACGGTCCGTGGTCATGACATTGGCCTCACGCGCGAGCAGCAAGGACAGGGGGTCGAGGTTGGTCGACCCCACGGTGGCCCAGCGCTGGTCGATCACCGCCACCTTGGCATGCAGGGCGCTGGTCGCGTACTCGTGGATCTCGATGCCGCCGCCGAGCAGCGTCTGGTAGACAGGGCGGGCGGCGCGGTACTGCATGAAATGTTCGTATTTGCCGTGCAGCAACAGGCGCACCCGCACCCCGCGCTGCGCCGCCATCAGGAGCGCACGCCGCAGCTTGCGGCCTGGAACGAAATAGGCGTTGGCGATCATGATGTCCTGCCGGGACTCGCCGATGGCCTTGAGGTACGCACGCTCGATATCGTGCCGGTGACTGATGTTGTCGCGCAACAGCAGCGCGGCACGTGCGTTGTCCACCCCGAACGGGCCATCGGACAGGGATGCCGGTTCGCTGTTTTCTGCGTCGGCCTTGCTGCGGTCCGACCCATGGCCCCGACCGGCGTCCGTTTCCAGCCGAGCGAGCAGGCGCGAAAAGTCTCCCACCGGCATGGTTTCGCGCAAGGCCTCCCAGGCGGCCCTGAATTCACGCTGTCGTGCCTTGCGCGCAGCCTGCAGCCGCCACCAGAGCTGCTCCATGGTTTCCACCATGTCGGCCACCACCGGGCCGGCCACCCGCAGCGAAAAGTCCAGTCGCGGCGCCATCAGCCGCCCCAAAGCCACGTCATCCTGATCGTCGATGATGTTGATGCCGCCGCAAAAGCCCACCTTGCCGTCCACCACGCAAAGCTTTCGGTGCAGGCGTCGCCAGCGACTCGGGATCAGCAAACCCAGGCGACCCAGCGGCGCGTAGACACACCAGCGAACACCCGCCTGCGCAAAGCGCCTTTTCCACTCGTCGGGGATCCTTGGCGTGCCCACCCCATCGACCACCAGTCGCACCAGCACACCCCGCTGTGCCGCACGCTCCAGCGCCTGCGCCACGCCCAGCGCAGAGCCGGCGAACTCGAAGATATAGGTTTCCAGATGCACCGCCCGGCGCGCGGCGTCCATGGCCTCCACAAGGGCAGGGAACAGCTCGGCGCCACCCGACAGCAACAGCAACTGGTTCCCGCTGTGCACAACCGCCTTGCCCTGCCTTGCCGGGCGCCCCTGGGACTCGGGACGGTCGTCGTTCACAACTCGAACTCGGCAATCAGCGGCAAGTGGTCGGACATGCGTGCCCAGGCCCGCCCATGCGGCACATGGGCCGAGACCGGCAGCAGGCCGCGCACGTACACACGGTCCATGTGCAGCAGCGGCAGGCGGGACGGGTAGGTGGGCAGGCGTATGCCGTCAAAGGTGCGCAGGTTCAGATCGGCCATGGGCCGGTGCAACTGGGATCCCCAGTCGTTGAAGTCCCCCGCCACGATCAGCGGCGCGCTGGCGGGCACCTCGCGCGCCACATACTGGCCCAGGCGCTGGACCTGGCGTTCCCGGCTGGCATGGATCAGCCCGAAATGCACCACCACCACATGCACGTCCTTGCCGTCCACCAGCAACTGCACATGCAACAGGCCACGTTGTTCGAAACGGTGGTCGGACACATCGGAGTGCCAGCTTTCCAACACCGGCCAGCGCGACAGCAGCGCATTGCCATGCTCCCCGTGACGGGTGATCGCATTGGTCCGGTAGACCGACTCGTAGCCCTCGGGCGACAGATAACCTGCCTGGTCCAGCTCGGGCCAGCGGGTGAAATGTTTTTCGAGCTTGCGGTTGTGGCGCCGCACCTCCTGCAGGCAGACGATGTCGGCATCGAACTGTTCGACCGCGTGCGCCAGGTTGTGGATTTCCAGCCGGCGCGCCGGCCCGAGGCCCTGCACGCCTTTGTGGATGTTGTAGGTGGCTACTCGCAAGATGCTCATGGGCAAATCATGCCACCAAGCGCATCAGCAGGTCACGGCACAGCGGCCCAGCCGTGGCAGCCAGGAAATGGCCTCGGCGTTGGACGGCGAAAAACAGCGGTCCATGGCTTCGGGCCACGGCGACCAGACCTGCGCCCGGTGCTCGCGCGGACTCAGTGTCACGGGCACCGCCGCCGGGATACACAGGCCGAAGACATGCTCGGTGTTGTGGGTCACGCCCGGCGCATACCGGTGACGCCACTGCGGGTAGATTTCATAGACGTTTTCCAGCGCCCAGTCCGTCAGCACATGACCGGGAGCACTCGCGTCGAGTCCGGTCTCCTCCCAGACCTCGCGCACCGCCGTGACCTCGAACGGTTCGTCTTCGGCATCCCTCGAACCCGTGACCGACTGCCAGAATCCCGGCGCATCGGCGCGCTCGATCAGCAGCACCTCCAGCGCGGGTGTGTGGATCACCACCAGCACCGATTGGGGAATCTTCGGGCGCATCAGCGCGCGGATCAGAGCAGGCGGGATGCCGCGCTGCCGAGCGAGCGCGCCCGCTGCAACATCCGCCACGCCGACCACGCCTTCAGGGCCAGCCCCAGCGATCGGCGCGGCCGCCACACCGCAAACGTCAGCGCAGCGCCCGCCACCGCCAGCGGATTCGCGCGCAACCAGCGCCAGGCGTCCTGCAGGCGGTCGGCCCACATCCACACGGGCTCCACCACCTGCAATTTTTCAACCACCTGCCCGCGCAATTGCCCGGACCGCTGCACGAGCAACGCGCGCCTGCGGGCCAGCTGTTCGGCTCGACCGGGTTCGTTGGCGCTCATGTGAGCACCTTCGTTCTGCGAGCTGCGGCGCGAGCTTGCTTGGGGCGACCCGGCGCCGTGCTCATGAGCGCAATCCCTCGCGGTCTTTCTTGAGTTCTCCGACGGTGGCCGAAAACAGCTTGGTGCCGCTGCGCACCCGCTCGCGCGCCAGCCAGGCCGCAACGCCGCCGAAGCCGAGAAACAACCCCGCGAAAACCGCCAGTGGCAGCAGGCGATGGGTGTCCCACAGCGCCACCGTGATCAGCATGGCCAGAAAGCCCAGCCCCAGGCAGATGAAGGCCACGGCCACGGCGCCATAGACCATCAAGCCACCGACACGCAGCACTTCCTCCTGCGCTTCCACACTGAGCAATTCCAGCCGCAGCTGGAGCAGTTCCAGCACGGTAGCAGTCAAGCCCTTCAGCGAGGCCGCCAGGCGGGTCGGTGGCGCAGACATGCCACGCCCGTTCAACGCCGGCTGATCAGCAGGCCGATCACCAAGCCGATGCCAGCGGCCGTGCCCACGGCGCGCCAGGGGTGTTCGTGCACGTAGTCGTCGGTGGCGCGCGCCATTTCGCGGGTTTTTTCCTTGATCGCCTCTTCAGCGTCCAGCAGCTTGTGGCGGGCCTGGCGCAGGTTTTCGTTGATGCGCTCACGCAGCTCCACCACCTTGCCTTCGGTCTGGTGGGCGGTGGCCGCCATCAGTTCTTCTGCGTCGGTAATGACGCGCTGCAGGTCGGCGACCAGCTTCTCTTTGTTGGCCAGGGTGTCTTGGGCGTTCTTGCTCATGGATAGGCTCCTTTCAAAAAGCCATCCTAACAAACCCTTGACCACACGGAACGCAGCGGTACGTTTCGTTGCCACCTGCAACGTGCGGCACCACCGGCAACCCAAATAAAAAGGGCGGTCCGTGCCGCCCTTCTTTCCTGCCGACGCGCCCAGGGATCAGGCGGTTTTGGCCAGATCCACGTTGCGCAGGCGGATGTGCAGCTCGCGCAGCTGCTTCTCGTCCACCAGACTCGGCGCCTGTGTCAGCAGACACTGGGCGCGCTGGGTCTTGGGGAAAGCGATCACGTCGCGGATCGAGTCGGCGCCGGTCATCAGCGTGACGATGCGGTCCAGACCGAAGGCCAGGCCACCGTGGGGCGGCGCGCCGTACTGCAGCGCGTCGAGCAGGAAGCCGAACTTGAGCTGCGCCTCTTCGGGCGTGATCTTCAGCGCATCGAACACCTTCTGCTGCACCGCGGCGGTGTGGATACGCACCGAGCCGCCACCGATTTCCCAGCCGTTCAAAACCATGTCGTAGCCCTTGGCGATGCACTTCTCAGGCGCGGTGACCATCCAGTCTTCGTGGCCGTCTTTCGGCGCGGTGAAGGGGTGGTGGACGGCGGTCCAGCGGTCGGCTTCTTCGTCGTGCTCGAACATCGGGAAGTCCACCACCCACATCGGTGCCCAGCGGGCTTCGAACAGGCCGTTTTTCTTGCCCAGCTCGCTGTGGCCGATCTTCAGGCGCAGCGCGCCAATGGCGTCGTTCACCACCTTGGCCTTGTCGGCCCCGAAGAAGATGATGTCGCCGTCCTGCGCGCCGGTGCGCTTCAGGATCTCGGCCACGGCTGCGTCGTGCAGGTTCTTCACGATCGGGCTTTGCAGACCGTCGCGGCCCTTGGCCACTTCGTTGACCTTGATCCAGGCCAGCCCCTTGGCGCCGTAGATCTTGACGAACTCGGTGTAGGCGTCGATCTCGCTGCGGCTGATCTCGGCACCGCCGCGCACGCACAGGGCGACCACGCGGCCGTTCTTCATGGTGGCGGGCGCGCTGAAGACCTTGAAGTCCACGTCGGCCATCACGTCAGTGAGTTCGGTGAATTCGAGCTTGACGCGCAGGTCGGGCTTGTCGGAGCCGAAGCGGTGCATGGCTTCGCTGTAGGCCATGACCGGGAACTCGCCCAGGTCCACGCCCAGCGTGTTCTGGAACACCGTCTTGATCATGCCCTGGAACATGTCGCGGATGTCTTCTTCGGTCAGGAACGAGGTTTCGATATCGATCTGTGTGAACTCGGGCTGGCGGTCGGCGCGCAGGTCTTCGTCGCGGAAGCACTTGGTGATCTGGTAGTAGCGGTCGAAGCCCGCCACCATGAGCAGCTGCTTGAACAGCTGGGGCGACTGCGGCAGCGCGAAGAAGTGGCCGTCGTGCACGCGGCTGGGCACGAGGTAGTCGCGAGCGCCTTCGGGCGTGCTCTTGGTGAGCATCGGGGTTTCGATGTCGATGAAACCGTTGGCGTCCAGAAACTTGCGCACTTCCATGGCCACGCGGTAGCGCAGCATCAGGTTGTTCTGCATGTAGGGGCGGCGCAGGTCGAGCACGCGGTGCGTCAGGCGAGTCGTCTCGCTCAGGTTGTCGTCATCGAGCTGGAACGGGGGGGTGACCGAGGCGTTGAGCACCTTGAGTTCGTGGCAGAGGATTTCGATCTTGCCGCTCTTCAGGTTGTCGTTGGTGGTGCCCTCGGGACGTGCGCGCACCAGGCCGGTGACCTGCACGCAGAACTCGTTGCGCACGTCTTCGGCGGTCTTGAACATCTCGGCGCGGTCGGGATCGCAGACCACCTGCACATACCCTTCGCGGTCGCGCAGGTCGATGAAGATCACGCCACCGTGGTCGCGGCGGCGGTTGACCCAGCCGCAGAGTTGCACAGTCTGGCCCAGCAGGGCTTCGGTCACCAGACCGCAATAGTGGGAGCGCATGGCCATTTCGGTTCTTCTTTCAGCAGGTTCGCCGTGATTCACGGCGGGGAGTCATCAGGTCGGGTGGGTGGTCGCGCCGGGCGCTGCCACTTTGGGGAAGGTGATCTTGGGGGCACCGGGCGCGATCACGCCCATGGAGACGATGTAGGTCAGCGCTTCGTCCACGCTCATCTGCAGCTCCAGGCAATCGCTGCGGCGCACCATCACGAAATAGCCGCCCGTGGGGTTGGGCGTGGTGGGCACAAACACACTCAGGAATTCGTCGTGATCGCCGGTACGGCCCGGCTGGGACTGCAAGTGTGCAAGGACCTCGCCATTGGGCGAACCGGTCTGGAAACCGATGGTCCACATGCCGGCGTGCGGCCACTGAACCAGCACCGCTTTGCGAAATGCATTGCCCTTCTCGGAAAACAGCGTGTCGGAAACCTGCTTCACCCCGGAGTAGATGGAGCGCACCACCGGGATGCGGTGCAACAGGGCGTGCCACCAGTCCACCAGCTTGTTGCCGATGATGTTGGACGCCAGCGCCCCGATCGACAGCACCACCACCAGCGCAAAGATCACGCCCAGGCCGGGAATGTGAAAGCCGAACAGCTGGTCGGGCTGCCAGCTCTGCGGCAGGATGTGCAGCGTCTGGTCGAGCGTGCCCACCACCCAGTCCAGCACCCACAGGGTGATGATCAGGGGCACCAGGACCAGCAGGCCAGCGAGCAGCCATTTGCGCAGGGAAGGCATCGGGCGCGAACTCAGGTCGAAGCGGTGGGGGTCGAGCTGGCTGCCGGAGCCGCAGCGGGTGTCGTTGTGGCCGCGGTACTGGTGGCGGGTGCCGGACTGGCGGCGGCCTCACCCGCCGGTTTGGCAGCCGCGTCCGGTGCGCTGGCACCACTGTCGGCCCCGGCCACGGCAGGGGCGGCCTTGCCGCCGTTGCCACCGCGGAAGTCGGTCACGTACCAGCCCGAGCCCTTGAGCTGAAAGCCGGCGGCGGTGACCTGCTTCTGGAAACTGGCCTGGCCACAGGCCGGGCAGACGCTCAACGGATCGTCGGACATCTTTTGCAACACGTCCTTGGCATGGCCGCAGGACGCGCACTTGTAGGCATAAATCGGCATGGCGGAACCTGTAGGTGACCGGCTGCATGAGAGCCGGGATCGCTTCGGAGGACAAACGGGCCGCGGGTGGGCATCACACCCGGCCCGTCGAGCCCGATCCGAAGGGTAGAAGAACAAAACCCGTCATTATAAATTGGGGGTGGTTCCCGGATGCGCAAGGACCGGCAAAACCAGGCCCACCACCGGCAGCGTCTACCAGAGTCGCACCCGCGTGAGCACCTGCATCAACAGCAGACCGATCAGGAAGCCCACCCCGCCCCAGACGATCCCCTGCAGCAAGCGGTTGGTGCGGCGCTGTTCGGCCAGCAGCTCATCGAGTTCGCGCCGCAGTTCGTGCGGCTTGTGCTGCAGGAAGTCGTGCACCAGGCGCGGCAGCGCAGGCAGCAGCTTGGCGTAGTGCGGCGCCTCGGCCTTGAGCTGCTGCAACAGTTTCTGCGGTCCGATCTGCTCAACCATCCACTTTTCAAGGAACGGCTTGGCGGTGTTCCAGAGGTCCAGCTCCGGATCCAGATCGCGGCCCAGTCCCTCGATATTCAGCAGCGTCTTCTGCAGCAGCACCAGTTGCGGCTGGATTTCCACCTGGAAGCGTCGCGAGGTCTGGAACAGGCGCATCAGCACCATGCCCAGCGAGATTTCTTTCAGCGGGCGGTCAAAGTACGGCTCACAGACCGCGCGGATCGCCGACTCCAGCTCGTCCACCCGGGTGTCCGACGGTACCCAGCCACTTTCGATGTGCAGCTCGGCGACCCGCTTGTAATCGCGCCGGAAAAAAGCCGTGAAGTTCTGCGCCAGGTATTCCTTGTCGAACTCGGTCAGCGTGCCAACGATGCCGAAATCGAGCGAGATGTAGCGTCCGAACGTGGCCGGATCGACACTGACCTGGATGTTGCCCGGGTGCATGTCGGCGTGAAAGAAGCCGTCACGGAACACCTGGGTGAAAAAGATGGTGACGCCGTCGCGCGCCAGCTTCGGGATGTCCACACCCCGGCGGCGCAGCTCGTCCACCTTGTTGATCGGCAGGCCATGCATGCGCTCCATCACCATCACTTCGGTGTGGCAATAGTCCCAGAGCATCTCCGGGATCAGCACGAGGTCGAGCCCCTGCATGTTGCGCCGCAGCTGGGCGGCGTTGGCGGCTTCGCGCAGCAGGTCGAGTTCGTCGTGCAGGTACTTGTCGAACTCGGCCACCACCTCCCGCGGCTTGAGTCGTTTGCCGTCGGCCGACAGCTTTTCGACCCAGCCCGCCATCGTGCGCATGAGGCTCAGGTCTTTTTCAATCACCGGCCGCATGTTGGGCCGCAGCACCTTCACCGCCACCTCGCGCCCACCATGGCGGCCATCGCGCAAGGTCGCGAAGTGCACCTGTGCGATGGAAGCACTGGCCACCGGCACCTGGTCGAAGTGCGTGAACACAGCGTCCAGCGGCTTGCCGAACGCGCGCTCGATTGTGGCCACCGCCACGGCGCTGGGGAAGGGCGGCACGCGGTCCTGCAGGCGGGCCAGTTCGTCGGCAATGTCTGGAGGCAACAGGTCGCGCCGGGTCGAGAGCACCTGGCCAAACTTGACGAAGATCGGACCCAGTCGCTCCAGCGCCTCGCGCAGCCGCTCGCCACGCGGGCTGTCCAGATTGCGGCCGATGGAAACGAGGCGGGTCAGCAGGCGCAGCGTGGGGTGCCGGAAGCTGGACAGCACGAGCTCATCGAGCCCGTAGCGCAGCACCACCCAGACGATGAAAGCGCCGCGAAAGAGACGCGTCATGCGGCACCACCGCCACCGCCCGGGGTATCCGCATTCGCTGCCGGCGCGGCCGCTTCGGGCGCGGAGCCGGCTGGCGATGCGAAGGGCGGACGTGGCGGGAAGCCTTCGGGCAGGCGCGCGGCAAACGCCTTCACAGCCTGGGCGCCTGCGCGTGCAAACCGGCTCAGCGTGTGCGCGGTGGCGTCGCCCACCACGCGGGACAGGTCTTCTTCCACGTCCCAGCGCACGTTGTCCACCAGCCAAGCGACTTCGGCGGCGAGCTGCACGTCACCCTGGATGTCAACGCCCGGCTTGTCGCCGGCGATGACACGCTGGGCCAGCGCAAACGGCGAGGTCTGGGTCAGCGACACGGTGAGCTCGGGCTGGGCACCCACGACCGGGCGCTCCAGCAGACCGGCGGGCGTGGCGGCGAGCGTGAGATGGAAGTCGCCCCACTGCACCCGCACCGGTTTGCCCTTCTGGCGCTTGAGACGTTCCTGTGCCTGCGGTTCCTGCATCAACACATGATTGAGGAACAGCACCAGGCGGTTCTGCAGCTCGTCCACCACCCAGTCGGGCGGACGGATGCTGCCCAGCAGGGACTGCAAAAAGCCCAGGGGCGATCGGCTGCCGCTGTCGGCGCCGGACGAAAAATCGGGGGGTACATTTTTCATGACCCCCCGATTTTGACGGATAACGCGGGACCATCCCGCCAAGGCACCGTTATTGAAGCGCCTGAACCCCGGCCACCAGCCAACCGCCCGAACCGCTCTTGGGCCGGGTGATGTTCCAGACTTCGCGGAACGGATTGGGGCCGGCCGAAGCGTCTTCCCGGATCATCCCGGAAAACTCCACACTCGCCATGTAACCGTCGTCCAGTTCCTCGATGCCCAGCAACTGGGCTTCGAGCATCACGACATCGGTCTTGTTGACGCTGCTGCCGCTGGTCTGCTCGCGTTCGGCCAGCTGGCTCTTGATCTGCTCCAGCATGCCGTCGGTCATCATGGCCCGCAGGCTGGGAATGTCGGACCGGTCCCAGGCATCCTGCAGGTTCACGAAGTTGGTCTTGGAGGCCTTGAGAAAACCTTCGACGTCGAAGTCGCTGGGCACACCCCAGGAGGGGGAACCCGCCAGCGCCGAACCGATCATGGAACCACCAGCACCCGCTGGGCCACCGCTCTCCCACGGGCGGGCCGACGCGTCATTGCCCACGTTCTGCGGGCTGTAACCCCGCGGCGTCGCCGCCAGATCCGCGGCGCCCGCACCCTGGTAGACCAGTCCGGACGGTTTGGCGGCCGCTGAACCCCGGCGCATCACCATGCGGATCACGGCGATCACCACCACCGCCAGCAAAGCCAGCATGAGGAACTGGGCAAAGCCCTCACCCAGACCCAATGAGGAAGCCAGCCAGGCCAGGCCGAGACCGGCGGCCAGGCCACCCAGCATGGCGCCCCAGGGGCGCTTGGGGGCGGCTGCGGCGGGCGCCGGCGTGGTCGGTCGGGTCGCTGCGTTTTGAGCGGACGCCTGCTGCGGCGTGGCTGGCTGGGTCGCTGGCGCCGTGGAGCGCTGGGTCACATTGCCCGACTGTTTGCCGATGGACAAACCACCCCCCATGCGCTTGGCCGAGGCGTCCTGCGCCCCCAGCGCCATCGCGCAGACCAACAGTACCGACCACAACCTGCTCATTGTTCCATCCCTCAATTGACGTAAAAAACCCATTGAATCAACACTTGATGCCCACGTGCAAGGCCACCACACCAGCGCTGAGGTTGTGCACGTCCACGTGCCCGAATCCCACCGACTTCATCATCTGCCGCAACTCCTCCTGCCCGGGGTGCATGCGGATGGACTCGGCGAGGTAGCGGTAGCTGTGCTCGTCGTTGGCCACCAGCTTGCCCAGCTTTGGCAGGATGTTGAACGAGTACCAGTCATAAGCCTTCTCCAGCGGTTTGGCCACCCGGGAAAACTCCAGCACCAGCAATTTGCCACCCGGTTTCAGGGTGCGATGCATCTCGGCCAGTGCAAGTTCCTTGTGCGTCATGTTGCGCAGGCCAAAAGCCACCGACACAAAATCGAACGACTCGCTGGCAAACGGCAACTTCTCGGCATCACAGACCATGGTGGGCAGCACGACCCCTTTGTCGAGCAGGCGGTTGCGGCCTTCGCGCAACATGGCCTCGTTGATATCGGTGTGCACCACGCGACCTGTCGGGCCAACCTTGGCGGCAAAAGCCAGTGACAGGTCACCCGTCCCGCCCGCGATGTCCAGCACCTGCTGGCCTGGGTGCGGGTTGGCCACGGTGAGGGTGTAGCGTTTCCAGACGCGGTGCAGGCCGGCCGACATGAGGTCGTTCATCACGTCGTATTTGGGCGCGACCGAATCGAACACGCTGCGCACGTGCTGCGCTTTTTCACGCTCGTCAACCGTCTTGAAACCGAAATGGGTAGATGCCATGGCGCAATCCGTTCCTAGTGTGAGTGGCTTCCGCAGGCCGAGCCTGCTTTCTCCGGCATGGCGGCGTCGCGGTCAACCCCCGCCTGGAGGAGGCGTTGCTGGTAGTCGGCCCACAGCGCGTCTTGCTGGCTGCCCAGGAAATACAGGTAGTCCCACGAATAAATACCGCTGTCGTGACCGTCGCTGAACGTGGGCTGCACCGCGTAGTTGCCCACAGCCTCCAGCGCCAGAATGCCGACCTCGCGCTTGCCGGTCTGCAGCACTTCCTGGCCCGGGCCGTGGCCCTGGACTTCGGCCGATGGCGAAAACACCCGCATCAGTTCGAACGGGATGCGGAAGTCGCTGCCATCTGAAAAGCTCACCTGCAGCACGCGCGACTGGCTGTGCACCGTGATGTCCTGCGGTGTCGGGGTGTTTTTGTCGAGTCCTGCCATGGCTGTCTCCGGTTGGTTGACTGTGATCAGACCAGCACGCGTTCGATGCCGCCCTGGTTGGCTTGCGCCACGTACTCGGGCAGCCAGTCCTTGCCCAGAATCTGGTTGGCCATCTCGACCACGATGTAGTCGGCTTCGAGCAGACCGTTGTTCAGGTCGTCGCCGTAGCGCGTCAGGCCCTGCAGGCAGCTCGGGCACGAGGTCAGCATCTTGATGTTGGCCTGGGCGCCCACGGTGCCGGCGGCGCGCAGCTGCGCCTCGCCCTTTTTGATTTCTTCTTCCTTGCGGAAGCGGATCTGCGTGGAGATGTCGGGCCGGGTCACACCGAGCGTGCCGCTCTCGCCGCAGCAGCGCTTGCTCTCGACCACGTTGTCGCCCACCAGCGCTTTCACCGTCTTCATCGGGTCCTGCAGCTTCATCGGCGTGTGGCAGGGGTCGTGGTACAGGTAGCCACCCTGACCGGCGGGCAGCGTGATGCCCTTTTCCAGCAGGTATTCGTGGATGTCGATGATGCGGCAGCCGGGGAAGATCTTTTCGAACTCGTAGCCCTGCAGCTGGTCGTAGCAGGTGCCACAGCTCACCACCACGGTCTTGATGTCCAGGTAGTTCAGCGTGTTGGCCACGCGGTGGAACAGCACCCGGTTGTCGGTGATGATTTTTTCGGCCTTGTCGAACTGGCCCGAGCCGCGCTGCGGGTAACCACAGCACAAATAGCCCGGTGGCAGCACGGTCTGTACGCCCGCGTGCCAGAGCATGGCCTGCGTGGCCAGACCGACCTGGCTGAACAGGCGCTCGGAACCGCAGCCCGGGAAATAGAACACCGCTTCCGTCTCGGCCGTCGTGCCCACCGGGTTTCGGATGATCGGCACATAGTCCTTGTCCTCGATGTCGAGCAGCGCGCGCGCGGTCTTCTTGGGCAGGCCACCGGGCATCTTCTTGTTGATGAAGTGGATCACCTGCTCTTTGATCGGCGCGGGCCCCAGCGTGGCGGGCGGTGCACTGGTCTGCTTGCGCGCGGCGAGCTTCAACACCTTGTTGGCCAGGCGTTGGGCCTTGAAGCCCACGTCCACCATGGCCGAGCGCATGAACTTGATGGTCTCGGGGTTGGTCGCGTTCAGGAAGAACATGGCCGCAGCATTGCCCGGGCGGAAGCTCTTCTGGCCCATCTTGCGCAACAGGTTGCGCATGTTCATGGTCACATCGCCAAAGTCGATCTTGACCGGGCACGGCGACAAACACTTGTGGCAGACCGTGCAGTGGTCGGCCACGTCTTCGAACTCTTCCCAGTGCTTGATGCTGATGCCGCGGCGCGTCTGCTCTTCGTACAGAAACGCCTCCACCAGCAGCGAGGTCGCGAGGATCTTGTTGCGCGGCGAGTACAGCAGGTTGGCGCGCGGCACGTGCGTGGCGCAAACGGGTTTGCACTTGCCGCAGCGCAGGCAGTCCTTGACCGAATCGGCGATGGCGCCGATGTCGCTCTGCTGCATGATCAGCGACTCGTGGCCCATCAGGCCGAAGCTGGGCGTGTAGGCGTTGGAGAGATCCGCGCTGCGCAGGCTGGTGTCGGCGGCGAGACCTTTCACGCCCGACAGGTCGCGCAGCAGCTTGCCCTTGTTGAAGCGGCCCTCCGGGTCCACCTTGGCCTTGTACTCGGCGAAGGGGCGCAACTCGTCATCGGTCAGGAACTCCAGCTTGGTGATGCCGATGCCGTGTTCGCCCGAGATCACGCCGTCGAGGCTGCGCGCCAGCACCATGATGCGGCCCACCGCCTCGTGGGCGGTCTGAAGCATCTCGTAATCGTCGCTGTTGACGGGGATGTTGGTGTGCACGTTGCCGTCTCCGGCGTGCATGTGCAGCGCCACCCAGACACGGCCTTTCAGCACGCGCTGGTGGATGGCCGTGCATTCGGCGAGGATCGCAGCGAATGCCGCGCCATTGAAAATGCCTTGCAAGGGTGCACGGATTTGCGCCTTCCAGCTCGCGCGCAGGCGGTGGTCCTGCAATTCGGGAAACAGCGCATCCACATCGCGCAACCAAGTGGCCCAGAGCGAGCGCACTTCGCGTACCAGCGCCAGCGCCTGCTGCACGCGGTCTTCCAGCAGCTCGGCGCTGGGAATGTCGTTGGCGTCGTCGGTCTTGCCCAGCGGAAGTTGGCCACGGGTGAAAAAGGTTTCAAGCGCTTCACAGAGCTTGAGCTTGTTGCGCAGCGAGAGCTCGATGTTGATGCGCTCGATGCCCTCGGTGTACTCGCCCATGCGCGGCAGCGGAATCACCACGTCTTCGTTCACTTTGAAGGCGTTGGTGTGTTTGCTGATGGCCGCGGTGCGCTTGCGGTCGAGCCAGAATTTCTTGCGCGCTTCGGCGCTGATGGCCACGAAGCCTTCGCCGCTGCGGCCGTTGGCCAGGCGGATCACCTCGCTGGTGGCGCGGGCCACGGCGTCGGCGTCGTCGCCCACGATGTCGCCCACCAGCACCATCTTGGGCAAGGTGCCGCGCTTGCTCTTGGTCGCGTAGCCCACGGCCTTGAGGTAACGGTCGTCCAGGTGTTCCAGGCCCGCGAGGATGGCACCGCCCGGGCGCTTCATCTCGGCGAACATGAAGTCCTTGATGTCCACGATGGACGGCACGCAGTCCTTGGGATTGCCGAAGAACTCCAGGCACACGGTGCGCACGTGCTCGGGCATGCGATGCACCAGCCAGCGCGCGCTGGTGATCAGGCCGTCGCAACCTTCTTTCTGGATGCCCGGCAGGCCGGCGAGGAACTTGTCGGTCACGTCCTTGCCCAGGCCTTCCTTGCGGAAGGTCGAGCCGGGAATCACCAGCTGCTCGGTGCGCAGCAGCGTCTTGCCGTTGGCTTCGAAGTACTGGAGCTCAAAGGTGGCGACTTCGGCGTCGTGGATCTTGCCGCGGTTGTGGTCCAGGCGCGTGACTTCCAGCCACTGCGCCTGCGGCGTCACCATGCGCCAGCTCACCAGGTTGTCCAGCGCCGTGCCCCAGAGCACGGCCTTCTTGCCGCCCGCGTTCATGGCGATGTTGCCACCCACGCACGAGGCCTCAGCCGAGGTCGGGTCCACCGCGAACACATGGCCGGCGCGCTCGGCCGCATCGGCCACGCGCTGCGTCACCACGCCGGCCTCGGTCCAGATCGTGGGCAGCGGCTCTGCGTGGCCGGGCACCGCCACGAACTCCACCTCGGTCATGGCTTCGAGCTTTTCGGTGTTGATCACCGCGCTCTTCCAGGTCAGCGGAATCGCGCCGCCGGTGTAGCCGGTGCCGCCGCCGCGCGGCACGATGGTCAGGCCGAGTTCGAAACAGCCACGCACCAGCTCGGCCATCTCGGCCTCGGTGTCGGGCGTCAGCACCACAAACGGGTATTCCACGCGCCAGTCAGTCGCGTCGGTCACGTGGGACACACGCGAGAGGCCGTCGAACTTGATGTTGTCCTTGGCCGTCAGGCGGCGCAGCGCCTTGGTGGCGCGCTGGCGCAGCGCGGCCATCTCTTCAAACGAACGGGCAAATGCATCGACCGCACCCCGGGCCGCCGCCAGCAATTCGGCCACCAGGGCATCGCGCGCGGCATCGTCCTGCGGTGTGCGGCGCTTCTGCACCTCGCCCAGACGGTGGTGCAAGGCCTCAACCAGCGCAGCGCGGCGCTTGGGGTTGTCGAGCAGGTCGTCCTGCAGATACGGGTTGCGCTGCACGACCCAGATATCGCCCAGCACCTCGTACAACATGCGGGCCGAACGACCGGTGCGGCGCTCGCCGCGCAGCCCGTCCAGCAGGCTCCAGGCCCGGGCACCGAGCAGGCGCAACACAATTTCACGATCTGAAAAAGATGTGTAGTTGTAGGGGATTTCGCGCAGACGCGGCGCGTCCTCGGTGGCGGTTTCGAGCAGCGAAAGCGGGATGGGAGCGTTCATGGGTATGGAGGCGATCAGCGGGAACCGCCGAACGTGCGATGGTACCGCAGCGCAACATACACACACCTCGGCGGCGGGTACTGGCACACTCGCGCCAACCCTGCTTTTCAACGCGTTGAACACCATGCCAGACACCCCCGAAGCCGGACCCAAGCCTTGGCCCTACCCACGCTGGATTGCCCACCGCGGCGCCGGCACGCTGGCACCGGAAAACACCCTGGTGGCGTTCCGGCTCGGTGCATCACACGGTTACCGCATGTTTGAGTGCGACGCCAAGTTCAGCGCCGACGGCGTGGTGTTTCTGCTGCACGACGACACGCTGGAGCGCACCACCAATGGTCAGGGCCTGGGCTGCGCCCAGTCCTGGGCGGCGCTGAGCCGTCTTGACGCCGGCGGTTGGCACTCGCCAGCCTATGCGGGAGAACCGCTGCCCACGCTGGAAGCCGTGGCGCGTTTCTGCCTCGCCAACGGTTGGCTGCTCAACATCGAGATCAAGCCCACGACAGGTCTGGCGCGAGAGACCGGCCGGGAGGTGGCGCAAGAGGCCGCCCGCCTGTGGGCGCAGCGCCCTGAGGCAAAGCCACCCTTGCTGACCTCGTTTGAACCCGAAGCATTGCAGGGTGCGCGCGAAACCCAGCACGGGCTGCCGCGCGGCCTGCTGCTGGAAACTTTGTGGAGTGGCTGGCTGGAAACCGCCATCGAGCTCGGTTGCCAGGCGGTGATCTGCGATCAGGACCTGTGGGAGGCCGGCAACGTGGCCCAAGTGCACCAGGCAGGTTTGCGCACCCTGGCCTACACAGTCAACGAAGCAACCTCGGTGCAGCGGCTGCTGGCGCTGGGTATCGACGGCCTGATCACCGACCGGGTGGATGGTTTCCCGCCCGACTGATCAACGACTGCGCATCCACCAGGCCAGCGTGCCCTGGGCCAGCACCAGCGCGGCGTAGGTGAACATCTTGCCGTCGCGGCCAAACAGGATCAGCCCCCCCAGCAGCACGAGCACACCCGCCCCCGCCAGCACACCCACCTCGACCGCCGGCCGCCAGCGCACCGCGCGTTTGCCGCGACCGATGCGCGGCCCGAGCCACAGCAGGGCGGACATCACCAGGGCCGGCGCGACGAAGTTGGCCAGGTGCCCAAGCAGGGCGAAAAATGTCATGTTGGGCATGCCGAAACGTCAAAGAGCCGGCAATTTTATAATCGGGCCATGTCTGTCTGGGCCCTCGGCATCAACCACCACACCGCTCCGCTCGATTTGCGGGGCCGGTTTGCCTTCGCGCTCGACCAGATCCAGCCCACGCTGAACGGCTACCGCCAGAGTCTGGCACGCCAGCCCGAGGCCACGCTGCTCTCCACCTGCAACCGCACCGAGCTCTATGGCGCGGGCGATCAGGCCGCCGTGGAGCCCACGCTGGAGTGGCTCGCCCACACCGGCGGCGTGAGCACCCACGTGCTGCGTGACCACGCCTATGTACTGCGCGAAGACCAGGCCGCGCGCCACGCCTTCCGCGTCGCCAGCGGGCTCGACAGCATGGTGCTGGGCGAGGCCCAGATCCTGGGGCAGATGAAGGACGCGGTGCGCGCCGCCGACGAGGCTGGCGCCCTGGGCACCACGCTGCACCAGCTGTTCCAGCGCTCGTTCGCGGTGGCCAAGCAGGTGCGCACCTCGACCGAGATCGGCGCCCACTCCATCAGCATGACCGCCGCCGCCGTGCGGCTGGCGTCCCAGCTGTTCGAAGACCTGAAAGACATCAAGGTGCTGTTTGTCGGCGCCGGCGAGATGATCGAACTTGCCGCCACCCACTTCGCGGCCAAGACACCCAAGGCCATGGTGATCGCCAACCGCACCCTGGAACGCGGTGAAAAGCTCGCCGGCCGCTTTGGCGCGGAGGTCATGCGCCTGGCCGACATCCCGGACCGGCTGCACGAATTCGACGCCGTGGTCAGCTGCACCGCCAGCACCCTGCCCATCATCGGGCTCGGCGCCGTCGAGCGCGCGCTCAAGAAGCGCAAACACCGCCCCATGTTCATGGTCGACCTGGCCGTGCCGCGCGACATCGAGATCGAAGTCAAAGGCCTGAGCGACGTCTACCTCTACACGGTGGACGACCTCGCTACCGTGGTGCAGACGGGCAAGGACAACCGCCAGGCCGCCGTGGCCCAGGCCGAGGCCATCATCGACGCCGGCGTGCTCAGCTTCATGCACTGGCTGGAGCAGCGCGACCCGGCCAACGGCATGGTGCCGCTGATCCAGCAGATCCACGCCCAGGCTGACGCCTGGCGCAGTGCTGAAATGGCGCGCGCCAAAAAGCTGCTGGCCCGCGGTGAACCGGTCGACGCGGTGCTGGAAGCCATGTCGCGCGGCCTCACGCAAAAGATGCTGCACGGTACCCTGGCCGAGCTGCGCGCGGGCGATGCCGACACGCGCGCAGCCACTGCGCAGACCGTCTCGCGCCTGTTCCTGCGCGACGACCCCGTCAAGCCGCCGCGGAATTCCTAGCGCCCCGGCCTGCCACCGCGCGCCGGTCCGCACCAGCGCGTCAGCCACCCCGCCGCTCCCTCGGCGCCACCGACCCCCTTTGCCCGCTCCATGAAACCCTTCGTCCGCGACACCCTGATGCGCCAACGCGCCCGGCTCCACGAGCTGGACGCCCTGCTGGCCGCGCCCGACGTGGTGGACAGCATGGACCGCTTTCGCGCACTCAGCCGTGAACACGCCGAAGTGGGCGCCGTGGTTGAAGTGTTCAACCGCTACCTGCAGCGTGAAGCCGATCAAACGTCCGCCACCGAGCTGCTGCAGGACCCGGACATGGCCGAGATGGCCGAAGAAGAAATCAAAAGCGCCCGCGCCGATCTGGAAACGCTCGACGCCGAACTGCAGCAACTGCTGCTGCCCAAAGACCCGGACGACGAACGCAACGCCTTCATGGAAATCCGCGCCGGCACCGGCGGCGACGAGTCAGCCCTGTTCGCCGGCGACCTGGCCCGGCTCTACACGCGCTACGCCGAAGCCCAACGCTGGACGGTCGAGGCGGTGAGCGAGTCGCCCAGCGAACTCGGCGGCTACAAAGAGGTGGTCCTGCGCATCGTGGGCCGCGGCGCCTACGGCAAGCTGCGCTTCGAATCGGGTGGCCACCGTGTGCAGCGCGTGCCGGTCACCGAAACGCAGGGCCGCATCCACACCAGCGCCGCCACCGTGGCCGTGATGCCCGAACCCGACGAGACCGAGGCAGTGAAACTCAATCCGAGCGAGCTGCGCATCGACACCTACCGCGCCAGCGGCGCCGGCGGACAACACATCAACAAGACCGATTCGGCCGTGCGCGTGACCCACCTGCCCACCGGCATCACCGCCGAATGCCAGGACGGCCGCAGCCAGCACAGCAACAAGGCCAAGGCCTTGCAGGTGCTGACCGCGCGCCTGCAGGAAAAAGACCGCAGCGAGCGCGCCGCCAAGGAAGCCGCCACCCGCAAGGGCCTGATCGGCAGCGGCGACCGCAGCGACCGCATCCGCACCTACAACTTCCCGCAGGGACGTCTCACCGACCACCGCATCAACCTCACGCTCTACAAGTTGCTGCAGGTGATGGAGGGCGACCTGGGCGACGTGATCCACGCCCTGCAGGTGGCGCGCGGCACCGAGCTGCTGGCCGAGCTGGAACAGCGGAACAGCCTGTGAACACCGGGCAGCACCTCCGAGATGCTTTGGTACAAGCCCAGCAACAGGGCCTGGACCGGCTGGACGCCCAGATGCTGCTGCTGCTGGCGCTGGGCCGCGACCTGAATCACCGCGCCTGGCTGCTGGCGCACGACACCGACCCCATGCCCGACGGCGCCGCAACGCGCTACGCCGAACTGGTGCGCCGCCGCCTGGCCGGCGAGCCAGTGGCCTACCTGGCGGGTGCCAAAGCCTTCTTCGGCCTCAATCTGCAGGTGGACCCGCGCGTGCTCGTGCCCCGACCGGACACCGAAACCCTGGTTCAGTGGGCGCTGGACATGTTGGCGCCACCACCCGCCCATCCCCGCTTCCTGGACCTCGGCACCGGCAGCGGCGCCATCGCCCTGGCGGTGAAATCGCAGCGCCCCGACGTGGCGGTTTCCGCCACCGATGCCAGCGCCGACGCCCTGACCGTGGCGCGCTCCAACGCGGAACGCCTGGGTCTGGCGGTGGACTTCCATGCGGGTTCCTGGCTACAGGCCGTGCCCGGCCAGCGCTTTGACGTGATCGCCAGCAACCCGCCCTATATCGCTGACGGCGACCCGCACCTCGCCGCCCTCGGCCAAGAACCCCTCGGCGCGCTCACCTCGGGCCCCGACGGGTTGGACGATATCCGGGAGCTGGTCAAGAGCGCGCCCGCCGCACTGGCCCCGGGCGGCTGGCTGCTGCTGGAGCATGGGCACGATCAGGCGGTCGCCGTGCGCGCCCTGCTGGTGCAGCAAGGCTTCGGGCAAGTCAGCAGCCGCTGCGACCTCGCGGGCATTGAACGGTGCAGCGGCGGGATCTGGCCGCAACAGCGATAATTCGGGCTGTTTTCGGGCCGCGTCCGGCCCGCCCAGATCAGGAGTTATTTGCCATGAGCGACGCCCAGACCCAAATCGACCAGTTGGTCAAATCCAACGACATCGTGCTCTTCATGAAGGGCAATGCCAGTTTCCCCATGTGCGGCTTCTCCGGCCGAGCCATCCAGATCCTGAAAGCCTGTGGCGTCGACACCAAGACGGTGAAGACCGTCAACGTGCTGGAAGACGAAGGCATCCGCCAGGGCATCAAGACTTACAGCAGCTGGCCCACCATCCCGCAGCTCTACGTCAAAGGCGAGTTCATCGGCGGTTCGGACATCATGATGGAGATGTACGAGTCGGGCGAACTGCAGCAGGTCATCAACGGCCAGGCCTGAAGCCCCTTCGCCGCCCTGCCCAGCCACCTCCGGGTGGCTTTCTGCTTTCTGGCCTGCGCCTTTTGGCACGCTGACGCCAGAAACCTCGTGAAGCGGTGCCTTGTTCCGGCTTTTCCTGCATTGAGCTCTGGCATGTCTTGTGCTTGAATGAAAGCATTGCCGAACCCCACAGGAGAACCGCATGAGCTCTCGCAGCCTGGTCGCTTCACCCTCCCTCGGACTGCCCATCGCCCGGATGCGCAGCGTGTTCAGCGCCGACGAAGTCGAGCGCAAGCTGGCTCACCTGCAGGCCAGCGGCAACGAGCGCGAATACGAGGGCCTGCGCAACACCTGGCAACGCATGCTCGAACGCGGCCCCCAGCGCTTCGCTGTCAAACCTTCGGGCGTGCCCGACATGGCACCGCTTTACGACCTGCTGCCCAATTTTGGTGAGGTGCTGGACGACGTGAAGCGCCACGTGGCCCTCAGCCAGGACAGCCGCGACAGCCTGGAGGTGACCCCGATCCTGCTGCTCGGGCCGCCCGGCGTGGGCAAGACCCATTTCGCCAAACAGATCGCCGACCTGCTGGGCACCAGCATGAGCCTGGTCCCGATGAGCTCCATGACGGCCGGCTGGCTGCTGTCGGGGTCCTCGTCGCAGTGGAAGGGCGCCAAGCCCGGCAAGGTGTTTGAGGCGCTGGTGGACGGCCAGTACGCCAACCCGGTGATCGTGGTCGACGAGATCGACAAGGCCAGCGCCGACGCGCAGTACGACCCGCTGGGCGCGCTCTACAGCCTGCTGGAGCACGACACGGCGCAAAACTTCGTGGACGAGTTCGCCGAAGTGCCGATCGACGCCAGCCAGGTGATCTGGATCACCACCGCCAACGACGAGCGCACGATTCCCGAGCCGATCCTCAACCGCATGAACGTGTTCGAAATCGCAGCACCCTCGCCCGAAGCCGCGCGCAAGATCGCCGCCCACCTGTACCGCAGCATCCTGGGCGAACACGACTGGGGACAACGCTTCGCCCCCGAACCGTCAGACGATGTGCTGGACCAGCTGGCCTGCCTGGCGCCTCGCGAAATGCGCCGGGCTCTGGTCACCGCCTTTGGCAATGCCCGGCTCGACAACCGCTACAGCGTGGCGGCGGACGACCTGCCCAAAGCGGGCAGCGGCAAGTCGCGGATCGGGTTCCTGCAGTAGGCGCCACCAGCGAACGCAGACCTGCAGGCGCTGAGGTCCTGGCTCAGGCGTCCGGATGAATCCAGTTGCGCGACGCGGCATACACCGCGTTCGGGTACTCCGACCGGCCACGGCTGCCGTTGTAACGGCCCAGCGCTAGGAAGGTGTCGCCGCGCTCGCGGTCCAGGTAATGGCGCAGGATCACGCAGCCGAAACGCAGATTGGTCTGCATGTTGAACAACCGGGACGGGTCACCGTCGCCGATCAGGCGCGACCAGAACGGCATGATCTGCATGTAGCCCCGCGCGCCCACGCGCGAAATGGCGAATTTTCGGAACGCGCTCTCGACCTGGATCAGCCCCAGCACCATCGTGGTGTCCAGCCCGGCGCGGCGTGTCTCGTACCAGACGGTCTGCAGGAACTCGATGCGCGTCTGGAAATCCGGTTTGCGTTTCTTCAAACGCTCACTCATGACGCCGAGCCAGCGCAGGTGTGACAGCCGCTTTTCGGTATCGCTGAAATCCGGCACCGGCGGAGCGCTGTTGGCGATGGCGGCGCTGAGCACCGAACGCACCGAGTCGGCGAGCGGCTCCTCCAGCTGGCGCCCGGCCCAGGCGCTGCCTGGTGCGGCCAGCAGACCGAGGCCGCCCAAGCCCAGTGCCCCGGCGCCGGCCAGCCAGTCGCGACGCCGCAGCGGACAAGCGTCGAACTGCGCCACAGAACCACCCCCAGCCTTCATGCCGCGATCCGCTCCTTCAGAAAGGCCAGCACATCGGCCGCGGCCACCTTGGTCGCAGCCGCATCACGGCGGTGCTGGTACTCGATCTGGCCCTCCTTGATGCCACGGTCGCCGATCGTCACGCGGTGTGGCACACCAATGAGCTCCCAGTCGGCAAACATGGCGCCAGGGCGTTCGCCGCGATCGTCCAGCAACACGTCCACGCCCGCGGCCACCAGTTGTTCGTGCAACAGCTCGGCAGCAGCTTTCACCTCGGGGCTGCGGTCCATGCCGATGGGACAGATCACCACGGTGAACGGGGCGATCGCATCGGGCCAGATGATGCCGCGCTCGTCGTGGTTCTGCTCGATGGCCGCCGCCGGCAGGCGCGTGATGCCGATGCCGTAACAGCCCATCTCGAAGTGCGCGGGTTTGCCGTCCTCCCCGAGGAAGGTGGCGGCCATTGCCTTGCTGTATTTGGTGCCCAGATAGAACACATGGCCCACCTCGATGCCGCGCTCGATGGCCAGGGCGCCTTGGCCGTCCGGCGAAGCATCGCCCTCCACCACATTGCGCAGGTCGGCCACCAGATCGGGTTCGGGCAGGTCGCGCCCCCAGTTCACACCGGTCATGTGAAAGTCGGGTTGATTGGCACCGCAGATCCAGTCGGCCATCACCGCCACCTCGCGGTCCACCACCAGTTTCACCGGCAGTTTCAGACCGATGGGCCCAAGGTAGCCCGGCTTGCAGCCGAAGTGGGCTTCGATCTCGGACACCGTGGCAAAGCGGAAGCCGGCGCTCAACCCGGGCACCTTGCTCACCTTGACTTCGTTCATGTCGTGGTCGCCACGCAGCAGCAGCAACCACACCTGGCTCTTCACGATCTCGCCCGATTCATTGAGCGTGTCGGTTGCCAGCACCAGCGACTTCACGGTCGTGGCCAGCGGCACCCCCAGCAGTTCGGCCACATCGGCGCAGGTGCTCTTGCCCGGCGTGGGAGTCTTGGCCATCGCGTTGGCAGCGGTCGCGCGCGGGCCCGCAGGCGCCAGCGCCTCGGCTTTTTCCATGTTGGCCGCGTAGTCGCTGGTGGGGCAGTAGACGATGGCGTCCTCCCCCGTGGCAGCGATCACCTGGAACTCTTCGGAAAGGTCGCCACCGATGGCGCCGCTGTCGGCCGCCACCGCGCGGTAGCGCAAGCCAAAACGGTCGAAGATGCGGCGGTAGGCCGCGGCCATGACCTGGTAGCTCGCCTTGGCGGCGGCTTCGTCGCGATCAAAGCTGTAGGCGTCCTTCATGATGAACTCGCGACCGCGCATCAAGCCAAAACGCGGCCGTCGTTCATCGCGGAACTTGGTCTGGATCTGGTAGAAATTTTTCGGCAACTGCTTGTAGCTGCGCAGCTCCTGTCGAGCGATATCGGTCACCACCTCTTCACTGGTGGGCTGCACCACAAAGTCGCGGCCGTGGCGGTCCTTGATGCGCAGCAGCTCAGGCCCCATCGCCTCGAAGCGCCCGGTCTCCTGCCAGAGCTCGGCGGGCTGCACCACCGGCATGGTGAGCTCCACCGCGCCGGCGCGGTTCATCTCCTCGCGCACGATGGCCTCCACCTTCTGGATCACCCGCAGACCCATGGGCATGTAGCTGTAGATGCCGGCGCCGAGCTTCTTGATCATGCCGGCGCGGGTCATGAGCTGGTGGCTGACCACCTCCGCATCGGCCGGGGCTTCCTTGAGGGTGGAAATAAAGAACTGGGAGGCTTTCATGGGTGCGGCTGCCGTGCGGCAGTGTGGGTCGTTCAAACGGAGTCGGTGGGCGCCGGATCAGCGTCGACGATGCCCGTCGGGCATCGGGACTTACCCCTCATTGCAGCGCAACAGGTGGGCAATCACTTCGCAAGCCGCAAGGGGCGATGCATAATCCAGACAGTTCAAAAAATTTGAGGTTGATTATGCTTGACAGGGAAGGCTTCAGGCCCAATGTCGGCATCATTCTGCTCAACCAGAGAAACCAGGTGTTCTGGGGCAAAAGGATTCGTTCCCACTCCTGGCAGTTCCCGCAAGGAGGCATCGACCGGGGCGAAACGCCCGAACAGGCGATGTACCGCGAGCTGCACGAAGAAGTGGGTCTCATGCCCGAACACGTGTGCATCGTTGCCCGTACGCGGGACTGGTTGCGCTACGAAGTGCCGGACAGATTCATCCGCCGCGATGCGCGCGGTCACTACAAAGGTCAGAAACAGATCTGGTACCTGCTGCGCCTGGTTGCACAGGACTGGCATCTCAATCTGCGCGCCACCAGCCACCCGGAGTTTGACGCCTGGCGCTGGCACGACTACTGGGTGCCGCTGGACGTGGTGGTGGAGTTCAAGCGCGGCGTCTACGAAATGGCGCTGACCGAACTCGCGCGTTACCTGCCCAGGAACGAACACCGCAACCGCTATCTGCGCGGCGCAGGGCGCCAGAGGGGCTTGGACGACGGACCCCATGCGGCGTACTCAAGCGGTGCGCCACCGTGCATGGAGTTGCCCCCTGGGGCGAGTTTCGACCCCGATCCGCAAGGCGATCTGCGCGCGGGCGATTCGAACAACGCCGACTTACCCCGACCACCGCTGTGAATCGCAGCGACGTCGCGCAAGGTCAGTTGCGCGACAGGACCAGGTTGTCGCGATGGATCATCTCTGATTCCGCCACGTACCCGAGCAAACGCTCAAAGTCGCTCGATGACTTGCGGCACAACAGGCGTGCTTCAGAGCTTGCATAGTTGGCCAGGCCGCGCGCAATCTCCTGGCCAGCGCCGTCGCGTACCGCGATCACATCACCGCGAGAGAAGTCGCCTTCAACGGCTGTCATGCCGATCGGCAACAAGCTCTTGCCTTCACCCAGGATCTTCTGAACTGCGCCGTCGTCGACCCGTACCGAGCCACGCAGCTGCAGATGGTCGGCCATCCAGCGCTTGCGCGCCTGGTTCTTGGGAGTTCCTGCCACCAGGCAGGTGCCGATGGCTTCTCCAGCACACAGGCGCAGCAGCACCTGAGGTTCACGCCCCCAGGCAATGACGGTGGAAGCGCCCGAGCCGGCCGCGCGCTTGGCGGCCAGGATCTTGGTGATCATGCCGCCCTTGCCGATGCCGGAACCCGCGCCGCCGGCCATGGTTTCGAGTTCGGGATCACCAGCCCTCGCCAGATCGACGAACCGCGCAGTCGGGTCGCGCCGGGGGTCGGCCGTGTAGAGGCCTCTTTGATCGGTGAGGATCACCAGCACATCGGCCTCGACCAGGTTGGCGACCAGCGCTCCCAGGGTGTCGTTGTCGCCGAACTTGATTTCGTCGTTGACGACGGTGTCGTTTTCATTGATCACCGGCACCACACCGAGCTGCAGCAGGGTCAGCAAGGTCGAGCGGGCGTTGAGGTAACGTTCACGGTCGGCCAGATCGGCGTGCGTCAACAACACCTGGGCACTGCCCACGCCGCAGGCGCTGAGCTTGCTCTCGTACATCTGCACGAGGCCCATCTGGCCCACGGCGGCTGCCGCCTGCAATTCGTTGATCTCTTTCGGGCGCACGCTCCAGCCCAGGCGTTTCATGCCTTCGGCCACAGCGCCGCTGCTGACCATGATCAGCTCAAGGCCTTGCTGCACCAGGGCAGCCAGTTGTTCGCTCCATTGGCCAATGGCCTCTTCGTCCAGGCCCCGGCCTTCGTTGGTAACGAGACTGGAGCCCACCTTGACGACGATGCGCCTGGCGGACTTGAAGACGCCTGCCTGATCCAGGCTGGGGTTCAAACGGGTTTCAACTGCTGCCATGGGCTCGCTTCATCCATTGCGTTGGCGGAGGCGCGGTCTCAAAGACCGCGGGGATCTTCAACAAATCGGGGATCCACGTCCACCGGCGCCTGGTGCGACTGGAACTCCTTGGCCAGGTACTCGTAAACCCCCTGAATCAGGCGCTCACATCCTTCGCGCGTCAGTGCGGAAATTTCGAACACCGGACCCTTGTACTTGAGCCGTTTGACGATGTCCTTGACCAAGGCTTCGCGCTGGTCCATGGGCACCATGTCGAGCTTGTTGAGCACCAGCCAGCGCGGTTTTGCATGCAGCTTGGGATCGAACTTCTTGAGTTCGGCGACGATGGCCTTGGCCTGCACCACGGGGTCCACGCCGGAGTCAAACGGTGCGACATCGAGCATGTGCAGCAACAGGCGTGTGCGCTGCAGGTGACGCAGGAACTGGTGACCAAGGCCCGCACCCTCTGACGCACCTTCGATCAAACCAGGCACGTCGGCGACCACAAAACTCTTCTCAGGCGCCACCCGCACCACCCCCAGGTTGGGATAGAGCGTGGTGAAGGGGTAGTCGGCGATCTTGGGCCGCGCATTCGAGATCGCGGAGATCAGGGTCGACTTGCCGGCATTGGGCATGCCGAGCAGACCCACATCGGCCAGCACCTTGAGCTCCAGCTTGAGGGTGCGCTTTTCCCCCGCCCAACCCGGCGTCTTCTGGCGCGGCGCGCGGTTGGTCGAGCTCTTGTAGTGCATGTTGCCAAAACCACCGTCGCCCCCCTTGGCGATCGTGATCACCTCACCGGGCACCAGCAACTCATGCAGTACCTCGCCGGTTTCGGCGTCAGCAATGATGGTACCCACCGGCATCTTGAGCACAATGTCGTCGCCCTTGACGCCGAACATGTCCGAACCCTTGCCGTGTTCGCCACGCCCTGCTTCAAAACGGCGCGTGTAGCGAAAATCGACCAAGGTGTTGAGGCTGGCATCGGCCACCGCCAGCAGGTGACCGCCGCGGCCACCGTCGCCGCCGTCGGGGCCGCCAAATTCTTTGTACTTCTCATGCCGGAACGACGCGCAGCCGTTGCCGCCATCACCGGCGGCGACTTCGATCGTGGCTTCGTCCACAAATTTCATGATCTGTATTCCTGCGAAAAACCAACACAAAAGGCCCGCGTCGGCGGGCCTTTTGCAATCAGGACATCACCCGCGCCTGAAGCACCGCCTGGATTCACAATCCGGCAGCGCCAGGACGCCCCGCCTCAGACGGGCGTGATGCTCACCACGTGACGGTTCAACGCGCCCTTGATGGCGAAGTTGACATGACCGTCGGCTGTGGCAAACAGGGTGTGGTCTTTGCCCACGCCCACGTTCACACCGGGGTGGAACTTGGTACCGCGCTGACGCACGATGATGGAGCCGGAACTGACCAGCTCGCCGCCAAACGCTTTCACGCCGAGCATCTTGGGCTTGGAATCGCGCCCGTTTCGCGTTGAGCCGCCGCCTTTTTTCTGTGCCATGTTGACTTACTCCTCAGGCTGCGATCGACGAAATCTGCAGTTCGGTGAAATTCTGACGGTGACCCTGGCGCTTCTGGTAGTGCTTGCGACGGCGCATCTTGAAGATGTGAACCTTGTCGTGCCTGCCGTGAGCCAGAACCGTGACTGTGACCGTTGCGCCGGAAACCAAGGGAGTGCCCACCTTGATCTCGCTGCCGTTGCCGACAGCCAGAACCTGGTCAAACACGATCTCTTGACCCACATCCGCAGCAATCTGTTCTACTTTAATTTTTTCGCCAGCAGCAACACGATACTGTTTGCCACCGGTTTTTATGACCGCGTACATATGAACCTCTTGAAAAATTTCCACGAATGGAATCTTGGCAGACGAAATTCAGCCAAGCCCAATATTTTAGCATGAATGTTCACCTCATTCAAGCAAAACCCGTCCGTGAGGGCGCGCGGCCTCCATGGCACCCTCTATGACCCAGAACGGCTCCGGTACGGTTTCTATAATCCTTGCCACATCAACCCGCGCCCGGCTCACTGCACGTTCACATCTTGACCCACTCTGAAATCTCCATGAAAAACCCTCTGGACCTTATCCAGGGTGACATGCAACGGGTCGACCAGGTGATTGGCGAACGTCTGACAACCGAAGTTCCTCTGGTCAGAGAGGTCGCCCAGTACATCATTTCAGCCGGTGGAAAGCGCCTGCGTCCAGCGCTCTTGCTGTTGATCAGCGGCGCCCTCGGCAGTCAGAACCCCCATCGCCACACGCTGGCGGCTGTCGTGGAGTTCATCCACACCGCCACCTTGCTGCACGACGATGTGGTGGACGAATCCACGCTGCGACGCGGCCGTCCGACCGCCAACGAACGCTTCGGCAATGCCCCCAGCGTATTGGTGGGCGACTTTCTGTACTCGCGGGCCTTTCAAATGATGGTGGACGTCAACGAGATGCGTGTGATGCAAGTGCTCTCGGATGCCACCAATGTGATTGCAGAAGGCGAGGTGCTGCAATTGGTCAACATGCGTGATGCCTCCCTGGACGAAGCCGCCTACCTGCGTGTCATCCGCTCAAAAACAGCCAAACTCTTCGAAGCCAGTGCCCGGCTCGCGCCCATCCTGGCGGGCTCGGACGTCCGGATCGAGGCGCTGTGCGCCACCTACGGACAAGCGCTGGGCACTGCTTTTCAGGTCATTGACGACGTCCTCGACTACGAAGGCAGCGCAGACCAACTGGGCAAAAACCTTGGCGACGATCTGCGCGAGGGCAAAGTCACGCTGCCCATCATCTGTGCATTGCGCACTGCGACGACCGCCGAGAAAGCGGTACTCCGCAAGGCCATCGAGGAGGGCGACCTCACCCATCTCGGCGATATTCTGAGCATCATTGAGCGAAACGGCGCCCTGGAATCCGCTCGCCAAAGTGCCATGATCGAAGCCCAAAGGGCTATGGACGCGGCGCGCATGCTGCCCGTCAATGACTACAGCGAAGCTTTGCTACAATTGCCCGCTGGCTTGATGGAGCGACGCTCCTGATCCAGGCCAGAGGCGGCACTTCAGCCGCCAGAAGATTGACCTGACAGGTCCATCGGGGTGTAGCTTAGCCAGGTAGAGCGCTACGTTCGGGACGTAGAGGCCGGAGGTTCGAATCCTCTCACCCCGACCAGATTCGGTATCGACACCCAACCGCCGTGGCAAGAGCTCCTCGGAGGCCGCCACTGGCCGATTCGCAACCTTGATACAACGACCACAGTGCCTGAATCGGAAAATTCAGCACAAGTTGCGTCAATAGTGGCCGGCAAGTCATTGATTTACGATAGATTACAGATCTATGGCGTCTGTTGATACGGTAATCCAGGATTCCTCCACCATGGCTTTGCCCGGCTTGGGGCGTGCTCTCGTGTCTGCGGGAAAACTGGGACAAAAGGCTGCTGAAGACCTTTACAGGAAGACACAAAGCGGTCGAACCACGTTCATTGCGGAACTGATCGGCTCCGGGGCGGTATCTGCCTACGATCTGGCGCACACCATGTCGACCGCGTTTGCGGCACCGCTGCTGGATCTGGATGCCATTGACGTGCAGCGCCTGCCCAAGGATTTGCTGGACGCAAAGATCTGCGCAGACTTTCGTATCGTTGTGCTGAGCAAGCGCAACAACCGACTCATGGTGGCCACTGCCGATCCAGCGGACCAACAGGCAGCCGAGAAGATCAAGTTCGCCACCCAGATGGGTGTCGACTGGGTGATCGCCGAATTCGACAAGCTCAGCAAGCTGGTGGACGTCCAGTCGACCACGGCCAATGAGTCCATGGACCACATCATTGGCGGTGACTTCGAGTTCGACGAGATGGCGGCCGATGCAGCCGTTGCCGAAACCAGTGACAAAACCCTGACGTCCGAGGTTGACGATGCCCCTGTCGTCAAATTCCTTCACAAGATGCTGCTGGATGCGTTCAACATGCGCGCCTCCGATCTGCATTTTGAGCCCTATGAGCACACCTATCGGGTTCGGTTCCGTATCGACGGTGAGCTCCGGGAAATTGCTTCACCACCGATTGCCATCAAGGACAAGCTGGCCTCGCGCATCAAGGTGATCTCCCGCATGGACATCTCCGAAAAGCGTGTGCCTCAGGACGGTCGGATGAAGCTCAAGGTCGGCCCGGATCGTGTGATCGACTTCCGGGTCAGCTCCTTGCCCACTTTGTTTGGTGAAAAGATTGTGATCCGTATCCTGGATCCCAGCAGCGCCAAAGTGGGCATCGACGCCCTGGGTTACGAGCCAGAAGAAAAAGCGCGCCTGATGGATGCCATCGGGCGCCCCTACGGCATGGTCCTGGTGACCGGACCGACGGGTTCCGGCAAGACCGTTTCGCTCTACACCTGCCTGAACATTCTGAACAAGCCAGGCATCAACATTTCCACCGCGGAAGATCCCTCGGAAATCAACCTGCCCGGCGTCAATCAGGTCAACGTCAACGAAAAAGCCGGCCTGACTTTTGCTGCGGCGCTCAAGGCTTTCCTGCGGCAGGATCCTGACGTGATCATGGTCGGCGAGATCCGGGACCTTGAAACGGCCGACATCTCCATCAAGGCCGCACAAACGGGTCACATGGTGCTGTCTACCCTGCACACCAACGACGCCCCGACCACGCTCACACGCATGATGAACATGGGCATTCCCACGTTCAACATCGCCTCCAGTGTGATCCTGATCACGGCGCAGCGCTTGGCACGCCGGCTCTGTCCAACGTGCAAAGCGCCGCTCGACGTGCCACGCAAAGCGCTGATCGACGCCGGGTTCAAGCCCGAAGACCTGGATGGCAGCTGGACGCCCTACAAACCGGTGGGCTGCTCGGCCTGCAACAACGGCTACAAGGGCCGGGTAGGCATCTACCAGGTCATGCCCATATCTGAAGAAATCCAGCGCATCATCCTCAAGGGTGGCGGTGCACTCGATATCGCGCAGCAGGCAGGCAAAGAAGGTGTGCGGACCCTGCGTGAATCGGGATTGCTCAAGGTAAGGCAAGGCATGACTTCTCTGGAAGAAGTTTTGAGCGTTACCAACGAATAAGTCCGTACAGACCCCAAACCCCGAGGACCACATGGCAACCGCAGCATCCAAAAGCGTCAAGGACTTTGTTTTTGAATGGGAAGGCAAGGACCGCAACGGCAAACAGGTGCGGGGAGAAACCAGAGCCGTTGGCGAAAACCAGGTGCTGGCCGCGCTGCGGCGGCAAGGCATTGTCCCCGGCAAGATCAAAAAGCGGCGAATGAGCTCCGGCAAGCGCATCAAGCCCAAAGACATAGCCATCTTCACCCGGCAACTGGCCACCATGATGAAAGCCGGTGTGCCCTTGCTCCAGTCCTTTGACATCGTGGGCCGGGGCAACCCCAACCCCAGCGTCTCGAAGTTGCTCAATGACATCCGGTCCGACGTCGAAACCGGTACATCGCTGAGCGCGGCATTCCGGAAAAACCCGCTCTATTTCGACAGCCTGTACTGCAACCTGGTTGAAGCGGGTGAAGCCGCCGGTATTCTGGAAGAGTTGCTCGACCGCCTGGCGGTCTACATGGAAAAGACCGAGGCCATCAAGTCCAAGATCAAGTCGGCATTGATGTACCCCGTCGCGGTGATCATCGTCGCCTTTGTGGTCGTGGCCGTGATCATGATCTTCGTGATTCCGTCGTTCAAGCAAGTCTTCACCTCCTTCGGTGCCGATCTACCGGGCCCCACGCTGTTCGTCATCGCCATGAGCGAGTTCTTCACCGAATACTGGTGGCTGATTTTTGGTGGCCTGGGCGGAGGCCTTTACTTTTTCATGCAAGCCTGGCGGCGCAACGAAAAGGTCCAGCGTTTCATGGATCGGTTGATGCTCAAGATGCCCATCTTCGGGACCCTGGTTGAAAAATCCGTGATCGCCCGATGGACACGAACCCTTTCGACCATGTTTGCAGCGGGCGTCCCGCTGGTCGAAGCGCTCGATTCTGTCGGTGGTGCATCGGGGAACTCGGTCTATGCCATTGCTACCGACAAGATCCAGCAGGAGGTCTCCACCGGCACCAGCCTGACGAACGCCATGACCAACGCCAACATCTTTCCATCCATGGTCCTGCAGATGTGCGCCATTGGTGAA
Source organism: Hydrogenophaga sp. L310 (assembly GCF_055703065.1). Taxonomy (NCBI): domain Bacteria; kingdom Pseudomonadati; phylum Pseudomonadota; class Betaproteobacteria; order Burkholderiales; family Comamonadaceae; genus Hydrogenophaga; species Hydrogenophaga sp. L310. The sequence goes on from NZ_JBVPZA010000004.1 coordinate 205,992, forward strand.
GAGTCCGGCTCCATCGACCACATGCTGGGCAAGGCAGCCGATTTTTATGAGGCCGAAGTGGACGACATGGTCGCAGGACTGTCCAGTCTGATGGAACCCATCATCATCGTGATTCTGGGCACCATCATCGGCGGCATCGTGGTGTCGATGTATCTGCCGATCTTCAAACTGGGCCAAGTGGTTTGATGCTGATGGTGGAGGCGCTCGACGCCTTGGCGCTGGGCATGCTCGGGCTTCTCGTGGGCAGTTTCTTGAACGTGGTGATCCACCGTCTGCCCAAAATGATGGAGCTGCGATGGGCGGCCGAATGTGCAGAGCTTCAAGGCCATTCATCCGAGGCCCCTCCGACAGCAGAAGCGCCGCCACGCTTCAATCTCATGGTGCCCCGTTCGCGCTGCCCGCATTGTGGCCACCAGATTCGGTGGTTCGAGAACATCCCGGTGTTGAGCTACATCGCCTTGCGCGGTCGATGCGCCAGCTGCGAAGCCCGTATCAGCCCACGGTACCCCCTGATCGAATTGCTCAACGCAGCACTCTTTGCCTGGTGTGGCTGGCGCTGGGGACTGGGCGCGACCTCGCTGGCCTGGAGTGGTTTTGCTGCGGCCGTACTGGCGCTGGCATGCATTGACTGGGACACCACGTTGTTGCCAGACGACATCACCCTGCCCCTGCTGTGGGCCGGGCTTTGCGCGGCGGCACTGGGTCTGAGCGGCACCGTCTTGACCGATGCACTCTGGGGGTCGGTGGCTGGCTACCTGTCCCTGTGGATGGTGTATTGGGCCTTCAAACTGGCCACGGGAAAAGAAGGCATGGGTTATGGCGACTTCAAGTTGTTTGCCGCGCTTGGCGCGTGGTTCGGCTGGCAGGCGTTGATCCCCATCATCCTGATGGCTTCGCTCATCGGCGCAGTGATCGGGATCGCCCTCAAAATATTCAGCCAGTTGCGCGAAGGGGGCTACGTTCCGTTCGGCCCCTTCCTGGCGCTTGCCGGGCTGACGGCCATGATTTCCGGCCCCTCGTCCATTCTCGCCGCCATCGGACTTTGACCATGGCGGCCATGCGACCAGCGCTGCGACTGGGGCTGACGGGCGGTATCGGCAGCGGAAAAAGCACGGTGGCCCAGCTGTTGCAGGAACGCGGCGCCAGCGTGATCGATGCCGATGCCATCTCCAGGGCCTGCACGCAGCGCGGCGGCAGTGCAATGCCCGCCGTGGCGCAATCGTTTGGCCCGGCTTTCATCGCGCAGGACGGTTCACTGGACCGGCAGCGCATGCGCGAACATGTCTTCACGAATCCGGATGCCCGTCGGCTGCTGGAGTCCATCGTGCACCCGCTGGTCGCGCAGGAGATCCAGCGGCAGGCGAAGGCCGCCGCCTCACACTGCCTCGTGTTTGACGTACCGTTGCTCGTGGAATCTGCTCGCTGGCGGCCACAACTGGACCTCGTGCTCGTGGTGGACTGTCACACAGGAACGCAGGTTCGCCGGGTCACCGCCCGCAGTGGGCTGGACTGCTCCGCCATCGATGCCATCATGAAAAGTCAGAGCCCGAGGACGAAGCGGCTCGCGGCAGCAGACCTGGTGATCTTCAATGACGGTAACGAGATCGAACCGTTGCGACGGACAGTCGGGCGGATCGCCGACCAGTTCGGGCTATGATGAAAGTCCTGCAAACCACCGCCTTCTGCAAACCTCCGCCGCCGTGATCCTGTACGAATACCCTTTCAACGAACGCATTCGCACATACCTGCGGCTGGAACACCTGTTCCGGCGACTGGCGGAACTGCTGCCACGCAGCCATCCGCTGGACCACCACTACGCCATCCAGACCATTTTCGAGATCATGGATGTTGCTTCCAGGGCAGACATGAAGTCCGATGTGCTCAAGGACATCGAGCGACACAAACAGCAGCTCAACAGCTACCGCGGCAACCCGGCCATCTCTGAACGGGCGCTGGACGAAGTCATCGCACAGCTCGACACCTGCTTTGCGCAGCTCAACAACCTGCCAGGAAAAACCGGTCTCTCATTGACAGAGAACGACTGGTTGATGAGCATCAGAAGCCGCATCGGCATTCCGGGCGGCACTTGCGAATTTGACCTCCCGGCCTACTTCCACTGGCAACACCGCAGCGTCGAGCAGCGTCAAGCCGATCTGCAGCGCTGGGTCCAGGCGCTCGCTCCCCTGGCAGAAGCGATCGTGCTGCTGTTGAAGATGTTGCGCGATTCGGGTTCACCGCAAAAGGTGGTGGCCCCGGATGGTCAGTTTCAGCAGAACCTGCCTCAAGGTCGAACCTTTCAGTTGCTGCGTCTTGGCATCGATCCCACACTGGGTCTGATTCCAGAAATCAGCGGCAACCGGCTGCTGCTGTCGGTTCGATTGATGTGCCAGGGAGACGATGAACGCCTGCATCCGGCTCAGGAAGATGCGTCATTCGAACTGACCCTCTGTGCCTGAAGCGTCGATGCCGGATTCCGAGTTCCCGGTGAAGACTGTTGTCTGCCCCAGCTGCAACGGGCCCAGCGTCTACGCCCCCAGCAACGTCTACCGACCGTTCTGCTGTGAACGCTGCAAGAACCTGGACCTCGGAGCCTGGGCCAGTGAGCGCTTCACATTGCCGGAACAGATCGTCAACAACGATCCGGATTTTGAGCAGGGTTGACACCGCAGCACCGCACTGACTCAGGCGGCTTGTTCCTCCATCAGCCATTCCAGCACCGGCACCGTGCCGGGCAACACCGGCGAGCAGCGAACGGGCAACTTTTCCCAGCTAAACGCCTGGCGTTCGCGCATGTTCAACTCGCCCGACCAGTCGTGCACCTTGCAAAAGTGCAGCCGAACAAGGGCATGTGGATAGTCCACCAGTTTTTCACGCCAAGGCATTGCGGCGCCGATCATCAACCCGATCTCTTCAATCAACTCGCGGCGCAAGGCCTGCTCGACCGTTTCCCCGACCTCCAGCTTGCCGCCCGGGAACTCCCAATACCCGGCGTACACCTTGCCTTCGGGCCGGCTCGTGAGCAGGAATTCACCGCCCGGGGCAATCAATACCCCGACGGCCACGTCAACGATAGGTCGCGCGGACGACGTGTCACGCGTGCGTTCCGCATCCACCACCAACACCGGATCGTTCATGGATGCATCCCGCTTGGCAATCAGGCGTCGCCCGCAGCGCGGGTGCCCGCGAAGTCCCGCGCGAACTGGTAGGCCACGCGACCACTGCGTGATCCGCGCTCCAGCGCCCAGACCAGTGCGCGCGGCCTGGCCACCTCGATGTCAGCGGCAGAAATGCCGAACGACGCGAGCCACAGGGACACGATGCTCAGGTATTCGTCCTGACTGAACGGGTAGAAGCTCACCCAGAGACCAAAGCGCTCGGACAGGGAAATCTTTTCTTCCACCACCTCGCCCGGATGTACCTCGCCGTCCGCGGTGTGCGTGTAGCTGAGGTTTTCCTTCATGTACTCAGGCAACAGGTGGCGACGGTTGCTGGTGGCATAGATCAAGACGTTCTGCCCGGCGGCAGATACCGAGCCATCCAGAATCGACTTGAGCGCCTTGTAGCCGGGCTCGCCATCTTCGAAGCTGAGGTCATCACAAAACACGATGAAGCGTTCGGGGCAGTCGGCCACCACGTCCACGATATCGGGCAGATCCATCAGATCGGCCTTGTCCACCTCGATCAGGCGCAGACCCTGCCCCCCGTATTCATTGAGGCAGGCCTTGACCAGCGACGACTTGCCGGTACCACGTGCCCCGGTCAGCAACACGTTGTTGGCTGGCAGACCTTTCACGAACTGCAAGGTGTTCCGCTGAACCTTTTCCTTCTGGCCGTCGATTTCCTGCAGGTCGTCCAGACGCATGTGGGCCACATGCCGCACCGGCTCCAGCACGCCGTGACCACTGCTGCGTTTGCGGTAACGGTAGGCCACCGAGGCCGTCCAGTCCGGCGCACCCAGCGGTTGTGGCAGCACCGCTTCGATGCGGGTGATCAGCTGTTCGGCCCGTTCGATCAGGCGTTCAAATTTTTCGTTCATCGCATTGCCTTCAGCGCACAAGGAACCCTTCCAGTGACATCGCAAAACCGGCTTTGCCGGGTTGCATATGTCGCCCCCATGAGCGGCTCGCGCACAGCGTGGCGGGAGAGGTTCAAGATCTGTAGTCGGCGTTGATCGTCACGTAGTCGTGGCTGAAGTCGCAAGTCCAGACCGTCTCCACCGCCGTCCCGCGGCCGAGACCGATGCGGACCAGGATCTCAGCCTCCTTCATCACACGCTGGCCGTCTTCCTCACGGTAGTCCGGGTGGCGACCGCCCGCCGAGACCACGTGCACGTCGCCGAGATGCAGCTCGATCCGGGTGGCATCCAGGTCGGCAATGCCGGCATACCCGACCGCCGCCAGAATGCGACCGAGGTTTGGATCGCTGGCAAAAAAAGCCGTCTTGACCAGCGGCGAATGGGCCACCGCATAGGCGACCTGCAGACACTCGGCCGACGAGCCTCCGCCTTCAACCCGCACGGTGATGAACTTGGTCGCGCCCTCGCCATCGCGCACGATAGCGTGCGCCAACTGCTGGGCCAGAGGTGTCAATGCGGCCAGCAGGGTTTGCCCGTCCGGGCCGTCCAGATCGGAGACCGCGGTGTTGCCGGCCTGCCCAGTCGCCACGACCACAAAGGAATCGTTGGTCGAGGTGTCGCCATCAACCGTCACCCGGTTGAACGACACATCGGCCAGACGCCGGGCCAGTGCGTTCATCAGCTGCGGAGCCACACAGGCGTCTGTCGCCAAGAAGCCCAGCATGGTGGCCATGTTGGGCCGGATCATGCCGGCACCCTTGGCAATGCCCGAGGCGCTGACGGTGCGCCCTCCGAGTGAGAATTGGCGGCTCGCAGCCTTCGGAACCGTGTCCGTGGTCATGATGCCCTCAGCGGCAAGCAGCCACTGTGCACCTGATGCGCCCGACGCCAGCGCCGCACTCTCCAGCGCCCTCGGAAGGCCAGCCAGCAAGCGATCCAGCGGCAGGGGTTCCATGATCACGCCCGTGGAAAAAGGCAACACCTGCTCGTGACGCAGCCCCAGCGCAAGCGCCGTTGCCACACAGGTCTGACGGGCGTGGGCCAGCCCCGACTCGCCGGTACCTGCGTTGGCATTGCCGGTGTTGATCACCATCGCCCGCACCGCATGACCGGCCGAAAGATGCTCCCGGCAAACCTGCACCGGTGCCGCGGCGTAGCGGTTCTGCGTGAAAACCGCGCCAACCGCTGAACCCTCGTCCAGCAGAAAAACCGTCAGGTCCGTGCGGTTCGCCTTGCGGATGCCCGCCTGTGCGACACCCATGCGCACACCAGGAATCGCCAGCATGTCGCCAGCCACGGGAGGGTCGAGATGAACAGGCATGTGAACTCCGTTGGGTGCCGGTCGGGTGAAAGCGGAAGCTGGAACGGTGTGCCCGCCCAACTCAGGTCAATTGACCGTGACAGTGTTTGTATTTTTTCCCGCTGCCACAGGGGCAGGGTTCGTTGCGCCCCACACGGGGCAGGTCTTGTGCTTTGTCGATCGGGCTGGCAACATTCACGCCACGAATGCTCTCAACCTCGCCGGTTTCGGTGGGGGCGGTGTAGGTCACATTGGCAATCTGCTCGGCCCGTGCCTCCATCAGCTCGGTCTCTTCGGAAATCTGCTCCGCCGATTGCACGCGCACGTTCATGAGAATGCGGCTGACATCGTTCTTCACACTGTCGAGCAACTGACCAAAGAGCACAAAGGCCTCGCGCTTGTATTCCTGCTTGGGCTGTTTCTGCGCGTAGCCGCGCAAATGAATGCCCTGACGCAGGTAGTCGAGCGCCGACAGGTGTTCACGCCATTGGCTGTCGATGGTCTGCAGCAGCACCATGCGCTCAAACTGGGTGAAGTTCTCCTCACCCACCATGCCGACCTTCTGGTCAAACACGCCTTTGGCTGCTACCAGCACACGCTCGACAATTTCTTCAGCATCGATGGACTCTGCATCTGACACCCATGAAGCCACAGGCGCTTCGACCGCCCACTGTTCGCGCAAAATGCGCTCCAGGCCCGGCAGGTCCCACTGCTCTTCCACACTGCCTTCGGGCACGTATTCGCGCACCAGGTCGGTGAAACAGCCATCGCGCAACGAGTCAATCTGGGCGCGCAGACTCTGTGCGTCCAGAATGTCATTGCGCTGCTGGTAGATCACCTTACGCTGGTCGTTCGACACGTCGTCGTATTCGAGCAGCTGCTTGCGGATGTCGAAGTTGCGGGCCTCGACCTTGCGCTGCGCGCTCTCAATGCTTCGTGTGACGATACCGGCTTCGATCGCCTCGCCCTCGGGCATCTTCAGGCGGTCCATGATGGCGCGCACCTTGTCACCGGCGAAGATCCGCATCAGCGAATCGTCCAGGCTCAGGTAAAAGCGCGATGAGCCCGGATCGCCCTGGCGGCCCGATCGGCCACGCAGCTGGTTGTCGATGCGACGGCTTTCGTGGCGCTCGGTGGCAATGATGCGAAGGCCACCCAGCGCCTTGACCTTCTCGTGGTCCAACTGCCACTGCTGGCGCAGGGCTTCGACGCGCGAAGCCTTGGTCGCTTCGTCCAGCGACTCGTCGCCCTCGATGGCTGCTGTCATCTTTTCCAGGTTGCCACCGAGCACGATATCGGTGCCTCGGCCCGCCATGTTGGTGGCGATGGTGATGGCACCAGGACGGCCTGCCTGGACGATGATGTCGGCCTCGCGGGCGTGCTGCTTGGCGTTGAGCACCTCGTGTGGCAGGTTCTCTTTGACCAGCAGCGCGGCGATGATTTCCGAGTTTTCGATCGACGAGGTACCCACCAGCACCGGCTGACCACGCTCGTGGCACTCGCGAATGTCTTCGATGGCGGCGACGTATTTTTCATGCGTCGTCTTGTACACGCGGTCGAGCTGATCGACGCGTTTGCTGATCCGGTTCGGCGGAATCACCACCGTTTCCAGGCCGTAGATTTCCTGGAATTCGTAGGCTTCGGTATCGGCCGTGCCGGTCATGCCCGAGAGCTTGCCGTACAGGCGGAAGTAGTTCTGGAAAGTGATCGATGCCAGCGTCTGGTTTTCCGGCTGGATCGCCACGCCCTCCTTCGCCTCCACCGCCTGGTGCAGGCCATCGCTCCAGCGGCGGCCCGACATCAGGCGACCGGTGAACTCGTCCACGATGACGATCTCGCCACCCTGATTCACATAGTGCTGGTCGCGGTGATAGAGGTGGTGCGCCTTGAGCGAGGTCACCAGGTGGTGCATCAGGGCGATGTTGGACGGATCGTAAAGCGAAGCACCTTCGGGCAACAAACCGGCCTGGCCCAGCAGTCGCTCGGCATTCTCGTGGCCTTGCTCGGTCATGTGGATCGAGTGCGCCTTTTCATCCACCGTAAAGTCACCCGGTTTGGTCACACCCTCGCCGGTGCGTGGATCGGCCTCACCTTCCTGGCGGGTCAGGTGCGGAACCAGTTGCTTGATGGCCTGGTACACCTGGGTCTGGTCTTCCGCCTGGCCACTGATGATCAGCGGCGTACGCGCTTCGTCGATCAGGATCGAGTCCACCTCGTCCACGATGGCGTAGTTGAGGCCCCTTTGCACGCGGTCACCGGCCTCGTAGACCATGTTGTCGCGCAGGTAGTCGAACCCGTATTCGTTGTTGGTGCCGTAGGTGATGTCGGCGCCGTAAGCGGCCTGCTTCTCTTCGCGCGGCGCCTGTGGCAGGTTGATGCCCACCGTGAGTCCGAGAAAGGTGTAAAGCTTTCCCATCCACTGAGCATCTCGGCTGGCCAGGTAGTCGTTGACCGTCACCACGTGCACCCCCTTGCCGGTGAGCGCGTTCAGGTACACCGGCAGCGTGGCGGTCAGCGTCTTGCCTTCACCGGTGCGCATTTCGGCCACCTTGCCATGGTGCAATGCCAGGCCACCGACCAGCTGCACGTCGAAGTGACGCATCTTCATCACGCGCTTGCTGGCCTCACGCACCAACGCAAACGCCTCCGGCAACACCGACTCCAACGCCTCACCATCCGCTATGCGGCGCTTGAAGACTTCGGTCTGGGCCTTGATGTCTTCGTCACTGAGTTTTTCGAACTGCGGTTCAAGGCCATTGATCCGCTCCACCGTTTTGCGGTAGGTCTTGAGCAAGCGGTCGTTGCGACTACCAAATATTTTGGTGAGAATGTTTGTGGCCATACATGCGGGCCTGCACCGTCAACGTGTCAACACGTGCCGGACAGGCAAAAGGAAATCGGAGGGCTCTTGCCAGCGAATGCGGCACAAAAGCGGTAAGCCCAGATGTGCCTGCGAATGCTGCTCTTTCAAGAGCAAAGTGGGGATTTTAACTGGCGCACCAAGACGCCTTCAGGGCTTGCGCGGACCTCTCGGCGCCAGCTGTACCGCTGCGAGGTTTTCACCCGCATCCAGGAAGCGCCTGGGATCTTGCACAACCCCCGATACCCAGACCTCAAAGTGCAGATGAGGTCCGGTCGATCGACCCGTAGAGCCAACTTCAGCGATCTTCTGCCCCCGTTTGACGATATCGCCTTTCTTGACGAGCACCCTGGAGGAATGCGCATAACGGGTGATCAGGTCGTTGCCATGATCGATTTCCACCATGTTCCCGTAGGCCGGGTGAACCTCCTGTACCACCACCACCCCACCTGCCGCAGCCAGGATGGGGGTTCCCGTGTCGGCCGGAAAATCCAGCCCCGTGTGCATGGCCGAACGCCCGGTGATGGGATCGATGCGAAAACCGAAGGGGGAACCCACCTGGCCCCGCTTCACCGGCTCCTCGGTGGGCACCATGGTGCGCAGGATCTTCTGATCAAACAGGCGGGATTCCACCACCGTCAGCCAATCGACCCTCGAACCGGTGTTGCGATCGAGTTGTTCCATGGCCCCCATCAGCTCTTCCACAGTCAATTCACGACTGCCCACCAGTGCTCCCCCAGAGCCCGCGGGAAGCTTGAACTCCTGGGGATTGATGCCCGCAAGGCCAGCCACACGCTCCCCGAGAGATTCAATTTGAACCATGCGGCCTTGCATCTCCCCAAGCTTGCGCGCCATTGCATCCAGGTTCTCGCGCATGTAGATCTCCTTGGAGTCGAGTTCGCCTTGCGACACCAGACGCGCCACAGGACCAAAACCGGGCCAACCCTGGCGAACACCCTCGAGAAAGACCCAATGGTACGCAGCCACTGCGCCCAGCATCATCAAAAGTGACGCGAACGCTCCCATGGCAACCAGCCTGACACCGCTCAGGTGCAGAGCCCGGCTCTTGGCAAGCCAAGCATCCGTGATAATGATGTGCACGTTTCAAACCTTTCTGACGGTAACGGGTCAGTCCCGAGATACCCCATGCCCGACCACCGATTTCAGACCCAGTTCAGCCTGGAACAAGCGGCCAGTGCCGCACCCACGCTGGCTGCGTTGCGCGAACAGATTCGCGAATCCCAGTGGTGCCTGGAACAGATCCAGCACCTGATCCCGGCTGCGCTGCGGCGCCAGGTTCAGGCCGGCCCCATTCATGAAACCGAATGGTGCATGCTGGTCAGCAGTGCGGCTGCCTCTACCAAGCTGCGCCAGTTGCTACCGGCCCTGCAGCAGACGCTCACACATCAAGGCGCACGCATCAGCAACATTCGTATCAAGGTACAGGCACCTCAACGCTGAATCATGCCCACGAAGGGCGCCCTGCCCTGCAACTCCGAAATCCGGACATCCATTGAATGGTGCCGCTTGTCTGACTCGAACAGACGACCTATCGCTTACAAGGCGAGTGCTCTACCAACTGAGCTAAAGCGGCGGATGTTCAATTCTTAATTTTACTTGACCCGTTTGAGCGTTGGACGCCCACCGCCCTTGTTCGGACCACGGGGAGGCGTTTCATCTGTCGATGCAGACATGCCCTCTGCCGTTGGTTCACTGGGCACCGCACGCAGACTGGCCCGCTCGGGGTCTTCGGATCGAACAGGTGCCAACACCACATCCGACGGGGCAAGGCCGACACGACCAGCCGCAACAGGCGCCGGAAACGCCATGCCTTGCCCATTCTCCCGTGCATAGATCGCAACAACGTGATCAATGGGCACCACAATCTCCCGGGCCACACCCCCGAACCGGGCTTTGAACTCGATGAACTCATTGCCCAGCTGCAGCGAACTGGTCGCATCGAAGCTCACATTGAGGACGATCTCGCCATTGTTCACAAAGTCCATAGGCACCTGTACAGACGCGTCCACCTGCACGGCGATGTACGGTGAAAACCCGTTATCGACACACCACTCGTGCAAAGCACGGATAAGGTACGGACGGGTCGAAGGGATGTCCTGATCAGGAAGACTCATGAATGTATGAAGGTCTGTCTCGACAACAGGTCATGGCGAATGCCGCCACAACCCATCACTTGCGCATGACCTTTTCAGAAGGCGTCAGTGCCTCGATGTAGGCCGGACGCGAGAAAATGCGCTCCGAGTACTTGAGCAGCGGCGCTGCGTTCTTGCTCAGTTCAATGCCATAGAAGTCCAGACGCCACAGCAACGGGGCGATGGCTACATCCAGCATCGAGAAGTTGTCACCCAACATGAACTTGTTCTTCAGGAACACCGGTGCGAGCTGGGTCAGGCGGTCGCGGATGTGAGCCCGTGCCTTTTCCAGCGCCTTGTCGTTGCCTTTGGTGCTGCGGTTCTCGAGCACAGACACATGGGTAAACAGCTCTTTTTCGAAGTTCAGCAGGAACAGCCGCACGCGCGCCCGATCCACGGGATCACCGGGCATCAGCTGGGGGTGAGGAAAGCGTTCATCAATGTACTCATTGATGATGTTCGATTCGTACAGAATCAGGTCCCGCTCAACCAGGATGGGCACCTGGCCATAGGGGTTCATGACGCTGATGTCTTCGGGCTTGTTGTACAGGTCTACATCCCGGATCTCGAAATCCATGCCCTTCTCGAACAGGACAAAGCGGCAGCGGTGGGAATAGGGACAAGTCGTGCCCGAATACAAAACCATCATAGAGGAGTCTCCTTAATGCAAAAACAGTGGTCGACCTGACCGCTCGTGTGCGGCAGCAGGCCAACCACTGTGGATTTTCAGGCCATTCGGATCAAACCGGAAGCCTGAAGCGGTGCGTGAGTTACTTGACGTCTTTCCAGAAAGAGGCATTCAGACGCCATGCCACCACGGTGAACAGCGCCAGAAAGAGCATCACCCAGACGCCCAAGCGCACCCGGGTATTTTGGGCTGGTTCGCCCATCCATTGCAGGTAGGCCACCAGGTCACCCACGTTCTGATCGTATTCAGCTGCGCTCAAGATGCCCTCTTTGCCCTGCTCCCAGCCCTTGAGGACGTCCACTTCGTGACCATGGCTGGTCACCTTTTCCATGACGGGCTTGCGCTCGCCCTGGAGCTCCCACAGCGGATGGGGCATGCCGATGTTCGGAAACACCAGGTTGTTCCAGCCAGTGGGCTTGGTTTCGTCGCGGTAATAGCTGCGCAGCAGGGTGTAGAGGTAGTCCGCACCGGAATAACCCGCACCGGAACGCGAGCGCGCGATCACGGTCAGGTCGGGCGGATTGGCACCAAACCACTCTTTCGCCTGGCGGGGATCGATCGACGCCTTCATCGTGTCACCGATCTTGTCGGTGGCGAAGGTCAGGTTCTCCGCGATCTGTTTGTCGGTCAGGCCAATGTCGCGCAGTCGGTTGTAGCGCATGAAGGCCGCCGAATGGCAGCTCAGGCAGTAGTTGACAAAGATCTTGGCGCCGTTTTGAAGCGCGGCCACGTCGTTGGTTCGGTTGGGCACCTTTTCAATCGGCACGCCAAAACCGCCTGCAGCCAGTGCGCTGGCCGAAAGCCCCAGAGCCAGTGCAAAGCCCAGAAGGATTTTTTTCATTTGCTTGATTCTCCGCTTGTGCTGGTGTGTCTCAGTGAGGCTTGAAGTTGATGCGGCTCGGCACCGGCTTGAACTCGCCGAGCCGACTCCACCAGGGCATCAGCAGGAAGAAGCCAAAGTAGAACAGGGTACCGACCTGCGAAACGCGCTCACCCACCGGCGACGGCGGCAGCACACCCAGGTAGCCCAGGATCAGGAAGTTGATGACGAACACGGCATACAACCACTTGTTCCAGTTCGGGCGGTAGCGGATCGACTTGACGGGGCTGTTGTCCAGCCAAGGCAGGAAGAACAGGATGATCACGGCGCCACCCATGGCGACCACACCCCAGAACTTGGCGTCAATGGCCATCATCAGCGCCACGAGCACCACGGCACCTCCCACCACAGCGCCCTTCATGATCAGGCTGAGTTTGGCTTTCGCCACGCCCAGCAACGCACCCAGCAACACGCAGGCAATCAGGGCATACATCATTTCACTGGTGATCGCACGCAGCATCGAATAGAACGGCGTGAAGTACCAGACCGGCGCAATGTGCAGCGGCGTCACCAGCGGATCGGCCGGGATGAAGTTGTTGAACTCCAGGAAGTAGCCGCCGAACTCGGGCGCGAAGAACACGATCGCCGAGAACACCATCAGGAACAACGACACGCCAAAGATGTCGTGCACGCTGTAATAGGGATGAAAGGGAATGCCGTCGACCGGATGGCCTTGGGCGTCTCTCGGTGCGCCGGGGCCCTTGATCTCTACGCCGTCCGGGTTGTTGGAGCCCACTTCGTGCAGCGCAATGATGTGCGCCACCACCAGGCCCAGCAGCACCAGCGGCACGGCGATCACGTGGAAGCTGAAGAAGCGGTTGAGTGTGGCATCACCGACCACAAAGTCACCGCGGATCAGCAAGGCCAAGTCAGGACCGACGAAGGGAATGGCCGAGAACAGGTTCACGATCACCTGAGCGCCCCAATAGGACATCTGACCCCAAGGCAGCAGGTAACCCATGAAAGCTTCAGCCATGAGCACCAGGAAGATCGCGCAACCGAATACCCAGACCAGTTCACGCGGCTTGCGGTACGAGCCATAGATCAGACCGCGGTACATGTGCAGATAGACCACGATGAAGAACGCCGACGCGCCCGTGGAGTGCATGTAGCGGATCAACCAGCCCCAGGGCACGTCGCGCATGATGTACTCGACCGAGGCGAACGCGAGGTTGGCGTCGGGCTTGTAGTGCATCACCAGAAAGATGCCGGTGACGATCTGGATCACCAGCACCAGCAGGGCCAGCGAGCCGAAGATGTACCACCAGTTGAAGTTTTTTGGTGCGTAGTACTCGGCCATGTGCTCATTGAAGAGCTTGGTCAGAGGGAACCGGTTGTCGATCCAGTTCATCGTTTTCTGGACCAGGGGTGCGTCGGGAGATATTTCTTTGAATTCAGCCATGGGATGCCTCTGTGGTCAGTTGTCTGCTTGCAGGTCGCTGCTTTGCAGCTCAGGCGGTTTTCTCTTCACCCACCAGCAAAGTGGTGTCCGACAGGTAGTAATGCGGCGGCACCTCCAGGTTGTCCGGCGCGGGCTTGTTCTTGAAAACACGTCCCGCCACATCAAATGTGGAACCGTGACACGCACACAGGAAGCCACCCTGCCAGTCGTCTGGCAAAGATGGCTGCGGGCCTGGTGTCAACTTGTCGCCTGGCGAGCAGCCGAGGTGGGTGCAAATGCCCACGGCCACCAGAATTTCGGGCTTGATCGAGCGATGGCGGTTCTTGGCGTATTCGGGCGTCGGATAGGCTTTGCGCTCTGAAGTCGGATCGGCCAGCTGGTCTTCCTGTTTTTCGAGTGCAGCCAGTTGCTCTGGCGTGCGACGCATGATCCACACGGGCTTGCCCCGCCATTCGACCACCCGCTTTTCGCCAGGCAGGAGCGCCGAGATATCCACTTCGATCGCTGCCCCCGCCGCTTTGGCGCGTTCAGAAGGCTGAAATGTGCTCACAAAAGGAACTGCGACGGCCGCTGCTCCCACGCCACCCATGGCGCAGGATGTGATCAGCCAAGTGCGGCGGCTGTTGTCCACAGTCGCATCAACGGTTGCTTCACTCATGGGGATCTTTCAATGACGGTTCTTGACGGAGATACTGGGGGCAACCCTGCATTGTACCGGAGCGCAACAGGGTCATTTTTGACTGCCGAGGTTACTGCGCGGGGTATTGTGATGTGGTGACAGCGACTGGCAGTTGACCTGAATCAGGGGTTGGGACTGAAAGGCGGCATTCACGAACGCCATGAGAGAATGCCTTTGACAGGAGCAGGAAACGGCCAGACGGTTTGATCAACCACCTTCAGAGGTACAGGCATGGGCATGATGCAGGAATTCAAGGAGTTTGCCGTCAAGGGCAATGTGATCGACTTGGCGGTTGGTGTGATCATTGGTGGCGCGTTTGGCAAGATCGTCGGCTCGCTGGTGGAAGACGTGATCATGCCGGTCGTGGGATCCGTCTTCGGCAACCTCGATTTCACCAACCTCTACATCGCCCTGGGTACGGTGCCTGAAGGTACTGCGCCCACGCTGGCAGCACTCAAGGAAGCGGGCGTGCCCACCCTGGCCTACGGCAACTTCATCACCGTCGCCATCAATTTTTTCATTCTGGCGTTCATCATTTTCATGATGGTCAAACAAATCAACCGAATGAAGCGCGATGAGTCTGGCGCTCCAGCAGCGCCCGCACCCACGCCGGAAGACGTGGTGTTGCTGCGCGAGATCCGCGACAGCCTGCGCAAATAGACGTCCGCCGGGATACACACAGGGAGGGGACCGTGTCGACGCGGCTCCCTCCCTTTTTCATATGCGGGTTGAAGCGGTCATTTGCAGAGCGGCATCGATCGCGGCCAACAGGCTGGCAGCACTCGCACGCCCGGTTCCAGCCAGATCAAATGCGGTACCGTGGTCAGGGCTTGTGCGTACAAAGGGCAAGCCCAGTGTGGTGTTCACACCGTGCTCCAGCCCCAGCAGCTTCACCGGAATGAGCCCCTGGTCGTGGTACATGGCCACCACCACATCAAAATGACCTTGCCGGGCTCGCATGAACACCGTGTCGGGCGCATGCGGCCCACTGACCTGCATACCTTCTCGCACCGCCTGTTGCACGGCCGGCGCAATGGTGTCCAGCTCCTCCCGCCCAAACAGCCCGCCTTCGCCGGCGTGCGGGTTCAGTCCCGCCACGGCGATGCGCACCAGCGGCAGGCCACACCGGCGGAAATGCGCGTCCGTGATCCGCAGTGTCTGCAAGATGCGCTCAACCGTCACCAAATCCAGCGCCTGCCGCAGCGAAACATGAATGCTCACGAGCACCGTGCGCAAACCGGGACAGCTCAGCATCATGCGCACCGGCAAGTTGTCGATGGACACGCCCAGGTGCGCAGCGGCCAGCGCCTGCAGGAACTCTGTGTGGCCAGGATGTGCCACCCCGGCCGCGGCCAGCGCCTCCTTGTGGATGGGCGCGGTCACCACCGCCCTGGCATCCCCTTTGAGCGCCGCTTCGGCAGCAAACCGGATGCAATCGGCCGCGGCCCTTCCCGCCAGGGCGTCAATCTGCCCCAAGGCCACAGGCCGCTTCAACTCGCAGGTCTGGATGATGGCCACATGGTCAGCAGGAACCCCGCCCCAGTGCCCGAGGTCAGGGATCCGGACAAAAGCCAGTTGCCCAGGACCATCATTTGCATCGGTTGCAAGCGCCGCGCGCTGCAGCGTCGCCATGTCGCCCGCCACCACCAGCTGACGCTGCAGCTCTGGCCGCTCTCGCATGGCCTTCGCAATGATTTCAGGTCCGATGCCCGCCGGATCACCCATGGTCACCAACACAGGGCGGCGAGGTGCGGGAGACGGGTGCTCTGATGATTTCATGCGGTAACCGTGGCTCAGGCCGGATTGGGGATGTCGATAAAAATATGCCGCAAACCAAGCTCTGTGGCGACATGTCCCGCCACAGCCGGTGCCCCGTAACGCTCGGACGCATGGTGCCCGCAGGCGATATAGGCCACGCCGCATTCGCGGGCGTAGTGGGCTTGTGGTTCCGATATTTCGCCGGTGATGAACACGTCAGCGCCGGCCGCAATGGCGGATTCGAAATATCCTTGAGCGCCACCGGTGCAGAGGGCGACGCACTCGATGGGCCGGTCCGGCTCAGCCACCAGCGTGACCGGCCGACCCAGTGCCAAGGCGACATGATCAGCCAGCGCTGACGCAGAGGCCATGGAGCGCAGCCCCAGGAAGCCCAGAGACTGTTCACCAAACCGGTGGTCGGGACCCTCGCGCAGCGCAATACCCAGGTGTCGGGCCAACTGCGCGTTGTTGCCCAGAGTGGGGTGGGCATCAAGCGGCAAATGGTACGCAAACAAGTTGATGTCGTGTGCCAGCAGGCGCGACAGACGTTGCTTCATCCATCCGGTGACCCGCCCATCCTGCCCTCGCCAGAAAAGACCATGATGAACCAGGATGGCATCGGCGTTCTCCGCGATGGCCGCGTCGATCAAGGCCAGACTCGCGGTGACACCGGAAACCAGTTTCCGAACTTCAGCCCGCCCCTCCACCTGCAGACCGTTGGGGCCATGGTCGCGAAACAACGCAGGCTGCAGGAGTTCGTCAAAAGACGCCAGCAAGGCCGCGCGAGTGACGTGGGAATCTGGAGGGTTCATAAACAGGGAGTCAACAAGGAGTCAAAACTGGCAAACGCACGATATGTCTGCCAAGCACTGACCTTATTCTGACAGCCCCTGTGTGGAGCAGCGCCCTGGTGACGGGTCGCGCTCAAATGCGCGAAAACTCAGCGCTGGGAACCCTGCGCGCGCTCGGCTTCAGAGATCTTTCGCATGAAAAAGCGGTAAAACCAGATCGCCATACCGATCATGAAAATGATGCCGGCGATGCTGAACAGGCCGTAGTCGGTTGAAAAAAGATCCACCATGGCTTTCATTGTGTGCTCCATTCCTTGCGTGATAGGCCGCCATTGCAACCGTTGCGGGCATCCCCCGCCTTGACGTGCATCAAACCGGTTGAACTCTGAACCCAAGATGCCATATGCAGCACAATCAGGTCAAGCGGGATGGCCCACACTCAGGTGCCTGCGACCCAAGACTTGTACACACTGATCCGACATGAAACGACTCTGGCTGGTTTTTGCCCAATCCGTGACCGTGCTGCTGGCAGCCTTTTTTGTGGTTGCCACACTCAAACCCGAGTGGCTGAACCGCAAGCCCACATTCACTTCAGTGGTCCCAGTGCTGGAAGCCCCTGCACCCAGGATTTCCCTGCCTGCGACCAACAGCTTCAGCGCTGCTGCGCGAGCTGCATCGCCCGCGGTGGTGAGTATCAACACCAGCAAAGCAGCCGAAGCCGGGAGCCCGAATGCAGACCCCTGGTTCCGCTTCTTTTTCGGCGAACAGGGCAAGGCACAGCCCCAGGCGGGTCTGGGTTCGGGTGTGATCGTCAGCCCTGCGGGCTACATCCTGACGAACAACCATGTGATTGAAGAAGCCGACCAGATCGAGGTCATCCTCAACGATGGTCGAAAAAGCGCAGCACAGGTGATTGGGACCGATCCCGAAACCGATCTGGCGATTCTGAAGGTCGACCTGAAGGAACTGCCGGTGATCACACTGGGAGATTCCGACGCCCTTTCCATCGGCGATCAGGTGCTGGCCATCGGCAATCCTTTCGGTGTGGGGCAAACCGTGACCAGCGGCATCGTCAGCGCGCTGGGGCGCACGCAGCTTGGCATCAACACCTTTGAAAACTTCATCCAGACCGATGCGGCCATCAACCCGGGCAACTCGGGCGGTGCGCTGGTGGACATCAATGGCCACCTGATGGGCATCAACACCGCCATCTACTCGCGCTCGGGGGGGTCCATGGGCATCGGTTTTGCCATCCCGACTTCAACCGCGCGCAGTGTCCTGGATGCCATCGTGCGCGACGGCCAGGTCACTCGCGGCTGGATCGGTGTGGAGCCTCAGGACCTGACCCCGGAGCTGGCCGAAAGTTTTGGCCTGTCGTCTGGCACTGGCGTCATCATCACGGGCGTCTTGCAGAATGGCCCGGCTGCCCAGGCAGGCATCCGCCCTGGGGATGTGATCGTTGGCGTGGCGGGTCGCGATGTCACCAATGTAGCACAACTGCTGTCTGCTGTGGCCGGGCTTCAACCGGGCACACCGGCCACATTGGATGTGGTGCGCAAGGACGGCAAAAGCCGCATTGACATCACCCCGGGGAAGCGCACACCGCCACCCAGGCCGGTCGAGTGAATCCGA
This sequence comes from Hydrogenophaga sp. L310, assembly GCF_055703065.1. Classification (NCBI taxonomy): domain Bacteria; kingdom Pseudomonadati; phylum Pseudomonadota; class Betaproteobacteria; order Burkholderiales; family Comamonadaceae; genus Hydrogenophaga; species Hydrogenophaga sp. L310. The sequence continues at coordinate 224,210 of NZ_JBVPZA010000004.1, forward strand.
AGCTCGGAACCCGTCTCACGGGTCCGACCCAAAGGCAACTCACTTCGCAGGAACGTCTTCAGCCGGCGCTTCAGGCACAGCGGTGTTCTTGATGAACCACTGCGCGCCCCAGATGCCCACCTCGTACAGCAGGCACATGGGCACCGCCAGTGCAAGTTGCGAAATGACATCGGGTGGGGTCACCACCGCGGCGATGACAAACGCGACGACGATGAAATAGCCGCGAAACTCCTTGAGCTTCTGCACCGTCACCATGTTCGTCTTCACCAGCAGCACCACCACAATGGGCACCTGGAACGCCAGACCGAAGGCCAGGTAGAGCGACAGGATAGCTTCCACGTACGACGCAATGTCGGGCGTGGCCGCAACACTGGCGGGGGTGAACTGCTGGATGAAGCCAAACATCTTGTCAAGCACAAACAACTGCACAAAGGCAATCCCCACATAGGCCAGCAAGCTGCCCAGCACGATCAGAGGGATCGCAAAGCGTTTTTCGTGGCTGTACAGCCCCGGAGCCACAAAGGCCCAGATCTGGTACATCCACCACGGCAACGACAGCAGCAGGGCCGCCATGGCCAGCACCTTGATGGGCACGAAAAAGGGGGAAAACACGCCCACCGCGATCAGCTTGGCATCGGGTGGCATGTGCGCACGAATGGGCACCGCGATCAGGTCGATCAGCCCGCTGGGGCCTGGCCAGAAGGCCAGCAACGCCATGCAGATCGCCAACCCCACGATACCGTAGAGCAGCCGATCACGCAGCTCCATCAGATGCTGGACAAAAGGCTGCTCGGAACCGGCGAGTTCGTCGGTGGAATCTTTGGGGTCGGACATCAACGGGGAGCGGTAGTGGAGCGAGGACGGAAACGCGCCACGCGCGCGGCACCCGACTGGGTGCGGGTACGAACACCTGTGCGGGCCTTGAACCACTGGGGCATGGCCTTTTGCTTGATGCGCCAGTTCTTCTTGGGGTGCTTGTAGGTGGGGTGCAGATCAGATCCGATGGAACCCAGCGCCTCATCGTAAGAGGCCGTGTTGCCCTCCAGGCCGGCTGTCGCTTCGGACCAGGATTTTTCGAAGTCACCTGCGCCGCTCTGCACCGAGGACTCGACGTCGCGGGCAGCGCTCTCGACCGACTCTTTCATCTTCTTGAGCTCTTCGAGCTCCATCGACCGGCTCACCTCGGCCTTCACGTCCGAAACGTAGCGCTGAGCCTTGCCCAGCAAAGCACCCACCGTGCGCGCAACGCGCGGAAGCTTCTCAGGGCCGATGACGATCAGCGCCACCGCCCCAATGAGGGCGAGTTTGGAAATGCCCAGATCAATCATGTGTCGGCCATCCGGAAATCAAGGCGGGCACGGGCCATGCCCGTGCCGGGTTCACAGCGGTTCAGGAAACAACCGCTGTTGCACAACATCAGCTTTTTTGCTTGGCTTCGACGTCGATGGTGTTTTTGTCGGTGCGCGTGTCCTGGGTCACCTGACCGGCGGGTGCCGAGGGGGGGGTATCGGCAGCACTCTGGCCACCCTCCTTGATGCCGTCCTTGAAACCTTTGACGGCACCGCCCAGATCCGAGCCAATGTTCTTGAGTTTTTTGGTCCCGAACACCATCACGACAATCAACAGCACGATCAGCCAGTGCCAAATCGAAAAAGAACCCATAATTTTCTCCAGATATAGAAATGAAGCGTTGGACGCTATGGGTGGGATTCTAAGCCCGGGGCAGAGTTCAGAAGCCCTTCAAAGGGAAATCCCGCCCCCAGCCAAATACCTCTTGGTCGGTGTCAGCCCCGCAACCAGGGTCGTGGTCCGCCCATGATGTGCACATGCAAATGCCGCACTTCTTGCCCGCCCTCGGAGCCGGTGTTGCACACCATGCGGAATCCGCCATCGGGATACGGATTGCAGCCCTGTTCCATGGCGAGTTTCGGTGCGAGCACCATCATGCGCCCCATCAAGCGTTCATGTTCGGATGTGAGCTGAGCCATCGATGCGAGGTGCATTTTGGGCACCATCAGAAAATGCACCGGCGCCCAGGGGTGGATGTCATGAAAAACGTACAACTCCTCGTCTTCATACACCTTTTTCGAGGGAATCTGGCCAGCGATGATCTTGCAAAAAATGCAGTCCGGGTCGTGCGTGCTCATGGGTAGGCGTGTTCAGTCGGGCAGGGATTGGCTGGCGTTCATGCGCACCATGCCCTTGACGATGCGGTAGAGGAACCAGATGGAAATGATGGCCCAGGCGATCGCACCAGGCAGGTACAACAGAAGAAACAGAGGGAACGTCACCACATAGAGCACGCCAGCCCAGATCACGGTGCGGATGCGCCACGAGAAATGGCTGGCCTGCCAGGTGCCTTCGGCGTCGGACCGCTTCACCAGGTCGATGATCAACGCCACGATCAGCAGACCAGCACCCACCTGCGCTCCAGGAATGACCGCGGCCACCGCCACGATCAGATGCAGCAAATAGCTGATCCAGCCGATGGTCTTGAGCGACTCGGCTTTTTCGCTGTCGACGGCTTTGACGTCGATGATGTCGTTCATGTCGCTTCCTTTCAGGATTTGGACTCGGCTTCGCGCGCCACCGCCTTGCGCAGCGCTTTTTCTTCCAGGCCGCTCAAACCCTCGCGCCGCGAGAGTTCGTTCACCACATCGGCCGGGGTCTTGCCATAGTGCGCCAGCGCGATCATGCAGTGGAACCAGAGATCGGCCACTTCGTTCACCAGCTTCTGACCGTCGCCACCATGGTCACAGTCCTTGGCAGCCATCACGGCCTCGGTGGCCTCTTCGCCAATTTTCTTCAGGAACGCATCCGGACCTTTGTGCATCAGGCGGGCGACGTAACTTTTTTCGGGATCACCGCCATTCGCTGGCTTGCGACTCTCAATCACGGCGGCCAGGCGCGCCAGGGCATCGGTGGAAGACATGGGGATCATTTGTAGATGGATTCGGGGTCTTTGAGCACCGGATCGACCGCATGCCATAGCCCGTTTTCATGGCGTTGGTAGAAGCAGCTGTGGCGCCCGGTGTGACAGGCGATGCCCGGCTCATGGCCGAGTTGCGTGACCTTGAGCAGCACCACGTCGTTGTCGCAATCGAGCCGGATGTCGTGCACCGTCTGCACATGGCCTGACTCTTCGCCCTTGAACCAGAGCTTGTTGCGTGAGCGGCTGAAATACACTGCGCGGCCGAGTTCGGCCGTTTTCTGCAAGGCCTCTCGGTTCATCCAGGCGAACATCAGCACGTCGCCACTCGCCGCTTCCTGCGCGATCACCGGGACCAGCCCCTGGGCGTCCCATTTCACTTCGTCCAACCAGTTCATGGAAGGAATCTACCATGTGTGCGGCACCCGACAGAGGCTTTGGCCGAATGACGGTAGGATGGGTTTGCTCTGATCGCCTGCTCCACTCCGGGGCCGGGTTCACCAACAGGACACCGATATGAAAATCCGAACGCTCATCCTGATCCTGTTCATCCTGCTGATCGCCGGGTTCGTGGCACTCAATTTCGAACAGATACTGCAACCCACGGCACTCAGTTTCGGGTTCGCGCAGGTACAGGCCCCACTGGGACTGGTGTTGCTGGGTATGCTGACCTTGGTGCTGGTGGTGTTTCTGCTCGCGCTGGTCTACTACCAGACGGTGCACCTGATGGAAGTGCGGCGCATCACGCGAGAAGCCACCGATCAGCGCCATCTGGCCGACAAGGCAGAGGCATCCCGGTTCACCGAATTGCGCCAGTACCTGCAAACGGAGATGCAGTCCATGGCCGCGCGCGAGCTGGAATTGTCTGAAAAAGTGCAGCAGAAGATCGATCAATCACAGGCCGTTCTGACCCGGGTGATCGAACAATCCGGCAACGGCCTGGAGGCCAGCATCGGCGAACTGGAAGACCGGTTGGACCGGCAATGGCCGAACCCGTCGGGCCTCAACAACTGAAGAGTCCGCTCCGGTCAGATACGGACCGGTATGCCGCGCTCGGCCATGCGCGCTTTGGCCTGGGCCACGGTGTATTCGCCGTAGTGGAAGATGCTGGCGGCCAGCACGGCATCCGCCCCGCCCTGTTGCACGCCGTCGGCCAGATGATCGAGGTTTCCCACACCGCCGGAGGCGATCACCGGCACATTCACCGCATCAGACACAGCTCGGGTGAGCGCCAGGTCAAAGCCCGACTTGGTGCCGTCGCGGTCCATGCTGGTGAGCAAGATTTCGCCGGCGCCGAAATCGGCCATCTGCTTCGCCCAGGCGATGACGTCCAGTCCGGTGTTCTTGCGCCCGCCGTGGCTGTAGACATCCCAGCCCTCACCGCGGTTGAACATGTCCTCACCAAAGCGGCGCTTCGCGTCGATGGCGACCACGATGCATTGCGCACCGTATTTGTCGGACGCTTCGCGGATCACCTGCGGGTTCGCAATCGCCGCCGAATTGAAACTGGTCTTGTCGGCACCCGCGTTGAGCAGGCGGCGCACATCTTCTACGGTACGCACCCCGCCGCCCACCGTGAGCGGAATGAAGACCTGCGAGGCCACGGCTTCGATGATGTGCAGGATCAGGTCGCGACCGTCACTGGTGGCCGTGATGTCCAGGAAGGTCAGTTCATCGGCACCCTGATCGTTGTAGCGCGCGGCGATCTCCACCGGATCGCCGGCGTCGCGCAGCTCGACAAAGTTGACGCCCTTGACCACGCGGCCACCGGTCACGTCCAGGCAGGGGATGATGCGTTTGGCGAGCATGCTCAGCCGTTCAACTCGTCAGCAAGATTCTGAGCGGCTTCAAAATCGAGGTCACCGCTGTAAATGGAGCGGCCACAGATCACGCCCTCGACACCCTCGTCCTCCACACCGCAAAGCTTGCGGATGTCCTCCAGGTTCGACAGACCACCCGAGGCGATCACGGGTATGGACAGCGACTGCGCCAGCTTGACGGTGGCTTCGATGTTGATGCCAGAAAGCATGCCGTCGCGGCCGATGTCGGTGTAGATGATGGACTCAACGCCGTAGTCTTCGAACTTCTTGCCCAGATCGACCACCTCGTGGCCGGTGAGCTTGCTCCAGCCGTCGGTGGCGACCTTGCCGTCCTTGGCGTCCAGGCCCACGATGATGTGGCCGCCGAACGCGGTGCAGGCGTCCTGCAGAAAGCCGGGGTTCTTCACCGCGGCGGTGCCGATGATCACGTAGCGCAGGCCGGCATCGAGGTAGCGTTCGATGGTGTCGAGATCACGGATACCACCACCGAGTTGCACGTCCACCTCCGAACCGATGCTCTTGAGGATGGCTCGGATGGCCTGTTCGTTTTTCGGCTTGCCGGCAAAAGCGCCGTTCAGGTCCACCAGGTGCACGCGGCGCGCACCCTTGTCAACCCAGCCACGGGCCACGGCGGCGGGGTCTTCTCCGAAAACGGTGGTTTGGTCCATGTCGCCCTGCTTGAGGCGAACGCACTGGCCGTCTTTGAGATCAATGGCAGGAATCAGCAGCATGGTGGTCGGAAAGAAGTGGACGGTTAAGGTTTCCAGGACAGGAAATTGCGGTAGAGCGCCAGGCCCTGGTCGGCGCTCTTTTCGGGGTGAAACTGGGTGGCAAAAATATTGTCGCGGGCGATCGCTGCCGCAAAGCGGCCACCGTAGTCGGCCTCACCCACGCAGTGCTGTGCATGGGACGGGCGGGCATAGAAGCTGTGCACGAAGTAGAAATACGCACCTTCATCGATGCCCGTCCACAAGGGGTGTGCCACGCCGCGCCCCAGATCGTGGAACACCTGGTTCCAGCCCATCTGAGGCACCTTGTACCGGCTGCCGTCGGCCTGCAGGCGGCCTTCGAGGCGGAAGCGCACCACCTCGCCCGGAATCAGACCCAGGCCATCGGTCGGACCTTCTTCGCTGCGGTCGAGCAACATCTGCATGCCCACGCAGACACCAAAGAGCGGTTTGTTCGCCGCGGCGTGCAACACGGCCTCTTTCAGACCGGACGCGGCCAGTTCGTTCATGCAGTCGGCCATGTGGCCCTGCCCGGGCAGCACCACGCGCTCGGCGTCGAAGACCGCCTGGGGGTCGGAGGTGACGAGCACATCGAGACCGCTGCCTGCGGCCACATGCACCACGGCCTGCGACACGGAGCGCAGATTGCCGCTGCCGTAGTCCACCACGGCGACTGTCTTGGATTTCATCGGAGCAAGGGAGCAGAAAAACTCAGAGCGAGCCTTTGGTCGAGGGAATCACGTCACCCAGGCGCGTGTCGCGCTCCAGCGCCATGCGCAGCGCGCGTGCGAAAGCCTTGAACACGGTCTCGGCCTGGTGGTGGGCGTTCTCGCCGTGCAGGTTGTCGATGTGCAGCGTCACGCCAGCGTGGTTGACGAAACCCTGGAAAAACTCGAAGGCGAGCTGCGTGTCGAAGCCGCCGACCATGCCGCTCTTGAACGGCACGCGCATGTGCAGGCCGGGACGGCCCGAGAAATCGACCACTACGCGCGACAGCGCCTCGTCGAGCGGCACATAGGCGTGGCCGTAGCGGCGGATGCCCTTTTTGTCGCCCACGGCCTTGGCAAAGGCCTGACCGAGCGTGATGCCCACGTCTTCCACCGTGTGGTGGCCGTCGATGTGCAGGTCGCCCTGGGCCTGGATGTCCAGATCGATCAACCCGTGGCGGGCAATCTGGTCGAGCATGTGATCGAAGAACCCGATGCCGGTGGACAGCTTCGCCGCACCCGAACCGTCGAGGTTGATGCGCACGCTGATCTGCGTTTCCGCGGTGTTGCGCTGGACGTCGGCCACTCGGTCGGCGGCAGCGGCAGGGGAAACGGAGGACATGACGGTCATAGGGTTTGTTGCAGGGCGCTGATCAGTAACGCAGTCTCGGCGGGGGTGCCCACCGTGAGGCGCAGGCAGTTGGCCAGCGATGGGTGCATTTTAGAAACATTCTTGACCAGAATGCCGCGCGCCTTCAGACCGTCGAAGCAGCGTTGTGCATCGGGCACACGCGCCAGCACCATGTTGGCGTCGCTGGGGAACGGCGTCACGCCCGGCATGCGGGCCAGCGCGCCGATCAGCAGCGCCCGCTGCTCGCGGATCTGAGCCGCTTGTTGCGCGAACACATCGGCATGCTCCAGTGCGAACAGCGCGCATTCGGCGTTGAGCACGCTCACGTTGTAGGGCGGGCGCAGCTTGTCCACCTCGTGCACCAGCGTCTGAGGCCCGAGCATGTAGCCCAGGCGCACGCCGGCGAGGCCGAACTTGGACAGCGTGCGCATGAGCAGCACGTTGGCGTTGGCCACCGGGTCGGCTCGAATTTCGTCGAGCCAGGTCTTGCTGGAAAACGGCTGATAGGCCTCGTCCATCACCACCAGCCCGCCGAAGGTGGCGGCCTCGGCGACCAAGCGCCGGATCACGCCCGCATCCCAGAGGTTGGCGGTGGGGTTGTTCGGATACGCGATGTAGGTGATGGCGGGCAGGTGCTCGCGCATCGCGGCCAGCATGGCGGCTTCGTCCAGCTCGAAATCGGCTGTCAGCGGCACGCCGTGGAAGACCAGGCCCTGCAGCTGCGCGCTCATCTGGTACATCACGAAGCCGGGCAACGGCGCCAGGATGCTGGCACCGGGCACGTCACAAGCCATCGCCAGCAGGGCAATCAGCTCGTCCGAACCGTTGCCCAGCATCAGGTCGAAGCCTGCGGGCAGGTCCACGTAGCGGGCCAGCGCCTGCTTCAGATCGTCGATGCGGCCGCCGGGGTAGCGATTGATCGCGACGGCGCCCAAGCGGGCACCCAGCTGGGCTTGCAGCTCGGGCGACAGCGAGAACGGGTTCTCCATCGCATCGAGCTTGACCATGCCGGCCGAGTCCTGGATGGCGTAGGCGTGCATGGACTGGATGTCCTGGCGGATGAAGCGCAGCGGGTTCGGGGTGTTCATGGCGTTCATTTCGCGACTCGCATGGGGGGCACTTCGTTCAGACGCATCTCCGCAGCACGGGCATGGGCCTGAAGGCCTTCGCCATAGGCCAGCTCGGCGGCGATGGTGCCCAGCGTTTGTGCTCCAGCGGCGCTGACCTCGATCAGGCTGCTGCGCTTCTGGAAGTCGTACACGCCCAGCGGGGACGAGAAACGCGCCGTGCCGCTGGTGGGCAGCACGTGGTTGGGGCCGGCGCAGTAGTCGCCCAGGCTTTCGCTGGTGTAGGCGCCGAGGAAGATGGCGCCGGCGTGTTTGAGCAGCGGCTCCCAGCGGTGCGGCTCGCTGCTCGACACCTCCAGGTGCTCGGGCGCGATGCGGTTGCTGATGGCGCAGGCCTCTTCCATGTCGCGCGTCTGGATCAGCGCGCCGCGGTCGTTCAGGCTCCTGGCGATGATGGCTGCGCGCGGCATGGTCGGCAGCAGGCGATCAATGGCGGCCTGAACGGCGGCTATGTAGGCCTCGTCCGGACACAGCAGGATCGATTGGGCCAGTTCGTCGTGTTCGGCCTGGCTGAACAGGTCCATCGCCACCCAGTCGGCCGGCGTGCTGCCATCGGCCAGCACCAGGATTTCGCTCGGGCCGGCGATCATGTCAATGCCCACGGTGCCGAACACACGCTTCTTGGCGCTCGCCACGTAGGCGTTGCCCGGGCCGGTGATCTTGTCGACCTTGGGCACGGTGGCCGTGCCGTAGGCCAGCGCGGCCACGGCCTGGGCGCCACCGATGGTGAAGGCGCGGGTGACGCCGGCCACATAGGCCGCGGCCAGCACCAATGCGTTCTTTTCACCCCGGGGCGTGGGCACGACCATGATGATCTCGTCCACCCCGGCCACATGGGCGGGGATCGCGTTCATCAACACGCTGGAGGGATAGGCCGCCTTGCCGCCGGGTACGTAGATGCCCACGCGGTCCAGCGGCGTGACCTTCTGACCCAGCAGGGTACCGTCTTCGTCGCGGTAGCTCCAGCTCTCGCCGCTGGCCTTCTTCTGCGCCTCGTGGTAGCTGCGCACCCGGCGCGCGGCCGATTCCAGTGCGTCGCGCTGGGCGGCGGGCAGGCTGTGAAACGCGGCCTTGAGTTCGGCCTGGGTGAGCTCCAGATTCTGGAGGCTGTCCACCGTCAGGCCGTCAAAACGTGCGGTGTATTCCAGCACCGCGGCATCACCGCGCTGCTGCACATCGGCCAGGATGTCCGCGACTCGCTGCTCGATCGCGCTGTCCGTCTCCGCCGACCAATGGAGCCGGGCGGCAAACTGCGCCTCAAAATCGGCCGAGGTGGTGGACAGTCGGAGGGGCGAAGCGGTGAGGCTCATGACGGTACGGCGTTTTTTTCGATGGCGCTGGAGAAGGCGTCGAGAATGGGGCGGATGGCGGCCTGCTTGAGCTTGAGCGCGGCCTGGTTGACCACCAGGCGCGAGCTGATGTCCATGATGCGTTCGACCTCGACCAGCTGGTTGGCCTTGAGCGTGTTGCCGGTGGACACCAGGTCCACGATGGCATCGGCCAGACCGGTGAGCGGCGCGAGTTCCATGCTGCCGTAGAGCTTGATCAGGTCCACGTGCACGCCCTTGCTGGCGAAAAATTCGCGCGCGATGGCCGTGTACTTGGTGGCCACCTTCAGGCGCGAACCCTGCCGCATGGCCGAGGCATAGTCAAAGTCATTGCGCACCGCCACGCTCATGCGGCACTTGGCGATCTGCAGATCCAGCGGCTGGTACAGGCCCTGGCCGCCGTGTTCGATCAGTGTGTCCTTACCGGTCACACCCAGATCGGCGCCGCCGTACTCGACGTAGGTGGGCACGTCGGTGGCACGCACCAGCACCACGCGCACGCCGGGCTGGTTGGTCGGCAGGATCAGCTTGCGCGACGTTTCCGGATCTTCCAGCACCTCAATGCCCGCAGCCGCGAGCAGCGGCAAGGTTTCGTCGAAGATGCGGCCTTTGGAAAGGGCGAGGGTGATCATTTCACTCTTTCGATATTGGCGCCGATGCCCCGCAGCTTTTCTTCCATCTGATCGTAGCCACGGTCCAGATGGTAGATGCGGTCGACGATGGTCTCGCCTACGGCCACGAGGCCGGCGATCACCAGGCTGGCGGACGCGCGCAAGTCGGTCGCCATGACGATCGCGCCCGACAACCTGTCAATGCCCTCGACCACCGCCACCTTGCCATCGGTCTGGATCTTCGCGCCCAGGCGCACCAGCTCGTTGACGTGCATAAAGCGGTTTTCAAAAATCGTTTCGGTCACCTTGCTGGAACCGGTGGCGATGCAATTGAGCGCCATGAACTGCGCCTGCATGTCGGTCGGGAAGCCCGGGTACTCGGTGGTCCGGAAACTTTGAGCCTTCAGGCGGCCCGAAGCCCGCACGCGGATAAAGCCGTCGCCGGCCTCGATCTCGGCACCCGCCTCGTGCAGCTTGTCGATCACTGCGTCCAGGTGCTCGGCGCGCGCATGACGCAGGATCACGTCGCCCCCCGTCGCGGCCACGGCGCACAGAAAGGTGCCAGCCTCGATGCGGTCGGCCACCACCTGGTGGGAAGCGCCGTGCAGGCGGTCCACGCCCTGGATGTGGATGCGGCTGGTGCCGTGACCTTCGATCTTCGCACCCATGGCAATCAGCATTTCGGCCAGATCGGCAATCTCGGGCTCCTGGGCCGCGTTTTCCAGCAGCGTCTCGCCTTCGGCCAGCGCCGCGGCCATGAGGAAGTTCTCGGTGCCGGTCACGGTGACCATGTCGGTGGCGATGCGCGCACCGTGCAGGCGCGTCTTGCCTGCCGGCAGCTGGGCCACCATGTAGCCGTGTTCGACCTGTATCTCGGCGCCCATGGCCTGCAGGCCCTTGATGTGCTGGTCCACCGGGCGCGAGCCGATGGCGCAGCCACCGGGCAGCGACACCTTGGCGTGGCCAAAGCGCGCCAGCAGCGGGCCCAGCACCAGCACCGAAGCGCGCATGGTCTTGACCAGTTCGTAGGGCGCTTCAGCCTTGAGCGAATCGGGCGCCTGGAAAGTCATGCCCCCGCGTTCGCCGTGGGTTTCGGATTGCACGCCCATGTTGTCCAGCAACAGGCGCATGGTGGCCACATCGCGCAGCCGTGGCACATTGGTCAGCGTCACCGGCTCGGCGGTGAGCAAGGTGGCGCACAACTCAGGCAGGGCAGCGTTCTTGGCGCCGGAGATGACCACTTCGCCATTGAGGGGGCGGCCACCGGTGATGCGCAGTTTGTCCATGGGGGGAGATGTCTTTCAGTTGGTACCGGCCAGCGACAACAGCACCGCTCCGGTCCGGGTCACCGCAGAACCGGCATTGCCGGGCTGCGGATGACGCCCCCCGGGGGGTGACGCGTAGCGGCGCAGTGGGGTCATTGTTTGGCCCACTCGGCGGGAGTGAAGGTCTTCATCGACAGGGCATGCACCTCGTCGCTCTGGATGCGCTCGCCCAGCGTGGCGTACACCCGCTTGTGGCGGGCAATCGCGCGCATGCCTTCGAACTCGGGCGACACGATCACGGCCGCCCAGTGGCGGCCATCGCCGGTGACTTCAAGGTGCTCGCAGGGCAGGCCGGCGGCGATCAGTTGTTGCAATTGGTCAGCGGTCATGGCATTCGATGAAATCAGTGGCGGATTTTGTAGCCGATGCGCAGCAGGTGCAGCGCCACGGCACTGACCAGAACGAACGCACCCCCGACCAGACCCAGGCTCACCCAGGGTGAGACGTCGCTGACGCCAAAGAACCCATAGCGGAAGCCGTCGATCATGTAGAAAAACGGGTTGAGGTGGCTCACGGTTTGCCAGAAGTCTGGCAGTGAATGGATGGAGTAGAACACGCCCGAGAGGAAGGTCATGGGCATGATGATGAAGTTCTGGAAGGCGGCCATCTGGTCGAACTTCTCCGCCCACAGGCCGGCGATCAGTCCCAGGGCACCCAACAGGCCAGCTCCCAGGAGCGCGAACACGAGAATCCATAGCGGGGCCTCGAAGGTGGGTCGGGCAAACCACCAGGTCGCCAGCATCACACCGACCCCGACGGCCAGGCCACGCGCCACGGACGAACCCACATAGGCCACGAACCACGCGCGGTGCGACAGCGGCGTGAGCTGCAAAAACACCAGATTGCCCATGATCTTGCTCTGGACCAGCGAGCTGCTGCTGTTCGCGAATGCGTTCTGCAAGACGCTCATCATCACCAGACCCGGCAGCAGGAACGCGGTGTAATTCACAGAACCGTACACCTGTACCCGGTCTTCCAGCACGTGGCCGAAGATCATCATGTACAGGATGGCGGTGATCACCGGCGCAGCCACGGTCTGGAAGCCCACCTTCCAGAAGCGCAGGATCTCTTTGTAGAACAGCATTTGCCAGCCGGTCATGGTGACGGTGCCCCCACATTCGGCACTGACGTGTCCTCTCGGCCCCCCAGGGAGGTACGTCCCACCTTGGGGAGGCCCGGCGGCAGAACCCCCTCCTGAGCACGGTGCGCCGAATTGCTGCCTTCGATCACCTCCAGGAACACATCCTCCAGATCGGCCTTGCGGATCTCGATGTCTTCAACGCGCGCACCGGCTTCACGCACGCTGGCCAGAATGCGCTCGACCGCGATCGCGTCGTTGGCCGGCAGTTGCACCACGCGCCCGGTCACCCTGGCCATCACCGCGAGATCGTCGGGCAGCGCGTCATCGGTCTTGAAACGCAGAACGTTCGACGCCGCACGCTTGAGCAACTCGGAAGTTCGGTCCAGCGCCACCACCTCGCCGCGGTTGAGCATGGCGATACGGTTGCACAGCGCCTCGGCTTCTTCCAGGTAGTGGGTGGTCAGCAGCACCGTGCTGCCCTGCTTGTTGAGCTGGGAAATGAACTGCCACAGTGTCTGGCGCAACTCCACATCCACACCCGCGGTGGGTTCGTCGAGCACGATCACCGGCGGCTTGTGCACCAGCGCCTGCGCCACCAGCACCCGGCGTTTCATGCCGCCCGAAAGCTGGCGCATGTTGGCGCCAGCCTTGTCGGTCAGGCCCAGGCCCGCGAGCAACTCGTCGATCCAGGCGTCGTTGTGGCGGATGCCGAAATAACCAGACTGGAAACGCAGCGCTTCACGCACGTTGAAAAAGGGATCAAACACCAGTTCCTGCGGCACCACACCGAGCGCACGGCGCGCAGCCTGGTAGTCGGTTTGAACATCGTGTCCTTTCACCAGCACGCGCCCACCGGTGGCGCGAGCCAGCCCGGCCAGGATGCTGATGAGGGTGGTCTTGCCCGCTCCGTTGGGACCCAGCAGCCCGAAAAACTCACCGGGCTGGATGTCGAAGGACACCGCCTTGAGCGCATGCAGGTCACCGCGGGAGGAAGGATAGATCTTGGAGACGTTCTGAAAGGAAACTGCGGGCATGGAGGGTGCGGGACCACGAGATCACCGGCCCTGACCAGGACATCTGATCATGGTGGGACAACCGGGTATTTTAAGCCTGCGCGCAGCAGCGCATCGGACACAGGGCCAACAGCCAAGCCCGTTCATGCCATCGGGCTTGCCGAAAACGGTTCGCCCGCAACCCTCAGCCGGGCAACAACTCGCTCATGCCGTACAGCCCCACGAGATCGCGCAAACGTTGAGGGATGTGGTGCACCTGCAGGGTCTTGCCTTGCGCCATCAGCCGCCGGCGGAGTTCCAGCAAAACGGCAACAGCCGATGAGTCACACACCTCCAGACCGCTCGCATCGATCTGCAAAGTCGTTGGCGTTTGCCGGGCCAGCGCGGTGTCGAGCTGCTCCAGCGTCTGCACCGCCTCATTGAGCGTCAGCCTCTGCGGCAACCGGGCCGCATCAGCCAACACCATGCTGTCGTCGCTCATGTGTTCAACCCGCTTTGGGCGCGCTGGCCTTGTTGCGCTGGGACAGCGTGGCGATCAGGCCATCAATGCCCTTGCTGCTGATTTCTTGCGCGAACTGGGAGCGGTACGTCTCCACCAGCCAGACACCCAACACGTTCAGATCGTAAATCTTCCAGCCTTGTGGCGTCTTTTCCAGCCGGTAGTCCAGCTGGATGGGTTCGCCTCGTCCACGCACTTCGGAACGCACGACCACCTCGGTATCTTCGGGTCGTGAACGCAGGGGGCGAAAGCTCAGGGTCTGGTCCTTGACTTCACCCAGGGCCCCGGCATAGGTGCGCACCAACAATATCTTGAACTCGTCCTGCAGCTGCTTCTGCTGCTCAGGCGTGGCCTGGCGCCAGTAGCGCCCGACAGCCGACGAGGTCATGCGGGAAAAGTTGACGTTCGGCATGATCTTGGTGTCCACCAAGGTCACGATGCGACCGACATCCCCCTTCTGGATCGCATCATCGGCCTTCACGGCATCCATGACCTCGCCAGAAATGCGCTTGACCAGCACATCGGGTGCTTCACCGTCGGCAAAAGCCTGTGTGACAGCCAGCGAGCTGACCAGCAGGGCACCGGTTGCGAGCAAACGGGATATCCATTGGCGACGTTGCATCATCTGAAATTCCTTCTATGTAGCGGTGGTCCACCGGACTGGAGAACCGTCATCCCACGTGAGAGGAGACTTTAGAACAGCGGTTCCCCGTTTGTGTGTCCGGCCTGTAAGTGTTTGGTATCGGTGTGTAGTCAGTCGTTGTTCTGCAAACCGATGCCCTTGTCTTTCAGGTCTTCGATCTGGCTTTCACGGCGCTGCAGGTACACATCGCGGGTGAAACTGTACTTGTCCAGTGCAGCCCCGTCGAGCATGGTGGTGGCCCGCAACAGGTTGGCACGCGTTTCCACGGCCCGCAGCGCGTACAGCGAGTTGCGCAATGACACATTCGAAAGCCTCTGCACGAGGTCCCCGCGTGCCTCGATGCTGAAGCCCGCCGCATCCCGCACCGACGAGGGTCCGAAGATGGGCAGCACCAGGTAAGGACCCGAAGGGATGCCCCAGCGACCCAGCGTCTGCCCGAAATCAAGCCGCGTGCGCTCAATGCCCATCTCGGACGCGATATCCAGCACCCCGGCGAGACCGAAGAAGGTGTTGACATTGAAGCGCATGAAATTCTCGGCGGCTTCGCGTGGTCGCAACTGCAGCGACGCGTTGATGAACGACCAGCCGTCGCGCAGGTTCTCAAAGAAGTTGTTCACGCCGGTCCGCACCGGGTCGGGTGTGATGTCGCGGTAAACCGTAGCAACCGGCTTGAGCAACGCGCCATCCACCGCGTCGTTGAACTCGGTCACCTGGCGGTTGAACGGCTCCCAGGGATCACGTGGATTCGCATTCGGCCCCGTGGCACAACCGGTCAACGCCAGACACACCAATGCAGCAGACGCCCAGCGATACAGTGCACCCGAAAAAGGCCCAAGATTTCTGTTCTTCATGTTTTGCTCCCTGCTTCAGATGATGCACCTGAACGGATCAACACTCACGGAGCCTTGCTCTCGCCACCGCCGGCAGCCTTGTCGAACAGAAACTGTCCGATCAGATTTTCGAGCACCACAGCGGATTGGGTCTGTGTGATCACGTCACCACCCGCGAGGTTGTTGGTATCGCCACCAGGCTCGATGCCGATGTACTGGTCTCCGAGCAGTCCGGAGGTGAGGATTTTGGCCGACGAGTCCTTGGGGAACAACACGCTCTGGTTGATCTCCATGGTGGCCACACCCTGGTAGGTCTGTGTGTCCAGCACGACGCTGGTGACCCGACCGACATTCACCCCGGCGGAGCGCACCGGCGCGCGCGCTTTCAGCCCCCCGATATTGTCAAACCGCGCCTGCACCACGTAGGTCTCACCTCCGTTGGAGAAGCTGCCCAGGTTGGCGGCCTTCAAGGCCAGGAACAGCAGACCCAGCGCGCCGAGCACGACAAACAGGCCAACCAGGATTTCAGTGCTTCTTTTGTTCATACGTCAGCTGCTCAAGAATCAGGGGGTCGAAAACATCAGGGCGGTGAGGATGAAGTCCATCGCCAGCACACCCAGCGAGGCCGTCACCACGGTACGCGTCGTGGCATAGGCCACGCCCTCGGGCGTGGCTTCGGTCTCATAGCCCTGGTACAAGGCCACGGCCGTGCAGATGACGCCAAACACGGCGCTCTTGACCACACCGTTGCCGACATCGCGCCACACATCCACTCCGTTTTGCTGGATCGACCAGAAGTTGCCAGCATCGATGCCGATCAAACCCACGGCGACCACCCAGGCACCCAGAATGCCAATGGCCGAAAACAATGCCGCCAGCAAGGGCATTGCGATGACACCGGCGATGAAGCGTGGTGCCAGCACCCGCTTGCGCGGATCGATCGCCATCAACTCCATGGCAGCGATCTGCTCGCCCGCCTTCATGAGGCCGATCTCGGCGGTGAGCGAGGTGCCTGCGCGGCCGGCGAACAGCAGCGCTGTGACCACGGGCCCGAGTTCGCGCACCAGCGACAGGTTGACCACCAGCCCCAGGGACTCGGCGGCGCCAAAATTGGTGAGCGTGTTGTAGAGCTGCAGTGCCAGCACGAAGCCCACCGCCAGGCCCGAGGCCAGGATGATGACCAGTGAGCGGTTGCCAATCGCGTGGATCTGCGTCACGACCAGGCCAAAACGGACCAGTCCAGCGGGCACGGCCTTGATCAGTTCAATGAAAAACAAGGCGCCATGACCCCAGGCCATGAAAACATCCAGGGCGCGGCGACCCAGCTGCTGAAGCGGGTTCATCATCGTGAAGCCTCCAGACCGAAGTCCACCGCCACCGGCGGCGCCGGATAGTGGAACTTGACCGGGCCATCGGGCTCGCCACGCACAAACTGCCGCACCTCTGGCTCGGTGCTGGCCATCAGCTCGGCCGGCGTGCCCTGGGCCACGATGCGTCCGCCCGTGGCCATGAGCACCACCCAGTCGCTGATTGCCATGCACTGGGGCACATCGTGCGAAATCAGCAGGGTGGTAGCCCCGGTCACGTCGGTCAAGGTGCGGATCAGTTTGGCCGCGACACCCATGGACACCAGGTCCAGCCCGGCGAAGGGCTCGTCGTACATGATGAGCTCGGGGTCCAGCGCAATGGCCCGCGCCAGGGCGATGCGTCGCGCCATGCCGCCCGACACCTCGCTGATGCGCAGCCCCGCCGCACCCCGCAGACCCACCGCGTTCAGCTTCATCAGCACGATGTCGCGGATCAGCGACTCCGGCAGATCGGTCATCTCACGCAACGGAAAAGCCACGTTGTCGAACACCGAGAGGTCGGTGAACAAGGCGCCGAACTGAAACAACATGCCCAGTCGGCGGCGCAGACGGAACAGTTGGCGCTTGTCACCCGTGTTCACGACTTCGCCATCAAACACCACGCGCCCGCTGTTCGGGGCATGCACGCCGCCAATCAGGCGCAACAAGGTCGTCTTGCCGCAGCCGGAACCACCGAGCACCGCCGTGACTTTTCCGCGCGCAAATCGCAGCGAGATGTCGTTCAGGATGGTTCGGCGGCTGTCGTAGCCAAACGTCACATGATCTATATCAATGAAGGTGGAGTCGCTCATGGGGCCAGGAAAAATGACTACGCATTGTCGCACGCGGGTCGATCTCTCCCTTTTTCATAGCGAGGAAACCCTGGGGATCAACGTGGCAGGTCGGAGAACCCCATCAGGAACTCATCCACCGAGCGCGCCGCCTGGCGGCCCTCACGGATCGCCCACACCACCAGGCTCTGGCCACGGCGCATGTCGCCGGCCGCAAACACCTTGGCCACGTTGGTGGCGTAACCACCGGTGAAATCGGTGCTGGCCTTGGCGTTGCCGCGGACGTCCTTCTCGACCCCGAAGCCATCCAGGATGCTGGCGACCGGGTTCACGAAGCCCATCGCCAGCAGCACCATGTCGGCCTTGTAGTCCTTTTCGGTGCCAGGGATTTCGACCAGCTTGCCGTCTTTCATTTCGACGTGCACGGTGGTCAGGCCGGTGACTTTGCCCTTCTCGCCCTTGAAGGCCTTGGTGGAGATGGCGAACTCGCGGGTGCAGCCTTCTTCGTGGCTGGAGCTGGTGCGCAGCTTGAGCGGCCAGTAGGGCCACACCAGGGGTTTGTTTTCCACTTCGGGCGGCTGGGGCATCACCTCGAACTGGGTCACGCTGACCGCGCCGTGGCGGTTGCTGGTGCCCACGCAATCGCTGCCGGTGTCGCCACCGCCGATCACGATGACGTGCTTGCCGTCGGCGCGCAACTGGCCCTTGAGCTTGTCGCCCGCGTTGACCTTGTTCTGCTGCGGCAGGAACTCCATGGCGAAATGGATGCCGTCCAGGTCGCGGCCCGGGACTGGCAGGTCGCGGCTTTGCTCGGAGCCACCGGTCAGCAGCACGGCGTCAAAATCTTTCTGCAGCTGTTCGGGCGTGATGGTTTCTTTGGCCCAGTTGGTGACCTTGCTGTCCTTGGGCAGCTCGCCGACCATGACACCGGTGCGGAACACCACGCCTTCGGCCTTCATCTGCTCGACGCGGCGGTCAATGTGCGACTTCTCCATCTTGAAGTCGGGGATGCCGTAACGCAGCAGGCCACCGATGCGGTCGTTCTTCTCGAACAGGGTCACGTCGTGACCCGCACGCGCCAGCTGCTGGGCCGCGGCCATGCCGGCCGGGCCGGAGCCGACCACGGCGACCTTCTTGCCGGTCTTGATCCTGGCCGGCTGCGGTTGCACCCAGCCTTCGGACCAGGCCTTGTCGATGATGGCGTGTTCGATGGACTTGATGCCCACCGCCTCGCCATTCACATTGAGCGTGCAGGCGGCCTCGCAAGGCGCGGGGCAGATGCGGCCGGTGAACTCGGGGAAGTTGTTGGTGCTGTGCAGCACGGTGATCGCGTTCTTCCAGTCGGCCTGATAGACCAGATCGTTGAAGTCCGGAATGATGTTGTTGACCGGGCAGCCGCTGTTGCAGAACGGCGTGCCACAGTCCATGCAGCGCGCGGCCTGCAGCTTGGCCTGGCTGTCATCGAGACCGACGACGAATTCCTTGTAGTGCTTCAGGCGCTCGGGCACGGGCTTGTAGCCCTCTTCCAGACGCTCGTATTCCATGAAGCCGGTGACTTTTCCCATGATGTGTGTCCTTCGTGTGCGTGCGTTCCGGGCTTACTTGGCGGCGGCCGTGGCCTGCTTCGCCGTGACCTGGGCTTTGGTGGTGGTGATCGCGGCTGTCTTGCGGGCGTTGATCTCGCCCAGAGCGCGCTTGTATTCGTTCGGAAACACCTTCACGAACTTGCCACGTGACTCGGCCCAGGTGTCCAGCAGTTCGCGCGCGCGCTTGCTGCCGGTCCAGCGGTTGTGGTCTTCGAGCAGCTTTTTCAGCTGCGCTTCGTCGCTCAGACCACGGTGCCAGATGGCCTTGTCCGTCGTGGCTTCCTGCTCGGCCGTGCTCAGCACCTTTTCCATGCTGACCATGGCGGTGTTGCAGCGCTTGGCGAACTGACCGTCTTCGTCGTACACGTAGGCGAGACCACCGCTCATGCCGGCGGCAAAGTTGCGCCCGGTCTTGCCCAGCACGGCCACGGTGCCGCCGGTCATGTATTCACAACCGTGGTCACCCGTGCCCTCCACCACCGCGGTGGCGCCCGAGAGGCGCACCGCGAAGCGTTCGCCGGCCACGCCGGCAAAGAAGGCTTCGCCACTGGTGGCGCCGTACATCACGGTGTTGCCCACGATGATGTTCTGCGTCGCCACGCCGCGGAAGTCCAGGCTCGGGCGCACCACCACGCGGCCGCCGGAGAGGCCCTTGCCGGTGTAGTCGTTGGCCTCGCCGATCAGGTACAGCGTGATGCCGTTGCACAGGAAGGCGCCGAACGACTGGCCGCCGGTGCCTTCGAGCTGGATGTGGATCGTGTCGTCGGGCAAGCCTTCGGCGTGCACCTGGGTCACGGCGCCGGAGAGCATCGCACCCACCGAGCGGTTGACGTTGCGCGCCGCTTCCATGAAGCGCACCTTCTCGCCCTTGTCGATGGCGGGGCGGCTCTTGGCGATCAGGATGTTGTCGAGCGACTTCTCCAGACCGTGTTCCTGGTTCTGCGTGTGCAGGCGCGGCACGTCGGCGGGCACCGCCGGCATGGCCAGCAGGCGGCTGAAATCCAGGCCTTTGGCTTTCCAGTGCTCGATGCCTTGTTTGGTGTCCAGCAGGTCGGCACGGCCGATCAGGTCATCGAACTTGCGGATGCCCAGCTGCGCCATGATCTGGCGCGCTTCTTCGGCGATGAAGAAGAAGTAGTTGACGACGTGCTCGGGCTTGCCGGTGAATTTCTTGCGCAGCACCGGGTCCTGCGTGGCCACACCCACCGGGCAGGTGTTGAGGTGGCACTTGCGCATCATGATGCAGCCCTCGACCACCAGCGGCGCCGTGGCAAAACCGAATTCATCGGCACCCAGCAGGCCACCGATGACCACGTCGCGGCCGGTCTTCATCTGGCCATCGGCCTGCACGCGGATGCGGCTGCGCAGGCGGTTGAGCACCAGGGTCTGCTGGGTTTCGGCGAGACCAATTTCCCATGGCGAACCCGCGTGCTTGATCGACGACCAGGGCGATGCACCCGTGCCACCGTCGTGACCGGCGATCACCACGTGGTCGGCCTTGCACTTGGCGACGCCAGCGGCGATGGTGCCAACGCCAATCTCGGACACCAGCTTCACGCTGATGGAGCTGTGCGGCGCCACGTTCTTCAGGTCGTGGATCAGCTGGGCCAGGTCTTCGATCGAGTAGATGTCGTGGTGCGGCGGAGGCGAAATCAGGCCCACACCGGGCACACTGTGGCGCAGCTTGCCGATGTAGTCCGACACCTTGCCACCGGGCAGCTGGCCACCTTCGCCGGGCTTGGCACCCTGGGCCATCTTGATCTGGATCTGGTCGGCGCTGTTCAGGTATTCAGCGGTGACACCAAAGCGGCCCGAAGCCACTTGCTTGATGCGTGAGCGCATCGAGTCGCCGTCTTGCAGCACGTAGTCGACCTCGAAGGTGTCCTTGCCCAGCAGGTCGGACATGGTCTGGCCCTGCTTGATCGGGATGCCCTTGAGTTCGTTGCGGTAGCGCAGTGCGTCTTCACCGCCTTCGCCGGTGTTGCTCTTGCCGCCGATGCGGTTCATGGCCACAGCCAGCGTGGCGTGCGCCTCGGTGGAGATGGAGCCCAGCGACATGGCGCCGGTGGCGAAGCGCTTGACGATCTCTTTCGCCGGCTCGACCTCGTCGATGGAGATGGCTTTGGACGGATCGATCTTGAACTCGAACAGGCCGCGCAGCGTCATGTGGCGCTTGCTCTGGTCGTTGATGATCTGGGCGTACTCCTTGTACGTGTTCCAGTTGTTGGCGCGCGTGCTGTGCTGCAGCTTGGCGATGGCGTCGGGCGTCCACATGTGCTCCTCGCCGCGGGCACGCCAGGCGTATTCACCGCCGGTGTCCAGCATGGTGGCGAGCACCGGGTTGTCGCTGAAGGCCGCCTTGTGCATGCGGATGGCTTCTTCGGCGATCTCGAACACGCCGATGCCGCCGACGCGGCTGGACGTGCCGGAGAAATACTTGTCCACCGTTTCGCTGTTGAGGCCGATGGCTTCGAACAGCTGGGCGCCGCAGTACGACATGTAGGTGCTCACGCCCATCTTGGACATGATCTTGGACAGGCCTTTGCCGATGGCCTTGACGTAGTTGGTGATCGCCTTTTCAGCGCTCAGGTCGCCCGGCAGGTCCTTGCAGATCGCGGCCAGGGTTTCCATCGCGAGAAAGGGGTGCACGGCCTCGGCACCGTAGCCGGCCAGAACGGCGAAATGGTGCACTTCGCGCGCGGTGCCGGTCTCGACCACCAGGCCCACCGACGTGCGCAAGCCCTCACGCACCAGGTGCTGGTGGATGGCGGACAGCGCCAGCAGTGCGGGAATCGCCACCTGCGTGGCGCTCACGCCGCGGTCGCTGATGATCAGGATGTTCTGACCGCTCTTGATCGCATCCACCGCTTCGGCGCACAGCGACGCCAGCTTGGCTTCCACGCCTTCACGGCCCCAGAACACCGGGTAGGTGATGTCCAGCGTGTGGCTGCGGAACTTGCCCTGGGTCTTGCCCTCGATGTCGCGCAGCTTGGCCATGTCGGCCACGTCCAGCACCGGCTGGCTCACTTCCAGGCGCATCGGCGGGTTGACGTGGTTGATGTCCAGCAGGTTGGGCTTGGGGCCGATGAAGGACACCAGCGACATCACGATCGCTTCGCGGATCGGGTCGATCGGCGGGTTCGTGACCTGCGCGAACAACTGCTTGAAATAGTTGTAGAGCGGTTTGTCCTTGTCGGACAACACGGCCAGCGGGCTGTCATTGCCCATGGAACCAATACCCTCTTCGCCGTTGGCAGCCATGGGGCTGAGCAGGAACTTGATGTCTTCCTGCGTATAGCCAAAGGCCTGCTGGCGGTCCAGCAACTCGGGCGTGACGCTCTCGGCGCCGGTGGACTGCGGTTCGGTCTGGCCGATGGGCAGCTCCTGCGCGGCTTCACCCGCGACCGGCGTCTCCACGTCATCCAGGCGGATGCGCAGGTTCTCGATCCACTGCTTGTAGGGTTTGGTGTTGGCGAGGTTGGCCTTGAGTTCCTCGTCGTCGATCATGCGCCCCTGTTCGAGGTCGATCAGGAACATCTTGCCGGGCTGCAGGCGCCACTTGCGCACGATCTTGTTTTCCGGCACCGGCAGCACGCCCGACTCGGAACCCATGATCACCATGTCGTCGTCGGTGATGCAGTAGCGCGAGGGGCGCAGGCCGTTGCGGTCCAGCGTGGCACCGATCTGGCGGCCGTCGGTGAACACGATGGAGGCCGGGCCGTCCCAGGGTTCCATCATGGCTGCGTGGTACTCGTAGAAGGCCTTGCGGCGCTCGTCCATGGTGGTGTGCTGTTCCCACGGTTCGGGAATCATCATCATCACGGCCTGCGCCAGCGGGTAACCCGCCATGGTCAGCAGTTCGAGGCAGTTGTCAAAAGTGGCTGTGTCGGACTGACCGGCGAAGCTGATCGGGTAGAGCTTCTGCAGGTCGGCGCCCAGCACCGGTGAAGACATCACGCCTTCGCGGGCCTTCATCCAGTTGTAGTTGCCCTTGACGGTGTTGATCTCGCCGTTGTGCGCGACGTAGCGGTACGGGTGGGCCAGTGGCCACTCCGGGAAGGTGTTGGTGGAGAAGCGCTGGTGCACCAGACCCAGGGCCGAAACGCAGCGGATGTCCTGCAGGTCCTTGTAATACGTGCCCACCTGGTCGGCCAGCAGCAGGCCCTTGTAGATCACGGTGCGGCTGCTCATGCTCACCACGTAATACTCTTTGCTGTGCTTGAGCTTGAGCGACTGGATGTGGCCGCTGGCGGTCTTGCGGATCACGTAGAGCTTACGCTCCAGCGCGTCCTGCACGATCACGTCGTTGCCGCGCCCGATGAACACCTGGCGCAGGATGGGCTCCTTTTCGCGCACGGTGGGCGACATCGGCATGTCTTTGTTGACCGGCACATCGCGCCAGCCCAGCAACACCTGGCCTTCGTCAGCGATGGCGCGTTCCATTTCCTGTTCACAGGCCAGGCGGGAGGCGTGCTCCTTGGGCATGAAGATCATGCCAACGCCGTACTCGCCGGGCGGCGGCAGCGTGATGCCCTGCGCCGCCATCTCTTCGCGGTAGAGCGCATCGGGCAGCTGGATCAGGATGCCGGCGCCGTCACCCATCAGTTTGTCGGCGCCCACAGCACCGCGGTGGTCCAGATTTTCAAGAATCTTCAGACCCTGCTGCACGATGGCATGACTCTTCTCGCCCTTGATGTGAGCGACAAAGCCCACGCCACAGGCGTCGTGCTCGTTGGCCGGGTCGTACAGACCCTGTTGCTGGAGATGCTGCTGTTCGGCTGCCGTGGTCATGGCGCTTCCTTCTCGGTTCGAGGGCATGAAAACAAAATTCGCGGGTGCAGAGCTTAGTGCAATGCAACAAAAATGCCAAGCTGAATAAATGGGGTCAGACTCCATTTAATAAGCATAAGAACGACTCATGAATAAAATGGGGACACATCAATATCACTTGAGATATAGGTGTGAATTCAATTACTTAACTCAATCAAGCTGACTTTTTGACACGGGAAGCCGGCCGACCGGCCCGCATCTGGCTCGGGCGACGATCGGTTTGTTTTTCGAGCTCCGCCACAAAATCCGTTCCGCCCAAGGCCCAGCCCCGCAGAGCGGAGTCTGTCAACGCGGCCTGCAGCTCCGCACTCACCCCCGCGTGCACCAGATCGGCGTATGCTGCCTCTCGGGCAAACGGGGTGTTGCCCAGTGTCCATACCAAGGGATGCGGGGTGATGAGTTTGTCATGTCGCTGGCCGATGTAGTGCCCGTGGCTGGACCAGGGGAAGTCCCCCGCCTGCCCCACCATCCCGGCACGCACAGGGTTCAGGTCCAGGTAGACCATGCAGGCCAGCAGGTAGCGATCAGTTTCGATCAGCGTGGAGCGGTAGCGCCCTTCCCAGAGCGTTCCAGTACGCCCGTATCGATCGTTGAAATAACGCACATAGCTGCGCCCAACCGCCTGCATCATTCGGGGAAGACCGTCCACCGTTTCGGGTGTGACGAGCAGGTGGAAATGGTTGCCCATCAGCACATAGGCGTGAACAGCCACCCTGAACTTGGTCGCGTTTTCGGCCAGCAAGGCCAAAATACGATCCCGATCCTTCGGATCCAAAAAAATCGGCTGCCGGTTGTTGCCACGCTGTATGACGTGGTGCGGGTAGCCGGGAACAGTGAGGCGGGGAAGACGGGCCATAACGCGATACGGTCAGCGAGGTTTTGCAGGATTTGGAATCTGACCCTATTTTAGTCACCCCTGATTTATTCAATTCAATCAGAAACTGACGCGTGAGCACCCGCACGACGATGGAGGCTTGAGGAGTGGCGGGCCGATAACCAGGTGTTTTCTGCCCGAATGACCAGCGCCATGACAGCCGCCACCCAAGACCGGTCCAGGACGCTGGCTTGTTGCGGGCACAAAAAAACAGACCGCAAGAAGGAAACGCCCTTCTTGACGATCATGCGCAGCAGCCATTTGATGTTGAAACCGGCAGCGCACAGCACCGCATGCAGCCGGTCACCCCGCTCACCTTTGAGGTGGCAGCGGCCCATGCGGTGATCGGCCTTGAGGTGGCCGATGATCGGCTCGATCGCCTGGCGCCGCCTGAGCTGGCGTCGCTCCTGCTCGCTGATCCTCTTGGCCTTGCCCCGGTGCACGATGTGCACATCCGGGTTGTCCGCATCCACACCCCGGTAGCCCAGATCGACGAACGCCGTCGCTGGCTTTGAGCTGCTGTCCTGCATCAGGATCGCGGCCTGCTCCAGTTGTTCGTTCAGGGTGTGTCCGTCGTACGGGTTGCCGTGGAAGGCTTTGGCCCCCACGATCAGGTTGCCCCGCAGTGTGCTGGCAATGCCCACCTTGACGCCGAACTCGTAGGGCTGTTTGGCCTTGCCCTTGCTGATGCAATCCACCTCGGGCGCATGCCAGGCGTAGAGCTTGGGTTGTCCATCGGCAGCCTTGCGCTGGCCGCTCTGGGTCACGATGCGATGGGCTTTGTTCAAGGTCTCGCCCAGCGCCTGGCGCACCGCCGCCCCGATGGCGCTGGCCTTGCGATCGATCTCGCGCTGCAGTCGGCCGACGATGGTGCGCTGACGCTTGATAGCGCGGCGCATGCGTTTGAACTGGCGGGCGTGGGCATAACGCCCGGCCTTGTGGCTGAGGTGCTGGCCCTCCTTGGCAAAGGTCTGCTTGAGCTCGATGCCGGCGTCCTTGGCCGCCTCCACCAGCTTGGTGCGTGCCGTCTCCAGCAAGCGGCTGTCGGTGGGGTGGGCAATCGCCTTGTGTTGCACCGTGCTGTCCACGATCACGCGCGTGAGCTCTTGGGGTTTGATCAGCTTGAGGTCCACGGCCACGTTGATGGTCTGCGCCAGCAGCTCCTCCACGCCTTCTTCGCCCAGCAACTGGCGAAACTTGATCAGCGTGGTGGCGTCGCAGGGGCGGTGGTGTTCGAAGTACGCCTGCCCCGAGAAGAACTGCCAGGTCGGTGTCTCGCCCCAGCGCTCGACGACGCCCTCGTCGGACTCGTTGAAGGCGTGCTTGAGGTACAGCAGCGCGATCATGATGCGCAGCGGAACGCGGGGTCGGCCAGCGTTGTTGGTCGCTGGCGCGCGTTGCACCTGTTCACCGAAGAGGTCCAGGTCTGGCATGGCCACGCCGGCGCGACCTTTGCGGGAGAAGACCTGGGCCACCCGCGCTTCGATCTCTTGCCAGGGCATGCGCGAGGACAGCACGGCCAGCGGATGGCGCAGGTCGATCATGTGATCGATGCGCGAACGGAAGAAATCGTCGGTGGCGGGGCAGGCAAACAGCACGGCAGAACTCCCAGAAAACAGCCCCTATTGGAAATCAAACTTGGAGTTCACACCATCCGCAATCACCCAAAGACCAGTGTTTATGCGGGTTCCGGGGATTCTTCAGGGACGACTATTTTAGAATCACGTCGATATGGCAATTGGCACTGGCGGAGGGCCCCCCACTTTCAGCGCAAGGCTCAACAGATTCCCATGACCGTGTCAGGCTGCACGAACCACCGCATGGACGCGATGTGTCCAGGCGCGCTGCAACCGGGCGGCCAGCGCGACGCCCAGCAATGAGCAGCTGGCCGTTACCACCCAGGTCCAGTGCCACCCGCCCGCCTGCGTGGTCACCCACGCCACCAACGGTGGCCCGAGAAACTGACCCAGCGCTGAAAACTGCTGCATCCAGCCCACCGTGGTGGACACCGTTGCCTCTCCTGGCGCCAGCACGACCGCCAAGCTGAACAGCGTGCCCGGGATCAGACCGCCCACGCCGGAAAACAACAGCACGGCGAGGTATTGCCACACCGGATGTCCTTGCGCGCCAAAGGCCACAACCGCTCCCATTGCCATGGCCAGGTATGCGATCGACAACAACACGCCGGGGCGCATTCCTCGTGCCAGACACCGTCCCGCACCGATGTTGCCCACCATGTTGATGCCCGCTGCGAGCGCCGTCAGAACACCCACCACCATGCCGCTGTAGCCGGCCTCGCTGTAGATCGTGGGCAAGAACCCCACCACCGCCAACCACTGACCGGAATAGAGAAAGAAGGCCAGCGCGACCAACCAGGGTCCCGGAGCGACCAGCGTCAGCCGAACCCTGGTCCAGGGCTTCAAGGCCTTGGTGCCCACCACAGAGCCCGTGCCCCTCGCATGCGTTGGGTCATATGAAACCTGGGTAGCAAGCCCGATGGCGGCCAAGAATGTCAGCAGAGCCAGCAAAAGCCACACCGGACGCCACCCGATCAGCTCCAGCAAAGGTGCACCACACAGGAGTGCGGTCGCCGTGCCCAAGGGCATGTAGGCGCCCCACCAACCAAGCGCCCGCGCGAGTGTTTTCGGATTGTGAACCCGCTGGCGCAGCAAACCCGGCGCAGGAAGCACGGCCAGAAGAAAACCCAACCCCTCGAGCACGCGGGTCGCCAACAGCCCATGAACCCCGGTCGACAAACCACCCAATGCGCTGCCCATCGCTAGCAAACCCAGGCCCGCCAGCATCACGCGCCGCGGTCCCAGGTGATCGGCCATCAGCCCCACAACCAGACCCAGTGTCATGCCGGCGAGCTGAACCAGTGACAACAAAAACCCGGCCTGCAGAAGACTGAGCCCCAAAGAGGCCTGCAACACGGGAATGGCGACCGGCAGTTTGCCCACATGCAGGGCGCAGACAACGCCAACCCCAACCACAACCGCCGCCAACACCACGGGATCGCGTTCGGGTATGGACGTGGACTCTCTCACGGGAAGAGCACCAGACCACTCAGACGCTCATGTTCACGAATCGCAAAGCGATCGGTCATGCCCGCTATGTAGTCGGCAACGGCCCGCGCCTGCTGCGTGGCGGGTTGGTGGCCATGGGGAAGTTCATGAGGCTGCTCCATATAGAAGGCAAACAGCTCCGACACCACCCGCCGGGCCCGTTCGGTTGTTTCCAATACCTGCGGGTGGCGGTACAGATTGCGCAGGAGGAATTGCTTCAGTTCAGATGACCGGTCACGCATCTCCTCCGAGAACGCCACCAGGGTGCCTTGCGCACGCACATCATCCACACAGCCGACCTTCGACGTGCCGATTCGGGTACGCGACGTGTCGATCACGTCGTAGACCTGGTCGCTGAGCATTCGCCGGATCACCTCAAACAACAGCCGGCGGCCATCGAGTCGCGGATGTTTCTCCAGCACCAGCCGCTGATACCGCTCAAACAAGGGCACCGCCCCAAGCTGTTCCATGCTCAGCAAACCGGAGCGCACGCCATCGTCGATGTCGTGCGCGTTGTAGGCGATCTCGTCAGCAAGATTGCACAGTTGCGCCTCCAGAGAAGGAGAGCCACCCGTCAAGAAACGCAGCGCCACACCGGTGGTATCGTGGACGCAGAGACGCCTTGCATTCGCCGGTGAACAGTGTTTCAGAATGCCCTCCCGCGTCTCAAATGTGAGGTTCAATCCATCAAAGTCGGGATAGCGCTCCTCCAGCGCGTCGACAACCCTCAGACTCTGGAGGTTGTGTTCAAAGCCGGCTTGATCGACCGATCGGGGTCCACTCTGCAACGATGTCTGGCCTTTCATGCAGGCGTTCAACGCATCCTGGCCTGCGTGTCCAAACGGTGTATGGCCCAGGTCATGCGCCAGAGCGATGGCCTCCACCAGGTCTTCGTTCAAGCCCAGCGAACGGGCAATGCTGCGCCCCAATTGCGCCACTTCCAGCGAATGGGTCAGACGCGTGCGGAACAGATCGCCCTCATGGTTCAGAAACACCTGGGTCTTGTACACCAGCCGGCGGAAAGCCGTGCTGTGAATGATGCGATCACGATCTCTCTGGAAAGCCGTGCGCGTGGGTGCTTCGGGCTCGCTGAATCGCCGGCCCCTGCTGCTGCCGGGGTGGCATGCGTACAGCGCCAGCCCCATACCGTTGTTCATGTGCATCCCGGGGTCACCAACTGGACTCGGCATGCCGCCATTTGCTGACACATCGAACTCACTGGCAACAACTTGCTTGTATCACCTCGGTCACGAGTCCGTCTGGTGCGCTGCGGACGACCGCCTGTCCGGGCCTGTCGATCAACACAAATTTGATCTCACCAGCCTCGGCCTTTTTGTCCACACGCATCAACGCCAAGTATCGGCCCGCGTTGTCCTTGTCGTCCAGCACGGGCGCCACAATGGGCAGACCGGCTCGCTCAATCAAACGGGTCAGACGGTCCACATCGGCTGAATCGATCAAGTCCAGGCGTTGCGACAGCCGCGCGGCCATGATCATGCCGCAACCCACCGCCTCACCGTGCAACCATTGCCCGTATCCCATGCCTGCCTCAATCGCATGGCCGAAGGTATGACCAAAGTTGAGAACTGCCCGAAGTCCGGCCTCCCGTTCATCCGCCCCCACCACCTGGGCCTTGATTTCACAACTGCGCTTGACCGCAAAAGCCAGTGCAACAGGATCGCGAGAACGCAGCAGATCCATATTCGCTTCGATCCATTCCATGAAAGCCGCATCGGCAATGGGTCCGTACTTGATGACTTCGGCAAGGCCCGCACTCAGCTCCCTCTCCGGCAGCGTCTTGAGCGTATCCAGATCGCAGATCACCCGCTGCGGTTGGTAAAACGCACCAATCATGTTCTTGCCCATTGGATGATTGATGCCGGTTTTCCCCCCCACAGACGAGTCGACCTGGGCCAGCAACGTCGTGGGGACCTGCACAAAAGGCACCCCCCGCATGTAAGTCGCTGCAGCAAACCCGGTCATGTCTCCGACAACGCCACCACCCAAGGCAAACAACACCGTTCTGCGATCACACCCCTGCTCAAGCAAGGCATCAAATATCAGGTTGAGAGACGCCCAGGTCTTGTAAACCTCACCATCAGGCAGAACCACGTGGCCCACCACCGGATAGTGTTTGTCCAGGGCACTCACCAAGGGTTTCAGGTACAACGGCGCAATCGTTTCGTTGGTCACGATGATCGCTGTTCTGGCAGCGGGCAACCCGTCGTAACAATGTGGTGAACCAAGCAAGTCGCTGCCAATGGCTATCTGATAGCTTCGTTCACCCAAGTGGATTCCAACCTGGGACTGCAGCTTTGCTGATGTGGTCTCTTGCATAGAGCCAGAGTGTAGAGCCTCTGGCAGCGGCAAGTGAGGATCCTGTACCCCTCGGTTGCCCGAAATACCTGCATGAGCAATCAAGCCTTGCCAGAGCCCTGATCACGCGCCGAGCCATCATTCACGACGCCGGCCAGTTCCAGTTGCATCACGATCATGTTGACAAGGGTCGACACCGAAGGTCGCCCCGTCTCGATAACGAAGTGCGCCGCCTCCCTGTACAAAGGGTCACGCTGCACAAACAAATCGCGAAGCCGCTGGAGGGGATCCGCAACTTGAAGAAGTGGCCTGTTCCTGTCGTGTCTCAGACGCCGGAAAACCTCTTCAGGTGAGGAGCGCAAATACACCACATGACTGCGTTCGTGAAGACAAGTTCGATTCGCCGCTCGCAAGACCGAGCCACCACCGGTCGACAATACGCAAGAAGGCCCGAGCGTCAACTCGTCAATCACCGCTGCTTCCAGATCACGGAAACTGCTTTCGCCTTCGCGATCAAAGTACTCCCGGATCGAGCATCCAAGTCGCTGCTCGATCACATGATCCGAGTCAAAAAAAGGAACAGCAAGCCGGCGACCCAGTTGGCGGCCGATGGTGGACTTGCCAGACCCTGGCAAACCCACCAACGAAATCAGCAATGAACGCGGCACAAGATAATCAGCACGGTATCGATTTCTATAATTTATCACCTATCTGATGTGAATATTGAGCCCATCTCACAACAGATAAATACCAAGACAACCCAACAGCAACGCACAAAATTCCGATTCACTCGACCACTTCTTCTGGCTCTTCAACTGTAATTTCAATCTCTGTTGATCGAGAATGATAGTCAAGAACCAGGACGGGAACCGTTTCCATACAGCCACCAAGTGTGGTGATCCGAAACTTCGGATCCTTTCCACTGACCTCTGTTCTATCCACTTGCAGCCCCCTGGGAAAGGGATTGTGGATCCTGTAAGGAGGAGTTCCCCCGACGATCGTGACAACGACTTGAGCTCCGCCTCCACAACCCAAAGAAGCCACTTTCCACTCATCGGGATTGGTAAAAAACTCTTCTGTATCGCCCGCTACGTCTCCGCCGCCACCACAGGCAACAACTGCGAACGACAACGCCGAAACCGTCAAAACCCGGGAAAGCAAACTCAATTTTTTCATGATCGATCTCTAAAAAATTACCGAGACACGCCTCTGTCACCGATCGTACGCGGCGTGATGAAGATCAGCAGCTCTGACTTGTTCGCGGTTCTGTTTTTATTCTTGAACAGATTCCCCACCACAGGAAGGTCTCCAAACAACGGGACCTTGGTGACATCTTCAGTTTCATTTTGTTCAAAGATACCACCAATCACCACAGTACCACCATTCTCTATGAGTACTTGTGTCTGGACATGCTTCGTATTGATCGCAATGCCAGCAGCGGTCGTTTCACCACGGCTGTCTTTGTTGATATCAACATCAAGAATGATGCTGCCTTCAGGCGTGATTTGGGGAGTGACCTCCAGCTTGAGATTGGCCTTTCGAAAAGCAACAGCCGTTGCTCCACTGGACGTCGCCGTCTGATAGGGAAACTCGGTGCCTTGTTCAATCAACGCTTTAACCTGGTCTGCCGTCACTACCCGAGGGCTCGAAACGATTTTTCCTCGCCCATCCGCTTCCAAAGCAGAAATTTCAAGATTTAGAAAACGATTCGCCGCCGAGCTGAACAAGGACAAGGCAAACGCGGCAGGAAGAAAACCGCCGGCACCTGCAGAGGGCAAATTGACGAAACTCGTATTGATCGTATCGAGCACGTTTTCAGATTCAACGGTGGTGCTTGACACAGCGTTGTAGCTACCACCAATGGCGATGCGATTCCGACCACCGGCTGCATAGCCCGCATCCCCTCCACGAACACCACGCAGGTCACTGCCACCCAGTCGTACACCCAACGAACGCCCGAAACGGTCATCTGCTTCCACAATCCGGGCTTCGATCAGAACCTGCCGGATGGGGATGTCCAGTTTACTGATCAATTGCTGCACCTGCTCCAGTTTGGAGGGCACATCCGTCACAAAAAGCTGGTTTGTTCGCGGCTCAGCAATCGCGCTTCCACGCGCAGACAATATCCGCGCACCGGCACCAGAAGCGCCGCCTCCTGTGGCAGCAAGTTGAGCAGCAACGTCACTCGCTTTTGCATAGTTCATCTGGAAACTCTGAGTACGCAGTGTTTCAAGACTTTCAAGGGATGCCTTGGCTTCCAGCTCCTGCTTTTCACGAGCCGCGATTTCATCCTGAGGAGCTATCCAGAGGACATTCCCGCTTTTCCGCATTCCCAAACCTTTGGCCTGAAGAATGATATCCAAAGCCTGATCCCATGGAACATCTTTCAACCGCAACGTCACAGCCCCACTCACCGAATCCGAGGTGACAATGTTGAAATTGGTGAAGTCCGCAATGACCTGAAGTAAAGATCTGACTTCAATATTCTGGAAATTAAGCGACAACTTTTCCCCGTTGTAGCCAGGTCCTTGAGTCAGCTTGGATTCATCCACTTTCTGTTCGCGAACTTCCAGCACAAACTGATTGTCACTCTGATAGGCAGAATGTTCCCAGTTGCCCTTTGGCGTAACCGTCATGCGAACACGGTCACCGATCTGGCTGGTAACCACAGTTTGGACGGGGGTCCCGAAATCGGTCACATCCAGTTTGCGGTTCAACCCTTCAGGCAAAGAGGTGCGCAAAAAGTCCACAACAAGATCCTTGCCCTGCTGGCGAATATCGACGCCGACCTGGTTGCTCGCAAGATCGACCACAATCCGCCCCGAATTGCCAGCTCCGCGCCGAAAATCAATGTCTTTAAGCGCAACCGTTTGATCACCCTGTACAGGCGCAAACACCGCAGGGCCACTCGGAAAGGGGGCTCCTGCCTCCGTCCGATCAAGGACCAGCAACAAAGTCTTTCCGTCCAGTTTGGCCTGGTATGCAGCGGGCTGCTTCAGGTTGATCACCACCCGGGTCCGGTCGCCCGCTTGAACCACATTGGCGGATCGCAAGTTTCCCTGATTCAACTCCACGGTATTTCTACCCATGGCATTCACCACACCCGGAAAATCCAATGCGATACGCGCGGGTGATTGGATCGTGAATCCGGTGGGCAGAGCAGTCAAAGCCTCTGCGGTGTCTATACGCACAACCTCCACGCCGGCCTGCAATCCACCAGTCAACGATTGGATCGCATTCTGGGCGTGTGCCAAGCACGAAGTCATGACAATGGCCACAAACAAAGACAGTTTGCGCAAACTCCGCTCCTTTGACTCAGAGTTGATCACGCCATAAGATTTTGTCATTTTGAAACTTCCTCTTGTAACTGCAATGTCGCTGGACGCTCAATCCACTCACCCGCCGCATCTTGCACAATTTCGCGCAAATTGATTTCATTTTCAGAAATTTTCAACACGCGTCCATAATTTTGACCAAGGTAATTACCTTGAGTAACCTGGTAAAGAAGTTGATCCACCCTCACCAAGGCAACGAGCTTTCCAGCGCGGTTCAGACTGCCCACCATCGACATGGTATCCAGCGGGAATGCCTCCAAAGGTTGTTTCCGTCGGCTCATCTCAGCATCAATCAGTGCTGAGCTTCCTGCGGAAAGACTTTGCCCACCACGCAAAATACTCGCCAATTTTTCGCTGCTAAAAGGCTCCAGAAGCCTTTCACCTGCGTAGGCGTATGGTTCAAACTTTGTAGGCGCTGGAATCGGCTTGACATCCGGCGTTATCGAGTTCCGTTCGTTTTGCATCCAGATGCTCAACTCTTCCTGATCTGCATTTCCGCAACCCTGAAGGAATGCCATTGAACACATGATCAGTGCAACACGCCGAATCCCGCCTCTTTGGCGCCAGCTCATTGAGAAGCTCATTTGGACGCGCCCTTAGTAGTGGCTGCTTTTTGCTGCAGCTCGATTTCCTCTTGATCCAGATACCGGAACGTTTTGGCTGTGCAGTCCATGGTCAATGTACCATCCCGGTCCCTCACAGGAGCAAGGGACAGATTGTTCAAAGTCACGATGCGAGAAAGTTTTGCAATGTCCGCTGCAAAAAGACCAATGTCGTGATACCCACCCGTCACGCGCACAGCGATTGGAAGTTCCGCATAGTACTCCTTCACCGAGACCTGACCTGGGCGAAACAGCTCGAATTGCAAACTGCGACCCAAACCAGCCTGGTTGATATCAGACAACAAGGCATCCATTTCTGCCTTGCTGGGAAGTTGCTTTTCCAGTTGATTAACGTATTGTTGAACCTGTTCAAGCTGCTTCTTCAGCGCATCCAGATTGACCGCCTGAACCAGTTTTTTTCGATAGTCTTCTCGCAACTGCTGTTCGCGGGTTTGCTCAGCCAGCAACTCCTCATCAACAGCCTTTAGCCAAAAAAACCAAAGACCAGCAATAACAGCGGCGCAAACCAATACGTAGAGAAGATTTCGCGGCAGCGATGGCCAGGAAGAAGGATCGTTGGGATCGAGACCGGAAAACTGCCTCTGAAGCGTATCCTGAACCGACTTGAAATCGAGGTTGATGGTAGGTGATAGAGCCATGATTACCCCGATCAGACTTTTCCTGGTGCTGGAGACGTTGCTCCCGCAGCACCCTGCCCAACGGCATTCGAACCAGTGGGGCGATTGAGAGCCACTCTGATCTTGAAATTCGATACCCTGCGTTGCTCACGGTTTGAAACGGTTGCGTTGGCTGCAACGATTTCGATCAACTCAGGCTTCCCGAGCCAGGACGAGTTGTTCGCAAGATTTCGCAACAACTCAGAAACCCGTTCTTGTGATTGGGCCACGCCTTCCAGCAAGACGCTTTGATTTTCTTGCTTCATGCTTTTCAGATAAATACCGTCGGGCAGCTGCGCCACCAGCTCGTCAAGCAGGTGTACAGGCATGTTTCGATCCGCCTGAAGATCCTCCACAGCGGTTTGCCTCGCCCGCAGAGAAGCAATTTGCGCCTGAAGGCTTGCAATATCCTTGATTTCAGCATCCAGCTCTTTCGTCTTGCTTTGAAGAAACGAATTCCGTTGCTGCTGCTCCGCGATTTTCCCTTGATACCATGTGAATACCGCACCGCAGATGATCCCTCCAAGCAGGGCAGACAGCCCCAGCTGTGTAAAGAACTGTTCTTTCTGCCTTTTTCGCGCTGCCTCTCGATGAGGTAGCAAATTGATCAAAATCATTGGTAAAACCTCCGCAACGCCAAGCCAGTGGAGGTTAGATAGGATGGAGCTTCACGCGCGATCTTTCGCGCCTGTACGCCGGAAGCCATTTCCATACCATCGAACGGATTGATCACCATGCAGGCAAACGAAGTCTGATGAGTGACCCCTTCGATCAAGCCAGGCAATGCTGCACTGCCTCCGGCCAGTAAGATGTGATCAACCTTGTTGTAGGGGGTGCTGGTGAAGAAAAACTGCAACGCACGTCCGATTTCTTGCGCCATACTTTCAATAAATGGCTCCAGCACAGCCGAGCGATAATCATCAGGCAGATCGCCTGATCGCTTTTTGGCCTCAGCCTCGTCCGCGGAAAAACCATACTGGCGCACGATCAATTGCGTCAGCTGGGCGCCTCCGAAGGCTTGATCGCGTTCATACAACACGTCATCGTTGCGCATCACCTGCATGCTGGTGGTCAGGGCACCCACCTCAAACAAGGCCACAAGAGAGTCCACGCCTTGATTGGGCAGCGTCTCGATGACCCGCCCTGCCGCCATCCGGGAAGCATAGGGTTCGACGTCCATGATGACCGGCTTGAGGCCGGCGGCCTCAGCGAGACCCTGTCGGTCAGACACCTTTTCCTTGCGTGAAGCTGCGATCAAAACCTCGGCATCTCCGACCGAGTTGGCGCTCGGCCCCACCACGCAGAAATCGAGACTGACTTCATCGAGCGAGAAAGGGATGTATTGGTTGGCCTCCGACTCGACCTGCACCTCAAGCTCTTTTTCAGACAGGCCACCGGGAAGAACGATTTTTTTGGTGATCACAGCCGATGCAGGCAACGCCATCGCCACGTTTTTTGTTTTGCTGCCACTTTTGCGGACCACCCGGCGCACAGCTTCGGCCACTTCATCGAACTTTTCGATGTTCCCATCGGTGATCCACCCTCGCTCCAAGGGCTCGATGGCACAACGCTCCAACACCAGATCACCTGAACGATTGCGGCTCAACTCGACCAGCTTGACACTGGAAGAGCTGACGTCAATGCCCAACAACGGTGCCGGATCACGGCTGAAAAACGACCCCAATGAGATCAAGGTGACCCCCAAAAAATAGAAGCGCGGCAAGGCGCCAGACTTAAGATTTCACTTGAATGCTAGCAGCAAGCCCCTTGTGCAGCAAAGATTTTCTACCTTTGACACAAAAGAGAACGTTGCCAAAAGCATACGCAAACCCACCACTCCCGGCGGACAGGCATCACGCAGAAAGAGAAGAAACACACAACAACTCACAATATCCGCTTCTGCGCTGACATCTTCACCGCAGGCCGATTTTTATAATCAGCCTCCCTCGCCCTGACTGTTCGCATGCCCCAACACGATCCCGCCACATCCCGCTCGTCCGAGCCAACCCCCTCCAAGAAAGCTGGTTTGCTGGCGTGGCTTGGACGCGCTCTTGCAGGTTTGACAGGGTTGTTGCTGGCAGCGTTGCTCACGCTCTTTCTGGGTGTGGGGATCGGACTGGCCGTGGCCTACCCCAACTTGCCAGATGTGGGTGCGCTCGCCGATTACCGCCCCAAACTGCCCCTTCGGGTGCTGACAGCCGACGGGCATCTGATCGGGGAATTCGGCGAAGAACGCCGCAGCCTTCTTCCCATCAAAGAAATTCCGGATGTCATGAAAAATGCCGTTCTCGCGATAGAGGACGCCCGCTTTTTCGAACACGGCGGAGTCGACTATCGGGGCATGCTCCGGGCAGTGCTGGCCAATCTGGGGCAGGCGAAAAGCCAGGGAGCATCCACCATCACGATGCAGGTAGCCCGAAACGTCTACTTGTCGGCAGAAAAGAGCTACACACGCAAGATCTATGAAGTACTGCTCACGTTCAAGCTGGAATACCTGCTGAGCAAAGAGCAGATACTTGAGATCTATATGAACCAGATCTTTCTGGGTCAACGAGCCTATGGCTTTGCCACTGCGTCACAGACCTACTTCGGCAAGCCGCTCAAGGACGTGAGCATCGCCGAAGCCGCCATGTTGGCAGGACTGCCCAAGGCACCCTCGGCGTACAACCCCATCTCCAACCCCAAGCGCGCACGCGCCAGGCAACTCCACATCATCGAGCGCATGCTCGAGAACAAATTCATCACCGCCGAACAAGCCCAAGAAGCCAAGGTCGAAGAACTCAAACTTCGACCGGTGGGCGGACCGGTACGGGTTCATGGTGAATTTGTTGCCGAGATGGTTCGCCAGTCCATGGTGGCCCAATACGGTGAGGAGGCCTACACCCGCGGCCTGACCGTCACCACCACGCTTCAATCCAGCGAGCAACAAGCCGCTTACCAGGCACTGCGAAAGGGTATCCTGACCTACGAGAGCCGCCAGAAGTACCGTGGCCCCGAGTTCTTCGTCAACCTGCCGACAGACAATGCCGCACGCGAGGATGTGATTGATGGCGTGCTGGCGGAGCACCCCGACAACGGCGACCTGCTCTCGGCCGTCGTGCTTGAAGCCGGACCTCGCAAGGTGGTGGTGGTTCGCCAGGATGGGGAGCCCTTTGCGATCACAGGCGCCGGCCTGCGCCCCGTGCAATCGGGTCTTGCGGAAAAGGCCGCCCCTTCCATCAAGCTCCGTCCGGGGGCCGTGGTCCGAGTGGTCAGGATTTCGGCAACCGAGTGGCGCATCAGCCAGTTGCCCGAGGTCGAGTCTGCCTTCGTGGCGATGGATCCCAACACCGGCGCTGTGCACGCGCTGGTCGGTGGCTTCGACTTCCAGAAGAACAAGTTCAACCATGTGACCCAGGCTTGGCGCCAGCCGGGCTCCAGCTTCAAGCCCTTCATCTACTCCGCCGCACTTGAAAAAGGTCTGACACCCACGACCGTGGTGAACGACGCACCGCTTTTCTATAGCGCCGAGCAGACAGGCGGAAAGCCCTGGGAACCCAAAAACTACGACGGACAGTTCGAAGGCCCGATGTCGGTACGCCGCGCGCTGGCCAAGTCCAAGAACATGGTGTCGATCCGGGTGCTGCAACTCGTTGGAACGAAAAGCGCGCAGGAGTGGATCGCCCGATTCGGTTTCCCGCCGGAGAAACATCCCCCCTACCTGACCATGGCCCTCGGCGCTGGCGCGGTCACCCCGATGCAGATGACCACCGGTTTTGCCGTGTTCGCCAACGGGGGGCATCGTGTCACACCCGTCCTGATCACCCGAGTGGTCGAACAACGGGGAAAGGTGCTGTTTGATACGCCACCCGCAACGGTGGACACCTCGCGCCAGGTCATCGATGAACGCAACGCCTTCATCATGAACAGCCTGCTGCAGGAGATAACGCGAACCGGCACGGCCGCGCGTGTCCAGGCAACGCTGAAACGCCCCGACCTTTACGGAAAGACTGGCACCACCAACGACTCCATGGACGCCTGGTTCGTGGGCTACCACCCCACACTGGTGGCGACGGTTTGGGTGGGGTACGACACGCCACGCAATCTGGGCAGCCGTGAAACGGGTGGCGGCCTGAGTCTGCCGATCTGGATCGACTACATGACCGAAGCGCTCAAAGGGGTACCGGTGGCCGAGTACAAACCGCCATCGGGCGTGATTCGCGTCGGTGGCGACTGGTACTACGAGGAATTTGGCCCTGGCCAGGGCGTGCATGGCCTCGGTTTGCGGGATCCTTGGCCCGGCCGCCCGGTTGAAAGCGACCCCACACCTGAAGAGATGGCCAGCCCACCGAACGATACCGAAGAAGACCGGCGCACGATCCTCGATCTGTTCAGGAACTGAACGTCAGTGGCTGGCCCGCCTGCTCGGTTGCACAACGTGACAGGTGTGAGAAAAACTCGCCCTGGCCTTTGCTGTCCATCCACTGGGCCCCGTCGTACCTGTAGTGAAAGCCACCCGCACGGGCCGCCATCCAGACCTCCTGCAGCGGTTTCTGCAGATTCACGATGATCTGGCTGCGGTTGGCAAAGGTCAACGTCACCATGCCGCCCACGCGCTGGTTGTCAATATCCGCCGTTGTCTGATCATTGATGCGGTCGCAAGCCAGTTCAATGGCGGTGAGCAAGGCCTCGGCGCGATCCAGATACTCGATATCGGTCATTACAATGCACCCACTATGAAGATGCATCGAATTCTAGGCGCAGCATTCGCCAATGTCCGTGTCGCGGGTTGCATGGCCCTGATCGCTCTGAGCTTGGCGGGTGCCGGTTGTGGGCAAAAGGGGCCGCTCTACCTGCCCAGCACGCAACCCGATGCACGGCCTGCCACGCCCTATCCGGCCACCCTCCCCGCTGCAACGGACACGCTGGACGAGACTCCGCAGCGCTGAAACCCATTTTGCAGCAGGCACCGGCTGCGGTTGTTCGCGGCCACCGAGCCGCCCTGATTCCACCATGCACACCTTGACCGGTTCATCCGCCCCGTCGCTGCCTCCCGGCTTCAGCTACCAGAGCGATCGACTCACGATCGAGGGCATCGCGCTGGATACGCTGGCCACGCAGTACGGAACACCCTTATTTATTTACAGCCGTGCGGCCATGCTCGATGCATTGGCCGCGTACCAGCGCGGACTCCAGGGGCGCGAGCACCTGATCTGCTACGCCATGAAGGCCAACTCGAATCTGGCCATCCTGCAGACCCTGGTGCAAGCTGGCTGCGGTCTCGACATCGTCTCTGGCGGCGAGCTGGAACGTGCTTTGGCCGTTGGAGTGGAGCCAACGCGCATCATCTTCTCCGGTGTTGGAAAAACGTGCGCTGAAATGCGCCGCGCGCTGGAAGCCGGCATCGGCTGCTTCAACGTGGAGAGCAACGCCGAGTTGGACGTGCTCGATGCGGTTGCGCAGAGCATGGGCCTGCGCGCGCCTGTGAGCGTGCGCGTCAACCCCAATGTGGACGCCAAGACCCACCCCTATATTTCGACCGGCCTCAAAGACAACAAATTCGGCATCGCGCACGAAAACGTGCTCGCCACCTACCGACACGCCGCCAGCTGCGCCGGTTTGCGAGTGGTCGGTATCGATTGCCACATCGGGTCGCAGATAACCGACATCGATCCTTATCTGAACGCCCTGGATCGCATGCTGGACCTGGTGAGCGCGATCGAAGCCGCCGGGGTACCACTCGAACACCTGGATCTGGGCGGTGGCCTGGGCATCAACTACCAGGGTGAAACCCCGCCAGCGGCCGATGTGCTCTGGCAACGCTTGCTGGAAAAACTTGATGCCCGAGGCTATGGCCAGCGCAAGCTGGTCATCGAGCCGGGCCGGTCCTTGGTGGGCAACGCGGGCGTCTGCCTGACCGAGGTGCTCTACCTCAAGCCGGGTGAACACAAGAACTTCCTGATCGTGGACGCGGCCATGAACGACCTGCCGCGCCCAGCCATGTACCAGGCCTTTCACCAGATCGTGCCACTGTCGCCGCGCCAGGACGTTCCCCCCACCACCTGGGACGTCGTCGGCCCGGTGTGTGAAAGTGGTGACTGGCTTGGGCGCGACCGGCGTCTGGCGGTGCAGGCGGGTGATGTGCTCGCGGTGATGTCCGCTGGCGCCTATTGCATGAGCATGGCCAGCAACTACAACACGCGTGGCAGGGCGGCCGAGGTGCTGGTCGACGGCGACCATGCAACGCTGATCCGGTCACGAGAGACCGCAGCCGATCAGTTCCGCAACGAAATGCTGATCTCTGCCACCTGAGCCACCGGCCCGCACGCGTTCAAGGCGTTGGCCGGCCGCTGGGTCGCCAGCGCCGCCACACACGCCAGCCCAGCAACGCTGCCAACAGAACCGCGTAAACACCCACCTCCGCGAAGTCGTTCTTGCCGCTGCGCATCCAGAAAAAATGCAGCACCGCCAAGCAAGCCACGGCGTACACACTTCGGTGCAGCAACTTCCAGCGCGCCGCCCCCATCGCCCGGATGGCCCGATTGAACGAGGTGGCCGCCATGATCATCAGCAACACCCAACTGCCAAAGCCGACCAGAATGAAGGGCCGCTTGGCCAGATCGGCCAGCAGGTCGCGCCACTCGAAACCCATGTCGAACCACGCGTAGGCCGTCAGGTGCAGGCTGGCGTAGAAAAACACAAACAAACCCAGCATGCGGCGCAGGCGGGCCAGCGCGGGCCACGCCGCCAACACCCGCAACGGCGTCACCAGCAACACCAGCACCAGCGCTCGCAGGCTCCAGTCGCCCAGTGACCGGATCAGGGCTTCGGCCGGATTGGCGCCAAGCTGGTCGTTCCATGCAGCCCAGAACAGCCAGACCGCCGGCAGGCTGCACAAAATGAAAAACAGGGGTTTGGCAACGCGGTGCGAGAGCCACCGGTTCACGAGCGGCCCTGCCTTGCGCGGCGTGGTGGCCGAATCCACCAACCCAGATCGGTTCGCGGGGACAGAGGGCAGTCGAACGTCCACGAGAGCGGCTTTGCGGATGAACGGTCCGGGGGTCAGAATGACTTGCGCAGGTCCATGCCGGCGTACAGCTGTCCCACCTGTGGCTCATAGCCATTGAACATCAGGGTCTTGCGGCGTTTGGCCAACAGGCCACCCTCTTCTCCAATGCGCCGTTCCGTGGCCTGGCTCCATCGCGGGTGTGCCACATCGGGATTCACGTTGGAGTAAAAGCCGTACTCCTGCGGCGCTGCGATGTTCCAGGCCGTGCGCGGCTCCTTGTCGGTGAACCGGATGTTCACCAGCGACTTGCCGCTCTTGAAACCGTATTTCCAGGGAACCACCAGACGCACAGGGGCACCGTTCTGGTTCGGCAACACCTCGCCATACATGCCAAACGCCAACAGCGTCAAAGGATGCATGGCCTCGTCCAGACGCAGGCCTTCGACATAAGGCCACAGCAGCACATTGGAACGCAGGCCCGGCATGGTGTCCCGATCGGCCTGGGTCACGAACTCCACATACTTCGCGCTGCCCAGCGGCTGCACCGCCCGGATCAACGCAGCCAGCGAATAACCCACCCAGGGAATCACCATGGACCAGCCCTCCACACAGCGCAGCCGGTAGATGCGCTCTTCCATGGGGGCCAGCTTGAGCAGCTCCTCCAGCCCGTAGGTTTTGGGCTTGTTCACCAGGCCCTCGACCGACACCGTCCAGGGGTTCGTCTTCAGCGATTTCGCGCGGGCTGCGGGGTCCGACTTGTCGGTGCCGAACTCGTAGAAGTTGTTGTAGGTGGACGCGTGCTCGTAAGCGGTGACCTTTTCCACCGTTGATGCCCCAGGCAACGCGGAAGAGGCGCCCGCCAGCGCAGCGAGCTTGCCGGGTCGGGTAACAGCGGCGAGGGCGTCTCGTGATGCCCAACCAGCCAGCGCCGCACCGCCAGCTCCCAGGGCCAAGTGCTGCAACCACTCCCGCCGCCCCAGATAGGTGGACCGGGACGTGATTTCGCTCGAAAAGGGATGGTGGTACCCGGTGTCGGCAGAACGGATGATCATGGAAGGCTCCTGTGGTTCACGTCAGTCGTAGGAGCCGGCCATTTCTTACCAAGTTCCTGACGGCGTCATCGAGCCCTCGCCCGAACCGGATTCTTCATCGCCCGCATCCAGAAGGGACACGGGCTTCAGGAACGGCAGGACCTCACAGCTCGCCGTAGCTGTGCAAGCCCGAGAGGAACATGTTCACCCCCAGGAAAGCGAAGGTGGTGACCGCGAGCCCCACCAAGGCCCACCAGGCCGCCACGGTGCCACGCAGGCCCTTCATCAGGCGCATGTGCAGCCAGGCGGCGTAGTTCAGCCAGACGATCAGGGCCCAGGTTTCCTTCGGATCCCAGCTCCAGTAGCCGCCCCAGGCCTCCGCCGCCCAGAAGGCACCCAGCACGGTCGCGATGGTGAAAAAGGCAAAGCCGACCGCGATGGCCTTGTACATCACATCGTCCAGCACCTCGAAACTCGGCAGTCGCTCGGCAATGCGACGGCGGCCGAACAGGATGGTGGCCACGATCAGCGCCGAAATGCCGAAATACACAAACCAGTAGCTGCCGCCCTTTTCCGCAGCCGAAGTCCGAAAGACGATGGGTTCAAAACACAGCACGATGCCCAGCAACCACAAGGGCGCGAGCTTGTACCAGCGCGACTCACTGGCACTCTGCTTGATCAGGTAGGCAAAAGCCAGCATGGCCGAAATGGCAAACGTGCCGTAACCAATGAAGTTGGCGGGCACGTGGAGCTTCATCCACCAGCTCTGCAACGCGGGCACCAGCGGCTGGATCTCGTGGGCTTCGCGCACCACGGTATACCAGAGCAGAAAGCCCACGGCCGCGCTCACCACCAGCATCACGAAGGCGCCCATCGAACGGGTGTTGTACTGCTCTTCGTAATACAGGTAAAAGGCCGCCGTCATCCAGCAGAACAGCACGAAGACCTCATAAAGGTTGCTCACCGGGATGTGACCAATCCCGACACCAATCTGGTGGCTCTCGTACCAGCGCACCATGGTTCCCACCAGTGCCAGCGTCACGGCCACCCAGGCCAGGCGCGACCCCAGGCTTTCGAATGCATTGCCTGCGCGCGTGAACATCCCCACCCAGTAGAAGATGGTGCTCATGAAGAACAGCACACTCATCCAGAGAATGGCTGACTGGCTGGAAATGAAATACTTGAGCATGAACACCTGTTCAGCGCGCGCCAGGCTCGCCGTGCCTTCCGGCGTCTGGTACAGCGAGATGGCCAGCAACGACAGTGCCGCCACCACCACCATCAGCACACGCAGGGGGCGCCAGAACCAGCCCAGCCAGATGACCGCGGGGACGGCACCCGCCAGAATGGCTTTTTCATATCCGTCCATGGCCGGGCTGTAGCGCATGAAACTCCACACCGCGCCCGCTACCACGAGGACAGCGAACAGCCAGTCCCACACATTGCGGCGGGCGAAATAGCCGGGTTCCAGGCCCGAGCCATTCTGGCCCCGCTTGAGTTCAAAAGTCTGGGTAGCGGTATTCATGAGGGCACCTTCAACAACTGGGACTTCAACATTTCAAACTCCTGATCGGCTTCCATCGTCTTGCGGTTGGACGAGAGCGCCATCGTGGCCTGCGATTGCCCTGCGCCCGCAGGCGAGAGCCACACCCACACGCGCCGTTCGCGCACATAGAGCATGACGAAAACACCCAGGATCAGCAAGCCGCAGCCGAGGTAGACGATGCTCTGGCCGGGCGCGCGCGCCACCTGGAACACACTCGCCTGTACATGTTCAAAATCCTTGAGCTGAAAGGTCATCGGGGCCGGGTAATAAAAAGCATCGCTCAGACTCATGACGGCGTGCGTCATGAATTGCTGCGTAGCTTCGCTGCGCTCCAGCGGCTGCAGGCCGGCACGTTCACGACTGACCTGCAACAGCTCGAACAGCGTTCCATTGAGGATGCGCACCAGCACATCGCTGGCGCGCTCGCGCTCTGCTTCGGGCACGTTGTTCTCCAGAAACGCCGACACCGCTTGCAATCCCCCTTTGATGGGCGGGTTCCCCACCGCCGCTTCAGGGATCTCGGCGCCGGCAAACAGACCGATCGCCCGTCCGGCAGACGCCTGCAGGGCTTCGGCGAGTTCGGTGCGCCCCGCTTCGACCGCGGAGACCGCGTAGCGGCGCACGGCCAGTTCGCGCAACACCGGATCGGCGAGTGCCGAACGCAGGCGCACAAAACCATCGATGCTGTCCTGCTCGTCGGCCGGGATGC
Organism: Hydrogenophaga sp. L310; assembly: GCF_055703065.1. Classification (NCBI taxonomy): domain Bacteria; kingdom Pseudomonadati; phylum Pseudomonadota; class Betaproteobacteria; order Burkholderiales; family Comamonadaceae; genus Hydrogenophaga; species Hydrogenophaga sp. L310. The sequence continues at coordinate 269,178 of NZ_JBVPZA010000004.1, forward strand.
GCAGGTACCGGAAGGGCTCGGACGGCGTTTCACGCATGCCAAAGAGGAACATGCGGGAACCATCGATCTCCATGGGTAGCATGTAGTTGTTGTATTCCACCGCCTGGCCCGCCGCGTCGCGCAGCTTGTAGCTGAAACTGGGGCCCACGTTGCGCAGGGTTTTTTCGGCACCCGGCTTGTGCCCCGAACCGAGGCGGCTCTCGATCGAGCTGCGCAGGTCAACCTTGCGCACATCCGTGCCCGATGCTTCGCCCTGGTTCGCAAAGTTCTCCACGTTGATCACGCGCAGGCCGGTGTACTCCAGTGTGAGCTTCTGGTCCCCGTTGCTCAGCGCGGACGTGCCACCGATCACGCCCGACACCTCGAACGCCTTGGCCGGCCCGTTGATGGGCACAGCCTGCAGATTGACGCGCGAACCGCCATCGTCGAAGCTGGACTGGTAAATGTTGATGCCGCGGTGGCTGGCGGGATGGTTCACTTCAACCCGCGTCTCCTTTTTCTCACCCGTCTCGTGATCGTGGATCACGATGTCGCTGGCAAACAGCCTCGGCATGCCGGTGTCGTAGTACTCGACAATGAATTTCTTGAGTTCGACCGAAAACGGCAGATCCTGCAGCAGCACGCCATCGGACTGGGCCAGGATTGCGGTGCCCGCCGTGGTGCCCTCGGTCACCAGCAGGTTGCCCCGGAACGTCGGGTTGCTGGGAGAAAGGCGGTGCTGAGGGGCCACATCGGCAATCAGGCCGCCACCCGTGAACGGCGTCTTGCCGTTGAACCACATCTGGGCACGCACCACCAGATCGCCATCGAGCAGGCCACCGAGGCACACCAGCACAATCGCGCTGTGTGCCGCCAGATAGCCGATCTTGTTGGTCGATCCCGCCTTGGCGGCCACCATCCAGCCAGTACCGCCCGCGCTTTCCCGCGACTGCAGCTTGACCTTCCAACCAGAACCCAGCAGGGTTTGACCGATGCGGTTGGCCGCTGATTCGGGCGTTTCAGGCAGCGCGCCTTCGGCCCGATGCGGAAAAGCCTTGAGACTTTGCTCGCGGATGTTTTCCTTGTAGGCCTTGAAGTCCACCAGGATCTTGGGCGTGTTGCGCGCGATGCACAGGCTGGTGCTGACCACCAGAAACGCGAGGATCAGCAGAAACCACCACGCACTGTAGACCGTGAACAGCCGGGCACTGCCAAACACATCGGACCAGAACGGGCCAAATTGGTTGACGTAGTTGTTCAGGGGCTCGTGTTGTTTGACCACGGTCCCGATGACCGACGCGATACAGATCACCGTCAGCAGCGAGATCGCAAACCGCATGGAGGACACCAGCTCAACCAGTTGACTGGCGAAGCGTGACCCGGTACGGATCTGCAGGCCTTGGGTAGATACAGTCATTTAGGCGTCGTAAAAAACAAACAGGGCGGATCTGGAAGAACCCAGAACGCGCCCTGATGTGATGCTTTGTTCGTGTGGCGGTTCAATGCAATGTTCGATAAACCCGCATTGTGAGGCCAAATATTAACCAACGCTTATATCCCCGAAGACACCGGGGGCTAAGCACGTGACCGGTCAGCGCAAGCCCGCGATGTAGTCAGACACCGCCTGGATTTCGCGGTCGTTCATTTTGGCTGCCACACCGGTCATCTGGATGTGGTTGGCGCGCGTGCCGTCGCGGAAAGCCTTGAGCTGGGCAGCGGTGTAACCGGCATGCTGCCCTTTCAGGCGCGGGTACTGCGAGGGAATGCCGGCGCCAGTGGGGCTGTGGCAACCCGCACAAGCCGCAATCTGGCGATCAGCGATACCGCCGCGGTAGATGCGCTCACCCAGTCGAACCAGATCCTTGTCCGTCGCGAAGCCTTCGCGTGCCTTTTGATCGGCCAGCCACCAGGCGATGTTGCGCATGTCATCATCGGACAGCGCCGCGACCATGCCCTGCATGATCGGGTTGGCCCTTTTCCCAGACTTGAATTCCTGCAGCTGCTTGACCAGGTACTCTGGATGCTGCTGCGCCAACATCGGATTCTCCGGCGTCACCGAATTCCCGTCGGCTGCGTGGCAGGCCACACAAACCTGCCCATAGGTGGCGGCACCCTTGGCAACATCGGGTTTGACCGACTGCGCATGTGCACTGAACGACAGGGCTGCAGCGGCAACCACGCAAAGGAAAGAAACGGGCAATTTCATGTCGGGGCGGCGTCGGCAACGACGCGTCGGTTTGAAGAAGTTCGCGGCTTTCGGGCCGTACAGCATTCGATTTTACAATGCCTCACAGGATACCCAAATGACTCAAGTCAAGAATACCGCCACCGCCTCGGACACCACCCCATCCAGCACCCCCAGCGTGCAGGGTCCCGAGGGCGCCCAAAACGCAGAGCGTCCCGATATCAAGAGCCTGCACGGCTGGCTGCACACCGCCCGATTCCTCACGACGGCGCCCCAGCTGGAACACCTGCCCACGCTGGATGTTCCCGAGGTGGCTTTTGTGGGTCGCTCCAATGCCGGCAAATCCACCTGCATCAACACCCTGACCCAGCAAAAGCGCCTGGCTTTTGCATCGAAGACGCCTGGACGCACGCAAAGCATCAACCTGTTCTCGCTGGGCAAGCAGGGGCAGACCGACGCCGTGCTGGCCGACTTGCCGGGTTATGGGTACGCGGCGGTGCCGCGCGAAGCCAAGCTGCGCTGGCAGCGCGTGATGGGCAACTACCTCATGACGCGCGAAAACCTCAAGGCCGTGGTGTTGCTGTGCGACCCCCGCCTGGGTTTGACCGAACTCGACGAAATCCTGCTCGACGTGATCCGCCCGCGGGTACAAAGCGGCCTGAAGTTCGTGATCCTCTTGACCAAGTCGGACAAGCTCACGCGTGCCGAGGCCAACAAGGCCCTGTCCATTGCGAAGCTGCAGTGTGGCGGTGGTGAAGCCCGCCTTTTTTCCGCGCTCAAGAAGCAGGGGCTGGACGAGATGGCGCGGCTCCTGTGGGACTGGACCCATGGCGAGGCCGTGGCGCCCATGGAGCCAGCCGCCGAAAAAGCGGTGGAAGACGACGAGCCTCCGGCGCTCGACTGAGCCGACTGGGCAGAACCCGCCGTCAGTCAGGCCTTCACCGGCGTTCAGCTCCGTGCATAGGGCGACGCTTCGCCGGCCGGTCGCGTCTTGAAGCGCTTGTGCACCCAGTAGTACTGCTCGGGCATGGTGGCGATCATCTGCTCCAGGCGCTGGTTCATCAACGCGGTGTCGGCCACCGCGTCGCCGCCGGGATAACCATCCCAGCCCGGTAGCACCTCCACGTCGTAACCACTGGGTGTCATCCTGCTGATGACCGGCACCACGCGCGCACGCCCCATCTGGGCCAGCCTCGGCAGGGTGGGCACGGTGGCGGTGCTCACACCGAAAAACGGCACGAACACCGACTCTGCCGGTCCCATGTCCATGTCCGGCAAGAGGTACAGCACCTCCCCCGCGCGCAGTGCCTGCACCAGCGAGCGCATGCTCTGGTGCTTTTCGACCAGCCTGACTGAGCCGTACCGCAGCCGACCCGCCCGAATCCATTGATCCACGGCCACATTGCGTTGACGGGCATACAGGCTGATGAACCTGCGCGGAAACCCCAGGGCCAGTGCGGTTCCGCCGGCGTCCAGTCCTACAAAGTGCGGCGCGAACACCAGAATCGGCCCGTCGGTGGCCAGTTCATGGACCGCCCCGACCAGCCTCAGGCGGCGCCGGGTCACCGCTTCACTGGCTTCCCAGACCCAGCTCCGGTCCAGCCAGGATTGCGCGAAATACACAAAATGCCGGCGCACAGCGCGGTTGCGCTCAGCCTCGCTGTCCTGAGGGAAACACAGCGCCCAGTTGGTGCGGGCAATGCCCCGGCGCCGGCCCGCCACCGAGTGGAGCAACTGCCCCGACAGCCACCCCAGGCCGCGCACCCATGGCAGAGGCAATTTGGCCAGCAGGCGCATGAAACCCACGCCCAGTCGACCACCCCAGGTTTTGGAGCCCGATGGACTGTGATGAGTTGGGGGAGGGGTTGTGGACATGAATGACGGCGGTGAGCACCGGGGGACGTTTCAGCGCCGGGGCGCGGCGCCGGTGTCCGGGGACTCGGGTTGACGGGGTTGCTTGTAGCGGTCGTACGACCAGAGGTATTGCGCCGGCGATTCTCGCACCAGCGACTCCATGACCTGATTGATCTGCAAAGCGGCCGTTTGCGGGTCGCTGCTCAGACCCTCCTCAGCCAGACCCGGGAAGGGGCGCACATGCACCAGGAAGCCGCGGCCCCACGAGAGCCGCTCGCCCCAGATCAACACCGGCTGCACGCCCGGTGTCCGTGCCAGGCGGGCCGACAAGGTCATGGTGTAGGCCTCACGCCCGAAGTACGGCGCCCACACGCCTTGGCCCGCGGGCGGCACCTGATCCGGCAGCAGCCCCACGGCCTGCCCGGTCTTGAGCGCCTTGATGAGCTGTTTCACGCCGGCCAGCGTGGTCGGCGCCGTCAACAGGCCCGGACGCTCCCGGGAATGGGCCACCAGATCCCGCAGCCAGGGTTGGCGCGACGGGCGAAACAGCACGGTGGTGGTCATGCGGTCACCGAAACGCTGTGCCACCGCCTGCGCCGTGATTTCAAAACAACCCAGGTGCGGTGTCAGGAACAGCACGCCAGAGCCGTGGGCCATCGCCGCTTCGATCAGGGAAGCCCCTTCCCAGCCCACCTTCATCGGGGCTCCCAACCACAACCGGGTGGTTTCTACGGCCATCTTGCCCGCTTCGCCCACCGAAGCCAGCGCCACCCCGCGGGAAAAACCGGCCTGGCGAACATGGGCCATCAAGCGGCGCCGGTAGCGGGGCGACAGCAGAAAGCTCAGCCAGCCCACCACCCAGCCTGCAGCGTGCAGCACAGGCAGCGGCATGAGCGAGAAAAAGCGGAAAAGCAGTTGAATGAAGACGGTCACGAATTGCTCAAGAGGCCTGCATGGCCGTCGAAATATACCGGCGATGGGCATACACCCGTTGCTTGCGTCAGGCCATGAACAGAGCAGGGGCCACAGAAAACCGTTTGCCCTAAAATCCCGTCATCGCCGAGTTACTGAACTAATTGCGGGGCGATTCACAAATTTCGCTAAAGCGTTCGCCGAACCCAGAAGACCGGCAACGCCGATCAACCAACTCTGGAGTTTATACATGGCGAACGACTTTCTCTTCACTTCCGAATCCGTCTCAGAAGGCCACCCCGACAAGGTGGCTGACCAGATTTCCGACGCGATTCTCGATGCAATCTTCAAGCAGGACCCGCGCAGCCGCGTGGCCGCCGAGACCCTGACCAACACCGGCCTCGTGGTGCTGGCGGGCGAGATCACCACCAACGCGCACGTCGACTACATCCAGGTCGCGCGCGACACCATCAAGCGCATCGGCTACGACAACACCGAGTACGGCATCGACTACAAGGGTTGCGCCGTGCTGGTGGCCTACGACAAGCAGTCGAACGACATCGCGCAGGGCGTGGACCACGCGTCCGACGACCACCTGAACACCGGCGCCGGCGACCAGGGTCTGATGTTTGGCTACGCCTGCGACGAGACGCCCGAACTCATGCCCGCACCGATCTACTATGCGCACCGCCTGATGGAGCGCCAGGCCCAGCTGCGCAAGGACGGTCGCCTGCCTTTCCTGCGACCCGACGCCAAGAGCCAGGTGACGATGCGCTATGTGGACGGCAAGCCGCACAGCATCGACACCGTGGTGCTGTCCACCCAGCACAGCCCGGACCAGAGCGAAAACCAGCACCAGATGAAGGCCAGCTTCACCGAAGCCATCATCGAAGAAATCATCAAACCGGTACTGCCCAAGGAATGGCTGCAGAACACCAAGTACCTGATCAACCCGACAGGGCGTTTCGTCATCGGCGGCCCACAGGGCGACTGTGGCCTGACCGGCCGCAAGATCATTGTCGACACCTACGGCGGCGCCTGTCCGCACGGCGGTGGCGCGTTCTCCGGCAAAGACCCCAGCAAGGTCGATCGCTCAGCGGCCTACGCCGCGCGCTACGTGGCCAAGAACATCGTCAAGGCCGGCCTGGCCAAGCAGTGCCAGATCCAGGTGGCCTACGCCATTGGCGTGGCCAAACCGATGAACGTGACGGTCTACACCGAAGGCACGGGCGTGATTCCGGACGAGGCGATCGCCGCGCTCGTGAGCGAGCACTTCGACCTTCGCCCCAAGGGCATCATCCAGATGCTCGATCTGCTGCGCCCGATCTACGAAAAGACAGCCGCCTACGGTCACTTCGGCCGAGAAGAGCCCGAGTTCGCCTGGGAGCTGACAGACAAGGCGCAGGCGCTGCGCGCAGCGGCCGGACTCCAATAAATCCATCGACCACCCTGACCATCCGGGGACTTGCCCCGTGTCGGGCAAAGCCCATGCCGGGGCTCCACCGTGGCTGCACGCAACCCAGTCTGCGCCAGGGCATGAGCTCGTTTACTGAACATGCGTCCCACGGTTTCTCGACTCACGCTGCCCAGGCCAGGCTCCTGGCGTGCGGCGTGTCGAGTTCCACCATCCTCCAGCGCTGGCGGCCTGTGGGGCGCCGAACATGCCAGCTCAGTCACACGTGCTTCTGCGTCCGAGTCGTACTGGCGAGGCCGCGCCGGCACATGACAATACCCCCGTATATCGATTGGCGATGTCCGAAGTGTGTTCCTGTTTCTTGAGTTACGTGTTCCTATCTCAGGGTGGCGGATCTGTCAGCAAGCACCAGCAATCAACCGGAAGCCTTCACGTACCTGCCCCGGGGGGTGCTGGAGCGAACACTTGTAACCCCAGCGCTACAGGCGCAGACTCTTCTGGGTTTTCAGCATGGTGACCGATATCATGAACAGATGATTCTTGCTGTGCATCGCATCGACTTGGAGCTTTGAACCATGAAAAACCCTGACCGCCCGGACCGGAACGACAACGCCATCCCCGAACTTGAGCGGCTGGTGGCCGAGCGCACCCAAGCACTGGAGCAGGCACTGGCCCGTGCCCAGGCGCTCTACGAACAAGCCCCCTGTGGCTACCTGTCGCTCGACGGTGAGCTGCGCTTGGTCAACATCAACCAAACCCTGTTGAACTGCCTGGGCTACGAGCGCGAAGAGGTGCTCAGCAAACTGGATCTTCTTGCCCTGGTCGATGCGTCGTGCCGCACGCTGTTGCAGACACGCATGGAATTGCTGCGCCATTCAGGCCGCAGCGAGCCCATGGAAGTCGAAATCCGCCGCAAGGACGGCAGCCAGTTCCACGCCCTGTTCTTGTCCACCGCCGTGTTCGACGAGCAGGGACGATTCCTGCACACCAACACCAACGTGATGGACATCAGCGACCGCAAGGCGGTTGAGCTGCGGGTGGCCGCCCACAACAGCTTCCTGCAGAACATCACCGACCGTATTCCGGTGCGCCTGGCCTACTACGACAAAGATCTGATCTGCCGTTTTGCCAACATTGCCCACGCCAGCCGGTACGGCAAACAGCCGAACGAGATGGTGGGCACGCACCTGAGCCAGTTTGTGCGCCCCGAACTGTTGCCCGAAATCCTCCCGCACGTGGCCGAGGCGCTCAGTGGAAAACCCCACAGCTTCGAGGCCGAGCGTGTGGACAAGAACGGCTCGCTCAACTATTACGAAATCCACTACATTCCGGATTTTCGCTACGGTGAAGTCGAGGGTATCTTCATCGAACTGCACGACATCACCGAACGTCGGCGCACCGAGGAGTTCGTGCTGGAAGCCAACCGCGACCTCGAAGAGCGCGTGCGTGAGCGCAGCGCCGAGCTGTTCCAGAGCGAGCAACGCTACCGCCTCATGGTCGATGCCCTCCAGGACTACTGCGTCTACTTCGTGAACGAAGACGGCGCCGTGACCGATTGGACCGAGAGCGCACAGCGTTTGCATGGCCATACCCGCTCGCAGATGCTGGGCAAACCCTACTCGCAACTGCTGGCCGCCGCCGACGCAGGCGAGGAAGCGGTCGATCCGGCCCAGGCGTTGCTCTCGGCCAAGGCCCACGGCCAGTGGGAATCCCGGGGCTGGCAGCTGCGCAACGATGGTTCGCGCTTCTGGGCCCACACGGTGCTCACCGCTTTGCGCAACGAGGCAGATGAACTGCAGGGCCTGTCCTGCATCACGCGCGACATGACCGCGGCCAAAAGCCTGGAGGATGTGATGAAGGACCTCAATCACGAACTCGAAAAGCGTGTGGCAGAGCGCACGCACGAGCTGGTAACGGCCAACAAGCATCTGGATGTGTTCTCGCACATGGTGTCTCACGACCTGCGTGCGCCCCTGCGCCACATCGCCAGCTTCGTCAGCCTGCTGCAGGAGCAGATGGGCGAATCCAGCGACGGCCTGGCGCTGCAATACCTCAACTCGATCGCAAAGGCCAGCAAACGCATGAGCATCATGATCGAAGGCCTGCTCGAATACGCGCGCCTGGGGCGGGTTGCCATCGAGTCGCAGCCGGTGCCACTGGCGCCGCTGGTCGGTGGCGTGATTGCGCATCTGAAACAGGAAAACCCCACCCGTTCCATCGAATGGGTGGTGGAGAAAGATCTGCCGATCGTGCGTGGCGACGCCATGTTGCTGGCCGAGGTGTTCAGCAACCTGCTGAACAATTCGGTGAAATACACCCGCCCCCGCGAACACGCCCGGATCGAAATCGGCTGGAAGGTCGATCCGGTCAACGGTCGCACCTTCTACATCCGCGACAACGGTGTGGGCTTCGACCTGGAGAAAGCACACAACCTGTTTGTGATGTTCCAGCGGCAACACCACTCCATGGACTTCGAGGGCACCGGCACCGGTCTCGCGCTGTCCCAGCGCATCATCGAACGCCACACCGGTCGCATCTGGGCCGAAACCGCCTCCGGTGAAGGCTGCACGTTCTACTTCACCCTGCCGTTCGAGGGCCTGGAGCCCGAACTGGACTCCCCCACACCGGAACTGGCGATCTGACGGAGCACGTTCCTGAGACCGGCGGGTTCGCACCACCATCGTGGGTACGTGGACCCAGCCGGTCCAACTGCCGTGCCGTCTCACCGTTGCTGGCCACCACCGGCTGCATGTGACCTCCATCGCTGGCCCCATTTTGATCTGGCTGCGCCGACGCAACTCGCTCCGCCACTGGGGCAGGTCCGGGAAAATTGCTGGAGCAGCCATCTTCCACGCGTGTCCGGCGACGAACTGCATCATCGAACCGGTGCTCGGCTCTTCTCCTCCTTCGGGGTCAGCGCGGTACCAGAAAAACCGATTTTTCATCGAGATGTATCGCCGCGTCGGTGGTGGACTGCAGCTTGAACACGATGGGGTGCGAACCACTGGACGCGCCCGGTGGCACCTGCACCCGCACTGCCAGGGTGCGCACTTCGGTCGGCAAGACGTCCACCATGGGTTCGGATGCGATCACGATGCCATCCATGCCTTCCACGCTCAGCCGAACCACCTGTTTCGCCTCGGTGGCGTTCATGATCTGCAGGCGGAACACGTTCTCTATGCGGCCCTGCTCGACCATGCGGGCGAGCGCGCCGCGGTCGCGGATCACGTCCACCTTCATGGGCACGCGCATGTAGAGGCTCACCCCCACGGCGATGGCGATGGCGGTCAGTACCATGGTGTAGATGAGCACCCGCGGGCGCAGCGCCCGACGGATGATCTGAGCCTTGTCCCAGCCTCCGGTCATGGCGTTCTGCGTGGAATACTTGACCAGGCCACGCGCATAACCGAACTTGTCCATCACGTCGTCGCACACATCGGCGCAGGCGCCGCAGCCGATGCACTCGTACTGCAAGCCCTTGCGGATGTCGATGCCGGTCGGGCAGACCTGCACACACAAGGTACAGTCCACACACGAACCAAGCCCCTTCTCTTTAGGGTCCACCTTCTTGCCGCGCGAACCACGCGGTTCACCACGGGTGGTGTCGTAGGTGACGATCAGCGTGTCCTTGTCGAACATGGCGCTCTGGAAGCGTGCATAGGGACACATGTATTTGCAGACCTGCTCGCGCATGAACCCGGCGTTGCCGTAAGTCGCAAAGCCGTAGAAGAAAATCCAGAAAGTCTGCCAGGCACCCAGCGAACCGGACAGCATTTCGGCAGCCTGATCGCGAATGGGAGTGAAGTAGCCGACGAAGGTGAAACCGGTCCAGAGCGCAAACAGTATCCAGGCGGCGTGCTTGGTGGCCTTGCGTCCGGCCTTGGTGCCGGACATCGGCGCCTCGTCCATGCGGATGCGGGCCGAGCGATCGCCCTCGATCTTCTTCTCGATCCACAGGAAGATCTCTGTGTAGACCGTCTGCGGGCAGGCGTAGCCGCACCACAGGCGCCCGGCCACGGCCGTGAACAGGAAGAGCGCGAGCGCCGCCATCACCAGCAACCCGGTGAGGTAGATGAAGTCCTGCGGGTAGAGCACCAGCCCACCCAGGTAGAAGCGGCGCGACAGCAGGTCAAACAGGATGGCCTGGCGGCCGTTCCAGTTCAGCCAAGGCAACCCGTAGAAAACGATCTGTGTGATCCACACCATGGCCCAGCGCCAGCGGGTGAAGAAGCCCGATACCGACCTGGGGTGAATCTTTTTATGCGACTCGTAAAGGGAAACCTCGATTTCGTCGGGCTCATCCCCGGGCACGGGGCCCAGGGGCTGGTTGGCGGTGGTCGTGGACATGGGGGTGCTTTCTTGTGGGTCTCGCGGTGTTTGGGCCCGGCCTCTGAGCGCCAGGCCGGTGTGCGCGCCAGTCCATGTTCCAAGAACCGTGCCAGTCCCCGAAGTCACAAAGAATCAAGGACTTGCAACACCTAGCGTGCGTTTTCGCCTCCAGAAGTTGCGGCGAAACCGCCACAATTGGCAGTAAAGTGCCAATTATGGCACTTCGCCCTGGGCGTCTTTGGTGGGGATAAAACCCTTGTGCCTCTTGAAATACCACCGAAGCGCCCTTATCATTAGCACTCGCTGGAGTTGAGTGCCAACACTTGCTCCAAGTCGATCGACGGCCTTGCCCGACCCTTGCGGTCGGTCCTGATCGTCTGACCCAACCCTATCCCAATCTCAGGAGATGCAATGAACCTTCGTCCTCTCGCCGATCGCGTGATCGTCAAGCGTATTGACAGCGAAACCAAGACCGCTTCCGGCATCGTCATCCCCGACGCAGCCGCAGAAAAACCCGACCAGGGCGAAATCCTGGCGGTCGGTCCCGGCAAGAAAAACGACAAGGGCGAACTGTCGCTCATGAACGTCAAGGTCGGTGACCGCGTTCTGTTTGGCAAGTACAGCGGCCAGACCGTCAAGGTCGACGGCAACGAACTGCTGGTGATGAAAGAAGACGACCTGTTCGCAGTCGTCGAATCCAAGTAATTTTGCGGGACTGACCGAGCAACGCGCAAAGCGTCTGCTCGCTCTGTCCCCAACTGTTCAAATCATTTAGGAGCTATCAACATGGCAGCAAAAGACGTCATTTTCGGCGGCGAAGCCCGCGCACGCATGGTCGAAGGCGTGAACATCCTGGCCAACGCGGTCAAGGTCACGCTCGGCCCCAAGGGTCGCAACGTGGTGCTCGAGCGCTCGTTCGGCGCCCCCACCGTGACCAAGGACGGTGTGTCCGTGGCCAAGGAAATCGAACTCAAGGACAAGCTGCAGAACATGGGCGCCCAGATGGTCAAGGAAGTTGCTTCCAAGACGTCTGACAACGCTGGCGACGGCACCACCACCGCCACCGTGCTGGCGCAAGCCATCGTGCGCGAAGGCATGAAGTACGTGGCCGCCGGCATGAACCCGATGGACCTGAAGCGCGGCATCGACAAGGCCGTTGAAGCCCTGATCGAAGAGCTGAAGAAGGCCTCCAAGGCCACCACGACCAGCAAGGAAATCGCCCAGGTTGGCTCCATTTCCGCCAACTCTGACTCCAGCATCGGCGACATCATCGCCAATGCCATGGACAAAGTGGGCAAAGAAGGCGTGATCACCGTGGAAGACGGCAAGTCGCTGCAAAACGAACTCGACGTCGTCGAAGGCATGCAGTTCGACCGCGGCTACCTGTCGCCCTACTTCATCAACAATCCTGAGAAGCAATCCGCCCTGCTGGACAACCCCTTCGTGCTGCTGTACGACAAAAAGGTTTCCAACATCCGTGACCTGCTGCCCACGCTGGAGCAGGTGGCCAAGGCCGGCCGTCCGCTGTTGATCATTGCCGAAGATGTCGAAGGAGAAGCCCTGGCGACGCTGGTGGTCAACACCATCCGCGGTATCCTGAAGGTGGTGGCAGTGAAGGCCCCTGGCTTCGGCGACCGTCGCAAAGCCATGCTGGAAGACATCGCCATCCTGACCGGCGGCAAAGTGATCGCTGAAGAAGTCGGCATGACGCTGGAAAAAGTGACCCTGGCCGACCTCGGCTCCGCCAAGCGCATCGAAGTGGGCAAGGAAAACACCACCATCATCGACGGCGCCGGCGCTGCTGCTGACATCGAAGCCCGCGTGAAGCAAGTTCGCGTGCAGATCGAAGAAGCCACCAGCGACTACGACCGCGAAAAGCTGCAAGAGCGCGTGGCCAAGCTGGCCGGCGGCGTGGCCGTGATCAAGGTCGGCGCTGCCACCGAAGTCGAGATGAAGGAAAAGAAGGCCCGCGTGGAAGACGCCCTGCACGCCACCCGCGCTGCGGTGGAAGAAGGCATCGTGGCCGGTGGTGGCGTGGCCCTGCTGCGCGCCCGTCAGGCCGCTGGCACCATCAAGGGTGACAACGCTGACCAGGACGCCGGTATCAAGCTGGTGCTCAAGGCCATCGAAGCGCCTCTGCGCGAGATCGTGGCCAACGCCGGTGGCGAGCCTTCCGTGGTGGTCAACGCCATCCTGGCTGGCAAGGGCAACTACGGCTTCAACGCCGCCAACGACACCTACGGTGACATGATCGAAATGGGCATTCTGGACCCCACGAAAGTGACCCGTACCGCTCTGCAGAATGCCGCTTCCGTGTCCAGTCTGATGCTGACCACCGAAGCCATGGTGGCCGAGTCCCCGAAGGATGACGCACCGGCCGGCGGCATGGGTGGCGGCATGGGTGGGATGGGCGACATGGGCGGCATGGGCATGTAATTGCTCCTTGCCTGAGACGCCATGCCGGCGTTGCAAGGGCTTGCCGTGGCGCTGCCACTGTCTACGCCCTTGCGCCTTGGCCTGGCGCCTCATGCTGCGTCGGATTGCATCACTGCATGCTGACGAACCCCCAAGAAAAAACCCCGCGAAGCAATTCGCGGGGTTTTTTTCATTGATACCCCCAAACGAGGGGACTTCGGGTGGGTTAGCGCATCATGCCTTCGAGCTTGATCGTGTCCACCACGAACGCGCGGATGCCCTCGGCCAGCTTCTCCGTCGCCATCGCGTCTTCGTTCATCGCAAAGCGGAAACCGGCTTCGTCGTACAACACGAACGGAATGTCCATCGCCCTCGCAGCTTCGGCGTCCAGCACCTTGGGCAAGGCCGCTTCACTGGCCGCCAGCTGAGCCAGTAGATCGGGGCTGATGGTCAGCAGGTCGCAGCCGGCCAGCGCCGTGATCTGGCCCACGTTGCGAAAGCTCGCACCCATCACCTCGGTGGCGATGCCGTGCTTCTTGTAGAAGTTGTAGATCGCGCGCACCGACTTCACGCCCGGGTCGTTGGCGCCCGCCATCGCTGCTTCGTCCCAGTTTGCACCCGCGTTCTTCTTGTACCAGTCGTAGATACGGCCCACGAACGGCGAGATCAGCTGTACCTTGGCCTGCCCGCAAGCCACGGCCTGGGCGAACGAGAACAGCAGCGTCAGGTTGGTGTGGATGCCCTCACGCTCCAGGCGTGCGGCGGCCTGAATGCCTTCCCAGGTGGAAGCGATCTTGATCAGCACGCGGTCGATGTGCACACCCTCGCCCTGGTAGAGGTCGATGATGCGGCGCGCACGCGTCACAGTGGCTTCGGTGTCGAAGCTCAGGCGGGCGTCCACCTCGGTGGATACGCGGCCGGGAATGTGTTTCAGGATCTCGCAGCCGAAAGCCACGAGCAGGCGGTTCATCACCTCGTCCGTCCCCTGCGCGCCGTATGTCGACATCGCATCCTTGAGCAGATGGGCATATTCCGCTTTCTGCACCGCCTTCAGGATAAGCGATGGGTTGGTGGTCGCGTCGCGTGGCGAAAAGGCTGCGATCTGGTTGAAGTCGCCGGTGTCGGCAACCACGGTGGTGAGCTGTTTGAGTGCGTCAAGCTGGTTCATCTTGCCATTATCGGGCGTGAAGGTTCCACAATTTTTTGTAACTCGATTACCATCGTTCCATGCTCGACCGAATCAAAGCCTCCCTGCCCTCGCTGGCTCCCGCAGAACAACGGGTGGGCAAACTCGTGCTGCTCGATCCGCGCAGTTTCGCCAGCCTGCCGGTGTCCGAACTGGCCGAACGGTCGCATGTGAGCAAGCCGACCGTGGTGCGTTTCTGCCGCAGCATGGGTTACGACGGTCTCTCGGACTTCAAGCTCAAGCTCGCCGGCACCGTGAGCGAAGGCGTGCCCTTCATCCACCGCAGTGTGGACGTGGACGACAAGGTGGGTGACGTGCTGGTCAAGGTGATCGACAACACGGTGGCAGCGTTCCTGAAATACCGCAATGACGCCTCCACCCACTCGATCGAGAAGGCGGTGGATGCCCTGCTGGCCACCTACAAGAACCGCGGCCGCATCGAGTTCTACGGCGCGGGCAATTCGGGCATTGTGGCGCAGGACGCGCAACACAAGTTTTTCCGCCTGGGCATCAACGCCATCGCCTACAGCGACGGCCACATGCAGGTCATGAGCGCCTCGCTGCTCGGTCCGGGCGACTGTCTGGTGATCGTGTCCAATTCGGGCCGCACGCGCGACCTGATGGACGCCGCGGACATCGCCCGCAAGCACGGCGCCACGGTCATCGTGATCACCGCCAGCGGCTCGCCCCTGGCCGCCGCAGGCCACATCCACCTCTCGGCCGACCATCCCGAAGGCTACGACCGCTACAGCCCCATGACCTCGCGTCTGATGCACCTGATGGTGATCGACGTGGTCGCTACGTGTCTGGCGCTGCGCATCGGGGGCAGCAAGCTGCAACCGCTGCTGAAGGAAATGAAGAACAACCTGCGGAGCAAACGATACGCTTGACCGTGCGCATTGCGCACAGGTCATGCGTCCCCCTGCGCCGCTTCGCGTCTTCCCCCGGAGGGGGACGATGCCTGTGGCCCGGCAAAGCCGGTTCCACGGCATCCCTGGGTTTGGAGGCACGTGCCCCGGACAGACCTGAGGACAACGGGCGCTCCCTGCAGCGAAGTCAAGGAGGAGGCCTGCGCAGCAGGCCGGGGGACATTCGCGGAGGGGAGCGCCCATTGTCCGCGCCAACGCCAGCACTTCACCCCGTCAGATCCGGCCTTCTTCGACAGCGTGACACGCCACTCGAACACCGCCAATAGTCTGCAACACCGGCCTTTCATTCCGACACCGCTCATTCACATGCGGGCAGCGCGGGTTGAATGCGCAACCGTCAGGTGGGTTCAACGGGTTGGGCACTTCGCCTGAAACCGGCGTGCGCGCCTTGCCTGTATCGTGCATCTTGGGAATGGCATCGAGCAGCATGCGGGTGTAAGGGTGACGCGGGTTGTCGAACAGCGTGTGCTTGGGCGCCAGCTCCACCAGCCGACCCAGGTACATCACGCCCACCCGGTCGCTCACGTGGCGCACGACCGCCAGGTTGTGACTGATGAACAGATAGGTCAGACCGCGCTCGCGCTGCAGGTCCTTCATGATGTTCAGCACCTGCGCCTGCACGCTCACGTCGAGCGCCGAGGTCGGCTCGTCGCAGACCAGAAACTCGGGCTGGGTAGCCAGCGCGCGCGCGATCGAGATGCGCTGGCGCTGCCCGCCCGAGAACTGGTGCGGGTACTTCACGCGGTCGTGCGGCGACAGGCCCACGGAGTGCAACAGCGCATCGACGCGAGCGCGCAGGGCCACCGGTTCGGTTTCGATGCCATGCTCACGCAGCGGCTCGGCGATGATGTCTTCCACAATCCAGCGCGGATTCAGGCTGGCGTAGGGGTCCTGAAAAATCATCTGGATGCGGCGGCGCAGCTGGCGGCCTTGCGGCGTCTTGAAGGCCGCGTGCGCATCCTGACCGTCGAACTCGAAACCGCCGCGTGTTGGCTCGTACAGGCCCACCAGCAATCGCGCCACCGTGCTCTTGCCACAGCCCGACTCACCCACCAGAGCCAGCGTCTGACCTCTTGGAATGTCGAAGGACACGCCATCGACGGCGCGCAGCAACTGTCGAGGTTGGCGCTCGATCACCCGGTTGAGCCAGGGCGCCGAAACATCGAAGGTCTTGGCCAGGTCGATGGCGCGCACCAGCGGCGCGCCGGTCGTCGCCTCGGTGGTGGCGGCGGAAACCTCAGCATGGGTCTGCGCCAGCGATGACCGAGGGGTCCGGGCGAGCTCGTCCTGCTCAAACATGTTGGTGCTCATGCGGTGACCCCCGCGCTGGCGTGCAACCAGCAGGCAGCGCGCGTCGCGCCGGCACCCAGGAGATCCGGGCGTTCCACATGGCAACGGTCGAACACCTTCTCGCAGCGCGGGTTGTAGGCACAACCCTTGGGGATGGCATTGAGACGCGGCATCGCACCATCGATCTGGTGCAGGCGCTCGCGGTCCACGCTCATGTCCGGGATACAGGCCATGAGACCGGCGGTGTAGGGATGGGCAGGGTGGTTGATGACTTCATGCACGGGGCCGATCTCGGCGATGCGCCCGGCGTACATCACGGCCACGCGGTCGCAGGTTTCGGCGATCACGCCCATGTCGTGTGTGATCAGCATCACCGCCGCCCCGCGGTCTTTGCAGATGGTCTTGAGCAGCGTGATGATCTGCGCCTGGATCGACACATCGAGCGCGGTGGTGGGTTCGTCGGCCACGATGAGCTGGGGTTCTGCGGCCAACGCCAGCGCGATCACCACCCGTTGGCGCATGCCGCCCGAGAACTGGTGCGGAAAGTGGTCGATGCGCTGCTCGGCGGCCGGAATGCCGGTGTCGCGCAGCAGCTGGATGGCGCGCTGCCGCGCTTCGGCCTGGTTCACCGGGAGGTGGGTGATGATGGTTTCGATCAGCTGACGGCCCACCGAATACAGCGGGTTCAGCGAGGTGAGAGGATCCTGGAAGATGGCGCCTATCTGGCGACCGCGCACCTTGCGCATGTCATCGAACGGCAGGTTGTCGATGCGGCGGCCCTCCAGCAGGATCTCGCCGGACGCCACACGCCCGGGCGGCTCCAGCAGGCCGATGATGGAAGCACCGGTGAGCGACTTGCCCGCACCGGATTCACCCACCACACCGAGAATCTCGCCGGGCGCGATGTCGAAGGAAATGTCGTCGAGCGCACGCAAGGTGCCCCTTCGGTGGGGAAACTCGACAACGAGGTTCTTGACTTGCAGCAGGCTCATCGTGGTTTACCGGAGTCTTGGGTTGAGCGCGTCGCGCAGCCAGTCGCCGAGCAGGTTCACCGAGAGCGCGATCAGCACCAGCATCGCGCCCGGGAAGATGGTGATCCACCACTCACCCGAGAACAGGTAGTCGTTGCCAACCCGGATCAGCGTGCCCAGCGAGGGCGAGGTGGGCGGTGCGCCCACACCCAGGAAGGACAAGGTGGCCTCGGTGATGATGGCGGTGGCCACCTGGATGGTGGCCAGCACCATGACCGGCCCCATGACGTTGGGCAGCACATGGCTGCGCATGATGCGCAAAGGCGCCACACCCGTCACCCGCGCTGCCTGCACGTACTCCTTGTTGCGCTCCACCATCGTGGAGCCGCGCACCGTGCGCGCGTACTGCACCCAGCCCGTGAGCGTGATCGAGAGAATGAGCACGCCAAAAGCCAGCGTCTCGTGGGCATTCGGGAACAAGGCGCGACCCACACCCGCGATCAACAGCGCGACCAGGATGGCAGGGAATGAGAGCATCACATCGCACAGGCGCATGAGAAAGGCATCCACCCAGCCGCCCAGAAAACCCGCCAGCAAGCCGAACGACACACCGATCACCACGGACAGCAACACCGAGGCGAGCCCCACCGCCAGCGAAATGCGCGCGCCGTACATCAAGGCCGAAAGGATGTCGCGTCCTTGATCGTCGGTTCCGAGCAGGAACTGGGACACACCGCCCTCGCTCCAGGCCGGCGGCAAGCGTGCATTGGACAGCTCCAGTGTCGCCAGATCGAACGGGTTGTGCGGCGCCACCCAGGGGGCGAACACGGCACAAAACAGGCAGACGAAGGCGATCACCGCCGCGACGATGGCGGTGGGTGTGGTGCGGAAACTGTGGCCAACATCACTGTCGAGCCAGCGGTGAACAAAGGCAATCAACGGGGGGACTTTCGTGTTCATTGACCCAACCCAGCGGGAGGTCGGAGGGGACGCCCATCCAGGGCCAGCGCGGAACCGGCTCCGCCGGGCCGCTGCGCGGCGTCCCCCTGGGGGGAAGCCGCGCAGCGGCGCAGGGGGAACCCTACTTCACGCTCATGTAGCGGAACGGCATCTGGTTGTCGGCCCGTTGCGTCAACTGCACGTTGTTGGCCACACCCCAGGCCAGCGCCTGCTGGTGCAGCGGCAGATGACCCACGTCGTTCGAATGCAGGGTGAACGCTTCCTTGATCATGGCGTTGCGCTTGGCCTGGTCGGTTTCAGACTGGATCTTGAGCGTGAGTTCGTCCACCTTCGGGTTGCAATAGGCCCCCAGGTTGAACTGGCCCGAACCCTTGTCGTCCACGCAGCGGATCAGTGCGTTCAACACGTTGTGCGCGTCGTAGGTGCTGGGCGACCAGCCCAGCAGGTAAAAACTGGTGTCGCGCTTGAGAATTTTGGGGAAATAGGTGCCCTTGGTTTCCACTTGCAGGTTGACCTTGACACCGATGCGGGCCAGGTTGGCGGCCACGGCCTGGCAGATGTTGCCATCGTTCACGTAGCGGTCGTTCGGGCAATTCATGCCAACCTCGAAACCGTTCGGGTAACCGGCCTCGGCCAGCAGCTTCTTGGCGGCCTCGGTGTCGTACGGCAGGCGGGTGTTCATGGCGGGATCAAACCCGTTGATGCCCGGGCCCACCAGCAGCGCCGCCGGCGTGGCCGCACCACGCATCACCGTTTTCTGAATGCCGTTGATGTCGATGGCCTGGTAGAAGGCCTGGCGCACACGCTTGTCCTTGAACGGGTTCTTGCCCTTCACGCTGGAATACAGCAACTCGTCACGCTTCTGGTCCATGCCCAGAAAAATCCAGCGCAGCTCGGGGCCCTGGAGCACCTTGGCCTTGCCGCTGGCGTTGACGCGTGCCACATCCTGCACAGGCACCGGTTCCATGACGTCCACCTGGCCCGACAGCAGCGCAGCCACGCGGGTCGAATCGTTACCAATCGGGGTGTATTCCACGTTGACCACGTTGCCTTCGATCTTGCCCCAGTAGTTGCCGTTGCGCACGAAACTGGTTTTCACGCCGGGCTGACGCTCGCGCAGGCGGAACGGCCCCGTTCCATTGGCGCGGAACGACGCGGCGTTCTCAACACCTTTGCGGCGGTCCACCGGACGGGTGGCCTGGTTCTCCTCGCTCCACTGCTTGTTCATGATGTAGAAGAACGACAACACGCCGGGCAGGATGGGGAACGGTGCCTTGGTTTCAAACTCGACCGTGTGCGCGTCGATCTTGCGAACTTCCTTGATGTCGTTCGTGTAGCTCTTCATGTCCGAGCCATCACCCGACCCTCGGGCAAAGCTGAACAGCACATCGTCGGCGGTGAAAGGCTTGCCGTCATGAAACGTCACGCCCTTGCGCAATTCGAACCGCCAGACGTTGGGAGAGGTTTGCTTCCAGCTGGTGGCCAGCGCGGGCTCCAGCTGCAGTTCTTTTCCGCGGGTGACCAGGGGCTCGTACACATTGCCCGTCACGCTGAGTTGCAAGGACTCGTTGAGCGAGTGCGGGTCCATCGACAGCGCATCGCCCTGGTTGCCGATGCGCACCGTCTGCGCCTGCGCGGCCCCCAGTGTGGCGAGGGCCGCGGCCACTGCACAGACCGTCAACGTTTGCTTGAACTTCATGAGTCGCTCCTAGGCGTGGTTGGGAAAATGGAAAACATCAGTCGGCGCTGATCAGCGGCATGCCCTGCTCGATCAGGCCGGCGTGCAGCGCGGCGCCCAGCGGCAGCACATCGTCGTTGAAATCGTAGCGGCTGTTGTGCAGGAAACAGCTGCCCACGCCGTTCTCGGCGCCCTGACCGAGCCGCAGATAAGCCCCGGGCTTGACCTGCAGCATGAAAGAAAAATCTTCGGCGCCCATGCTGGGTTCCAGGTCGCGGTCCACGTGTTCGTGCCCCAGCAGCTTCTGAGCCACTTCAGCAGCGAACCGGGCCTCCTGGCGGCTGTTGATGGTCGCGGGGTAAATACGCTCGTAATTCACATGGGCCGCGGCGCCCAGTCCCAGCGCCACACCGGAACACAGCTCGTGCAGCCGGCGCTCGACCAGGTCCTGAACCTCCGGGTTGAAGGTGCGCACCGTGCCCATGAGCGTCGCCTTGCCCGGCATCACACTGAACGCGCCCATGTCGCCCGCCTGCATGGCGCACAGGCTCACCACGGCGCTGTCGATCGCGCGCACATTGCGCGAAACGATGCTTTGCAGCGCCGTGATGATGTGGGCCGAAACCAGCACCGGGTCCACGGTCTGGTAGGGGTGTGCGCCGTGGCCACCCTTGCCGGTGATTTCGATCGTGATGCGGTCGGCTGCGGCCATCATGGGCCCGGGGTTGATGCCCACCGTGCCCGGACGCATCTGCGGCCAGTTGTGCATGGCGTAGACCGATTGCACGGGGAAGCGGTCAAACAGACCGTCTTCGATCATGGCCTTGGCGCCTGCAAAGCCCTCTTCCCCGGGCTGGAAAATCAGCACCGCCGTGCCATCGAACTGCCGCGTTTCGGCCAGGTAGCGGGCCGCGCCCACCAGCATGGCGGTGTGACCGTCGTGGCCGCAGCCGTGCATCATCCCCGGCTTGTTCGATTTCCAGGCGAAGTCGTTGTGCTCGGTCATGGGCAGGGCATCCATGTCGGCGCGCAAGCCCATCATGCGGCCGCTCTGGCGCTGGCTGCCGTGAATCACGGCCACCACCCCGGTCTTGCCGATACCGGTGTGGATTTCATCCACGCCGCACACCTTGAGCGCCTCGACCACGCGCTGCGCGGTGTAATGCTCCTCGAAACCGATTTCGGGGTGCGCGTGCAGATCGCGCCTCAACGCGGTCAGCTCGGGGTGGTAGGCCGCGATGTGTGCGAAGGCGCGGCCATGGGCCTTGATGCGGGGCGCCAGCACGTCAATGTCCTCCCGCTTTCTCGGCGCGCAAACGCGGATCAACGGCGAAATACAGCAGGTCAACGATCAGGTTGATCGCCACAAAGATCAGGGCGATCAGACACAGGTAGGCGGCCATGACCGGGATGTCCGCAAACGTCACCGCCTGGATGAACAGCAAACCCATGCCCGGCCACTGGAACACGGTCTCGGTGATGATGGCAAAAGCGATCAGGCCGCCCAGCTGCAGGCCGGTGATCGTCATCACGGGCACGAGGGTGTTTTTCAGGGCATGCCCGAAATGCACGGCCCGGTTGGTGAGGCCCCGCGCGCGGGCAAACTTGATGTAGTCGGTGCGCAGCACTTCCAGCATCTCGGCGCGCACCAGCCGCATGATCAGCGTGAGCTGGAAGATGGCCAGCGTGATCGCCGGCAGCGTGATGTGCAGCCAGCCTTTGGCCGTGAGCAGCCCGCTGCTCCACCAGCCAATCTGCACCACGTCGCCCCGGCCGAAACTCGGAAACCAGCCCAGTTGTACGGCGAACACCAGGATCAGCAGGATGCCGATCAGAAAGGTGGGCAGCGACACCCCCAGCAGCGAAATCGTCATGAACAACTGGCTGGTGAAAGTGCCACGCTTGAGGGCTGCGTACACCCCCATGGGAATACCCAAGGCCAGCGCCATCACGCCAGCCACGAAGGCCAGTTCCAGCGTGGCAGGAAGTCGCTCACCGATCAGCCGCGAAACTTTGGCTCCCTGGCGCAGGCTGAGCCCGAATTCGCCTTGCACCGCGTTGGCCAGGAAGTGCCAGAACTGCACCACAAACGGCTGATCAAGCCCGAGGTCGGTCCGGAGTTCGCGAATCTGTTCTGGTGTGGCGTCCTGCCCCAGCAAAAAGACCACCGGATCACCCACATACTGAAACAGCATGAAGGCAATCAAGGCCACGCTGACCATCACCACCACAGCCTGAGCCAGGCGTCTGAGAATGAATGCGAGCATCTTGGTGGAAGAAGAGAGGGTCAACCCAGACGTTGGGGGACTGCCGCCTGACCGAAATCAGTTTACCTTGATGAGGCGCCAGTCCAACCGGTTGTCGGCGCGGTGCACCACGTCGACATGCTTCTTCATGGCCCAGGGGATGACCTGGTTGTGCAGCGGAATATGGGCCACATCCTCGTTCTGCAGCATCAGGGCCTTGTTGAGCAGGCCGGTACGCAGGTTCAGATCGGTTTCTTTTTTCGCCCGTTCGATCAGCGCATCCATCTGCGGATTGCTGTAACGCCCGACGTTGTAGTTGCCGTCGCCCTGAGCGCCCACCGAACGCACCAGCGATTGCAGCGAATACATCGCATCGAACGTGGGAACCCCCCAGCCCAGCATGTAGATGCTGGCTTCGTAGCGCTGGATCATGGGGAAATAAGTCACCAGCGGCATCGTCCGCAGCCTGGCCTTCACGCCGATGCGGGCCCACATGGCGGTGACCGCCTGACAGATCTGCTCGTCGTTGATATAGCGGTTGTTTGGACAGGCGAAATCCACCTCGAATCCGTCCTTGTAGCCCGCATCGGCCAGCAGTTTCTGGGCTGCTGCCACATCGAACGGGTAGCGCTTGTGAATCGCCTCGCTCCAGCCATTGACCTGGGGAGCCACAAGGGCACCCGTGGGTTGTCCCAGACCTCGCAGCGACACCCGCGCAATCGTGTCCATATCGATCGCCTGGTACAGCGCCTTGCGCACCCGCTGGTCTTTGAGCGGGTTCTTCCCTTTGATGTTGCTGCCTGGCAACTCGCCGCGGTGGTGGTCCATGCCGAAGAAGATGGTCCGGTTTTCGATGCCGTCGATCACCTTGAGGTTGCCATCTGCGCGCACGCGGGGAAGGTCCTGAGGGCTGGGATCCAGCACAAAATCCACCTCGCCCGAGAGCAGCGCGGCCATGCGTGTGGCCACGGCCTTCACCGGTGTGTAGACGATTTCGGTCGCGTTGCCTTCCATTTTCCCCCACCAACCGGCATGGCGCGTCAGCACCAGCTTCTGGTCGGGCATCCACTCCTTGAGCATGAATGGGCCCGTCCCGTTGGCGTTGCGATGGGCAAAATTCTCGTCCTGGGTCTTGATGTCCTTGGGCACTACCGAGTTGTTCTTTTCTGCCCAGGCTTTGCTCATCATGCGCAACTCGGTCAGCTGGTTCAGCAACACGGGGTTGGGACCCTTCGTGAAAAGGTCGACGGTGTTGGCATCGACCTTCACCACGCGATCAATGCCCTGGGTGTAGACCGCAAAGTTCGACGTCTTGCTCATCGCGCGCTCGATGGAAAACACCACGTCATCGGCGCTGAACGTTGAACCATCGTGAAACTTGACGCCCGTTCGCAAGCTGAGGCGCAACTGCGTCGGCGTGACCTGTTTCCACCCAGTGGCCAACACGGGTTCGGGCTTGAACGTGCGGCTGTTGTAGTAAATCAGCGACTCGTACACCGCAGCATGGACCCCATTGCCCAGCGCATTGTTCTGCGAATGGATGTCCCACGTGGGAATGTCACTGGCACTGGTCCACTTGAAGGTTTTGGCCTGCAAGGAGCCCGCACCAAAAACCAGCGCCGCACACAGGAGGGTGAGTGGTGTTTTCATTGCTTGACATCTAAATGAATGATGGGAGCCTCACTATGCAACAACCGTTCCCGAACCCAGAACGGGACTAACCCTAGCGGAGACTTGCCGGACACCGATGGGTTTTCCAGCGGATAGTGCCCAGCGAAATCCGTTTCATGACATGGGCGCGTTGGCATGCGAACGACACAGTCGCCCCAGGCTCCTTCAAGGGATCCCTTCAACGTCTCGCATATACAACGTTTTATTTACAAAATTACATCAATTCATCCGGAATCTTGGCAAATCCCTCAAACGCGGGAGGGACGCCGGCAGCTGATTCCACTAGATTGTGAGTTGGTGTGTCCTGCACGCCAACGTCGCGCCCAGCACGAACCCGAGCGCTGGCGCTTTTTCAATGTTGTATTCAGGGAGTTTTTGAATGATCAAGAAGATGATGATGGCCTTGCTTGCGCTGATCGCTGCCAGCGCATTTGCCGCCGTGGATGTGAACAGCGCCAGCGAAGCCGATCTCGACAGTGTCAAAGGGATTGGTCCCGGTACGTCTTCCAAAATTCTGGAGCAACGCAAGGCGGGTAAGTTCAAAGATTGGGCCGACCTGATCCAGCGGGTGCCAGGTATCGGGGACAAACGCGCAGCGAAGTTATCGACCGAGGGGTTGACAGTCAATGGCGCCGCTCATCAGGCCACCGCCGCACCCGCCAAGCCCACGCAAGGAAAGCCAGCGGCCAAAGCCACACCTAACGCGGCCAGCGTAAATTAAGCGGCCTACTAGACGTAAAAAAGCCGCTTGGTCTTCCAAGCGGCTTTTTCTTCTGCGAAGGGTCCGCGGCCAACAGGCCGCAAACTCATCAGAAGGTGTGCTTGATGCCAACGCCGAAACGGGACTCAACGCCACCGTAGTTCGACACGGCTTCGTCGTTATCCTTACGGAAACCACCGTAGACGCTGGTGCGCTTGGACAGTGAGTAGTTCACAGCCACACCGAAGCTGTTGGCTTTGTCACCAATGTCAGGACGCACTTGGGTAAAACCAGTGGACAGCACCCAGGCACCCAAAGGAACTTCCACACCAACTGTGATGTCGTCGGCGACATCCGCAACAGTACCGAAACCAGTCAAGATCTTCGCCACGCCCAGATCGTAGGAACCGTTCAGGCGAGTGAACTTGGCGGTACCGGAATCACGCTTCTGTTGCTCGTGACCCAAGGCCACGAAAACTGGACCGTTTGCGTAGGTTACGTTGAACGAGTTCACGCGAAGGTTTTCATCAGCGGCGTCCTTGAAGGAGGAGCCAACAGCGGCGCTGAAACCACCGAACGAGGGGGTTGCGTAGTACAGGCCACTATTGGGGTTGCCGTTGTAACCCGAGTAGGACGGAGCGATGCCCAGAGGAGCCAACACAGAGTCAAATGCAGGGTTGGTTGCACCAGCGATGTCATCGTAGGGGTTCCAGACCTTGCCGAGCTTCAGGGTACCAAAGCCGCCATTCAGGCCTATGTTAGCTTGGCGGCTGAACGGAGCCGCAGCGTTCTTCAAAGCACCAGTGGTCAGATCAATGCCTTGTTCAAACTGGAACGTTGCGTTCAAGCCACCGCCCAGATCTTCCGACCCTTTGATGCCCCAACGACTTGTGCTGACGCCACCAGAGGTCATTTTGGCGCTCGCGCCTTTGTCCTTATGAATCACCACGTCAGCAATACCGTACAGCGTCACGCTGGACTGGGCCATGGCGGCACCGGAAGCAGCCAGAACGGCCAGAGCAATCAGAGACTTTTTCATGAGAGTTTCCTTGTTTGAAAAATCCAGTCCCGTATATCGAAACCGGCTGTGAAGCGAAATCACGCTACAAATACTAAACCTCGGTCTTGTTTGTACGAGGGTTTTCCCGTAAAAAACGACCAGACCTGCTCAAGTTTGTCGGTTTTTTGACACAGCCAGAAACCCCGGAAGAAACCAGAAGTGAGCCATAAGACCACATGCAACAAAACCGCCAAAAAGAAACCCCCTGCCGTTTGACCAGCAGGGGGTTTTGGTTCGGACCAATCACCGGCTCAAGCCGGCTTCAGATCAGAAGTTGTGACGGATGCCCAGACCCAAGTTCGACTTGGCCAAAGTTCCAGCCGCCTTCTTGTCGCCGTTGTTGTAGTAGGCCGCATAAGCGAAGGTACGCTTGCTCAGCGGGTACTTCACTTCCACCAGGGTATCGGTGTCTTTGGCTTCCGTGTCGCGACCAATGTCCAAGGTCAAATCAACTGGACCGGCCTTGACGGTACCGCCGATCGTGAAACCCTTGGCATCACCTGCGGGATCATGGAAACCAGCGCCGAGGGTAAACGCGCCGAAGCTGTACTTGCCGCCAATCGTCTTGAAGGCTTCACCGCCTTGAGTTTTGGAGTAAGCGAGGCTGGCAGCGATGGGGCCGTTCTTGTAGATGACGTTCAGGCTGTTGATGGCATTGTCTTCATTGTTGCCTTTCAGCACGTGGCCGTAGGACACCGTGACACCACCGAAGTTCGGCGAGGTGTACATGACCATCGCGCTGTTGCGGGCGTTGCCGGCGTAGCCGAACATGTTGCCCACAACCGAGTAGTTGGCAGCGCCGGTCAGTTCCCAGGCAGCAACACCGTAGAAGTTCGGGGTCAGGCTGCGGCCCAGACGCAGATCACCAAAGCCACCGCTCAAGTTCATCCAGGCGGCGCGGCCGAATTCACCGCCACCGGCCTTGGACAAAGAACCGTCAGCCAGGCTGAGGCCTTGCTCGAAGGTAAAGCCAGCCTTCATGCCGCCACCCAAGTCTTCGGTGCCACGCACGCCCCAACGGCTGGTGCCGTTGTTCAGGCCACCAGCGCTCATTGCGGCAGCAGATTTGTCCGTCTGCTTGGTCAGGGCCACGTCGGCCACGCCGTACAGGGTCACGGAAGATTGAGCGAAGGCGGCGCCGGTGGCAGCCACTGCGGCCAGAGCAATCAGGGTCTTTTTCATTGAGAGTATCTCCAAGGTTGAATAAGAGGCCGTGGGTCTTAAGCCCCCGAGCCAACCTCCGTTCGTGGAAGCTGCAGTGATTGCACCAGAAGGGGAGATCGGATGCAAAGCTTTCAGCCGTCGTGGCACCGTTTTGTTGCAACCAAACTACAAACCATGCAGACCAAAGGAACACCGCTCACAGGGCTACTTAGGGTAAATACCAAGTACTGCGGCTATCTGCAGGAAAATGGCCTTCTGTCTGGCTCAATTGATGCCGAACCCACTGTCTGGAGATTGCCGCATGGACGCTTTGCTCACTGCCGCTGATTCGGCGTTGCGCACCATTTTTGTGCATCCGCATGCCTCGCGCGCCTGCCCCACCGTACCCGAACTCGGCGATGACCCACTGAGCGAATCGGACCGGCTATTGTCTGGCGCACTGATGCGAGTGAACCATGTTGGCGAGGTGTGCGCTCAGGCGCTGTACACCGCGCAAGCGCTGGCGGCTCGCTCATCCCGGACCAGCGACCGCACCGCACATTCGGCACTGGCGGTTCAGCTTGAGGCCGCTTGCAAAGAGGAAACCGATCACCTGGCCTGGACCCGGCAGCGCCTGGACGAGCTCGGTGCCCGCCCCTCCCTGCTGAACCCGTTCTGGTATGCGGGCGCTTTCGGACTGGGTTTGGTGGCGGGGCGCTTTGGCCCGGGGATGAGCCTGGGCTTTGTGGTGGAGACGGAACGCCAGGTGGAGGCGCATCTGGCGAGTCATATGGAGCGCCTTCCGCCCGATGACCAGGCTTCACGCGCCATCGTGGCGCAAATGAAGGACGATGAAGCGCGCCATGCCCGCGAGGCACAGCACGCGGGGGCCACCGAACTGCCGGAGCCCGTCAGGGGCCTGATGCGACTGGCCGCCCGGGTGATGACGACGGTGGCACACCGGATCTGATCATCAGCCCCAGCGGCACGGGCTTCAGGCTTCCAGCACCTCGAAACCGGTGGTGATTGCCGCCGTCTTGCCCAGCATGATGCTGGCAGAGCAGTATTTTTCGTGGCTCATGGCGATGGCCCGCTCCACCGCCGCTGGCGGGATGGCCTTGCCCGTGACCGTGAAATGCATGTGAATTTTGGTGAAGACCTTGGGATCGGTCTCGGCGCGCTCGGTGCTGAGTTTGACACTGCAGCCTCGAACATCGTGGCGACCGCGTTTCAGGATCAGCACCACGTCGTAGGCGGTGCAACCGCCCGTACCGGCCAGGAGTGTTTCCATGGGCCGCGGCGCCAGGTTGGCCCCGCCATTTTCAGGTTTGGCGGCATCGGGCGCGCCGTCCATCGCCAACACGTGGCCGCTGCCGGTTTCGGCCACAAATCCCATGTTGGACCGGGTGCCGGCAGCGCCGGTCCAGGTAACAGTGCATTCCATGAAAGACCCAGATGTGAAATAAACGACGGTTTTAGGAGTTGCTCTCCAAAAGAGAGCACTTTTCGGGTCGCGGATGTTGCAATGCAGCATCCCAGCGCTATACTGGCGTCATTGTATTGAAGGTTGTCTCCTCTACCCTCCACGGGTGGATTTAAACCCGGACCGGTTCTGCCAGTCCGGGTTTTTTTTGGCCGGATGGCGCGCTCTATATGATGTGCACCGAGGAAACACCATGCCCGTCCGCCCCAATAAGCCCGCTACCCCTGCCGCCCTGCCGGCCTCGTCCCCCGTCACCACGCTGACACCCGCCGAATACCTCAAGAAGATCCTGACCGCCCGGGTCTACGACGTGGCCATTGAATCGGCTCTGGAACCCGCCAAAAACCTCGGTCGGCGTCTGCACAACACGGTGCTGCTCAAGCGCGAAGACCAGCAACCCGTGTTCAGCTTCAAGCTGCGCGGGGCCTACAACAAGATGGCGCAGCTGACCCCCGAGCAGCTGAAAAAGGGCGTGATCTGTGCGTCGGCCGGCAACCACGCCCAGGGCGTAGCACTCGGTGGCCACAAGCTCGGCACCCGAGCGGTGATCGTGATGCCGACCACCACGCCTCAGGTGAAAGTGGACGCGGTTCGTGCACTCGGCGGTGACGTGGTGCTGCATGGGGACAGCTATTCCGATGCCTACACCCACGCGGTGGTGCTGCAAAAAAAGCAGGGGTTGACCTTCGTTCACCCTTTCGACGATCCGGACGTGATCGCGGGCCAGGGAACGATCGCCATGGAAATCCTGCGGCAACTGCAGAGCCTGGGTTCGGACCACCTGGATGCGGTGTTCGTCGCGATCGGCGGCGGCGGCCTGATTTCGGGTGTGGCCAACTACATCAAGGCGGTGCGACCGGAGATCAAGGTGATCGGCGTGCAGACCGTGGACTCCGACGCCATGATGCAATCGGTCCAGGCGGGCCAGCGCATCACGCTGGCCGATGTGGGTCTCTTCGCGGACGGTACAGCCGTCAAGCTCGTGGGCGAAGAAACCTTCCGCATCGCCAGCGGTCTGGTGGACGAGTTCATGGTGGTCGACACCGACGCGGTGTGTGCTGCCATCAAGGACATCTTTGTCGACACGCGCAGCATCGTCGAGCCTTCGGGTGCGATGGCGGTTGCAGCGGTCAAACAGTATGTGGCCAAGCACAAGACCAAGGGCGAGACCTACGCTGCCATTCTGTGCGGCGCCAACATGAACTTCGACCGGCTGCGCTTCGTGGCCGAACGCGCCGAAGTGGGCGAAGAGCGCGAGGCCTTGTTCGCCGTGACCATCCCCGAGGAGCGCGGCAGCTTCAAACGTTTCCTGGAAACCATCGGTGACCTGCCCGGTGGTTCGCGCAACGTGACCGAGTTCAACTACCGGATCGGCAACGCCGACACGGCGCACGTTTTTGTCGGGCTGACCACGCAGGGCAAGGGCGAGTCGGCCAAGATCGCCGCCAATTTCAAGCGCCAGGGTTTCGAGGCGCTGGACCTCACGCACGACGACCTGGCAAAAGAGCACATTCGCCACATGGTGGGTGGGCATTCACCGCTGGCCCAGGACGAGCGCCTTCTGCGTTTTGTCTTTCCCGAGCGGCCGGGCGCCTTGCTCAAATTTCTCAGCCTGATGCGTCCGGGCTGGAACATCAGCCTGTTTCACTACCGCAACCAGGGCGCGGACTACGGTCGCATCCTCGTTGGCCTGCAGGTGCCACCCAAGGACGACAAGGCGTTTGCACGCTTCCTCGACACACTGGGTTACCCGTACGTCGAGGAAACCGGCAATCCGGTGTACCGTCTGTTCCTCAAAAGCTGAGGAACCGGCACCATGAGCGCAAGGACTGAAACAGTGGTTGAAGGACCCCGGATCAGGGCCTCCTTGCCCGAACCCCAGTGGCCGCACGTGGTGCCCACGGATGACACCGAACCGGCGTTGCTTCTCCGGCAACAGCTGAGGCCGGAACACCAGCGGGAACACGCCCTGGGTCGCGTGGAAACACTGGCCTTGCAACTGGCCCGCATCCAGCACGCCAGCCCGCCGATCGTCGAACAGGTCCGTTTCGACCAACCGCAGTTGCTGGTGTTTGCCGGCGACCACGGCATTGTCGACGAAGGCGTCTCGCTGTCTGAACAGGGCCTTACCCGCCAGCGGGTGCGGCACATGTTGCAGGGCACGTCACTGGTCAACAGCCTGGCCGAGCAGCAGGGTTTCGACCTGACGGTGGTGGACGCGGGTGTGGCCTCCCACATCCTGCTGCCCGACGATGCCCCATCGCTGGTTCCCCTCTTGCTGCGCAAAATTGGCTATGGCACCCGCAACATGGTGCTGAGCCCCGCCATGTCGGTACCGCAGGCCATCGCCGCCCTGCACGCGGGCATGGACGTGGTGAAGCACCTGCCTGGCAACGTGCTCGCCCTGGGCGATGTCGGCGTGGCCAACACATCCTGCGCCGCGCTGCTGCTGTCGCGCCTGTGCGGCGTACCACTGGCCGACGCCTGTGGGCACGGCGCCGGCCCGGACGAGGCCCGACTGAAACACAAGCTGGAGAAACTCTTTGCTGCTGCGAGCCGGCACCGCAAAGCGGTCACGCCACTGGACGCGCTGGCGGCGATGGGGGGGTTTGAAATCGCCATGATGGCTGGTGCCATGCTGCAGGCCGCGAGCGAGCGGCGCGTGGTGCTGGTGGACGGGTTTGTGGCCGGAGCGGCTGCGCTGGTGGCGCGCGGCCTGGTCCCGGCCGTGGCGGACTACCTGGTGTTTGCCCACCGGTCGGCCGAGCCGGGCCACCGCTTGCTGCTGATCCACCTGCAGGCCCAGCCGCTCCTGGACATGGAACTGCGCATGGGCCAGGGCGTGGGCACCTTGCTGGCCTGGCCCCTGCTGCGGGTGGCCCAGCGCCTGCTGACGCACTGAACCGCAGGCGGCTGCATCGGATCGGCTACCGGCTGCCCCTCAGTCTTCGACCACTGGCAGAGTCAGCCGCACCGTGCTGGGTCCCGTGCGTTGTGGTCCCAGCCGGGCTTCACGGCCGTTCACCGATTGCAGCACCAAGCCCGCCTCCAACGAATCGCCCACCCGAACCGGTCGCGGCGGCTGGTCGTCGACGGCGATCAGCGCTGCGCCACCTTGCCCCGGCCTGGCGGCCAGACCGAGCAGCCGGTAGCGTGTCGCGGTTGGCGTCGATGCGGCCGCAGCCATCGCCTGCTGTGGACGCGACCCCAATGCGCGGGCCACTGCGGCCACGTCGGCCTGGGGCGCCGAAACCGCCAGCGCGGCCAGCGGGGTCAAAGGGCCCTGCCCCCAGGCACGCAGCACCCAGTACCCCGCACTCAGACCCGCAGCCAGCCAGAACAGCCCCGCGGCCAGCGCGGGCCAGAAACGGCCACCCGCCCAGCCCACCGCCGCACTGGCCACAGGGTTGAAGACGCGCCCGGAGAATGCCCGTTTGTTCATGGCCGCATTATGATCGACCGCCTGTCACGACCCTCTGTGGCGTGCGTGCCGCTGGATGCCGTTCAGACCGGCGCGCGCCCCAGCCATCTGCTCCCGGGAGATCGCCTTGAAACACCACCCCCTGACCCCACACACCACGCCTTCGAAAGCCCCCTGGCGCCACTCGCTGCAGCGCGGCTTCACGCTCATTGAACTGATGGTGGTGCTGGTGATCATTGGCGTGCTGGCCGCGCTGATCGTGCCCAATGTGCTCGATCGTGCCGACGACGCCCGCGTCACGGCGGCCAAGACCGACGTCAACAACCTGATGCAGGCGCTCAAGCTGTACCGCCTCGACAACCAGCGCTATCCCACGAGCGAACAGGGTCTGAACGCACTGCTCGTCAAGCCCGCGACCAACCCGGTGCCACCCAACTGGCGGCCCTATGTGGAGAAGCTGCCGGGCGACCCCTGGAACCGCCCGTACCAGTACCTGAACCCCGGCGTGCACGGCGAAGTCGACGTGCTCTCTCTGGGCGCCGACGGTCAACCGGGCGGCGAGGGCCGGGACGCCGACGTCGGCAGCTGGCAGTGAACAGGCTCCCCCCAGCGCCGCTGCGCGGCTTCCCCCCGGGGGGACGGGGCCCTTGGACCGGCGGAGCCGGATCTTCGGCACCCGCTGGGTTGAGGCACTTCGCGCACAGGGGCTTGTTGACTTCAGCCCGTTTGCTCTGCGTCCCGAACGCGTTGCCGGAGTAATGCGGTGCTGTCAGCCCTGCCACGCTCCAGCTCGCTCCAGCAAGGCTTCACCCTGCTGGAGCTGATGGTCGTGGTGGCCATCGTGGCGCTGGCCACGGCCGGCGTGAGCCTGACCCTGCGCGACAACGACGGCAGCCGGCTGGAGACCGAAGCCCTGCGCCTGTCGGCGTTGCTCGAATCGGCGCGCGCCCAGTCGCGCAGCAGCGGTGTGCCGGTGTACTGGCGGCCGACAGCGGAAGGGTTCGAATTCCTGGGCGCCCCGGCGCGCCCGCAGACACCGGCCTCTCTGGCGCACGAACGCAGCTGGCTGCACCCGGAGACCCGGGTGCGTATCGCCCAGCCCACCGGGGCGAGCAGCCTGGTGCTGGGCCCCGAGCCCCTGATCGCGGCGCAAACCCTGCGGCTCGCGCACGGCCAGCACCAGCTGACGCTGGGCACCGACGGGCTCTCACCCTTCGCCGTGCTGCCCGAGACCGCTGCGCCATGACCACCACGCGCTTCGGCGGGCGTCGGTCCCGGGGTTTCACCCTGATCGAAATCCTGGTCGCGCTGGCGGTGGTGGCGATCACGCTGGCCGCCGGCATGCAGGCCACCGGCGCCCTCACCCGCGCCGCGGAGCGACAAAGTGATCAATGGCTGGCCCAGCTCTGCGCCGAAAACGAGTTGACGAAGCTGCGCCTGACACGCCAGCTGCCCGGCGTGGGCGAGAGCACGAGCAGCTGCGAGCAGGCGGGACAGCAGCTGCAGGTGCGGCTGGCGGTGTTGCCGACGCCGAACCCCAACTTCCGGCGCGTCGACGCCGTGGTCGAGGGGCAGGTTCAGGGGGTGAACGCGCGGCTGCTCACCCTGTCCACCGTGATGGGACGGTATTGAGATGAAACACCCCCCGCGCCGCTTCGCGTCACCCCCCTCAAGGGGGGCGGCACTGGCCGTCCGGCAAAGCCGGCCCGGCGGTGCCTCTGGGTGGCGTTGTTTCATGCGGCGCGGGTCGTCGCACTACCAGCACCGCGGCTTCACGCTGATTGAGCTGCTGGTGGCGCTGGCGGTGATGGGCTTGCTGGCCTTGCTCAGCTGGCGCTCGCTCGACGGCATGAACCGCGCCCAGGAACTGACCCAGCAGCGTGCCGACGAGGTTTTGCGGCTGCAGGCGGCGTTCGGTCAGTGGGGCGCCGATCTGGACGCCCTGGTTGAAACCGGCGAGCTTGGCGCGCTGGATTTTGACGGTCGCGTGCTGCGGATGACCCGGCGCGACAGCACCGAAAACACCCTGCAGAGTCCCGGCATCCGCGTGGTCGCGTGGTCGCTCCAGCAGACGGCGGCTGGGGGACAATGGATGCGCTGGCAATCGCCGCCGCTGCGTCGCCGCGATGAACTCGCGCAAGCCTGGGACCGGGCCTCGCAGTGGGGCCTCGGTGAACAGCAGCGCGATGGAGCGGGCACCAACGACACCGCGCTCGCACTCATCGGCATCGACCGCTGGCAACTTTTCTACCACCGCGGTGCCACCTGGGGCCATCCGCTGTCCTCCATCGGCAACGAGGGCAGTGGCGTGGCGGGCGTGAGCCTGCTGCCCAACGGGGTGCGCCTGGTGCTCAGCCTGTCCGCGGGCCAGGGCCTCTCGGGCACGCTGGTGCGCGACTGGGTGCGTCCGACGCTGACGGCCGGATCGCCATGATGAACAACCGCCGGCGCTTCGTCAGTCGCCAGCGCGGCGCCGCGCTGCTGCTGGCCATGCTGGTCGTGACCCTGGTCGCCACGCTGGCCTCGGCCGCGGTGTGGCAACAATGGCGTTCGGCCGAGGTGGAAGCGGCCGAGCGCCAGCGCGTGCAGGCGAGCTGGATACTCACCGGGGCGCTGGACTGGGCGCGCCTGCTCCTGCGGGAAGATGCCCGTGGCAACCGCAACAGCGGCCACGCCGATCACCTGGGCGAACCCTGGGCCACGCCGCTCGAAGAAGCCCAGCTCTCCAGTTTTCTGGCCGCCGACAAGCACAACAACAGCAACAGCGCCGACGATCTGATGCCGGCCTTTCTCTCGGGCGAGATGGTCGATGCGCAGTCCCGCCTGAACGCCTTGAACCTGGTGCGCACCACCGGCAGCGGCGCGAAAACCCAGGTCGAGGTCTCTCCGCCCGACCTGGCGGCCTTCACCAAGCTCTACCAGTTGCTGGACCTGCCGCAGTCCGAACTCGACACCCTGGTCTCGACCCTGCTGAGCACGTCCAACCTGGCGCTGAACGACCCCAAGCCCTCACCCACACCGCTGACCCCGGCACGCTTCGCGCAGCTCGGCTGGCTGGGTGTGGGCCCGGCGAGCCTGAAGGCCCTGCAGCCCCACGTCACGGTGCTGCCCGATCGCAGCACCCTGAACCTGAACACCGCCAGCGCCGAGGCGCTGAGCGCAAGCATCCCCGGTCTGGACCTGGCGCAGGCGCAGCTGCTGGTCTCCGAGCGCGCCAACCAGCCCTTCAGGGACCTGCCCGCTGCACAGGCCCGCATCCCCGGCGCCACGAACGAAACCGTCAACAGCCAGCAACACGATGTGCGCAGCCGCTATTTCGAAGTCCGGGTCCGGTTGCGGCTGGACGACACCGTGACCGAAGAACACTCGCTGGTGGTGCGCAACGGGCTCAACGTCAACGTACGATGGCGCGAACGCGTTGCCGCCCGCCCATGATGACCCGGCGTGATATTCAACACCGCGAGCAATCCGCCGGCACGTGGCCGGTCCCTAAAATGAGCGCCATCCCGCGTGCGCGCACTTTTCCCTGATTCAGGCCCGACGTGCTGATCCTCACACCCACTTCGTTCTCCGTCACCAGCGCCACCGCCTCCGGTGCGGCGCTGGACTGGGCACGTTCAGGCAACGGGCAGCAACTGACCGAACATGGCACCTGCGCGGTGGCGCTGCTGCCCGCCGACGACGACGTGGTGCTGGTCCTGCCACCCCACGCCGTGTCCTGGCACCGCGCCACCCTGCCCCGCGTCGCCAACGCGAGGTTGCGCGCCGTTCTCGACGGCGTGTTGGAGGAGCACCTGCTGAGCGACAGCGCCGATCTGCATTTCGCGCTCGAACCCGGTGGCCGCGCCGGACAGACAGTCTGGGTGGCCGCCTGCCACAAGACCTGGCTCAAGGCCTGGCTGCAAGTGCTTGAAGACGCCGGCCACCCGGTCTCGCGCATCGTGCCGTCGATCTGGCCCCACCTGGCCTCGGCCCGCCATCCGTCTGCCGCGACCGTTCACTGGGCCCACCACCAGGCCGGCCGGCCCTGGCTTGCGAGCGCGAGTGCGCTGGGCGTGGTCTGCACACCGCTGCAACCGGGCAGCGCGGGTGCTGCGGCGCTGGTTTTGCCCACCCCGGGCGACACCGAAACGCCCGACGGCGACACCCAGTGGCTGGCCGAACCCGCCGCCGCCGCCGAAGCCGAACAACTGCTCGGCCAGCGCTTCGAACTCGTGGCGCTGCCGGCCTGGCTGCTGCGCTGCGCCCAGTCCGAATGGAACCTGGCGCAGTTCGACCTCAGCCTCTCCAGCACCGCCCGGCGCGGCCAGCGCCTGCGCCAGACCCTGCGCCAGTGGCGCAGTGCGCCGGCCTGGCGGCCGGCGCGCTGGGGTCTGGCCGCGCTGCTGGCGGTTCAGCTCGTCGGCCTGAATGCCGCCGCCTGGCAGGAGCGCCGGGTGCTCGCCGCCAAACAGCAGGCCCTGGGGCAGACCCTGCAGCGCAGCTTCCCGCAGGTCACGCTGGTGCTCGACGCGCCCCTGCAGATGCAACGCGAACTGGCGCGCCTGCAGCAGGCCAGTGGCATCCTGTCCCACGGCGACCTCGAAGCCATGCTCGGCGTGCTGGGCCAGGCCACCGAAGACCCTTCGACCACGCTGAGCCGCATCGATTTCAGCAACCGCGAAGGCCGCTTCACCGTGGTACCCGACAGCGAAGTCAGCCTGACCGCCCTGGAGCAGACCCTGCAGCGCAGCGGCTGGCAGGCGCAGCGCCAGAACACCGAACTCACCCTGCGCCCGGCAAACCCGTGACACCGATGAACACACGCACCCGACCCACCGCCGCCCTGGCCCGTTTCGGACAGGGCCTGGGCGCGGCGCTCGAACGCCTGTCGCCCCGGGAACGGCGCGCCGTGTTCGCCGCTGCCTGGGTGGTGGGCCTGGGTCTGCTGTGGTGGCTGGCGCTCGCGCCGGCCCTGGTCACGCTGCGCCAGGCGCCCGAGCGCCACGCCCGGCTGGACGCCCAGCTCGCGCAGATGCAGCATCTGGCCGCCAGTGCCGAGCAGCTGAGCTCGCTCAACAGCAGCCCGCCGCCGGGCCGCGCCGCCACCCTGCGCGCGCTGGAGCAGTACACCAGCCAGCTGGGTGGCAGCGCGCAGGTGTCGGTGCAGGGCGACCGCGCGAGCGTGAACTTCCGGGGCACCACGCCCGAAGCGCTGTCCCAGTGGCTGAACCAGATGCGCGTCAACGCCCGCCTGCTGCCGGTGCAGGCCCAGCTGGAACGGCAGGCGAATCCCGTCGGCTGGAGCGGCCAGCTGGTGCTGGCAGGCCCCGGTCTGCAGTCGGACGAATGATGAGCAGCCGCTGGCCCCTGCGCCTGGCCTGGCTCGGCGGCTGCCTCGGCCTGTTGCTGGCGGTGCTGGTGTTTGCGCCGGCGCGCTGGCTGGCCGAAGCCCTGCACACCGCCAGCGAAGGCCAGGTTCAGCTGGTCAACGCGCGCGGCAGCGTCTGGCGGGGCCAGGCCGATCTGCTGCTCACCGGCGGCGAAGGCAGCCGCAGCCTGAGCGCCCTGCCCCAGGGTCTGCGCTGGCGACTGGCGCCTGCGTGGGCATCGGGCCAGCCGGCCGTCGCCGTGAAACTCATCACACCCTGCTGCTCGCCCGAACCGCTGGACATCCTGTTGTTGCCCGGCTGGCAGGGCATGGAACTGCGGCTCGCCGCCTTCAGCAGCGAGTGGCCTGCCGTTCTGCTGGTGGGCCTGGGCACACCCTGGAACACCCTGCGGCCCAACGGCCAGCTGGCGCTGCGCTCCAGCGGCCTGAGCGTTCGACAGGTGCAGGGTCGTGTGAACCTGCAGGGCGGCCTGACCGTGGACGCGCTGGACATGGCCTCGCGCCTGTCCACCCTGCGCCCGCTGGGCAGCTACCGCCTGGAACTGCAGGCCGCGGCCGACGGCCACAACGCCACGCTGAACCTGAGCACGCTGCGCGGCGGGCTGCGGCTGCAGGGCAGCGGCCAGTGGGTGGGTGGACGGCTGCGCTTCCAGGGCGAGGCCCAGGCCGCACCCGGGCGCGAGTCGGCGCTGGACAACCTGCTCAACATCCTCGGGCGCCGGCAGGGACCGCGCTCGATTCTGAACATTGGCTGAGGCGCGGCACGGCCGATGCCCAGCACTTCGCGATAGGATCAAGCGATGAACCGCAACCCCTCCCCAGACCAGCCCACCCGGGTCCACCCGAAACCCGGGCAGACAGCGGGTCTGCTGAGAACGCTCGCCCTGGCCGGCAGCCTGGCCCTGTGCCTGCTGCCGGGGCCGGTCGCGCTGGCGCAAGGCGGGCGCAGCGAGCCCGTGGTGCTGAGTTTTGTCGACGCCGAGATCGAAGCGGTCGCCCGCACCATGGCCTCCATCAGCGGGCGCAACGTGGTGGTCGATCCGCGCGTCAAGGGCACCATCAGCCTGTCCACCGACCGGCCCGTGTCGCCTGCCGCGGCACTCAACCAGTTCAGCGCCGCGCTGCGGCTGCTGGGTTTTGCCCTGGTGGACACCGGCGGCCTCTACAAGATCGTGCCCGAGGCCGATGCCAAGCTGCAGGGCAACCCGGTGAACGCAGGCCCGGTCAGCGCGCTCGCATCGTCGAACCAGATCGTGACCCAGATCTTCCGCCTCAACCACGAGGCGGCCAACAACCTGGTGCCGGTGCTGCGGCCGCTGATCGGGCCCAACAACACCATCAACGTCAACCCCGGCAACAACTCGCTGGTGATCACCGACTACGCCGACAACCTGCAGCGCATCGGGCGCATCGTCGCCGCGCTCGATGTGGCCGGCGCCACCGACGTCGAGATCATCCCGCTGCAGCACGCCATCGCGATCGACATCGCCCCGCTGATCACACGCCTGATCGAACCCGCCACCGTGGGCGCCGGCCAGGCCGCCGACACCTCGTACAAGACCACCCTGGTGGCCGAGCCGCGCAGCAACACCCTGGTGCTGCGTGCAGCCAACCCGGCACGCCTGGCGCTGGTGCGCTCGCTGGTGAACAAGCTGGACCAGCCCCGGGGGCAGGACGCGAGCGGCAACATCCATGTGGTCTACCTGAAAAACGCGGACGCCACCTCGCTGGCGGCCACGCTGCGTGCGGCGCTGGCCGGAGAAAGCGGCGCAGGCGGCGTCGGTGCGTTGAGCAACGCCCCCACGGCCGTCGCTGTCCGGGCCGCGACCGGGTCCACCGCCGCTGGCAGCCCCCAGGCGACGGCGCCAGTGGCCGCCAGCGCCGGCCCGTCCACCGGCGGGCAGATCCAGGCCGATCCGGCCACCAATGCCCTCATCATCACCGCGCCCGAACCGCAATACCGGCAGTTGCGCGCGGTGATCGACCAGCTCGACGGGCGCCGCGCCCAGGTCTATGTGGAGAGCCTGATCGCCGAGGTCAACGCCGACAAGGCGGCCGAATTCGGCATCCAGTGGCAAGGCCCGCTGGGCCGTTTCGGCGACAGCGTGGTGGGCCTGATGGGCACCAACTTCGGCACCGGCGGCAACAACATCCTGACCAACCTGCTGCCCATCGCGCAGGGCAATACCGCGGGCATCACAGCGCCCGGCACCGGCCTGAACATCGGTGCTGCCCAGCAGCGCAACGGCGTCTACATCCTCGGTTTTCTGGCGCGCTTCCTGCAGCAGAACGGTGAAGGCAACATCCTGTCCACACCCAACCTGCTGACACTGGACAACGAAGAGGCCAAGATCGTGATCGGCCAGAACGTGCCCTTTGTCACCGGCCAGTTCACCAACACCGGCAGCAATGAAGGCTCGGTCAACCCGTTCCAGACCATCGAGCGGCAGGACGTCGGCCTGACCCTGCGTGTGAAACCGCAGATCAGCGAGAACGGCACCATCAAGATGACCATCTTCCAGGAGGTCAGCAGCGTGCAGGCGTCCTCGATCAACTCGGCCACCGGCCTGATCACCAACAAGCGCACCATCGAATCAACGGTGCTGGTCGACGACGGCGGCATCGTCGTGCTGGGCGGCCTGCTGCAGGACGAATACGCCGGCAACCAGGAAAAAGTGCCCGGCCTGGGCGATGTGCCCTTCTTCGGCAACCTCTTCAAGAGCGAAACCCGAAGCCGCAAGAAGACCAACCTGATGGTGTTCCTGCGCCCGGTGGTGCTGCGCGACGCACGCGCCACGACCAGCCTCTCGCTCGACCGCTACGACCTCATGCGAGCCACGCAGAAAGACGCGCAGCCCGTGCCCAGCAGCGTGCTGCGCGTGAACACCGCGCCCGTGCTGCCGCCCCAGCGCGCGCCCGAGGCTCCGCAGCCCACACCGCCCGCCGCCCCGGCCAACTGATCCCATGAGACATCCGCTGCCCTACGCCTTTGCACGCCAGCACCTGTGGCTGCTCGAAGACGATGGCCAGGGCCTGACCCTGCTGGGCAGCAGCACGCCTGCGACCGACCCGACCGTGCAGACGCAGCGCCTCTCGGCGCTCTCGGAAATCCTGCGCTGCCACGAGGTGCGCGAGTTTCTGTGGGAGCCGGGCGACACCCTCACGCAGCGCATCAGCGCGGCCTATGCCCAGGGCGAATCGAGCGCGGCCGCGGTGGTGAGCGAGGTGCAGAGCGACGCCGACCTCAGCCGCATGATGCAGGATCTGCCGGCCATCGAAGACCTGCTGGAGACCGCCGACGACGCGCCCATCATCCGCATGCTCAACGCCCTGCTCACGCAGGCCGCGCGCGACGGCGCCAGCGACATCCACATCGAACCCTACGAGCGCCATTCCAGCGTGCGCTTCCGGGTCGACGGCGTGCTGCGCGAGGTGGTGCAGCCCAACCGCGCCCTGCACGCCGCGCTGATCTCGCGCCTGAAGATCATGGCCGAGCTCGACATCTCCGAGAAACGCCTGCCGCAGGACGGCCGCATCTCGCTGCGCATCGGCACGCGCGCGGTGGACGTGCGCGTGTCCACACTGCCCAGCGCCCACGGCGAACGCGCCGTGCTGCGCCTGCTCGACAAGAGCGAGAGCCGGCTCAACCTCGAAGCCGTGGGCATGCAGGGCGATGTGCTGGCCCAGTTCGAACACCTGGTGCAGCAGCCGCACGGCATCATCC
The DNA here is from genome assembly GCF_055703065.1 of Hydrogenophaga sp. L310. Taxonomy (NCBI): domain Bacteria; kingdom Pseudomonadati; phylum Pseudomonadota; class Betaproteobacteria; order Burkholderiales; family Comamonadaceae; genus Hydrogenophaga; species Hydrogenophaga sp. L310. The sequence continues at coordinate 310,099 of NZ_JBVPZA010000004.1, forward strand.
TGGTGACCGGCCCCACCGGCTCGGGCAAGACCACCACGCTCTACGCCGCCCTGCAGCGCCTGGACGCCGGCACGCTCAACATCATGACGGTGGAAGACCCGATCGAATACGAGCTGGCCGGCGTGGGCCAGACCCAGGTCAACCCCAAGATCGACCTCGACTTCGCCAAGGCCCTGCGCGCCATCCTGCGCCAGGACCCGGACGTGATCATGATCGGCGAGATCCGCGACTTCGAGACCGCGCAGATCGCCATCCAGGCCTCGCTCACCGGCCACCTGGTGCTCGCCACGCTGCACACCAACGACTCGGTGAGCGCCGTGACGCGCCTGACCGACATGGGCGTGGAGCCTTTCCTGCTGTCGAGCTCGCTGCTGGGCGTGCTGGCGCAGCGCCTGGTGCGCAAGCTCTGCGTGCATTGCCGGCGCCAGGATGAAAACGGCCGCTGGACCGCGCCCGGTTGTGCGCACTGCAACGCGGGCTACAAGGGCCGCACCGGTGTCTACGAACTGCTGGTGGTGGACGACCCGATCCGTTCGCTGATCCACAGTCGGGCGGCCGAAAGCGAACTGCTGGCGGCCGCACAGGCCAACGGCCTGCGTTCCATGCGCGAAGACGGTCAGCGGCTGGTGAACGCCGGCGTGACCAGCCTGGAAGAGGTCCTGCGCACCACGCGCGACTGAAGCCTGGGCCGCAACGGCGCAGAACCTGCGTCCGGCCCGGCACACCAGGCCCCGACAGCCGCCACATCCCCGGATACAGACAGTTGCCGACGCTTCACGGCAGACCCGTCCTGAAAGCCATACCAGGCACCCAGGAAGGGACGGTACGCCCTTCGCGGCCATCCCTCAGAGGAGGGAAATCTGTCGTCATGAAACTTAAAAATGTAAAAGTTACACAAAGAAACACACGCATTGAAACAACTCACAAATATCAACCCAGGCTGATTCAACGTGTTTCGGCGACTTTCCGGTATCAACATTTTCATCAATGTGAATACTTTAGAAAACGTTATGTACAAAACAACCGCGGCCCTGGGTACCCATTTCTGGTGATTGACGCGTTACATCGCCCGAAAAACACTGTCTCCAACGGGTCACACATGTAATGAAAAGCGTGCTCCCTGTTCCAGCCCAGCCCGCTGTTACAGACACATCTGACAAACATGGCAGCCCGCCCGGAAAGCAGGAAACCGGCATTCCCCGAACCCTGCCCCCTCTCACCAGATCGGGAGCCATGAAATGTCTGACACCATCACGCCAACAGGGCCGCGGCTGAACCGGCGGCAATCCATCCAGCTGGGCGCCTTGAGCGCCGTTACCGGTGTGGCAGCGGTCCGCCCCGGGCGACTGGCCCATGCCGAAGATCCGCCCGATGGTCCCCGCACATCGGCTTGGGCCATGCCGCTGCCGGTGCCACAGCCCAAACAGACGGTGGCCTCGCTGTCCCCGGCACCCGACCTGTACCCCGCGGCCGGAGAAGCGGGCCGGGATCCGCACCAGACCTGGTCCGGCAGCGCGCCCGACAAGCTCTACACCATCCACGTCAAGGAGGCGCTGCACTCCTTCCACCCGCAGTTGCCGATGCAGACCATCTGGGGCTACGACGGCACCTTCCCCGGCCCCTGCATCGTGGCGCGCTACAACGAGCCCTGCCTGGTCCGCTTCTACAACGAGATCAACCCCTACGCCGTCGGCTACGGTTCGCCAGAAATTTCGGTTCACCTGCACAACCTGCATTGCGCATCGGAAAGTGACGGTTTTGCCGGCGACTACTGGAGCTCCGTTCGTTACGGTCCCGGCCTCGCCCGCGCGGGCCAGTTCAAGGACCACCTGTTCATGAACCACTACGCCGGGTTCTCGACCGACCCGGCCGGCATCGGCGACACCCGCGAAGCCCTGGGCACCCTGTGGTACCACGACCACCGCCTGGACTTCACCGAGCAGAACGTCTACCGCGGCATGGCCGGCCTGTACCTGATGTTCGACGAACTCGATTCCGGCAACGAGAAGGACCCCAATCCACAAGCCTTGCGGTTGCCCAGCGGCGTCGGCCAGTACGACATCCCGCTGGTGTTTGCCGACTTCCTGTTCGACCAGAGTGGTTACACCTACTACAACCCTCTGGAAGGCAACAAAGGGCACCTGGGCAACAAGGTCACCGTCAACGGCAAGATCCAGCCCTTCTTCAAGGTGCAGCGGCGCAAGTACCGCTTCCGCCTGCTGGATGCCAGCGTGGCCCGCTTCTACGAGTTCTACCTCATGAACGGCAGCACCAGCCAGAGCTTCACCTACATCGCCAACGACGGCAACCTGCTGGAAGCCCCGCTGACCATGAACGCCGTGCGCCTGGCGCCGGCCGAGCGGGCCGACATCGTGATCGATTTCAGCAAGTACCCCCACGGCACCCGGCTGTACCTGGTGAACCGCCTTCTGATGAAAGACGGTCGCGGCCCTGAAGGCCTGAGCAGCCGGGGTGAACAACTGCTGCGTTTCGACATCGATACCGACCCCATGGAACTGGACGTGAGCCGGGTGCCCGCCCGCCTGCGCGAGCTGCCCCCCATCAACCTCAACGACGTGGTGCGCACCCGCAGATGGGAGTTCGACAAGGACAACGCCATCTGGACCGTCAACAAGAAAATATTTGATCCGGAGAAGGCGGCGGCTGTCGTCAAGCGCAACACCGCCGAGATCTGGGAACTGCGTGGCAACGGCAGCTGGCACCACCCGGTGCACATCCACATGGAAGAGATTCGAATCCTCTCGCGCAACGGCAAACCGCCGCCGCCGCATGAACAGGGCCGCAAGGACGTGATCGTGCTGAAGCCCGATGAGCGGGTCAAGGTGTTCGTCCGTTTCCGCGACTTCACCGGCAAATACCTGCTGCACTGCCACAACCTCTCTCACGAGGACCACGCCATGATGGCCCGCTGGGATGTGGTGGCCTGACGTCTGAACAACTTTTTGCAAGAGTCCAACCCCTGAGGGAGACCACCATGAACAGCAAACGCAATCTGCTCCGCCTGGCCGGCGGTGCCGCCCTCATGCCCTTCGTGGCGCAAGCCGCCGCTCCGCGCCCTGCGGGACGCAGCTCCATGGCCGACTACTTCCCCAACGTCGTGCTCGAAACCCACGACGGCCGCAAGGTCCGTTTCTACGACGACCTGATCAAGGGCAAGGTGGTCGCCATCAACATGATGTATTCCATCTGCACCGGCGTCTGCCCCACGGGCACGGCCAACCTCAAGCAGGTGCAGCAGGCGCTGGGCAAGCGGCTGGGCAAGGACGTCTTCATGTACTCCATCACCCTGCGCCCCGAATTCGACAACGGCGCCGCGTTGCGCGACTACATCAAGCACTACGACATCCAGCCCGGCTGGACCTTCCTGACCGGCAAGCCGCAGGACGTGGACCTGGTGCGCCGCAAGCTGGGCTTCGTGGGCGATGACGAAGCGACCGATGCCGACATCAACCAGCACACCGGCATGGTGCGCATCGGCAACGAACGGCTCGAACGCTGGACCATGGCACCCGCGCTCGGCTCGCACCGCCAGATCCTGCGCACCATCCTGGAACTCACCTGAGGCGAAGGCGGCACAGCGCGGTTGGTCGCGACCTGGCGGTGCACAGGCCGCGCTAACATCACCGCATGCCCGCCTACTCCTTCGAGGCCCTGGACGCCCAGGGCGCCACGCAAAAAGGCCTGATCGATGCCGACACCGTGCGCGCCGCGCGCGGCCTGCTGCGTGCGCGCGCCCTGGTGCCGCTGCTGGTGGAGCCCGCGGTCAACACCCAGGGTTCGGCAGCGGGCAGCGGATTCAACATCACGCTCTGGGGCGGGCGCATCTTCAACGCCACGGGCCTCGCGGTCTGGACGCGCCAGCTCGCCGGCCTGGTTTCGGCCGGGCTGCCACTGGAGCGCGCCCTGTCCGCGCTGGCCGAGGAGGCTGAGGAAGAAGCCCAGCAGCGCCTGGTGGCTTCGCTGCGTTCCGAGGTCAACGGCGGTTCACCCTTTGCCCGTGCCCTCTCGCAACACCCGCGCGAGTTCTCCGATATCTACACCGCCGTGATCGCCGCGGGCGAACAGAGCGGCCAGCTCGGCACCGTGCTGGAACGCCTGGCCGACGATCTGGAAGAACGCGAAGCGCTCAAGAACAAGCTCATCGCCGCCTCGCTCTACCCGGCCATCGTCACGATCGTGGCGATCGTCATCGTGGTGTTTCTGGTCAGCTACGTGGTACCGCAGGTGGCCGGCGTGTTCGCCAGCAGCAAGCGCGCCCTGCCCATCCTCACCGTGATGATGCTGGCCCTCAGCGCCTTCGTGCGCAGTTATGGCTGGCTGATGCTGGGCGTGCTGATCGCCGCAACGGGCGGGCTGGTGATGGCGCGGCGTCAGCCGGCGCTGCGCCTGGTCATGGATGCTGCCTGGCTGCGCCTGCCGCTGGTGGGCAAGCTCGCACGCGGCTACAACGCCGCGCGTTTCGCCGCCACGCTGGCCATGCTGGCGGCCGCGGGCGTGCCCATCCTGCGCGCGCTGCAGACCGCCGCCGAAACCCTGAGCAACCAGGCCATGCGCGCCGACGCGCTGGACGCGCTGGTGCTGGTGCGCGAAGGCGCGCCGCTGGCCTCGGCCATCGCCAGCAAGAAGCGTTTCCCGCCGCTGCTGGCCATGTTCGCGCGGCTGGGCGAGCAGACCGGCCAGCTGCCCGCCATGCTCGGCCGCGCGGCCAAGCAGCTCAGTGCCGAAGTGCAGCGCCGCGCCCTGCACCTGGCCACCATCCTGGAGCCGCTGCTCATCGTGGGCATGGGCGCGGTGGTGATGCTGATCGTGCTGGCGGTGCTGATGCCGATCATCCAGCTCAATCAACTGGTGAGGTAGGTCCACCCCCGTCACTGCGCTCCGCCCCTCAAGGGGCCATGCGAGCGGCCCGGCGGAGCCGGTTCCGCCGCATTCTGAGCGGGGCTCCCCCTCTCTTGCTTCGCTTCTTCGCTGTTCGGCTACGCTTGCCGCTTCTCTTGTTTTGTTCGCGGAGAACTTTCCCCATGCCTGTAACGCTTGACGGTCAACTGGTGGTCGCGATCTCCTCGCGCGCGCTGTTCGACTTCGAAGAAGAAAACCACCTCTTCGAGACCGGTGACGACCGGGCTTACATGAAGCTGCAGCTGGACAGGCTGGAGGTGCCCGCCCAGCCGGGCGTGGCGTTTTCGCTGGTGAGGAAGCTGCTGGCGTTCAACGATGTCAGCACGCAGCGGGTGGAGGTGGTGATCCTTTCGCGCAACGATCCGGTCTCGGGCATGCGTGTGTTCCGCTCGGCACAGCACTACGGTCTGCCGATCCAGCGTGGCAGTTTCACGCGCGGCCAGCCGCCCTGGCGCTACCTGCGGCCGCTGCGCGCCAACCTGTTCCTCAGCACCCACCTGGCCGATGTGCGCGCCGCGCTCGGCGCCGGCGTGCCCGCCGCGCAGGTGTACCCGCTGTCGGTGCACGCGAGCGACGCCCACCCGCACGAGGTGCGCATCGCCTTCGACGGCGATGCGGTGCTGTTCTCCGACGAGGCCGAACGCGTCTTCCAGGCCGAGGGCCTGTCGGCTTTTCAGGCCCACGAGGCTTCCCACGCCGGACAACCCCTGGCCGGCGGCCCGTTCAAGCCGCTGCTCGAAGCCCTGCACCGCCTGCAGGCCGAAGGCACGAGCGCCATGCGCGTGCGCACCGCGCTGGTCACCGCGCGCAGCGCGCCGGCGCACGAGCGCGCCATCCGCACGCTGATGGACTGGAACATCGAGGTCGACGAAGCCATGTTCCTGGGCGGCCTGCCCAAGGGCGAGTTCCTGCGCGAGTTCGAGCCCGACTTCTTCTTCGACGACCAGACCGGCCACATCGAGTCGGCCGCGATGCACGTGCCGTCCGGGCATGTGGCCAGCGGCATCTCGAACACATGACCCACCCCAGAGCCATGAACACCCCCGCGCCGCGCTGCGCGCGTCACCCCCTCAAGGGGACGCTGCGAGTGGCCCGGCGGAGCCGGTTCCACCGCAGCCTGCGTGAAAGCCCGCGCGCTCCACTGTTGAGAGACCTCCCATGACACTGACCGACAAGTTCAGCAGCTTCCGCCAGTTCGCCGCCAAGGTCGGCGCGCTTGCCATGCCCTATTTCAACTCCGACCAGAAATGGAAGGCGCGCGCCCTGCTGGCCGCCATCGTCGTGCTCAACCTGGCCGCGGTGTACATGCTGGTCCTGCTCAACGAATGGAACCGGGTGTTCTACGACGCGCTGCAGAACAAGGACCAGGTGGTGTTCTGGCGCGAGCTGGGGCGCTTCACCTACCTCGCCTTCGGCTTCATCATCATCGCGGTCTACCGCTTCTACCTCACGCAGTTGCTGGAGATGCGCTGGCGCGCCTGGATGACGGCGAACTACCTCGACCGCTGGCTCGCCAACAAGGCCTTCTACCACCTCGAACTGACCCGCTTCGCCAAAGGCGAAGACGCGCCGCCCGACAACCCGGACCAGCGCATCGCCGAAGACATGAACCTCTTCACCAGCTACTCGGTGGGCCTGTCCATGGGTCTGCTCAACGCGGTGGTCACGCTGGTCAGTTTCGTCGGCATCCTGTGGTCGCTCTCGGGCAGTTTCGCCTTCAGCTTCAATGGCGACGAGTTCGTCATCCCCGGCTTCATGGTCTGGATGGCGGTGCTCTACTGCCTGCTCGGCAGCATCGCCACCCACTACATCGGGCGCCCGCAGATCGCGCTCAACTTCAAGCAGCAGCGTTTCGAAGCCGACTTCCGCCACCACCTGGTGCGCGTGCGTGAATACAGCGAGTCGATCGCGCTGGACAACGGCGAACCGGTGGAACGGCGCCAGCTCGGCGGACGCTTTGGCGAGGTGCTGGCCAACTACCTCAAGCTCATCCAGGCGCAAAAGCGCCTGATCTGGTTCACCAACGGCTTTGGCCAGGCCGCGGTGGTGTTCCCCTTTGTCGTGGCCGCGCCGCGCTTCTTCAGTGGCGCCATCCAGCTCGGCGAACTGATGCAGATCTCGTCGGCCTTCGGCCGCGTGCAGGACTCGCTCTCCTGGTTCGTCGACAACTACAGCAGCCTGGCCGCCTGGCGCGCCACCACCGACCGGATCACCAGCTTTGAAGCCAGCTTCCAGGCGCTGCAGGAAGCCGAAACGCAGATGCTGACGGGCGCTGCCGACAGCCTGCAGATTCACCAGCTCGACCTCGCCCTGCCCGGTGGCGCCGCGCTGCTCGGTGCGCACGGCCTGCTGCTGAAGGCCGGTGACACGCTGCTGATCAAGGGCCCATCGGGCAGTGGCAAGTCGACCCTGTTCCGCGCCCTCGCCGGCATCTGGCCCTGGGCCAGGGGCCGCGTGCAGCATCCCCCCGACTTCGACTCACGCGTCATGTTCCTGCCGCAGCGCCCCTACTTCCCCACCGGTTCCCTGCGCAGTGCGCTGGCCTACCCCGAAGCCGATGACCGCTACACCGAAGCCGAGCTGCAACAGGCCCTGCGCGACGCGCTGCTGCCCCAGCTGACCGGGCGCCTGAACGACGAAGACACCTGGGGCCAGAAGCTCTCGGGTGGCGAACAGCAGCGCCTGGCGATTGCCCGTGCCTTGCTCAAGAAACCGCGCTGGCTGTTCGTGGACGAAGCCACCAGCGCGCTCGACGAAGCGGCAGAGAAAGCGGTGTACGAACGTCTGCTGGCCTTGGTGGCATCGCAGAACGGCGCGCTGGTGTCGATCGCCCACCGGCCCGCGGTGGCGGCCTTCCACCAGCAGCGCTGGACGCTGGAATCCGAGACAGTCAGCCACGGGCCGGACGAACCACCACGCTACCAGCTCGTGGCGTCCTGATCGGCCGGCCCTTTCCCTCCCGCCGTCCGTGTCATGCCTCTTTGCTTCCGAGCTTGCCTCGCGGTCTGCTTCCGTCCCTGCCGCGCAACGCGAACCCGCTCGCGAGCTGGGTTCCCTGCGCAACAAGCAGGCGATGCTCACGCTTGGCGACGATGAGGTCGCTCAAGGTCTGGCCACCACCTGCCACTCCCGTCGCATCAACCCTTTTCATGGCCATGCGCCAGGTGGTGGCCTTGTCGATCCACATCAGCGGGGCATCGATCAGTTTTCTTACACCGTCGTTTTCGATGCCTCTTTGACATGTTCATCATGAACGGCGTCATGCTTTGTTTCCGGTCGAATCCATTGAGTGGAAGATGCCTCATGGATTCTTCAAGACCAATGGGGCTATCTGTTCAACGTAGTACCGCACGGCATCAAGGGACAGATGACCATAGTCGTAGCTCAGTGGCTGGTCTGCGTTGTCGCCCAGACGCGTGAGACAGCTATCCTGATTGCAAAAATAGTCCAGCCCCGAAATGAACTCGATATCCATGGCGATCGCACGCGCTCTCATGCTCTCCGTGACAGCCCTCAGCTCGGGATCCAGGCCCTCCCCATCCTTCAGGCGCAGCGGAGGCGGCTGAGAGAAAGGTCCCTTCTTCCAAGCCTCCAACAACAGTTGCGGCAACGGTCGCTGCCAGTATGGAACCGCACCCAGCAGAATGATGCGAGGCACCCCCGCCTTTCGGATTTCAGCCACCGTGGCTTCGAGGTTTTTCAGGTCATATCGCTTGTGATGCCACCAGGCGTAAAGCACAACGACGTCGGGCCGACTGTCCCGGATGGCCTGAATATTGGCGTCATTGAGTGCCTTGCAACCAGGTCGCGGCTCGATCCCCAGGACAGGTGGGCAAATTGCACCAGCCCGCTCCCCCAGGCCGAAGGTGTACTTTCCGGAGTCCTGCAGAGCCTTGAATCCTGGATAGAGACTGGCAGCGTGCGAATCACCCCAGAGAAAGATCAGCGGTCGACGTGTCTCTATGCAGAACGGCTTGTAGGCCGTCGGGGGCACCCTGAAATCCAGAATGCAGTCGTGGTACCGCCAGCCCTCGGTCACCACCGCAGGACCACCCTTGCCCGTCATATCGCGAACGATGGGCGGAAACCGGGACTCGAAGCCCTTGTTATGGTGGATGACAGTACCCAGAACCGCTATCAGAGACATGAGACCCACCAACACGCCTGTGACCACACGCCGATTCCAGCGACCAAACCGGATCGGAATTTCCACCAGCACGTAGGTGAGCCAGGCCAGCACGATGCTCAAGGCCACCCAGCCCAGTTGTACGCTCCAGTCTGGTGTCACTCCCGAACGCAGGTTGGAAAAAGCCAGGAAAGGCCAGTGCCAAAGGTACAGCGGGTAGCTGATAAGACCCACCCACACCAGAGGCCTTCTGGCGAGCACATACCGGTTGAACCAGCCCCGAGGACCTGCCGCGATCAGCAAGACCGCACCGCCAGTGGGCAGGAGCGCCCAGCCTCCCGGAAACGTTCGGTCCGGATGGACCTGGACGAACACCGAGATCAGCAGCAGCAGTCCGATGGTGGACAGCGCATGCACACGCCACATGGATGGCAATACAGAAAGAGGTGGGGTGAACGGCAGTGGCGACCGCAGCAGTCCACGCCATCCGGTCTGGTGTGCGTGCATCGCAGCGAGCAGCGCCCCCACCAACAACTCCCAGAATCGCGCCAACGGGTTGTAGAAGGCCGCCTCGGGTTGTCCCTTCACCCATGCCATGTTCACGGCAAATGAAAACAGCAGCAATACAAAAATGGCCCTGAGTGCATGCCATCTCCACCGGTGCAACGCGTACAGCACCAGCGGCCAGATCAGGTAGAACTGCTCCTCAATGGCCAACGACCAGAGATGCAACAGCACCTTGGTCGTCGACGCTGCATCGAAATAGCCTGCCTCGTTCCAGAAAACGAAGTTCGCCACAAAGGCGCTGCCAGCGATTGTGTGCCCAGCCAGCAATCGATAGTCCGACGGCGTGAGCCACCACCATCCAAACCCAAGCACCGCCCCCAACACCAATATCAACGCGGGAAAAATCCGCCGGATCCGCCGCGCATAGAAATCGCTGAAGCGGAAAGTGTTTCGCTGCAGTTGCTGAAAGATGATGGAGCTGATCAGGTAGCCCGAAATCACAAAGAAGATGTCAACACCGACGAAACCACCCTTGAACCATGAAGGAAATGCGTGGTGGAGTACCACGGCCAGCACTGCGATGGCGCGCAAGCCGTCAATGTCCGGCCGGTATTGTTCGTTCAGCGAACTGGACATTTCGGTGGTCAAATGTTTACCCTTTGTCAACAGCATCCGAATGGTCATCCGGGATGCAACACACCGCGATCCGCTTCCTTGTCTTCACGCTCCGATGTACCCCGCCCACCCCTTGGCCCGCAGCTCACAGGCCGGGCAGCTCCCGCACCCGTAGCCCCAGTCCTGCCGGTGCTCACGGTCACCCAGGTAGCAGGTGTGCGTGTGTTCCAGGATCAGGTCCACCAGCGCCTGCCCGCCACCAGCCACGCCCGAGGCATCGCCCAGCTCTTCGGCCATGCGCCAGGTGTCGGCCTTGTCGATCCACATCAGCGGGGTGTCGATGAGGAAGCGGTGGTCCATGCCGAGCGAGAGCGCGACCTGCAGGGCTTTCATGGTGTCGTCGCGGCAGTCGGGGTAGCCGCTGAAGTCGGTCTCGCAGACGCCGGTGACGATGACCTGGATGCCGCGGCGGTAGGCGAGCGCGGCGGCGAGCGTGAGGAACAGCAGGTTGCGCCCGGGCACGAAGGTGTTGGGCAGGCCGCTCTCCTCCATGCGAAAGGCCATGTCGCGCGTGAGCGAGGTTTCGCTCACCTTGCCGAGCACGGCGAGGTCGAGCAGATGGTCTTCACCCAGGCGTTCGCTCCAGGTGGGAAAACGTTCACGCAGCTCACGCAGCACCACCAGGCGCGCCTGCAGCTCCACGCTGTGGCGCTGGCCGTAGTCGAAGCCGAGCGTTTCCACGCGCGGGTAGCGCGCCAGCGCGTGGGCGAGGCAGGTGGTGGAGTCTTGCCCGCCCGAGAAGAGGACGAGGGCGCTGGTGTGGTGCGGGGCTGGTGTCATGCGCGCGATGGTAGCGCGCCCTTCTACCCCCGCAGCGCGTCGGCCCAGCGGCGCCAGCGCCGGCCCGCCACCGTGGTCCCGGCTGGTGGCGCCAGGCGAGCAGCAGGTCTTCGTCGGGTCATGCCGGTTTTCGGCCTGCGCTCCGGGCGCCCGGCCGCCGTGGCACTTGACCCGCCGTTCGACCGGATTTAACGTCCCACTCCGAAGTCCGGCCATCGCGCCACGGTTCCCACCACTGGAGACGCCCATGGACACACCCGCCTTGCTGACCGTCCGTGAACTGCGCGTGCGCGCGGTGCATGTGCCCATGCCGCTGCCGCTGCGCACCAGCAGCGGCACGATCCAGATCGCACCGCTGGCCCTGATCGACCTGCTCACCGAGCAGGGCATCAGCGGGCACACCTACCTGTTCTGCTACACGCCGCTGGTGCTCAAGCCGGTGGTGCAGCTGCTGGAAAACCTGTCGCCGCTGATCCAGGGCGACCCGGTGGCCCCGCTGGCGCTGGAGCGCAAGCTGCAGGGGATGTTCCGCCTGCTCGGGCTCAAGGGCGTGACGGGCATGGCGCTGGCGGGCATCGACATGGCGGCCTGGGACGCGCAGGCGCGGGCGCAGGGACTGCCACTGGCCCGGCTGCTCGGTGCCGACCGCGACCGTGTGCCGGCCTACAACAGCTGCGGGCTGGGCATGATCGGCAGCCACGACGCGCCCGCCGAAGCCGAGCACCTGCTGGTCCATGGCTTCGAGGCCATCAAGGTCCGGCTCGGCTATGTCGAGGCACGGACCGACGTCGAGGTGGTCTGGGCGGTGCGGCGCGCCATCGGCGAGCGGGTGGCGCTGATGGCCGACTACAACCAGATCCTGTCGGTGGCCGAGGCGGTGCGGCGCACCGATGCGCTGCAGGACGAAGACCTGCACTGGGTGGAAGAGCCGACGCTGGCCGACGACTACAGCGGCCACGCGCAGATCCGCAGCCGGACGCGCATCCCGGTGCAGATGGGCGAAAACTGGTGGGGCACACACGAGATGGCCAAGAGCCTGGCGGCCGGCGCCTCGGACCTGGGCATGCCCGACGCCATGAAGATCGGCGGCGTCTCGGGCTGGCTGAGGGCCGCTGCCCTGGCCGAGGCCGCCGGCATGCCGATCTCCAGCCACCTGTTTCCCGAAGTCAGCGCCCACCTGCTGGCCGCCACGCCCACCGCCCACTGGCTGGAGTATGTGGACTGGGCCTGTCCGGTGCTGCAGTCGCCGCTGCGCATTGAGCTCGGCGAAGCCGTGGTGTCCGACCGACCGGGCACGGGCATCGAATGGGACGAGGACGCCGTGGCGCATTGCCTGGTGGCCTGAGGGGCGGGCGACGGCCCGGGCCTGCCTCAGGATCGGGTCAGCGGTGCCGACGAACGGCAACGGCGAAATCGGGTGTCAGCCCGCCGTGAACTCTTTTTCATGCATCCAGGCGGCGTGTTTGGGGGCGCGCTTGGTCTTGTCCCACTCGTTGAGCATGTCCCACTTCACCTCGTCGAGCTTCTTCATCATCTCGGGCGTGGCGGTGTTGGCGGCCAGCTCCAGGCGGTGGCCATTGGGGTCAAAGAAGTAGATCGACTTGAAGATGGTGTGGTCGGTCAGCCCGACCACCGGGATGCCGGCGGCTTCGAGGCTGGCCTTGGTGGCTTCCAGTTCTTCAACCGTGTCCACTTCCAGCGCGATGTGCTGCACCCAGTCGGGCGTGTTCGGGTCGCGGCCCATCTCGGGTGCGTTGGGCAGTTCGAAGAAGGCCAGGATGTTGCCGCCGCCCGCGTCCATGAACAGGTGCATGTAGGGGTCGGGTGCGTGGGTCGAGGGCACCTGGTCCTCGGCGATGGCGAGCACGAAGTTCATGCCCAGGTGCTTCTGGTACCACTCGACGGTGGTCTTGGCGTCCTTGCAGCGGTAGGCGACGTGGTGGATCTTGCGGATGTTGGACATGGTGTTCTCCTTCGGGTGAATGGTTTCAGACGCCTTCGCGGGCGATGGCGAGGGCTTGCTTGAGGGCGCTGATGTCGCCCACCTGGTTGGCCAGCAGCAGGATCAGCTTGGCGTTGAGCAACTGGCTCTGCTCGTCGCTGAGGTCGCGGTGGGTCTCGATCAGGGCTTCGTAGAAGTCGTCGCCGGGCGTGAAATCGCGGAAGTAACGCTGGCCGGGTTCGGCAAGGTTGGGCTGGAGTTGCAGGGGCATGTTGTGTCTCCTCGGGTGGTGTTCAGGCCGCCACGGTTTCAGGGGTGGTCTGTGCGGTCGCACAGACCAGCGCGGCGCGCACGGCGGCGACGTCGAACCGGCGCCAGCGCGCGGCCACGTGCTGGTCGGGGCGCATCAGGTAGCAGGTGCCGGGACGCGCATCCATGCGCTGGGCCATCAGGCCGTCGCGGTCGTGCAGCGTCTTGAGCCCCGCCGATTCACCCGCATGGGCGGTGACCAGCACCAGCTCCACCGGAATCGCTCCACCGGCCAGCGCGGCGGCCTGCGCACGCAACTCAGGGTCGAGCTGTTCCACGCTGTCGGCAAAGGCCAGCAGCTGAAAACGGTTGCCCAATTGATCGAGCAGCCAGGCGTCCTGCCCGGCCACGCGCACCGGCGCGTCGTCCAGCGGTGCGCCCGGCACCATGTCGCCCTCGAAGGCGTCCACGTCGGGCGTGTTCAGCGCCGAGTTCACCAGGAAGGCCGGCACGCTGAGCCGCCCCGAATTCACCAGCTTGCGCGCAAACGGCTGGCTGCGCGCCAGTTCCAGCGCCGCGTTGCGGAACAGCTTGCTGACTGCGCTCTTGGGCGTGATGAAGTCGGTGGAGCGGGTGGAGTTGCGGATGTTTTCGTCGGCCGCGTAGGTGCGGTCGGCGTCATACGTATCCAGCAGGGCCTCGGGCGCCAGGCCCTTCATCACCAGCGCCAGCTTCCACAGCAGGTCGTCGGTGTCCTGGAAGCCGGAGTTGGCGCCGCGCGCGCCGAACGGTGAGACCTGGTGCGCCGCGTCGCCCACGAACAGCAGGTGGCCGTGGCGGAAGTTCTTCATGCGCCGGCACTGGAAGGTGTAGATGCTGGCCCACTCCAGCTCGAACTCGCGCTCGTCGCCCAGCATCGCCTTGACGCGCGGGATGATCTTCTCGGGCTTCTTCTCTTCTTCCGGGTCGGCGTCCCAGCCGAGCTGGAAGTCGATGCGCCAGACGTTGTCGCTCTGCTTGTGCAGCAGCACGCTCTGGTTGGGGTGGAACGGCGGGTCGAACCAGAACCAGCGCTCGGCGGGGTAGTCGGCCTTCATGATCACGTCGGCGATCAGGAAGCGGTCCTTGAACACATGGCCTTCGATGTCCAGGCCGAGCTGGCGGCGCACGTTGGAGCGCGCGCCGTCGGCGACGATCAGCCAGTCGGCGTCGATCTCGAAGTTGCCGTCGGGGGTTTCGATGCTCACGCGCGCACCGTCGGCCAACGGCTCGACGCCGACCACCTTGTATTTCCAGCGCAGGTCCACGCCGAGTGCTTCGGCGCGACGCACCAGCGCTTCTTCCAGGTGGTACTGCTGCAGGTTGATCATGCCGGGGCGCTTGTGGCCGGCGTCGGGCACGAGGTTGAAGCGGTAGACCTCTTCTTCGCGCAGGAAGGTACGGCCCACGTTCCAGCTCACACCCTTGTCGACGATGGGGTCGCCGACGCCGAGGCGGTCGAGGATTTCGAGCGCGCGTTTGGCGTAGCAGACGGCGCGCGAGCCGAAGGAGACGCTGTCTTCTTCGTCGAACAGCAGCACGTCCAGCCCCTGCAGGCGGGCGTCGATGGCGGCGGCGAGGCCGACCGGACCGGCGCCGATGACCACCAGCGGTTTGCGCTGCGGCGCACCCTGCATGAGGTCGGCCGGGCCGGTGTACGGGAAGGTGGGGTAGGTGTAGGTGGCCATCCGGTGTTTGCTCCTTCGTTGTCACCCCCGCTGGCGGAAAAGCGGTGGCGTTGTCAGGGTTGGACTGTAGCCGATAATTTCACATCCGTAAATACGTTTCTCTAAACGTAATCTGCAAACCCATCGAAAACGGCGATGCTGCTCGCCCGCCCGGGACGTTCAGAATGCGGGATGCGGGATGCGGGATGCGGGATGCGGGATGCGGGATGCGGGATGCGGGATGCGGGAAAGGTATTGGTTGGGAACCGTTGATCGCCAAGGCCTTTGCGGGTCTGACGAGGCGGGGCGCTCTGCGCCGCTCATGTCCCCCGGCGGCTGGAGCCGCCTCCTCCTTGACTTCGCTATGCAGAACACCCCGCCTCGCCAGACTGGGGGCGCGTAGGCTGGCCCGCAAATACGCCGGCCTGATCGCCTGCACGCAGACCAGTCGCGAACGCCGGTTGGTTGGCGCATTTGTATTCCCGCCACGAGCGCCCACCCGTGCGCAAGCCGCGAACGGCGGGTGGTTGACGCAGCGAAGTCAAGGAGGAGGCGGCCGCAGGCCGCCGGGGGACATGAGCGTAGTTGACCGCCCGGCGTTCGCGGCCACCCAACCAGTAGGCGCGCAACCCGGCGCAAACCACCAGGCAAACCTCTCACCAAAGAAGGCGAGAAGCAAGAAAAATCAGATGTCCGCTTCGCCAGCCATTTCGTCGACCACCTCGTCGGCAGGCTCGTCCACCGGCGGCTTGACCAGGGTGACCGGCACCGGCGAAAGGCGCACCATTTCCTGCGACACCGAGCCCAGAACGGCCGCGCGCAGACCACCACCGTGGGCGGTCATGATCACCGCGTCGCAGCCGTTGCGCTCCACCATCTCAACCAGCATGTTCGCCGGGTCCCCGGTGGCCGTGTCCTGCGTCACCGGCAGCCCCGCAGCCTGAAGCATCAGCACGGCCGAGCGCATGAGGTCGTGGCCCGCGGCCTCGTTCACCTGTTCCAAAACCGCCGGATCGTGCGCCACCATCAGCTCGTAAAGCGTGGCCGTCTCCTGCACATTCGCCACCACGAAACGCGCCTTGAGACCCGCGCTCACCAGACGCAGGGCGTGGCGCACCGCCAGCAAGGCATGTTCGGAACCGTCCACCGGAATCAGGATCTTGATCATTGTTGCTTTCCTCTTGGTTTTTGAATGGGATGGTGGTTGTCAGAGAGGTCGCTCGTTGAGCACGCACCAGTACAGCTCGATGTGCTCCACGACGTCCATGAAACTGCTGAAGTTCACCGGCTTCTCGATGTAGGAGTTGACCCCGAGATCGTAGGCGGTCGTGAGGTCCCGGTCTTCGCGCGACGAGGTCAGCACCACCACCGGAATGCGGCGGAAACGCTCGTGCGCCTTGAGCTGGCGCAACACCTCCAGGCCGTTCACCTTGGGCAGGTTGATGTCGAGCAGGATCACCGCCGGCAAAACCTCGCCCGCCTCCCAGCGCGGCAGGAAAGCCAGCGCCTCCTCGCCGTCGCGGGCGACCTGGATCTGGTTGGCGAACTTCTTCTTGCTGAACGCGCGCAGCGTCAAATCCAGATCCATGGGGTTGTCTTCCACCAGCAGGATCGGCGGCACGGAAACCGAAGCATTCATTCGGGAAACTCCAGATAAAAAGTGGCACCGGCCCCGGGCTGGCTCTCCGCCCAGACACGACCCCCCATGCGCTGAACCGCCTTGGCCACCAGCGCCAGGCCCACGCCAGTGCCCGGAAATTCTTCGGCCCGGTGCAGGCGCTGGAAGATGCCAAAGATGCGGTCGTGGTATTTCAGGTCGAAGCCGATGCCGTTGTCGCGTACCCACAGGATACGCCGGCCCGTCTCGTGGCGGGCGCCGATCTCGATCCGGGGTGACACGCTGCCCTGGCTGAACTTCAGGGCGTTGCCGATCAGGTTGCGCAGCACCACCGCCATGCCATCGCGGTCCAGCGGCAGCGTGAAGGACTCCATCGCCAGACGCACTTCGGCGCCCTGCTTCTCGATGTCGGCGTGGTAGCTGTCGACGATCTGTTCCACCAGCGGTAACAGGGCCACCGGCTCGTGCACCATGTCACGGCGTTCGATGCGCGAATAGGCCAGCAGGTCGGCGATCAGGTCCCCCATCTGCTGCACGCCCTTGCGGATGCGCTCGACAAACCGGCGGCCTTCGTCGTCGAGCCGCTCGCCGTATTCCTCCTCCAGCAGCTGGCTGTAGCCGTCGATCCCGCGCAGCGGCGCCTTGAGGTCGTGCGACACGGTGTAGGAAAACGCTTCGAGTTCCAGGTTGGCCTGCCGCAGCTGCGCCGTGCGCTCGACCACCCGCTCTTCCAGTTCCTGGTTCAGGCGCTTGAGCCGCTCCTCGGCGGCCACCGCCTCGGTGATGTCGAGCAAGGTGCCGATGTAGCGCGGCCCCCGGCCGTCGCCGTCGGCTGAGCGCGAGATGCGGTGCACGGTGCGGCGCAGCCAGCGCATCGGGCCATTGCCCGGATCGGTGCGGAACACCAGTTCGCCCGTCTCCTCCCCGCGGCGGATGCGCTGCATGTCGTCGGCCACCATCGCCCGGTCATCGGGGTGGATGCGGGCGAGGTACTCCGCGTCCGACGGCATCCGCCCCGCCGGATCCAGTCCGATGTTGCGGAAGAGCTGATCGGAAATCGTCAGTTGCTGGCTCTGCGCATCGCCCGCCCAGCTGCCAAGCTTGACCAGTGCTTCGGCCTGTTCGAGCATCTCCTTGTAGTCCTGCAGCGCCATGGCGGCCTGCCTGCGTTCGGTGACGTCCATGGTGGTGCCATACATCCGCGTGGCCTGGCCGGCGGCATCGAAGTCCACGCGTCCACGCTGCTCCACAAAGCGCACTTCACCGTTGACCACGATCCGGTGTTCGAAAAGGTATGCCCCGTCGGGTGGACGCTGCATGGCCGCCATGACCGCGGCCCGGACGCGCTCCAGGTCGTCCGGGTGCACGGCGCGCAGGAAGTTGTCCATGCCGGGTTCGACCCGATCGGGATCGCAGGCCAACAACCGGAACAGCTCACGCGACCACACCGTCTGGTTGTGAACCAGGTCCACCGTCCAGTTGCCCAGTCGCGCCACCGCCTGGGCTTCGAGCAGGCTCCGCTCGCTGTCCTGCAACGCCGCCTCGGCCTGCTTGCGCTCGGTCACGTCCTGGATGGTCGAGAACAGCTGACGGATGTGGCCGTCGCGATCACGCACGGCGCGCACATCGAGCTCGGTGTGCACCATGCGGCCGTCCTTGCGCACAAAGCGCTTGGCCATCTGGTAACCACTGTTCAACCCTGCCAGCAACTCATCGAACAGCGCCAGGTTGCGCTCCAGGTCGCCCGGCGGGGTCATCTCCGCCCAGCTCATATCCAGCAGCTCCTCGCGCGGATAACCCAGGATCTCGCACAGGCGGTCGTTCACCTGCAGCCAGCGCTTGTCCAGCGGCGAGGAGATGGCCATGCCGAGAAAGGGCAGCTCGTAGAACATGCGCAACTGCTCGGCCTGTTCGCGCTGCGCCAGCTGGGCTTCTTTCTGCACCGTGGTGTCGAGCAGGATGCCGCTGCTGGTGAGCACGTTGCCGCTCGCATCGCGGGTGAGCGAGGTGTGGTCCTCTACCCAGGCCCAGCCGCCATCGGCCTTGCGGATGCGGTATGCCTGCCGGTACTCGTCCGGCCCGTGAGCGAAGTACCGCGTCACCTCGTCGTTCACCTGCTGCACGTCGTCGGGATGGATGAGATCGATGTACTGCCGCTGGCCGTCCAGCAAGTCGGTCGGCGCATAGCCCCACTGGCGCACCGAATCGCTGGCATAACTCACCGGCCAGCCCTCGGTGTTGCGCCGCTCGATCACCACCAGGGGCGAGCGGTTGACGAGTTCGTTCATGGTCCGTAACCGGTCCTGCCCGGCCTGCAGCTGTGCGGCCATGCGGTCGGCGGCCTCGCCGATGTGCGCCAGCTCGTCGCGCCCGATCAGGCCGGTGCGCACCGACAGGTTGCCCGCGCCCATTTCTGTCAGTGCCAGGGCCAGCCTTTGCGCGCGGCGGAACCACAGCAGGTGCAACAGCAGCGCCAGCACCGCCACCGCGGCCAGCAGCACCAGGCCTTCCCGCACCAGTTCGGTCTGCTCGCTGGCACGGCGCAGGGCCAACGGGTAACGCATGTCCATCTGCACCAGCAAACGCTGGTTCCCCTGCAGCGGGACCAGACCGGTCAGGAGCGGCTGCTGATCAGGCCGCTCCACCACGATGGCTGACGGCGACGGCGCCACCGCCAGTGCCTGGAACTGGCTCGACGCCCCACCCACCCGAGACAACACCGCGCTCAGCGGCTGCCCGATGTCCAGCCGCGACAGCGAGGCCAGCACCCGCTCTTCAGGCCCGACCAGATAGGCCTGGTTCAGGCCCTGGTGCAGCGCCAGACCGCCCACCAGCCGGTGCAGCAGCAAGGTGTTGCCCAGGCCCGCCTGCACGTCCATGCGCGCCTGCTCGATGCTCAGCCGCTCGCGCAGGCGCCGGCTTTCCTGCACGGACACATCCTGGTCGATCTGGCGCATCTGGTGGTCGTAGCGCAAGGTCATGGCCAGCAACGCAAACACGATCAGCAGCAGCGGCACCAGCCAGCGACCGGCGATGGTCAGGGGCCAGCGGGTCCAGCTCATGGAAAAACCTCCACCCTTCGGAACGGCCGGGCGGGGGCTCATGCACCACCTTTGCGGGCCTGCAAGCGCAGGGCCGGCTCGGGGTCCAGCAGGCGGCTCCAGTCTGGCGCCACCTTGATCATGCCCACGGCCTGCAGCGTCGTCACCAGCCGCAAGGCATCCTGCGCCAGCACCGGTGGCACGCCCGACAGCTGTTCGAGCGACTGCTCTGCCGAATAAAAGGTCAGTTTCTGGAGTGTGGCGAGGTAGTCCTCGGGCGAGATCTCCACCCCTGGGGCCAGCAGGCGGGCCGCGGCCTCGGGGCGCTCCTGCAGCGCCAGCAGTCCACGTTGCCAGCCGGCGAGCAGCGCATCGACCTGGGCGGAGCGCGCCTGCAGCAAGCTGGCACGCACCACCAGCACGTCCACGATGTCGCCCGGCATCTGGCGACTGTCGAAGATGTCCTTGTAGCCCGCGGCGCGCAGCAGGCCGGCCACCGGCTCGTAAGACACCGCCGCGCCCACGCGCCCGCTGCGCAAGGCGGACAGGTGCAAAGGGGCCTCCATGTTGACCACATTCACATCGGTTTGATCCAGCCCCGCCGCCTGCAGCAGGCGCTCCAGCATCAGCGCGCCCACGGAGGTGCCCTCCACCGCGATGCCCGCGCCGTGAAGCTGCGCAAGGTTCTGGATGGCCGGGTCGGCCAGCACCACGTCAGCGCCCGCGGAGGTGTCGAGCACGGCGACCACCCGCAGGTCAAAACCCTCATCGGCCAGGCGCAGGGCTTCGTCCAGTGTGAGGGCCGCCGCATCGAGCAGGCCGTTGCGGAAATGGCGCAGGGTCTCAGAGCTGGACGACAGCTCCACCACCTTGACCTGCTGCGTGTCGATCAGCTGCTGGTCACGCGCCAGCACCAGCGGGTCGTAGCCCAGCCAGGTGTTCATGCCCACGGTCAGCGGGGGCAGCGGCGGCTCGCTGCAGGCCGCCAGGCCCAGCCACAGGGTCAGGACACCGATCACCAGGCCCGCTCGGGCCGTCGTCTGCCAGGCCTTCCATGCCAACTGCCGGCCGCTTGATCGCTGCGTTTCTGGGTGTTTCGTGGGTGTGTCCGGGCGCCCGGCGGGTGGTGACATGGTGGGTGGTGGCGTGGCTTCGAATGATTTTGTCACCAGTCCCCGGCCGCCGGCGGCGATGTTTGTTTTTCATGCACGAAATCCGGCCCGGTGTGGTGTCCCATCCACCAACCCGGAATAGGGGGCTGCAGAGAACACCCCGCTGGACAGCGGGTTCACTTTCAGATACTGTATGCATAAAAGGGGTATCCACTTAGCTCCAGCAGATGCAGAATAACTGGATGGATATCCATACTTTAGCGCCAACGCCCGGAAAAGACTATCCGCAGACTTGGAACGAGTTTCTTGACTGGTTTGCCACCGAAGAGGCGTGCCTTGCCTATCTGGAGCGGCTGCGGTGGTCCCAAGGTTTTGTCTGCCCGCGCTGCGGCTGCGTAGGCGATGCCTATCGTGCGACGCGTACCCGGCTGATGTGCCCGAGTTGCCAACACCAGAGTTCGGTGACCGCCGGCACCATCTTCGAGAAGACCCGAACGCCACTGCGCGTTTGGCTGGCTGCGGCTTGGTACCTGACCAATCAGAAGCAAGGCGTGAGCGCGTTGGGTCTACAGCGCGTGCTGGGACTGGGCAGCTATCAGACCGCTTGGACCATGCTGCATCGGCTTCGTCGTGCCATGGTTCGACCGGGTCGCGAACAGCTCAAAGGGTTGGTCGAAGTTGACGAGACCTATCTGGCCATCACAGACAGGCGAAACCCCATCTCACCCAAAGGGCGCAAGAGCAGCACGAGCAAGGTGCTGGTGGTCATGGCCGTGGAGATGCTGGACCCCAAAGGATTCGGCCGCATCCGCCTGCGCCGCATTGCCAATGACTCCGCTGCTTGTGTGATTCCGTTCGTGGAGGAGGTTATCGAGCCTGGCGCACAGGTGCGTACCGACGGCTCGGCTGCCTACCTGACATTGAAAGACCTGGGCTTCGTCCATCAGCGCACGGTCATGTTGGGCTCCAACGTTCCGGCTCATGTCTCGATGGCTGGCGTGCATCGGGTGGCGGCTCTGGTGCAGCGCTGGATTCTGGGCACACACCATGGCTCGGTGCAGCCCGAACACCTGGATGCCTACCTGGATGAGTTCGTGTTCCGCTTCAATCGCCGCACATCCAACTCACGCGGCATGTTGTTCTATCGGTTGCTGCAACAAGCGGTCGTGACAGCACCGGTGACGTACCGGGACGTGGTGAAAAAGGCTTGACTGTTTGCCTGACTGGCATACCATTCAATACTGGTTATCCATCCAGCATTTACGATGACTGGAGCTAAGTGGATACCCCTTAATTTTATACAGTATTTGCAACTGAAGGGCGCTTTGTCGGCCCAGGGATTCGTGCGTCCCGGCTCGCGCCGTCGGGCTACCCGGGCACTGCCCCGAGCCAGGCGGAGCCCGTCTCGGCCGTTCGGCGGGAATCCCTGACGCCTCCGGCAGCCTGCGCTGCCTGCGCGCTGTGCTTGCCCTGGTACGCGCGAAGTGTGTGGGTGGGGCGTCTTGCTGTTCCCTTCACCGTAGCACGCCGTTCTCGGCGTCAAGGTC
>NZ_JBVPZA010000005.1:0-317650 GCF_055703065.1 Hydrogenophaga sp. L310
AAGGGGTATCCACTTAGCTCCAGCAGATGCAGAATAACTGGATGGATATCCATACTTTAGCGCCAACGCCCGGAAAAGACTATCCGCAGACTTGGAACGAGTTTCTTGACTGGTTTGCCACCGAAGAGGCGTGCCTTGCCTATCTGGAGCGGCTGCGGTGGTCCCAAGGTTTTGTCTGCCCGCGCTGCGGCTGCGTAGGCGATGCCTATCGTGCGACGCGTACCCGGCTGATGTGCCCGAGTTGCCAACACCAGAGTTCGGTGACCGCCGGCACCATCTTCGAGAAGACCCGAACGCCACTGCGCGTTTGGCTGGCTGCGGCTTGGTACCTGACCAATCAGAAGCAAGGCGTGAGCGCGTTGGGTCTACAGCGCGTGCTGGGACTGGGCAGCTATCAGACCGCTTGGACCATGCTGCATCGGCTTCGTCGTGCCATGGTTCGACCGGGTCGCGAACAGCTCAAAGGGTTGGTCGAAGTTGACGAGACCTATCTGGCCATCACAGACAGGCGAAACCCCATCTCACCCAAAGGGCGCAAGAGCAGCACGAGCAAGGTGCTGGTGGTCATGGCCGTGGAGATGCTGGACCCCAAAGGATTCGGCCGCATCCGCCTGCGCCGCATTGCCAATGACTCCGCTGCTTGTGTGATTCCGTTCGTGGAGGAGGTTATCGAGCCTGGCGCACAGGTGCGTACCGACGGCTCGGCTGCCTACCTGACATTGAAAGACCTGGGCTTCGTCCATCAGCGCACGGTCATGTTGGGCTCCAACGTTCCGGCTCATGTCTCGATGGCTGGCGTGCATCGGGTGGCGGCTCTGGTGCAGCGCTGGATTCTGGGCACACACCATGGCTCGGTGCAGCCCGAACACCTGGATGCCTACCTGGATGAGTTCGTGTTCCGCTTCAATCGCCGCACATCCAACTCACGCGGCATGTTGTTCTATCGGTTGCTGCAACAAGCGGTCGTGACAGCACCGGTGACGTACCGGGACGTGGTGAAAAAGGCTTGACTGTTTGCCTGACTGGCATACCATTCAATACTGGTTATCCATCCAGCATTTACGATGACTGGAGCTAAGTGGATACCCCTTTGTTATGTCCAGTATTGTAGAAGATCACCTGTTATCAGCCCAGTTCCCTGGTGCAGCGTCAGGAAGCTGCAGCCCACCGAGGCCCTTGGTCGAATGCGCCCTTCCCGCCTTCCAACTTGAATCCCGGATTCGAGCGGGTTTTCCGTCGCCGGCGGAGGATTTCCAGGCCAAACGCATCGACGTGCTCGAACACCTGATCAAACATCCACAGGCCACCTACAGCATGACGGTGCGGGGTGAGTCCATGCGTGAGGCGGGCATCTTCGATGGGGATGTGCTGCTGGTGGACCGGGCAATCAAGCCCAGCCACGGCCAGATTGTGGTGGCGGTGGTCGATGGGGACTTCACCTGCAAGCAGCTCTGGCAACGCGGGGGGCGGCTCAAGCTAAAGGCTGCCAACCCAACCTTCGCCGACATCGTGCCCACCGAAGGCCAGACGGTCGAGGTCTGGGGCGTGGTGATCGCGGCGATCAAGCAGTTCAAGCGCTGACGCAGGCGAATCTGGTTGAGCGTGTTTCATGGCTTTTCCGCTGTATGCCCTGGTCGATGGCAACAATTTCTACGTCTCTTGCGAGCGTGTGTTCCGCCCCAGCCTGAACGCCAAACCGGTGGTGGTGCTTTCCAACGACGGTTGTGCGATTGCCCGTTCCAACGAGGCCAAGGCCTTGGGCATTGCCATGGGCGCACCCTGGTTCAAGATCCGGCACATGGCCGAATCCAACGGCTTGGTGGCCCTGTCGGCGAACTTCCCCCTGTATGGCGATCTGAGCGACCGGATGATGAGCCTGGTGGCCGGGCTCGGGCACCGGCAGGAGATCTATTCCATCGACGAGTCGTTTGTGGATCTCTCGGGCATCCGGGGTGACCTGGTCAAACGCAGTCGGGTGATCCGCGAAAGGGTGTTGCAGTGGGTGGGCATCCCCTGCTGTATCGGCATCGGGCAGACCAAGACCCTGGCCAAGCTGGCCAACCACATCGCCAAGACGGCCGAACGCAAACCCGGCAGCTACCCCGTCGAACTGGCTCAAATCTGCAACCTGGCTGCACTGGAACCAACAGCACGGGATGCGGTGCTGGCGGCCACGCCGGTCGAGGAAGTCTGGGGCGTGGGCCGTCGCATTGCGGCGCAGCTCAAAGAGGGTGGCATCCACACGGTGCTCGATCTCGCCCGCATGGACCTGGCCACGGTACGCCAGCGCTGGTCGGTGGTGCTGGAGCGCACGGTGCGTGAGTTGCAGGGGCAGTCCTGTGTGGTTCTGCAAGACACGGCACCAGACAAACAGGAAATCGCCTGCACCCGGTCGTTTGGTCGCCCGGTGACCGCACTGGAAGACCTCAGTGAAGCCGTCAGTGAGTTCGCCAGCCGGGCGGCCGAGAAGTTGCGGCGCCAAGAAGGGCTCGCCAACCAGGTGCTGACCTTTGTGCGGACCAGTCCGTTCCGGCCCGATCCTCAGTACAGCCGGTCCATCGTGGTGCCGACGTCCCCACCGCCGACAGTTCGCTGATCGCCGATGCGGCCCTGAACGGCCTGCGCTGCATTTACAAGCCTGACTTCCTGTACGCCAAGGCTGGGGTGATGCAGATGGAGCTTCAACCGGCTTCGGTGCACCAGGGTGAACTGCTGCTTGACGAGGAGCCTGGTGAGAGACGGGACAAAGGCCGGTTGATGGGCGCCCTGGATGGGCTCAACCGGCGCTATGGCCGGGGCACGGTGCTGCTGGGCAGTACCGGTCTGGAGGGAGATCGCAGGCGCTGGTCGATGAAACAGGAGCGGCGTACGCCGCAGTACACAACGCGATGGGAAGACATGCCCGTGGTGCGGACGTGAAGTACTCCCAATGAGGGGCACTGCTGTGCATCAGGCCGAATTTGTCGTAGGCGTTTCAAGCGACCTGAATCGATAATGGTTCCGAGTCGGCCTGAACAGTCGGCCCTCCTCCCTGAAAAGTCGTGTGACAGCGACTTTGCATTTGCCCGGCCTTCGCGCCGGGTTTCTTTTTTCGGCGTGCCCAGCAGACACCGACTGCGCATGGTGCGAATGTGCTGGAAAACAGCCCAAATCCAGCAGCAGCACAGGGGGTTTCAAGTCCTACATTGACCTCACGGTGTTCAGAGAAACGGCAAGCACTGCCACCTCACGAACAACGTCGAACCGAGGACTTGACCATGAACCATGCACCTCTCGCCAACACCCTGTGCTGGCATTCCACGAAAGCGGCAACCTTGCAGAGAAGCCTGGCGGCAACGCTGGCGAGCGCCGCCGCCAGCTTGTTGCTCACCTTGGGGCTCCTCGCACCATCGGCGGCGCGCGCCGTCGATGGCTGCCTGGTTTTACTGTGCTTTGCGGCACCGAGCTGGAAGTCGGTCCCTCAGTGTGTGCCACCGATCCGAAAGGTGCTTCGGGATCTGGCTCGGGGCAAGGCCTTTCCTACGTGCGGTATGTCTGGCGCAGGTAACTCGGCTCGGCATGTGTGGGCTCGGGCGCCGGGCAACTGCCCACCCCAGTACACCCGGGTGCATGAGTCCGAGAGCGGACCGATCTACACCTGCGACTACACCGGGGCGATCACGGTCACGATCGACGGCAAGCAGTTCACACGCACCTGGTGGGATATGGGTGGCGACACCGTGACGGACTTCAGCCCGGTCGCGAAGTCCCAGCTGGGCACTTGGGACACCCAGTACGACAACGACCACGCCACCTGGCTTCGCTCCCGTCCGTGAGGGCTGCGCCATGGAAGCATCCACCTTCGCGGCACTGGCCTTGGCCTGCGCGCCACAGGTCCACCTGACCACAGCACACGCGCTCGTCGCCGTCGAAAGCGCCTTCAACCCCTGGGCCATTGGCGTCGTAGGCGGTTCGCTGCAACGCCAACCCCGCCACCGCACCGAGGCATTGGCCACCGCGCTGGCTCTGCAGGCCGCTGGCCGCAACTTCAGCGTGGGCCTCGGCCAGATCAACATGGGCAACTTCCAGCGCCTGGGCCTGTCGCTGGAATCGGCCTTCGAACCTTGCTCCAACCTGGCCGCCATGCAGACGGTGTTGAGCGAGTGTTTCGAGCGGGCGCGACGCAAGTCACCCAGCAGATCGGGCGACCAGGTAGCCCTGCGCGCTGCGCTCTCCTGCTACTACAGCGGCAACTTCACCACCGGCTTTCGCCATGGCTACGTGGGCAAGGTGGTCGCCGCAGCCCGCAACCCTCTCCCCATCAGTCAACACACCCCCATTAAGGAGCCGTCATGACCCGCATTCGTCTCTTCGTACCACAGCGCCACCTCGCAACCGCCCTGCTGATGTTGGCTGCAGCCTCAAAGAGCTGGGCACAGGGCTTCGACAAGATCAACACCACGGTCACCAACGTCAACACCATCCTGGTGACGATATCGATTGCGGTGGTGACCATCGCGATCATCTGGGCGGGCTTCAAGATGATCTTCCAAGGCGCTCGCCTGGCCGATGTGGCCAATGTGCTGATTGGTGGCACGCTGGTGGGTGGAGCTGCGGCCTTCGCCAGCTACATCGTCAGCTGAAGGCTGAAGGTGCAGACCATGCAGGCCGAAGCCATCTACAAGGGCGCCACGCGCCCGGCCATGAAGCTGGGCATTCCGCTGGTGCCGCTGGTGATCCTGTTTGGCACCGGCATGTTGCTGATCATGTGGGGCGGCATCCTGGTGAGCTGGTGGCTTGCGCTGGGTGTGGTCCTTTCCATTGCACCGGTGTTGCTCTGGATGCGCTGGTTGACAGCCCGTGATGACCAGCGGTTCCGGCAGATCTTTGTGGTCCTCAAGCTGAAGCTGCACGACCGCAACCGGCGGTTCTGGCGCGCGCGCAGCTACTCGCCTACGCTCTACCGGGGAGGCTCCGATGTTTGGCATGTTTGACCGATCTGTCGGCGCGGGCCCTCGTCGCTCTGGGCGCCCTGCTACAGGTCAGCCACAACCGCGCCATTGGGCACAGGCGCTGAAGGAGAACCCGCTCACGCGGTTTGTGCCTTTCTCCTCACTGGTCAGCGAAAACGACGTCATCACGCGTGGGGGCGACTTCATGCGCGTGTGGCGCCTCGACGGCGTGGCCTTCGAATGCGCTGATGAACACCTGATCGCCGAACGGCATGAGGCCCTGTGCAGCCTGTTGCGCAACCTGGCCGGCGGCCAATGGGCCGTGTGGACTCATCGGCTCCACCGAAAGATCCACGACCAACTGGAAGACCCGCTGCAATCTGGCTTCGCACGGGACCTATCACAGGCCTACCAGGCCAGGCTGGGCAAGCACGCCATGATGAGCAACGAGCTGTACCTGACGCTCGTCTACCGGCCCAATGCCTCACGCCTCAGCCGGGCGCTGCAATCGACCCAGCGTTCAAAGACCGCCATTGCCGCAGCGCATGCCGAAGCCTTGCGCGTGATGGAAGAACGAACGGCTTTCGTGCGCCGGGTGCTGCGCGGCTTTGGCCCTCAACTGCTGGGGGCTCGCATGCAAGGTCCAAGGCGGTACTCCGAACTGGCCGAGTTTCTGGGCTACCTGGTCAACGGCAGCTGGAGGCCAGTGCCCCTTGCGGCAGGGCCGCTGTACCGCACCTTGCCCACCACCCGCCTGTCCTTCGGTGGTGACAAGCTGGAACTTCGACATGGCGAACAGCGCCGTTGCGCGGCCCTGGTGGACATCAAGGAATACGCCGACGCGGTGGAGCCGGGCATCCTGAACTCGCTGCTGTATGAAGACAGCGAATTCATCGAAACTCAGAGCTTCTCGATACTGCCCCGGCGCGAAGCCATGCGTGCGCTGGAGCTGCAACGCGACCAGCTGATCGCCAGCGACGATGTGGTGGCCAGCCAGATCGCCGACATGGACGAAGCGATGAACGAGCTGGGCGACGGTCAGTACTGCATGGGCGAGTACCACTACAGCCTGGTGGTGTTCGGTCAGCCAGGGGAAGACAGCCTGGCCGATGCCGGGCGACGGGCTGCACAGGCGATTGGCGCGGTGGGCGAAGCGTCCAGCCTGCAGATGTCGCCGGTGGATCTGGTGGCCGATGCCGCCTGGTTTGCCCAGATGCCCGGCAACTGGCAGTGGCGCCCGCGCGATGCCAAGCTGTCGTCCCGCGCTTTCGCGGCCCTGGCCAGCGGTCACAACTTTGCCCGGGGCAAGCGCGACGGCAATCCTTGGGGGGAGGCGTTGGCCTTGCTGCGCACCCCATCGGGCCAGCCCTTCTATTTGAACCTGCACAGCAGCCCGGAAGGCGAAGACTCTGCCGACAAGAAGCTGCCCGGCAACACCATCATCATCGGATCCACCGGCGTCGGTAAGACCACGCTGGAGATGTTCCTGCTCACGCTCACCCGCAAGTGGAACCCGGCTCCAAGGCTGGTGCTGTTTGACCTGGACCGGGGTTGCGAGATCGCGATACGGGCCTTGAACGGTCGGTACTTCACCCTTGAAGCGGGCAAGCCCACCCACCTGAACCCGCTGCAGCGCGACCCCACGCCAGCACGCATCCAGTTCTGGGAACAGCTGATCCGGATTTGCATCGCCACGCCCGCCCTGCCTTTGCTGCCGGCCGATGAGCGCGCGATTGCCGACGCCGTCAAGACGGTGGCCACGATGCCAACAGCTCTGCGCCGCTTCTCGACGGTTCGCCAAAACCTGCCGAAGTCGGGTGAAAACAGCCTATACGAGAGGCTCGGGCGCTGGTGTGAAAGTGGCGCCCTGGGCTGGGTGTTCGACCAAGCCAACGACCAGTTGGCGGACCTGGACGCGGCATCGGTGATTGCCTTCGACACCACCGAGTTCCTGGACCTGCCCGAGGTGCGCACGCCGGTCATGCTCTACCTGCTGCAGGTGATGGAAGAGCTGGTCAACGGCGAACGCCTGATCTATGTGATCTCGGAGTTCTGGAAAGCGCTGGGCCACGAGATCTTCAGCGACTTCGCCAAACAGAAGCAGAAGACCATCCGCAAGCAAAACGGCCTGGGCATTTTCGACACCCAGAGCCCGTCCGATGTGCTGCGCCACCCCATCGGGCGAACCATGGTCGAACAAAGCGTGACCAAGATATTCCTGGCCAACCCGGAGGCGATGCGCGAGGAGTATGTCGAAGGCTTTGGGCTCAGCGAGGCCGAATTCAGCATCGTGCGCAGCCTCGGCGCACAAGGCGGGCGCCGATTCCTCGTGAAACAAGGCCACAGCAGCGCCATCTGCGAGCTGGACCTCAGTGGCATGGACGATTTCATCACCGTGCTCTCGGCGACCACCGACAACGTGGCCCTGCTCGACACCGTTCGTGAACGGCACGGTAGCGATCCGTTTCTGTGGCTTCCCGAGCTGCTGCGCGAGGTTCAGGATCGCAAATCCCGTACTTCAAGGAGAACCCCATGAAACCCCACGCTCAATGGTTTGCGCTGATCGCCTTCGCGTTGGCCGCCAGCGCCGCCTCGGCCCAGTTCGTCAAAGGCAATGAGGCGGTCCGTGTCATGACCGATGGCACCCAAAAGGTGGAAGTGCCGCCGCTCCCGTCGGTGGCCTTAGGCTCGCCATGCCCAGCCGCCAAGCCTGGCTGCGCTGGCGGTGGCTGGAAGATGCTGGAGAGCAATTCGGGGCTGGTCGAGTGCACCGAAGTCTTTGCACGGCCCACGACCTGTCGACCCTCGACCTACGGGGTTGAAAAGCGATCACGCACGTGGATCGTGAAGATCAAAGGCCAATGGGTGCAGTGCGCGCAACCCGACATTTCGGGAAACTGCGTCAGCCTGAAAAGCCTCCCTGTCAGCGCTGTTCAATAGCCGAGGAGAAATCCCATGTTTGCCTGGGTCGGCTCACAGTTCGATGCGGTCCTGAGCACTTACGTGCTCGGCGTCGTGGGTTCGCTCATGACCGGGATCGCACCGATCGCACTGACGGCGATGACGATCTGGGTAGCGCTGTATGGATGGGCCGTTCTGCGCAACGAGGTTCCAGAGACGGTGCCCACCTTTCTCTGGAAGGTATTCAAGATCGGCCTGGTGCTGGCATTTGCTCTGCAATCGGCTTTTTACATCGCGAATGTGGCCGACACCGCCAATGCGCTGGCTACGGGGGTGGCCACCACGTTTCTACCGGCAGCCGCAGACCCCACCACGATCTCCTCTCCCTACGCGCTGTTGGACCGGTTCAATGACGGTGCCAGCCAATTGGTACTCGATCTGCTGAAGGACGCGGGAATCATGCGTCTGGACCTGCTCTTCGCTGCCGTGGTCTGCTCCATCGGCAACGTCGTCTTTCTTTGCATCGCCCTCTTCGTCGTCACGCTGGCCAAGCTCTTCCTCACGTTCGTGATCTCCGTAGGTCCACTGTTCGTCTTGTGCCTGGCCTGGCGCCCCACCGCACGCTTTTTCGACAGCTGGTTGTCGATGGTGTTGAACGCCGTCGTACTGACCTGGTTTGCATTTTTCGCCTTGGGTATCAGCGCGTTCATGGGCGATGCGATTGTGCAAACCGTTCAGGTCAACGGTGGATTTCAGGGCTCGACATTCAACGTCGTCGGGGAAAGCCTGAAGTACTGCGTCGTCATGGTCCTCATGGCGATCATCTGCTTTCAGGCGCCCAGTCTGGCCTCGGCCCTCACCGGAGGTGCCGCCATCCAACAGGGCATCCAGATGATCCAGAACGCCATGATGGTTTCGGGCCTGCGTTCTGCGTCATCCGCCCGAAGCGCCAGCGCCGCCGCCGCTAGCGCTGGCGGCGTCATCCGCGCAGGCGCCGGTCTTCCACACACCGCCGCATCCATGGCCCGCCGAGGCGTCGGCGCTGCCCGCTCCGCCGCTTACAAACTCGCCGCCCAACGCGGCCGGTCCTGACCACCCCACCCACCAAGGAGTTCACCATGCACACCCGCCTCAAAGTTGCCGCTGCCGTCCTCATTGCTCTGGGCGCAACCCAGGCCCGAGCCACCGGCATCCCCGTGATCGACGTGGCCAACCTGGTTCAGACCGTCCAGCAGGTCATCAACGACATCACCAAGATCAACAACCAGATTCAACAGATTCGACAACTGCAAACCCAAATCGAGAGCATCAACGGCATCCGGAACCTGGGCGATGTGTTCAACAACCCACTGCTGAAGAACTACATCCCGGCCGAGGCCTTCACCTACCTCAACGCGGTCAACACGTCGGGCTACAGCGGGCTCAACGCCACGGCCAAGGTGCTGCGCGACGTGAGCATGATCTACAACTGCATGGACCTCACCGGCGACGCACGCACCCAATGCCAGGCCGCTCTGGCTCAGCCCTATCAACAAAAAGGGCTGCTGCAAGAC
The DNA here is from genome assembly GCF_055703065.1 of Hydrogenophaga sp. L310. Classification (NCBI taxonomy): domain Bacteria; kingdom Pseudomonadati; phylum Pseudomonadota; class Betaproteobacteria; order Burkholderiales; family Comamonadaceae; genus Hydrogenophaga; species Hydrogenophaga sp. L310. The sequence continues at coordinate 9,386 of NZ_JBVPZA010000005.1, forward strand.
GCCATGCAGACCGCGGCGGGCCGACTCACGCAGATCCAGTCGCTGATGTCACAGATCAACGCCACCACCGATCAGAAGTCGGTGCTGGAAATCCAGGCCCGCATCGGCGCTGAAAACGCCCTGCTGGCACACGAGGTGTCGCAAGTACAGATGCTGCAGGGCATGGCCGACAGCGAAGAGCGCATTGCCCGATCTCGCGAGCGCGAACGGCAGCTTCAGATGCTGGGTCGCACCGGCAAGGTGGCTGACTTTCTGCCGTAAACCCGCCTGAGTCCCGCCGCCACCCAGACCCACCGGAGAACCCCATGAGTGCCATCCTGTTGTCAGGTAAAGCCGCCGCATGGCCAAAACGCCCCCCTGAACCTTCCACCGAGGCCGAATCGGCGCCATTCAACGCGAACCGCGACTGGGAAATCGACCGTGCGCTGATGCTCGAACGCTCGGAGCGCAGGGCCTGGCGGGTCGCGGTGGCCGGTTTGATTCTGGGCCTGATCGGCATCGCTGCCGTGTTCGTGCAGGGACCGCTGCGCCGCGTGGTGGAGATTCCCATCGTGGTGGACCGCGTCACCGGCGAAACCACCATCCAGCAGCGGCTGAGCGAAGAAACCATCCCCGCCATGGAGGCGCTGGACAAGCACAACCTGGCCGCCTTCGTGCGTGCACGCGAAAGCTACAGCTGGATGTTCCTGCAGCGCGACTTTGACCAGGTGGCGCGCATGGCCGTGCCGGGCGTGTTCGCCGAATACAACCGGCAGTTCGAGGGCGAAGGCGCGCTGCAGAAGAAGATCGGCGCGGCTGAAGAATGGCGCATCAACATCGTGGGGGTGCGCTTGCGGGCTTCCGGGCGCAGCGGCAACCTGAGCGACGCCACCGTCACCTACGACAAAGTGGTCCGTCTGACCGACCGCAACTTGCCGGACGTCACAACCCGCCACGTGGCCAGCATCGTCTTCCAGTACCAGCCCAAGGTGCTCGCCAAAGAAGCCGACCGGCTGGAGAACCCTTTCGGCTTCGTGGTCACCGCCTACCGGTCAGACCCCGAAATCAACACCCAGGCAGCGGGAGCACGGCCATGAAGCGCACTGTCTTGACGCTGCTGGCAGCCTGCGCCGCGTCTTTGAGCCTGTTCGCTCAAGCGAATCCGAAATCCGCCGACCCGCGCCTGCGCGACGTGGTCTACGACCCAACGGCAGTGGTGACCGTCCCCGTCAAACGGGGCATGGTGACCCTGGTGGTGCTCGCCCAAGACGAAGTGATCACCGAAGTGGCCGCAGGCCAAGGCGGCGATTGCAGTAAGGCCGATGCCGTCTGGTGCGTGGCCGCTCAGCCAGGGGGCCGTAACCTCTTCGTCAAAGCCAAATCCGGTGCGGATGCGCCCAACAACCTGGCCGTGGTCACGGACCGTCGCACGCATGCGCTGCGCTTCGTGGTCCTGCCCGACGGCGATCGGCAACAGCCGGTCTACCGCTTGACCGTCAAGGCGCCGGCACAGCCCAAGCCCGCCTCGGGCCTGTCAGCTAAAGACCTCGCAGCACTCGCCACCCTGCCCCCTTTGCCATACCAGCCGACGCCCCAACAGGTGGTGGCTGAACGACTGCAGGCCAGTCACACGGTGATGAACACCCAGTATTCGCTGGCCGAAGGTGCGGGCTCGCAAGACATCGTGCCAACCCTGATCTACGACGACGGGCGATTCACCTACCTGCGCTTACCGGGCAACCGCGAAGTCCCTGCGGTCTTTCATGTGCTCGGCGATGGCAGTGAAACCCTGGTCAATGCCCGGATGGAAGACGACCTGCTGGTGGTGGACCGCGTCAGCCGGCAACTGATGCTGCGAGCGGGCAACGCGGTCGTGGGCATCTGGAACGAGGCCTTTGATCTGGACGGCGCCCCAGCGGAAGGTGCGACCACCGTTCCGGGCGTGCAGCGGGTGCTTAAGGCTGCCAACGCCTCTCTTGACAACCGCCCCAACGGAGTCAGGCCATGAACGACCAAACCAACGCCCACAACCCGTCGACCGCAGATCCTGCGGACGGCAACACCATCACACCTTTGCCGGGAGAGCCCGGTATACCCCAGGTGACGGCCGCACGCAGTACCAACTGGTCGCGCAAGGGCGCGCTGGGGCTCGGCATGATGGTGTTGACCCTGGTGCTTTTTGCGGGCTTTGCCATCAACCGCTACCTCACCAGCGGACCGGCAACAGACCAAGACGCCAAGCTGGTGCGTGACAAACCCTCGGCCGCCAGCGCCGGTACACGCGCACTGGACATGACGGCACCACCCGCGCCGCGTGTGCCCGCTTTGCTGCCAACCACTGAGGCGGCTGAGCCCATTGGGGTGCGCAGCGGCGGGACTGCTGCGCCCAAAGGCCTCTCGGCCGACGATGCACCGGTGCTGATCGTGTCTTCTCGTCCTGGCGGGCACTCCAGCTCGGCGGGCATGCCCAACGCAACGGTTCCCGGCCAAGCCACGGCCGACACGGACGATCCAGTGGCCAGCACCAGCCGCAACCTGCAGTCCTACCAGAGACAACTGCAGGGCCTGCTCGACAACCTGACCCAGAGCACGGCGATGGCCAGTGGCCAGGGTAGAGATACGGCCGACCTCGGCGCCCTCGGCTCGATGGCAGGTGCCTCATCGGGCGCGGGTCTGCCTGCGTCTTCTGCGGGCCTGTTCGGCGGTCAACTGCAAGGCTCCGCCACACCCAAGGTCGCGGCCAGCACACTGGGCGACCGCAGCCTCACGCTGCCCAAGGGCACGGCCTTCACCTGCGCCCTCAAAACCAGGGTGATCAGTGCCACCTCAGGCCTGGTGGGCTGCCAGGTTCAGCGCAACGTGTACGGCGACAACGGGCGCGTGCTGCTGATCGAACGCGGCTCGCACCTGGACGGCGAGTACCGCATCTCGTCGGTCCGCCCCGGCATGGTCCGCATACCGGTGTTATGGACCCGGGTGCGAACACCCCATGGCGTGACGGTGGACATTGAGTCGCCCGGCACCGGCCAACTCGGCGAGTCCGGCATTGATGGTTACGTGGACAACCGCTGGGGTGAACGCATCGGCGCCGCCATGCTGCTCTCGCTGATCGACGATTCGGTCAAGCTGCTGATCCAGAACCAGACGCAAGACCAGCAGGCCGACACCATCGTCCTGCCATCCACCACCGACAACACCAGCAAGCTGGCCGAGAAGGTGCTGGACAGCACCATCAACATCCCGCCCCTGCTGTACCAGAACCAGGGCGGCATCGTCGGCATCTACGTCGCCCGCGACGTGGACTTTTCCTCGGTCTACGAACTCCAGCCGCGGGAAAGGTGAAAGCGATGAACACCCTGCCCGGCATTGAAGAAGACCCGCTCGACGGCTGGTGCGGCGACGCGACCTCGGTGGTGGAGTTCCTGCGCCCGCTGCGCGAAGAGCTGGACGCCCCAGGCGTGCTGGAGGTCTGCGTGAACCGCCCCGGCGAGCTGCAGGTGGAAACCGTGAACGGTTGGCAAGCGGTCAACGCACCGGCCATGACCCAGGAGCGTTGCCTGTCTCTGGCCACGGCGCTGGCCACCTACTGCGACCAGCAGATCAACCAGGAACGCCCGCTGCTGTCGGCCACTCTGCCCACTGGCGAGCGCATCCAGTTCGCCATACCACCCGCAGTGCCACGCGGCACCGTGTCCATCACCATCCGCAAGCCGTCGAACGTGGTGCTCCGGCTGAGTGACTTCGAGCAAGACGGCTTGTTCGGCCGCGTAGGCGAAAAGGTCGCCGCACCGAATCCGGAGCACAACGACGGCCTGCAGCCCTTTGAGCGCGAACTGCTGGCCTTGAAGGCCGCTGACCGTTACGCCGACTTCATGCGCCTGGCCGTGCGCCACCACCGCACCATCGTGGTCAGCGGCAAAACCGGCTCGGGCAAGACCACGTTCATGAAAGGCCTGGTCGAAGAGGTGCCGAAACACGAGCGCCTGATCACCATCCAGGACACCGCCGAACTCACCTTGCCCAACCACCCCAACGTGGTTCACCTTTTCTACAGCAAGGACGCCCAGGGCACGGCGCGGGTCACCGCCAAGTCTTTGCTCGAAGCCTGCCTGCGCATGAAGCCAGACCGCATCTTCCTGGCCGAGTTGCGCGGTGAAGAGTGTTTCTCGTTCATCCGGCTGGCCGCCTCGGGCCACCCGGGCAGCATCACCAGTGTGCACGCCGGCAGCTGCGATCTGGCGCTGGAACAGATGTCGCTGATGATCCGCGAAAGTGGCGCGGGTGAGAGCTCGAGTGGACCAAGAGTCCAACGCGTGTTGCCATTTCAGTGACAAGCTCGCTACCGAGCACAGGCGCAAATAAAGGCTTTGCAAGAAGATGATGCCCTTGCGGGCGATCATGCGCAGCAGCCAGCGGATGTTGTAGCCCGCCGCACACAGCACCGAATGCAGCCGGTCGCCGGTTTCTCCCTTGAGGTGACAACGGTCCATGCGGTGATCGGCTTTGAGGTGGCCGATGATCGGCTCAATGGCCTGACGACGCCTGAGCTCGCGTCGCTCTTGCTCGCTGATCCGCTTGGCCTTGCCCCGGTGCACGATATGCACATCCGGGTTGTGCGTCCACACCCCGATAGCCCAGATCAACGAACGCCGTCGCTGGCTTTGACCGGCTGTCTTGCATCAGGATGCTCGCCTGCTCCAGTTGCTCGTTGAGGGTGTGGCCGTCGTAAGGGTTACCTTGGAAGGCTCGTGAGCCCACGATCAGGTTGCCCTGCAGCGTGCTGGCAATGCCCACCTTGACCCCGAACTCGTAGGGCGTTCGGGCCTTGCCCTTGCTGATGCAGTCCACCTCGGGCGCATGCCAGGCGTAGAGCTTGGGCTGTCCATCCACCGCTTTGCGCTGGCCGCTCTGGGCCACGATGCGATGGGCCTTGTTCAAGGTCTCGCCCAGTGCTTCGCGCACTGCCGCCCCGATGGCACTGGCCTTGCGGTCGATCTCGCGCTGCAGGCGAGCGACGATGGTTCTCTGGCGTTTGATGGTGCGGCGCATGCGCTTGAATTGCCGGGCATGGGCATAGCGCCCGGCCTAGCGGCTCAGGTCCCTGCCTTCCTTGGCAAAGGTCTGCTTCAGATCAATGCCCGTCTCCTTGGCCGCCTGGACCAAATTCAACCGGGCGGTCTCCAGCAAACGGCTGTCGGTGGGATGGGCAATCGCCTTGTGCTGCACCGTGCTGTCCACGATCACGCGGGAGGGCTCCTGCGGTTTGATCAGTTTGAGTTAGACGGCCACGTTGATGGTCTGCGCCAGCAGTTCTTCCACACCTTCCTCGCCCAACAACTGACGGAACTTGACCAGGGTGGTGCCGTCGCGGGGCTGGCGGTCTTCGTAATAAGCACAGCCCGAGAAGAACTGCCAGCGCGGCGTATCGGCCCAGCGGGCCACCACGCCCTCGTCGGAGTCGTTGAAGGCGTGTTTGAGGTAAAGCAGCGCAATCATGATGCGCAGCGGCACGCGAGGGCGCGCTGCGTTGCTGGAAACAGCAGCGCGCTGTACCTGTTCACCGAAGAGGTCCAGATCGGGCATGGCCACACCGGCGCGGCCTTTGTGAGAGAAGACCTGGGCCACCCACGCTTCGATCTCCTGCCAGGGCATGCGCGAGGCCAGCACGGCCAGCGGGAGGCGCAGGTCGATCATGTGGTCGATGCGCGAACGGAAAAATCGTCGGTGGCGGGGCAGGCAAACATCACTGCAGAACTCCCAGAAAACTGCCCCTATTGGAATTCAAACTGGGAGTTCTGGATATCTGCAATCACCCCACAAACCAAGTGTTCATGCGGGTTCTGGAGGTTATTCAGGGACGACTGAATCAAGTAAATCAAGTAATGGTGACGAGATTGTATTTATGTTCCGTTACTTACCTGTCAATGTACTAGTGACGAGGCCGGTCACCCGCTAACGTGATGCGGTGCATGACCCGGCGGAAGCCGTGGTAATCGTTGACCGGGTAGTGGTGCGTGCAGCGGTTATCCCAGAGCGCCAGGGAACCCACCAGCCAGCGGAAGCGGCAGGTGAACTCTTCCTTCTTCTGGTGCGTGAATAAAAATTGCAGCAGCGGCGCGCTCTCCTCTTCGGTCATGCCGGCGAAGCGCGCGGTATGGGCGCAGTTGACATACAAAGCCTTGCGACCGGTTTCCGGATGGGTGCGTACCACGGGATGTTCGGCCTCGTAATGGGTGTGCTGGTCAGCGCGACCGGCTTCGGCCAGACGGTCTTCGCGGGTGCGTGACACATCTGCCTTGGCCGAGGTGTTGACCGCCACCAAGCCGTCGAGCAGCCGCTGCATCCCCTCCGACAAGGCCTCATAGGCCAGCACCTGGTTGGCAAACAGCGTGTCACCGCCGTAAGGCGGCGCTTCGCGCGCCAGCAGCAGCGTGGCCATCGGAGGCTGCTCCAAGTAGGCAGTATCGCTGTGCCAGACACCGCCAAAGTTGACTATTTCGTGCGCCAGCTTCTTCACTTCGATGATGACCGGAAAGCCCGGGATGCCGCTGACAAATGGGTATTCCACCGGCGTGCCAATGGCCTGGGCGAAGGCCAGGAACTGCCCGGGCGTCAGCGGCTGGTCGCGGAAAAAGATGACGCCATGCGCCAGCCACGCACTACGCAGCGCCGCCAGGTCATCCTGGCGCAGCGACCGGGACAGGTCAAGCCCGGAGATTTCCGCACCCAGCGCGCCGGCCAGCCGGGTCACGGTCAATGCCGGGGCACTCATGCTGACAACTCCGCATCGGTGAGGAACGGAGCCGCTGCGCCACTGCCCAGCAAGGACGCCAGCGCGCTGGCATCAAAGCCGCATTCGCGCAGTACCGATTCGGTGTGCTCCCCCAGCCGCGGCGCGGGCGCCAGCTTGCTGACGTCGTAACCCACCCATCGCGCCGGCGCGCCAAAGGTGCGCATCACCCCTTCGCTCGGGTGCTCGACCTGGCGGAAGAAGCCCACCGCCGCCAAGTGCGGGTCATCCAACAGTGATTCGACGGTGTTCAGGGGCACCGCCGGCACATCGATTTGTTCGAACAGCGCCATCCAGTGCGCGGTGCTTTGCACGCGCAGCGTCTGGCCCAGAAAGCCGTACACCTCGTCAATGTGGCGGGTTCGACTGGCCAGGTCGGCGAAGCGCGGATCGACCCGCAGATCGTCACGCTCGATGGCGTGCAGAAAACGCTGCCAGTGGCCGTCGTTGTAGACCAGCGCGCAGATGTAGCCGTTGCTGGTTTCGTAGGGTCGGCGCCCGGGCGACAGCAGCCGCACATAGCCGGTGTCACCACTGGGCGGCTCGAAAGTGCGCCCGTAGAGGTGGTCCGACAGCACCACGCTGGCCATGGTTTCGAACATCGGCACGTCAATGCGGCAGCCGCGTCCGGTGCGCTCGCGCCCGTACAGCGCCATGGCCACGCTGTGCGCCGCATGCAGGCCGACCATGCGGTCGGCAATCGTCAGCGGCACGTAGCGCGGCTCGCTCGCCCCGCTTTGCTGCTGCAAGGCGGCAATGCCGACCGCGCCCTGGATCAGGTCGTCATAGGCCGGGCGGCCAGCGTAGGGACCGTCCTCGCCGTAACCGTACACGCCACACCAGATGATGCGTGGATTGATCATCGAGATGCTCTCGTAGTCCAGCCCGAGCCGGGCGATGGAGGCCGGGCGCAGGTTATGCACGAAGACATCGGCGCCTTCGATCAGGCGCCGCATCGCGGCCGCGCCCTGCGGCGATTTGAGGTCGAGCGCCACGCTGCGCTTGTTGCGGTTCAGGTGCAGGAACAGCGGACCCATGCCGGGATGGCGTCCGGGGCCAATCCAGCGTGTTGAGTCGCCCTCAGGAGATTCGATCTTGATCACGTCCGCGCCATGGTCGCCCAAAATCTGGGTGGCGTAGGGGCCCATCAGTACCGCGCTTAGATCAATTACCCGCACGCCCGACAGCGGCCCCGCAAGTGCCGCCTGGTCTTGTTTATTCGTCATATGTGTCTCCTCCGGTCAAGTCGGGGCCTCCTCCAAAAAGCGCTGCCAGTAAAACCCGATTGACGGCTGTACATGCTAACGCTATTCTTATAATGAATCAGTAATTCCGATATCAGAACCTTCAGGAACCCCATCCAATGCCCATGTCAACAGCATCACGGCGGGAGCGAACGGGTGTCGCACCCGGTGCAGACGGGTCGCCCATGGCAGTGACACGCGTGCTGCGACTGCTGCGGATACTGGCCGACCACCCTGCCGGCTTGGCCCTTACCCCCTTGTGCATGGTGATGAATGCTCCGAAGACCAGCGTGCTCTCGCTGTTGCGCGGTCTCACGGTGCATGGCTACCTGCAGCGCAGCAATGAGGCGTATGGACTGGGTCCTGAGTCGTTCGCACTCGGGGCGTCTCTGGTATCGGCCCGCTCGCTCGACGTTGTGGCCCTGCCCTTCCTGCGGGAAGCGGCGGAGCGATCCGGTGAGACCGCCCTGATCGCCAGAATCGACCGCGCCGCGGATCGGCTGGTCTACAACCCGATCATCGAGAGCACCCGCGCGATTCGATACGCCGTGCCAGTCGGCACGACACGGCCGCTGTTTGCCTCGTCCGCCGGGCGTGTGCTGCTCGCGTTCCAGGACGAGGCCTGGCGGCGTGACTACCTGCGTCGGGCTGATCTGCGGGCCATGACCGAGCACTCGGTCACCGACCCGGCGCAACTGGCGCGCCTCATCGAGGCGGCCCGGCTGAGCGGGCTGGCGGTCACATTCGGCGAAGTGACGCCCGACGTGGCCGGCTTTTCAGCCCCGATCTTCGAACCCGATGGGCGCGTGAACGCGGCGCTGATCATCGCAGCGCCGATCGAGCGCGGTCGCGCCGTCGCCGATGCGCTGCAGCACCTGGTGATGGAACTCGCCGCCAGCATCTCGAGGGCACTCGGCTACCGTGCGGGATCGCAATCGCGTGAAGTGGCAACGAATCAAGCCAGACCCATACCCCAGACTCGCCGCTCGCGACAACAGGCACAACTTAAAAAGGAGACACCCCCCCGTGAACAATGAACTGCTATACGAAGTGAACGACGGCATCGCCGTCATCACCATCAACCGGCCCGAGCGTCGCAATGCGCTGAGTCGCGCCGTGCGCGAAGGTTTTTTCGAGGTCTGGCGCCGCTTCGAAGCCGACGGGCAGGCCCAGGTGGCCATCCTCACCGGGGCCGGTGACAATTTCTGCGCCGGCATGGACCTGGTGGAGGCCGCCGACACGCAACTGCGCATCCCGCCAGCGGGCTTCATCGCCGTGCTCGGCGACAACATAGAGGTCACCAAGCCCGTCATCGCCGCCGTGCAGGGCTATGCCTATGCGGGCGGTTGGCTGCTCTCGCAGATGTGCGACCTGTGCGTGGCCGACGAGACCGCCAAATTCGCCATCACCGAGGCCAAGGTCGGGCGCGGCATGCCGTGGGCCGCGCCGGTCATCCACATGCTGCCACAGCGCATCCTGATGGAAGTCGCGATGACCGGCGACCCGCTGACCGCGCAGCGCGCCTATGAACTCGGCTACATCAATCGCCTTATGCCCAAGGGGCAAGCTTTGCAAGGGGCTAAAGAGCTGGCGGCCCGGCTCATGGCCAATGCGCCGCTGACGGTGCGCGCGGCCAAGGAAATGGTGCGCTTGTCCACCGAGATGGGCCGCACCGCCGCGCTGCGCGCCTCCAACCGAGCGTTCGATGCCGTCTACCTCAGTGAAGACGCCCTGGAAGGCCCGCAGTCTTTCCGGGAGAAGCGCAAACCGGTCTGGAAGGGGCGCTGACATGAACGTGATCTCGATCAGAAAAGCCACACCGTCGGCCACTGTCCCAACCGACGGCCTCTCACGGGAACTGGCCGCGCGCAGCGCTGCCCTGTGCTACACCGATCTGCCGCAGGACGTGCGCCTGCGGGTCCGGCAATGCCTGCTCGACTGGATCGGGGTGACGCTGGCTGGCGCGTGCGAGCCACTGGTGCACATGCTGGCCGAGGAAGCCCGTGAACAGGGCGGCCATGCCCAGGCCACCGTCGTCGGGCACGCCATGACGACCTCCAGCCGGCAGGCAGCGTTGATCAATGGCGCGGCCTCGCACACGCTCGATTACGACGACGTCAACATGGCCTTCACCGGCCACCCCTCGGTGGTCCTGGTCCCGGCCTTGCTGGCCTTGGCCGAATCGCGCGGCGCCAGCGGACGCGACTTCATGACGGCCTTCGCCGCCGGCTACGAAACCATGTGCCAGCTGGGGTTGGCGTGCGGCGACGCACAGTATTCCAACGGCTTTCACACCACGGCCACGCTGGGCACGCTCGGTGCTGCCGCCGCCTGCGCACGCCTGCTTCAGCTCGACGCCGATGACACCGCGACCGCGCTGGGCATCGCCAGCACCATGGCGGCCGGGCTGAAATCCATGTTCGGCACGATGTGCAAGCCCCTGCATGCCGGGCGCGCCAGTGCCGACGGCCTGCAGGCGGCCCAGTTGGCCGCGCGTGGCTTCACCAGCCGTGCCGATGCGGTTGAATGTCCGCAAGGCCTCATCGCCACGCACGGGGGTACCGCATCGCTGGAAGCGGCCTTGGCCACGCCAGAGGGCGGCTGGCATCTGCGCCACAACCTGTTCAAGTTCCACGCCGCCTGTTACGGCACCCATGCCGCCATTGAGGCCGCGCGCCACTTGTGCCTGCAACACGCGCTGCGGCCTGATGACGTGCTCCGCGTGACGGTGCGTGCCAGTGCCGCCAGCGAGGGCGTGTGCAACATCGCAGATCCGCGCACCGGGCTGGAGGCCAAGTTCAGTCTGCGTCACACGGTGGCGATGGTGCTGGCCGGGGTTGACACTGCCGGACTGGACGCGTTCAGTGACGACGCTGTATGCGCGCCCGAGGTGGTGGCGCTGCGTGATCGGGTGCAGGTCTTGCTCGTACCCCAATGCTCGGACCTCACCCTCAGCGAGGTAGTGATCGAGACCCAGATCGGCACTGTGCTGCGCCAGCGCCACGACAGCGGGCGCCCGGCCAGCCACCTGCTGGAGCAGCAGCAGCGCCTGGAGGAAAAGTTTCGCCGGCTGGTGAAGTCCGTGCTCACACTTGACGAGAGCGACGAGCTGATCGACCTGGTGGCACGGCTAGACGAACTGACCGACCTCTCGCCGCTGGCAGGCATGCTGGCTCGCCAAGCGTGCTCTGATCGGCCCTAACAGGCTGTTGAAATTCCCCCGCGTAAACACTGTTGGCTCAGTTGCGCGGTGCTGATACCTTATGGACGTTTGAGGCAGAGCACGGGGCATCGATGCGCTGCGCGCTGTGCCTGAGCCAGGCCGACCTGCCAAGTTTGACAAGGCGCCACAGGCAGCGCTACGCGCGGCCCGCTTGCCAAGTCCGACTGATATCAGTCCACACATCACAATGCCAGCGACCGGCGGAATCGGGTCAAGGCCGCGACGAAAAATGTTGCCCCTATGGCCGTTAGCAGGCTGCTGAAATACCCCACGCTGAAGCCACCCCCATCAGTGCAATGAGGCAGTTTCGGTCGATTGGGTGTGTCGCGGTCGCGCAAAGCGTCATCCAAGGGGATGTTTTACGTGTTTGAAGGGCCTTTTCCCCGTATTTGACGCTCATTGCGCCCCCTGCAGACGGACTTGTCCCAAGGTGCGCATGCGCACCAGGTTGTACGCCGCCATGGTCATCACGAAGACTTGGCCGACGCTCTTAATGCCACGTACCATCACTTGGCGAATCGGGCCGATGAACTTGCCCCAGCCAAAGCCTTGTTCGATGCGTTTGCGCTTTTGTTGTGAGATGGCGTAGCCCTCGCTGGTGGCGAGCTCATCGGGCACGGCCGATGATCTGCCCGCCTTGTTTTGCGCGACATGCGGCGCGACCTTGATGTCTTGCAAGGCCTTGATGAACTCGGCCGCGTCGTAGCCCTTGTCCGCACCCAAGGTGATTTCGCCTTCGGGGTTGGCCGCGCGCGCATCGCCGATCATCAGCTTGGCCGCTTCGCGCTCGGCGTAGCCATCGGCTTGCGTGACCATCGCGCCCACCACCAGACCGTTGCGGTTCTCCATCAACGTGTGTCCCATGAAGCGCAGCTCGCTGGCGGTCTTGCCTTTGCGGTACAGCCTGCTGTCGGGGTCGGTACTCGATTCGTGTGTCTCGTTGCTGCGGGGTTTGCCTCGGAAGTCACCGCCACCGCCACCGCCACCGCCACCGCCACCGCCATCAGCATCGTCACCACCGTCCTTGGGCACGAAGCTCTTGTGCCCAGCCCAGGCCTGGATCAAGGTGCCGTCCACGCTGAAGTGCTCCTTGGACAGCCACTTCTTCTTGTCGGCCTGTTTGAGCACCTCGTTGAAGAAGACCACCACCGCTTCGTGTTCGATCAAGCGCTGGCGGTTCTTGCTGAACACCGTGGGTACCCAGGTTGCATCGTCCATCGACAGACCAATGAACCATCGAAACAGCAGGTTGTATTGCGTCTGCTCCATCAACTGCCTCTCGGAACGAACGGAGTACAGCACTTGCAGCAGCATGGCGCGCAACAGCTTCTCGGGTGCGATGCTGGGACGTCCGCCCTTGACGTCGTCTTCATACATCCGGGCGAACAGCCCGCCCATCTCGGCCAGCGCCTTGTTGACCATCGTGCGGATGACTCGCAACGGGTGATTCCCTGGCACGAAGTCGTCGAGCTTCTTGAGGGTGAACAGGCCTTCGGTGTAGGTGTCAGCGCCGCGCATGAGGGAGTCGTTTCGAGGTGACGGGATGTGCCCCTACTGTGCCACGACACACCGTTTCGAGCGACTTGCCTATGAGGTATTTCAGCAGCCTGTTAGGGCCAGCAGGGTCGGCCACACGATGGACATCCCGGCCCCTCGATAAAGCACCGCCTGAGCCAAGCTCACGAAGTGCGTCGTCGGTGCCAGCAGCATCAAGGTGCGCACCGCCTCGGGCATGCTCTCGCGCGGCGTGGCGCCGCCCGAGAGCATCTGCAGTGGCAGCAGCACCAGGATGATCAGCAGCGCCAGCTGCGGCATCGAGCGCGCCACGGTGCCCAAAAAGATGCCCATCGAGGTGGTGGCGAACAGGTGCAGCGCCACGACCAGCATGAACAAGGCGAGCGCGCCGCCAATGGGCATCTCCAGCACCCCCTGCACCATAATGCGAAGCGACAGCAGGGAGGCCAGCAGCACCACGGCGCCCATCGACAGCACCTTGGCCAGCATGATCTCGACCGGACGAATGGGCATGACCAGCAGGTGCTCCAGCGTGCCGTGCCCGCGCTCGCGGATCAGCGCGGCGTCGGCCAGGATGATCGACAGCATCGTGACCATGTTGATCACTTCCATCACGCCGGTGAACCACGCACTGTTCAACGTGGGATTGAAACGCATGCGAACGGCCAGTTCCACAGGCGACGCAGCCGCAGCGCGCTCGCCCTGCACGAACTCCTGAAGCTCGAGCTGGATCATGTTCTGTACATAGCCGGTGCCCACGAAGGACTGGCGCATCTGCGTGGCGTCGACGTTCAGTTGCAGGGCCGGCCGGCGGCCCGCGACCACGTCGCGCTGGAAGCCCGGTGGAATGTCGAGCACGAAGCTGTAATGTCCGGTGTCCAGGCCCGCGTCCATCTCCCCAAGCGAAATGAGATCCGGTGTCAGGAAGTCGGGCGGGTAGAAAGCCGAGATGAGACGCTGAGACAGCACGGTCTGGTCTTCGTCCACCACCGCAATCGGGGCGCGCACCAGGCGGTCCGGCATGGCGGTGGCCGCCGTGTAGATGGCGCCGCTGAAGGCCCAGAGCACGAACACCAGCAGCAAACGGTCGCGCCACAGGCTGCGCAACTCCTTGCCGGCAAGCTGCAGCACGATATGCCAGGAAAGCTGCGGCGTCATCATCAACGCTCCTGCTTGCGTAACAGCAGCATGCTCAGCACGAGCAGAACGGGGCCAGACAGTGCGAGCGGAACAAAAAGTGCATGCAGGTCGGCGAAGCCGAGGGCTTTGGAGAAGGTGCCGCGGCTGATGGTGACGAAGGGCGCGGTCGGGTAGATTTGCCCCATCAACGCCGAGAACCCCTCCAGCGTCGAGACCGGATTCAGGATGCCGGAGAACTGGATCGCGGGCAGCATGGTCGCCAGCGCCGTGCCGAACAGCGCTGCCAGCTGGCTGTTGGTGAAGGCGGACATCAGCAGCCCAAGACCGGTCGCCGCGAACACGTAGAGCAGCGCTGCCAGTGTCAACGTGGCCAGACTGCCGGTGAATGGAACGCCGAACAGCGTGACCGCCATCAGCGTCAGCAGCGCGAAGTTCACCATGCCTGCGGCCACATAGGGCAGTTGCTTGCCGAGCAGGAACTCCAGCTTGGTCACCGGGGTGACGTAGAGATTGGTGATCGAGCCCATCTCCTTCTCGCCGACCACGGCCAGCGCGGCCAGCATCGAGGGGATGAAGATCAGCAGAATCGGGATCACCGCTGGCACCATCGAGACGATGCTGCGCACGCCCGGGTTGTAACGGTAGCGCACCTCCACGCTGGCCGGCGGCCGCGTGTCGATGCCGGCATCATTCAGTCGCCCGGTCACGAAGCCGGCATGCAGGGCCTGCACGTAGCCCGAGACGATTTCGGCGCGCATCGGCATCGCGCCGTCGATCCACACGCCCACCGTGGCGGACCGCCCGCGGGCCAGGTCGGCCCCGAAACCGGGCGGAATCTCCAGGGCCAGAGCCAATTCGCCGTTGCGCATGCGGTGGTCCATCTCGGCATCGTTGGCGAGCGGTGCCTGTTCGACGAAATAGGGCGAACCCGACAGCTCAAGCGTGTAGGCCCGGCTGGCGGAAGTGGCGTCGCGGTCGAGCACGGCGTAGCGCAGGTCCTGCACGTCGAGGCTGATGCCGTAGCCCATGATGAGCATCAGCAGCACCGAGCCCAGTAGCGACATGGCAAGACGGATCGGGTCGCGAAGCAACTCCAGCGTCTCGCGCCGGGCGCAGCTGAGCAGGCGATGGTGGCTGAACTGGCGCTGGGTGCGGGCGACGGCTTTGGCTGTCGCCGCCCCATCATGGCGAGTCCCGGCCTCGGCAATGTGCGCGGCGGCCTCTGTCTTCGCGGCAGGGTCCTGCGCCTGGGCGTCCTGCAGCCAGGCCACGAAGCTGTCTTCCAGCGAGCCGCCGCCACGCGCGCGCGCCAGCTCGGCAGGCGTACCGCTGGCCAGCACGCGACCTGCGTGCATCAGAGACACGCGGTCGCAACGTTGCGCCTCGTTCATGAAGTGGGTGGAGACAAAGATCGTAACGCCATCACGTCGCGACAGGTCGATCATCAGCGCCCAGAAGTTGTCGCGCGCCACCGGGTCCACGCCCGAGGTCGGCTCGTCCAGAATCAGCAGTTCGGGCTCGGGCATGACCGCTGCGGCCAGTTGGAGGCGCTGCCGCTGGCCCAGCGGCAGCGTCATCGGCAAGGCCTCGGCCGACTCGCGCAAGCCGAAACGGTCCAGCAAGGTGTCCACCCGATCGGCAATGCACTGCCTGCCGAGGTCGAAGAGCTGGCCCTGCAACTCCAGGTTCTGGCGCACCGTCAGGTCGCGGTAGAGCGAGAAGCCCTGCGACATGTAGCCCACCCGCCGTCGCACGGCCATGTCGCGCGCGTCCAGCGGCTCGCCGAACAGGCGCGCGCTGCCTTCCGTGGCAGGCAACAGGCCCGTGAGCATCTTCATCGTCGTGGTTTTGCCGCAGCCGTTGGACCCCAGAAAACCGAATATCTCGCCGCGCTCAATGCGAAAGTTCACCCGGTCCACAGCGGTAAAGTCGCCGAAGCGGCAGCTCAGGTCCTGCGCCTCGATGGCGATATCGTGTGCCCCGCCCGGGCGCGGCGGTACTACCAGCGCCTGATGGCCGCCGCGCGATGCTGCCGGCAGCATCGCGACGAAGGCATCCTCCAGGCTGGCGCAGCCGGTGCGCTGCAGCATCTCGGCGGGCGTGCCGACCGCCAGCACCCGGCCAGCATGCATGGCCACCAGGCGGTCGAAGCGCCCGGCTTCCTCCATGTAGGCCGTGGCCACGAGCACGGTCATGCCGGGGCGAAGGGCGCGGATGCGGTCGATCAGCACCCAGAACTGGCGGCGCGACAGCGGGTCGACGCCGGTCGTCGGCTCGTCCAGGATCAGCAGGTCCGGGTCATGGATCAGCGCGCAGCACAGGCCGAGCTTCTGCTTCATGCCGCCGGACAGCTTGCCCACGGGTCGGTCGGCGAAGGGCAGCAGACCCGTGCTGCCCAACAGTTCGACAATGCGGGCCTCGCGCTCGCGCTGACCGTGGCCGAACAGGCGGCCGAAGTAGTCGAGGTTCTCGCGCACCGACAGCGTCGCGTAGAGGTTGCGCCCGAGCCCCTGCGGGTTGTAGGCGATGCGCGGGCAGACGCGGCGCCGATGCGCGGGTCGGGCCAAGTCGCCGCCAAGCACGGTGACGTGGCCGCTTTGCAGCGCGCGGGCGCCCGCCACCAGCGCCAGCAGCGTGGATTTGCCGACGCCGTCAGGACCGACGAAGCCGATGATCCCTCCCACGGGCAAGACCAGGTCAATGCCATCGAGGGCCACGACGCCGCCATAGCGGTGACCAACGCCCTGCACACGCACCGCAGGCGGATCGCCTTTCATCGCGCGTGCTCAGAAGCCGCCGGGACAGCTTCCGGCACATTCACTGACAACTTCGGAGGCCATGGCTCAGCGCCGACGCGAACATAGGCCATGCCCGGCAAGCCGGTCTTGACTTGCTCGCGATGGTGGCCAAGCAACGCCGGGTCGATCCGCGCACGCACCTTGAAGACCATCTTCTGCCGTTCGGACTGGGTCTCCACGGTCTTCGGCGTGAATTGCGCCACGCTGGCGACAAAATCGACCTGGGCCGGGATGACCAGGTTCGGCGCCGCGTCCAGCACAAGCCGCGCTTCGGCACCGATGGCCACGCGGCCAGCGACGGTTTCGGGCAGAAAGAAACTCATGGTCACGTCGGCCAGATCCACCAGCGTCACCACGCGCCCGCCCCCGGCGAGCATTTCGCCGGCATGGGTCAGAACGGTTTGCACGCGTCCGGCGCGCGGCGCGCGCAGCACCGCATCCGCGATCTCCACCTCCATGCGATCAACGGCCGCCAGTGCGGACTCGATGGCGGCCTCGGACTCGACAATCTGTGACCGTGCGACAAGCACCCCTGACTCGGCCTCGATGCGCTGCGATTTCGCCGCGCTCAGCGCAGCGCGGCTGGACTGCACGCGCACGTTGGCTGCGTCGAGCTGCTGGGCCGAGATGAAATTCTGCGCCACCAGTTCCGACGTGCGTCGCAGTTCCTTCTCGGCCAGGGCGAACTCGGCTTCGCGCTGCAAGATCAGGGCCGCCACGGTAGATACCGCTTGCTGCCTCTGGCGCACCAGCGCAGTCGCCGTTTCCCGCGCCGTGCGCGCCTGCCGCTGCTGGGCCTGGGCTCCGCGAAGTTGCGCCTCCAGCACTCGCGTGTCCATTCGCGCGATCTCGTCACCGGCAGCAACGAAGTCGCCCTCGTGCACACGCAGGCTCTGCAAGCGCCCGCCCGACTTGGCCGCCACATCGAGCGTCGTGGCCTCAAGGCGACCGTTCCCCCCCACAATGCCGTCTGGCAAACGGTCGGGGGCTGCCCAGCGCCAAGCCACGACGACGCCGGTGACGATCACAGCAGTGATCGCATACATGAAAGGCTTTTGCCAGCGATCAGGCAATTGCAAGGGAGGGACAATATTCCAAGTGTTTCGTTGATTGTAAGTTTGCTGCGGGCCCGAACCTTGACCGATCACAAAGGGTGCGAAAACGTCAAGCAACCGTCACCAGAGCGATCTGCGAGCCGCCAACAATGCCCATGCCTGCGGGAAGCCAACGCTGTGTACGGTGTCGGCATTTTTGATGGCACTGCGTGGGCACTTTCTTCCAGAATCGCTCGTGTCTATGCTGTTATTTGCAACGGCATAACGATCAGCGCGCTCAATGGCTTCCATAGATGTATCGGCGCGACAACGGCAGGGTGTTGGCCAGCTGGCCGGGCTTGCGATCCACGTTCTGGTAGATGGCCACGTCGTCGTAATCGAATGCATGGGCGCAGTGGGGCCGTGCACCCAGATCCGTGCTCCCTGATGCCTCTCATCGGACTTACCCTTTGTCGTTGGCCGGGGCGGTGTTGTTCATACGGTGAAGCAAGCGCTGCAACACGTCCATGGTCTCCCTGCGGGCGCGCTGCTGCGGGTGGTGGCCAACTCCAGGCAGCGCCGTCACTTCAAGCGGCATCAGACCATGACGAAACAAGGCCATCGCGCTGGGCCGCCAGCCATATTCATCGTCATTGCCGAACAACACGGAAACTGGACAACGCACGGCGGCAAGCTCGGCGCTCATGTCCCATTGAAGTGCCTGCGGGCTGGCCCAGGGCTCGTACCAGCCCCAGAACATGGTGTCGGTGTTGTCGCCATGGTGGCGCCGAAGTTTTTCACGCAGGCCGTCTTGCTCAAACGCGCGCCGCGCGACGGCCATTGCATCCACCATGAACTGATCCACAGCCATGGTTGGCGAGCAAGCCAGAACGCCGCATACCAGCTCAGGATGCGCCGCCGCAGCCAGCACCGACATGGCTCCTCCATCACTGTGGCCGAACATCAACGCCTCTTGGATTCCGAAGTGGCGCAACACCTCGCCAAGCACCGGCCCGGCCTCTTCACGCCGGTAACTGGGCTCGCGCCCACCCACCAGACGCTCGGATCGCCCATAACCATACCGGTCATAGGCCAGCACCGGCCAGCCGCTGGCTTCGGCCAACCCCTGAGGCAGATCTTTCCAGGTGGTGATGCAGTCCAGCCCGCCATGCATCATCACGATGCTCGGCTGCCCGTTGCCCACATCACCCCAGGTGGTGGCTGCCAGCCGATGGCCTCCCGCAAACAGTTCGTGTTCCTTCATTTCGTGCTTTTTCATCATGTCAATCTGCCTCCGGGTTGGGCATTGCAGAGGATCCACACAGCCTACAGGTCGGCCTGTCCAGTCAGCAACTGGCGCGCGACGGTGCGGCGCTGGATTTCGCCCGTACCGTCGGGTATGCGCATCACGCGGGCGAAGCGGTAGCCCTCTTCCAGGCGCAGTTCGTTGGTCAGGCCCATGCCGCCGTGGATCTGGATGCTGCGGTCCATCACGCGCCCCAGCATCTCGGTCGAAAATGCCTTGACCATGCTGACCTGCGCGGTGACGGCGCGGCCGCTGTCCAGGCGCCAGGCACAGTTCTGGATCATGGTCTTGGCGGCGTAGATGTCCATGGCGCTGTCGGCCAGCATGAGCTGGATGGCCTGGTGCTCGGCAATGGGCACGCCAAAGGTATTTCGCACCTTGGCATAGTCCACAGCTTGGTCCAGCGCCCATCGGGCCAGGCCCAGGCAAGATGCCGCCATGCCCATGCGCCCGGCGTTGACGCCGTCCATGGCCACCGCCAGTCCGCGCCCGACTTCGCCGAGCCGGTGGTCGTCGCGCACACGCACGCCGTCGAGCACGATGACGCCGGTGTCGCCGCCCAGGTGGCCCATGGTGTTGATGATGCGCGGCACGGAAAAACCGGGCACGCGCGTGTCGACGAAGAAACCGGTGACGCCGCCCTTGTGGCGCGCCGCGGCTTCGGGGTCGGTCAGCGCGAACACCATGGCGTAATCGGCGTAGGGCGAGTTGGTGATCCACTGCTTGGTGCCGGTGAGCACCCATTCGTCACCGTCGCGCACGGCGCGGGTTCGCATGCCGAATACATCGGAGCCTGCATCGGGCTCGCTCAGACCAAAGCACAGGGTCTTGTCGCCGCTGGCGATGCGATCGCGGTATTGCGCGAAGATGTCCGGCTTCAGGTGCCGCAGCACCGGCGACAGACCGTTGGTGAAGGGCGATGGCAGCACCACCGTCTGCACAAGAGGCTGGGCCGGACCCACGCGGTGGTTGAGCACCTCCTGCACATGGGCCATGACCTGCGCGCCCTGCCCGCCGCCGCCCAGTGTTTCGTCGCCAAACAGAGTGTAAAAACCCAACTCGGCCGAGCGCTTGCGCACCTGCTGGCGCAGCGCCAGCGCCTCGGGCACATAACGACCGCTGGCATCGAACAAGCTGCGTTCGCTGCCCAGCAGGTCGTGGTGGCGCTGCTGCAGCGGCAGCACTTCGCGTTCCACGAAGCGCAGCACTGCCTCGGCAATCGCCACGGTATCGGGATCGATGGTGAAGTCCATATGGGAAACCTCGGCGCTACAACAGCCGGAACTTCGGCAGCGTGACCTCGTCGGTCACATCGTCGTACTGCACCGTCACACGCTGGCCGATGCGCACCGCCTCCACATCGTCGGTGACGATGTTGGTCATCATGCGCGCGCCCTCGTCGAGGTCGATCACCGCCACCACGTAGGGGGTGTCGGCCTTGAAGGCCGGACCGGCCGGCCGACGCGCGATGGTGTAGCTGTAAATGGTGCCGGTGCCGCGCGCATCGACCCATTCGACGGCGTCGGAATGGCAGTGCGGGCACAGGACGCGCGGATAGAAATGGTGCTTGCCACAGTCATGGCAGCGCTTGAGTGTCAGGCGATGTTGTTTCAGGGCGTCCCAATAGGAGCGGCTCTCGCCATCGATGACGGGCAGGGGTTTGTCGTACATGGTGTTCACCGGGTGGAGAGAATGCAAGTGGCACCGCTGGAGAGCGTGCCGCCGGTGCCGTGGACCAGGGCGGTCACGGCGTCCTGAATCTGGCGCGGGCCGCATTCACCGCGCAACTGGCGCACCGCCTCGATCAGCAGGAAGATGCCGTACATGCCTGGGTGTGCGTAAGACAGACCGCCGCCGTTGGTGTTAAGCGGGAATACACCGCCCGGCGCGGTGCGCTGGTTGGCGACAAAGGCTCCACCCTCGCCACGCTTGCAAAAGCCCAGCGCTTCGAGCGTCAGCAGCACGGTGATGGTGAACGAGTCATAGACCTCAACCACGTCAATGGCGTCATGCCGGATGCCCGCCATGGCAAAGGCGTCCCGACCGGCCACTTCGGCGGCCGTCAGGCGCGCTAGGTCGGCCATGGCGGCGATGGTCCAGTGGGTGTGTGATTCGCCGTAACCGCGCACGAACACCGGCTTGCGACCGAGCGCCTTGGCGTGCTCGGCGGTGGTCATGACCACCGCGCCACCACCGTCGGTGACCAGACAGATATCGAGCAGGTGCAGCGGGTCGGAGATCATCGTGCTCTGGAGCACATCCTCGATCGACAGCGGCTCGCGCATGGTGGCCGCCGGATTGAGCGCCGCCCACTTGCGCGTGGACACCGCGATCTCGGCCAGCTGCTCGGAGGTGGTGCCATATTCGTGCATGTGGCGCTTGGCCGCCATCGCATAGCCGCCCACCGGCGTGGGCATGCCCCAGGGGGTTTCGTACTGCATGGTCAGCACCGCCGGGCGCCCGGCGAGGTTTCGGCTCATCTCGCTCTTCTGCAGGCTACCGTAAGTGATCAGCGCCACCTCGCAGCGGCCAGCCTCGATGGCGGTGGCGGCATGCGCCACATGCGCCTCGAAGGCCGAGCCGCCGATGTTGGTGCCGTCGACGAAGCGCGGCGTAATCCCCAGGTACTCCGACAGCGTCACGGTCGGCAACTGGCCCGGGCCGGGCACCCCCCACATACCGGCGGTCAGCAACCCATCGACTTCGTGCATGGCGATGCCGGCGTCCTTCAAGGCGTCGCGGGCGACCAGCGCCTGGGCCTGCAGGACCGACATGGGCGCAAGGACCTTGCCGTCCTTCAGTGGCAGGTCGGCAACGCCGACGATCACAGCTTCTCGTTTTGTCATATGTAGAAATCTCCTGGTGTTGGATATCCCGGTCTGTGCGGTCTGTACTATTGATCCGGCCATTTGACGTCGCGAGTCGTGGACGGGCTGCCACAGGCAAACGACTCACGAAAGTTCAAAATTCATGGAGCCGGAGCAGCAGGCAAAAAAGTAATGGTTTCAGTGAAGTCGGCAATGGTTTCGCCACGCTGATTGATCACCAAATGTTGCAACTCCATCAGGGTATAGCCGCGCGAGGTCGTGGGGAGCAGTCGGGCCTCCCCTTCGACATGAATGGTGTCGCCCGGAAACAGCGCACCGCGCAGGCGTGCCTGTACGCCGGTCATACCGCCGAACGGGCCAACCTCGCGCCCTTCCAGCACCTGCTTGATGATTTCGGACACATAGGTTGCCAGCAGCCCCATGCCGAGCGAAATGACCATCGGGCCGGGCGCAAAGCGGCTGCGATGCGATCCGGTCATGTTCTCCCGGATGTACTCCATGTCGATAAAAAATGGTTCATGCAAGCCGACCACATTGACGAAGGTGACGATGTCGGTTTCGGTGATGGTGCGTCGGTGCGTCTTGAAATGATGCGACTTGGCGCTGTCGGTCAGGTTGGCCATTTTGAAGTCCGGTGATTGATGGGTGGTGATGGATGAAAGTGGTTCTCTGCGGGCAATCCTTCTATCGGCCTGGCCCGCTGTTTTGACATAATTGGGTTTTTATGTCGTCTAGCGCAGGAGAACAGCGGATGAACCCAGCACCCTTGCCTGGCGGTCAACTTCAGGGCCAGATCGCCCTCGTCACCGGTGCCACGGCCTTCATCGGTCGTGCCATTGCGCTGGAGTTGGCGCGGCGCGGCGCGCACGTGATCGTCAACGGCCGCAATCCCGAAGCCGGACAGGCAGTGATCAACGAGATCGCTGCGAACGGCTACTGCGCCGCGTTTGAACAAGCCGACCTGACCCATAGCGACGCGGTTCGTGCCATGGTGGATCGAGTTGCCGAGCGCCACGGTCGCCTTGACATCCTGGTGGCCAGCGGCGCAGGCGCCAGTGCCGACTCGCCGTCCTTTCGCCTTTTCAAGGAAATGAGCAACGGCGACTTCGACAACTACATCCGCGCCCACTGGCTCACCCGCGCATTTGCGATCCAGGCTGCCGCCCGCGTCATGGCACTGCACGGCCGCGGCAAGATCGTCGCGGTGGGCACCGACGCGGGCCGCGTGGCCACGGTCGGCGAATCCTTCATTGGCGGCGCCACCGCCGGCATGATGCAGATGTGCCGCGTGCTGGCGCGTGAACTGGGGCGCGACGGCATTCGGGTCAACGCGGTGGCGATGAGCTACATCTGGGATGCCGAGCCGCGCTGGGGCCCGGGCTCGCCAGCGCTCGAAGGCGGTCACGGCAAGGACATGATCGAGAACCTGCGCAAGCGCATGCTGTTCCCCGTGCACTGCCAGGACATCGCCAACGCGGCGGCGTTCTTGGCCGGACCGGAGTCCGATGCCATCACCGGCCAGACCCTGAGCGTCAACGGCGGTTTGAGCACACCGGGCTGACATGGCCATCAGGCGCCACCGTGCGCGGCCTTGACGGCCGCGCGGTCAATGCTATCGGCACCGCCCAAGGGGAGTGCCGGTACAAACACCACGTGCTTGGGTTTTTTGTAGCGTGCGATGCGACCGCCCACAAACTCGATCAACTCCTCGGCACTCAGCGTGCACCCTGCCTTCAGCACGCAGACCGCCTTGACCGCCTCGCCCCACTGAACGTCCGGCACACCGAGGACCACCACCTGCGCCAGCGCCGGGTGCTCCAGAATGGCCCGCTCGACTTCAGCCGGATAGACGTTCTCGCCCCCCGGCTTGATCAACTCCTTGGCCGGTGAACGCCCGCTGTACCAAAGGTAGCCCTCGGCATCGATGCGCCCCATGTCGCCCGTGTGGTGCCAGCCGTTGCGCAGCGCGAAAGCGTTGTCTGCTTCGCAGCGCCAGTAGCCCTGGAACACCATCGGACCCCGCACCACGATCTCGCCGGTGGCGCCGGTGGGCAACGGGCGGTCCAGTTCGTCCACCACTGCGACCGTGTTCAGCGCGGTGGGCCGCCCGGCGCTGCCGGGGCGCTCGTCAAATGGCGCCAGACTGACCGAGCCCGAGGTCTCGGTCTGGCCGTAGGCACTCCAGAAAGTCGCCTGGGGGCAGGTGGTGCGCAAGCGCGCGATGGTCTCGGGCACGTCGATTCCCGACACCACGCGCAGGCTGTCCAGTGCCGAGCCCTGGGCCGCTGCGGCGTCCAGCAGGGCGCCCAGCATCGGCGGGAAGGTGCCGATCAGGCTGCCGCCGTCCTCGTCGATATGCTTGACCAGGCTGGGCGGATCGAAACGTGTCAGCAGCAGCGTCGCCCCGCCCGCCTGCTGCGTGGCCAGCATGAAGCCGATGGCGGCCACGTGAAACAGCGGCAAGACGCCCAGATTGACATCTGAAGTGGTCAACTGCCAGGCCAGTTGCGTCTGCAGGCTGGCGGCGATCAGGCCGCGGTGCGAGAGCAGCGCGCCGCGCGGCCGCCCGCCCACGGCGGCGGTGTGGATGATGACGAGCCCCTCATCGTCATTCAGATCGGCGGGCGGCACGGTGCGATCGAGATACAAGGCGCTGACGGGTTGCCAGGGCGCTGGCGCGACGCCCAGCGTGTAGCGCAGCTTGTCGTCCAGGCCGCTCTGCGGCAGCAGGGCCTGGAACTCATCGGCGACGATCAGCACCCGCGGCGCCACGTCCTCGATGACATAGGCCACCTCCTCGGCCGACAGCCGCCAGTTGATCGGCACCACGATCACGCCCAACTGGGCGGCTGCGCCGAACAGGTCGACATATTCCAGGCAGTTGGGGGCCAGTATCGCCAGCCGGTCACCCTGGCCCACGCCTGCGGCCGCCAGACCAGCCGCCAGGCGCGCCGTGCGCTCGGCATACTGGGCGTGCGTGACCCGCTGATCGCCGAACACCAGGGCGGTGTTCGATCCGTACAAACGCGCGTTGCGCTTGATGAGATCGTGCAGCGTAAAAGATCGCAAACTCATTCCATGCTCCTCGTTCAGATTCAGCTTCGACTCGCCGGAGGTGGCGCCGGCGGCATTACTTCGTGCAGAAACGCCGCCACGCTGGCGGCGAAGGCGTCGTTGGCATCACCGGCGATCATGTGGCCGGCGCCCTTGAGGTCGACAAAGCGCGCCCGCGGCAGGGTTTGCACCAGGGCGCGCGCATCTTCTTCGCTGATCACGTCGCTGCGTTGGCCGCGCAGCAGCAGGGTGGGCGCCTGCAGACCGCGCAAGGCGCGCTCGTAGCCCTCCGCGTCGCGCCGGTGGTTGTGGTTGGCCTCGCTCATCAGTTGCGGGTCCCAATGCCAATTCCAGCGGCCTTGCACATTCATACGCAGGTTCTTCTTCAGGCCCTCGATCGGTCCTTCCATTGGCCGCCCACGGTAGTCAGCGATGTGTTGCGCGGCTTCTTCCAGCGACGCAAAACCATCGGGCCGCGCCCGCATGAAACTGACGATGCGCTCGACACCGGCTTCTTCCATGCGCGGCGCAATGTCCACCAGCACCAGCGCGTTGATCGGCGGCGCATCGACGCGGCCGACTGCGGCCATGCTGATGAGGCCGCCCAGTGAAGCGCCGACCACCGCCAGCGGCGTGCCCAGTTCGCGCCAGATGCAGCACATGGTGTCGGCCAGCGTCTCGATGCGGTAGTCGCCATCCGTGGCCCAGGCACTGTCGCCGTGGCCCGGCAAGTCCAGCGCCACGGTGTACCAGCCGGCATCGCCCAGCACCTGCGCCGCCTTGCCCCAGGCATGGCGGGTTTGCCCGCCACCGTGCAGCAGCAACACCGCTGGAGCGCCGACCGGGCCATACACCTCAGCGACGAGGGCTCCCCCGTCGAAAGCAAAAAACTCTCGCCGCTCAGTAACGCTCATGTGGAAGGTTTGTTTCTTCATTTCAGTAGACAAATAGCGAGCCGCCGGGCTTGATCATGGTCATCTCAACATAGGTCGAACCATGATGCTTTTCCGGACCAAAACGCAAGACATAGCCCCCAAGATCCATGTTTTTTGCACTTTCGATGGCGCTCATGAACTTCTCACGGGTCAGGTCCGGCCCTGTGAGCCGGAGCGCTTCAACGAAGGCTTTGGCCGAAACAAACCCCGTCATGGATGCATAGCCGACGTGCTTGTCCTTGCCGTTGGAATTCATCAGTTTGTTGAATTCGCGCGACACGCCGAGCTTGTTGGAGAACGGCGCCGGCATCGTCTGGGTGACGATGATGCCAGTCGCGTCCTTGCCGAACTGATTGACCAGGAGATTGGTGTCCGCCACCGACAGCAGCAGCAGTTGTGCTGCTACTCCGGTCTTCTTAAACTCGCGAATGAATTCGATCGTCGCCTTGCCGGCCGTCGTCAAAATGACCGCTTGCGGTCGCGCGAGAGCAATTGTTTGCGCCGCAACTGCGGCGTCCCGAGCGTCCGTCGCGATCGCCGCACTCGCTATCGGGGCTACTTGTCGGTCCTTCATAGCCGCCTGCACGCCCGCAAGCCCCTCCTGTCCGAAAGCGTTGTTCAGGTATGCGACGGCGATGGACTTGATCCCTGTCGTCGTCAAATGCTGAACCATTTTTTCTGTTTCACTACCGTACGAAGCCATCACGGTGAACAGATACCGGTTCGGCGTGCGGCGCAGGCTGTCTGCTCCCGTGAACGGCGCAAACAATGGCACACGGTGTTGCTCCAGTAGCGGCAGCACACCGGTGACATTGGCCGTTCCCAAGTTCCCGACCAGCGCGAATACCTTGTCCTCACCAATCAATTTTTCGGTATTGGCCAGTGATCGTTGGGGAACATACCCGTCGTCCATTAGCACGAGCTTCAACCGGCGGCCGAAGACCCCGCCACGGCGGTTCACCTCGTCGATGTACGCCTTGAAACCTTCGCTGAAATCGTTGCCGATTTCTGCAAGCGGCCCGGTCAGCGACACACTCTGACCGATCAGGACGGTCTGTGCTGTTACGCCAGTCTCTGCTCGCGCAAGCCCGGTCCCCAACAGCGTCACACAAAGCGCGGCAATAACCTGCACAGCTTGCAGGGTTGCCCGCACGTTTGGCAGCCGAAGCTGAAGCCCCGACCGAGGATCGCTCAACGCGTTTGCGAATTTCGATTTGCTCAGGTTCATGGCTATCTCTTTTTGGCTGTTTAAAAATTTTGTCAACTCACTTCATGGTGATCACGATCCCGAGCCCACTTCTTGTTCAAAGTCGGCACCATTGCCTGCAACCTGACCCCAGTCGGCGAAGCTCTTGTAGTGCTCGCGCCACGTGGCCAGCAGTTCCTCGCGCGGCAGATCGGCGTAGGCGCCGCGGTCCTGCACATACTCCATGTGACGTCGGCCGCTGACATCAAATTCATGAAAGACCGAATCGGCGCTGCCGTCGAACTCCAACGGGTGGATACCGGCTTTCTCGCACAAGGAGCGGTTGAAAGCGGGCGTTGCCTTGAGCCACTGGCCGTCGACCCACAGCTCGGTGTAGCCATGAAAGACAAACAAGTCGGTGCCCATCAGGTCTTGCAGGCGTTTGCTGGTCAGGTGGTTGCGAACGTCGGCATAGCCCACCCGTGCCGGCACGCCCAGCACACGGGCAGCCGCTGCCAGCAACGCCGCCTTGGGCACGCAAAAGCCACGCCCAGCCTCGATCACGTGGCTGCCCTTCAAGCCCTCGACCGTGGTGTCAAAGTAGTAGGGGTCGTAGAGAAACTCGTCGCGCACGGCGTAATAGAGCTTGACCGCGATCTCGCGCGGCGTCAGGCCGGGGTCGGCCACCCGGCGCGCGAACGCGATCACCGCCGGGTGATCGCTGTCCACGTAGCGGCCGGGCGCGAGATAAGCCGACGGATCGTTCGTGTTTGTGGTTTGCGTCGTCGCGTCCATGTCATTCATCCTTGGCGCTCAGGCACTTCGGCGGCTTGGCCAGGGCAAAGCCGTTGAAGGGTTTGGAGCGATCCGTCGGCTTCAGCTTCCAGGTCTGACGGGCATTGGGCACACCGCCATCGACGCGGATGAAGGAGCCGGTGATGTAGGCCGCCGCCTCGGACAGCAGGAACACGATGGCCGCCGATACTTCGGCCTCGGTGCCATAGCGCTGCAGCGGCACACTCTTCATCAAAATGCGGAACTTGGCCTGCATCTCGGGTTCGTAGGTGTCAAAGCCGCTGCTGGCCACAAAGCCCGGCGCCACCGCGTTGACGCGCACGCCCGACTCGCCCCATTCGCAGGCCGCCGTTTCGGTGAACGACAGCATGCCGGCGCGCGCGGCGCCGCTGTGTCCCATGGTGGGCATGCCCATCCACATGTCGGCGATGATGTTGACGATGGAGCCGCCGTGCGCCTCCATCCACTGCGTGTAGACCTCGCGGGAGACGAGAAAGCCTCCCGTCAGGTTGCTGCGCACCACCGCCTCCCAGCCCTTGAGGCTGATGTCCTTGACCGGCTGCGGGTACTGGCCGCCGGCGTTGTTGACCAGGCCATCGATCCGGCCGTGCTGCGCAATCACGTCGGCAACCAGGTCCTTGACGCCCGGCTCGTCGCGGATGTCGCAGACATGGATGCTGGCTTTGCCACCCGCCGCTTCGATCTCGGCCTGCACCGCCTGCAGCTTCTCGATCTTGCGGCCCACCAGCGCCACGCTGGCGCCCAGGTTGGACAACTCGTGCGCAGTGCAGCGGCCGATGCCGCTGCCACCGCCGGTGACGATCACCGTCTGACCGGCAAAGAGGCCGGGGCGAAACACGGATTTGTAAACAGATTGGCTCATGGATTTGTCTCCTTCGTAATGAGCTCAGGCACGCAGCATGAAATTGCCGTGGCCAAGGGCGATGGGCTTATCGGGGCTGGATTGCCATGCCTGGATGCGCAGATTCGCCACACGCTGGCCCAGCTTGACCATCACGACGTTGGCATAGGTGTCCTGCGGACGGCCCGAGCGCAGGTAATCAATGTTGAAATCGATGGTCTTGGGCAAGTCCCGGCTGTCCATGTGCCACAGCAGGTAGAACAATCCGGCGCACTCCAGAAACCCCCCGGTGGCTCCGCCATGCAGAGCCGGCAGGATGGGGTTGCCTATCAGTTTTTCCTGGAATGGCAGGACGCAGGTGAACTCCTCGCCCTTGACATCGATGCGCAAGTCCAGAAAACGCGCAAAGGGCACCGCCCGGATCACTTCGCTCCAGTCACCCTGGGCGCGCGCATGGTCAATTTGTTCGGTCCATTTCATCGTGGCACATCCTCGTTGCGCAATACCGGTCGCCCGGAAGTAAACATGTAAATGCCGACGGCGGTGGCAATTGGGTCGTCCGGCGTGTCGTGGTAAGCAGCGCCTCGGACGAACGCCAGTTCTGCAGTCAGCTTGTAGCAAACGGCCCCTCCCAGAATCGCACGCCCGGGCGTGGCGGGCTTGAGGTAGTCGATGCGCAAGTCCAGCGTGGCCATCGGCCGTATCTCTGGCAGCTTGACGAAAATCGCGAATCCGAACGCTGCGTCGAGCAGCGCAGTGATCACGCCGCCATGCAAAACCCTGGTCTGCGGATCGCCCACCAGCGCTTCCTGATACTCGACCTTGAGCACGCACCAGTCGGTTCGCGCTGCGTGCGGCAGGAGGCCCAGTTCGCGGTTATACGGAGACACATGGGCAAACTTCTGCCATCTCTTGGCGATTTCTTCTTCGTTGATGGTGTGTGTTTCTGTCATCTCGACATATCTCCAGACAAGGTGAGGGTGGGCTCTTCGCCGGCCGCCGTCACCGGATACCAGCGGGTCGCGGCTAGCGTTTCTTCATGGCGCACGTAGCCGGAGCGCTCCAGCCACAGCAGGTGCGCCAGGGTTTCGCCCATGGCAAGGTAAGCATGCAGCGGGTCGCTCTGCGCGCCATAAACGGCGTAGCCGAGTTCGGTGGCATTCATGCCCCCCGCGCCCAGGCGCGCCATGAACTTGCGCAACGCTTTTTGATGGTGCGCCACCAGTCCGTGCGCGCGCTTGACCCCGGCGTGGTAGACGTCGTGATGGGCCGGCAGCACGTGCTCGATATCCAGCGCGGCAATTGTGCGCAGGCTGTTCAGATAGCGCGGCAGCGGATCGGTTTCGCCATAGGGCCAGACGCCGATGTTGGGCGTGATGCGTTCGAGCAACTGGTCGCCCGTGAGCAGCAGCTTCAACTTGGGCGCATACAGGCAAATCTGTGCAATGCTGTGACCGCCCAGCACCAGCACCTCGAACACATGCTCGCCGATGCGCAGCGTCTGGCCGGCTTCGAGCGGCTCGACGCGCGCCGGCACGGCGCAGGCCATGTTGCTTTGCAAGACCCCGCCCACCACCTGTTGCGCATCCTCCGGCGCCACCCCATGGCGGCACATGAAGTCGATACAGTAGGCGCGGTCATCGGCGCTGGGCACGTGCGTCTGCCCCGCCACCGTCCGTTCTTCCTCGCGCATCAGGATGGTAGCGCCGGTGCGCTCGTGCAGCCACACTGCCAGCCCGAGGTGGTCGGGGTGGTGGTGCGAGACGATGATGCGCGTCAGGCCGGCCGCTAGTGGTCCCTCCAGGGCGCGCAGCCACAGCGCACGGGCGGCTTCGCAGTCGGCACCCGTGTCGAATAGGCACCAACCCTCGCTTTCGCGAATCAGGTAGATGTTGACGTGGTCGATGCCATAGTCCACCGGCAGCGTGAACATCAGGATGCCGGGCAGGACCTCCTTCAGCGGCAGCTCGACCGGCTCTTCCATGACTGAAGTAGCTTGAGAGGTGCTCATGTTCACAACCGTTTCGCCACTTCTTCGAGCATGACC
This sequence comes from Hydrogenophaga sp. L310, assembly GCF_055703065.1. Classification (NCBI taxonomy): domain Bacteria; kingdom Pseudomonadati; phylum Pseudomonadota; class Betaproteobacteria; order Burkholderiales; family Comamonadaceae; genus Hydrogenophaga; species Hydrogenophaga sp. L310. Next base: position 40,122 of record NZ_JBVPZA010000005.1, read on the forward strand.
TCGGTGGCACCGCCACCGATGGCCTGGACACGGGCGTCGCGCACCATGCGCTCGATCGGCGTCTCGCGCATATAGCCAGCGCCACCGTGGAACTGCTGACAGTCATAGACCACGTCGTTGAGCAGCTCGCCGCACAGCGCCTTGACCATCGACACTTCCTTGACGCACTCGCGCCCCTTCGCATCGAGCCAGGCAGCGTGGTAAACCAACTGACGGGCCGCCTCGACCTGCGCTGCCCGCATGGCCAGGCGCTGGCGGATCGCCTGCTTGTCCCACAGCGTGGCGCCGAAGGCCTTGCGCTCGCGCACATAGGCCAGCGTCAGCTCGATCGCACGCGCGGCTTCGCCCATCATCTGCGCACCCAGCACCATGCGCTCGTTCTGGAAATTGCGCATGATCTGGTAGAAGCCCTTGTTCTCTTCGCCCAGCAGATTGGCGGCCGGGATGCGGCAATCTTCGAACACCAGTTCGGCGGTGTCGCTGCACAGCCAGCCGCTTTTCTTTAACGCGCGCCCGACTCGAAGGCCCGGCGTACCCTTCTCGACAATGAAGATCGAGATACCGCGCGAGCCCTTGGCCGTCGGGTCGGTCTTGGCGGCGACGAAGTACACGTCACCATGCACGCCGTTGGTGATGAACATCTTGCTGCCATTGATAACCCAGTGGTCTCCGTCGCGCACCGCGCGGGTGCGGATGCCAGCCACGTCAGAGCCTGCATCGGGCTCAGTGACCGCCACGGCACAGATCTTCTCGCCGCAGATGATGGCGGGCAGGTAGCGCGCGAGCTGCTCTGGCGTGCCAAAGTTGGCCAGGTGCGGCGAGGCCATGTCGGTGTGCACCATCACCGTCACGGCAAAGCCGCCGTACGTGGAACGGCCGAGTTCTTCGGCCAGGATCGCGCTGTACACCGTGTCAAGATTCGAGCCGCCGTATTGCTCGGCGTAACGCACGCCGAGGTAGCCGAGCTCACCCATTTTTCTCAGCACCGCACGCGGCACCATGCCTTCCTCTTCCCAGGGCGCTGCCTGTGGCACCACCTCCTGCTCGACAAAGCGGCGCAGGTTGTCCCGGAACTGCCGGTGTTGCTCGTCAAAATAAATCGGCTCGTTCATTGCCTTTCCTCAGATTCCATTGCTTCCATGATTACCAACACATCGCCACCGCGCACCGCGTCACCGACGCGGCAACGCAACTCGCTGACCCGGCCCGCCGCGGGCGCGCTGAGCGTGTGCACCATCTTCATTGCCTCCATCTGCACCAGCGTGTCGCCCGCGTTCACCGTCATGCCCACACTGATTTGCACCTGCGTCACTAGACCGGGCATGGGCGCGAGCAGGCGATTGCCGCCCCGCTCATCATCGGCGCACGCCGCGCCCTTGAGTGCGCGCTGCCAGCGGTCGAGCCGGCGCCAGGCCCACGTGCCGCCCGGCCCGGCCAGCCACACGCGTTTGCCCTGCGTAGCGTGCTGTTCCAGCGCCAACGTGAAGCGCACCGTCAGGCCGTCGTGCTGCAACGCCAGGGTGTCGCCGGTTAGCGTCGCTCCCAGGTTCAGCTCCAGATCGCCGACGCGCACGCGCCAGCCTTCGCCCAACGGCGACACGCTGGCTTCATGCACGCAGCGCTGCTCGTCTTCGAGCAGCACCTGCGTGCTGCCAGTGCCACTCCCGGCGCCGGACGCGCGCCAGGCCCCGAGCGACTGCCAGGCCGAGCGCCCGGCCGCCGCCTGCTGGGTCAGCACGCCGTGCACGGCGGCAGCGGCGATGGCCAGCCCATCGTCCGCGCGCGGCTGCCAGCCTGCGGGAAAGGCGCGTTCGATGTAGTGTGTGGTGAGTACTTGCGCGAAGTGGTCGTGGCGCAGCAGATCGGCCAGAAAACCGAGGTTGCTGTGCACGCCGAGCAGCACCGTGTTGTCCAATGCCGTGGCGAGCCGCCGTGCGGCGGTCGGCCGGTCGTCGGCATGGGCAATCACCTTGGCCAGCATGGAGTCGTAATAGGGCGTCACCTGACTGCCGCTGCGTACGCCGCTGTCGACCCGGACGCCCTCGCCGCGCGGCTCGCGGTAGTCGATCAGGGCGCCGATCTCGGGCGCAAAACCCGCCGCCGGATTCTCCGCGCAGACTCGCGCCTCGATCGCGCAGCCGCGCTGCGACAGGTCCGGCTGGGCGAAGCCGAGCGGCTCACCAGTGGCCACCCGCAGCTGCCATTCGACCAAATCAATACCGACCGTCAACTCGGTCACTGGGTGCTCGACCTGCAGCCGGGTGTTCATTTCCAGAAAGAAGGTGTCGCCGCTGCGGCTGTCGTGGATGAACTCGATGGTGCCGGTGCTGTCGTAGCCCATGGCGTGCCCGATCGTCAGTGCGTGCGAAAACAGGGCCTCGCGCACTGCGGGAGGCAGGTGCGGCGCGGGCGCTTCCTCAATCACTTTCTGGTGGTTGCGCTGGATCGAACATTCACGCTCGAACAGATGGACCAGATGCCCGTGCTTGTCGCCCAGCAACTGCACTTCGAGGTGGCGTGGCTCGTCGAGGTAGCGTTCCAGCAGCACGCGGTCGTCGCCGAACGAAGCCTTTGCTTCGCGTCGCACGGTATCCAGCGCGGCCGAGAAGTCAGCCGCGCTGCGCACCACCCGCATGCCCTTGCCGCCGCCGCCGGCCGAGGCCTTGATCAGCACCGGGTAGCCGATGCCCCCGGCCGCCGCCTGCAAGACCGCAGAGTCCTGGTCGTCGGCGTGGTAGCCCGGCACCACCGGCACGCCGGCTCCGAGCGCGATGCGCTTGGATTCGATCTTCGAGCCCATGCGCCGGATCGCTTCGCGCGAGGGACCCACAAAAATGAGCCCGACGGCTTCGCAGGCGTCAATCAGGGCCAGGCTTTCCGACAAAAAGCCGTAGCCCGGATGGATGGCCTGCGCACCGGCGGCACGCGCCGCGGCCACGATGGCAGCGGCATCAAGGTAGCTGCGCGCGGCCTCCGGCGCTCCGATGCGCACGGCCGTATCGCACAGGGCCACGTGCAGCGCCTCGCGGTCGGCTTCGGAATAGACCGCCACCGTGCGCAGGCCCATGCGGCGCGCGGTGCGGGCGATGCGGCAGGCGATCTCCCCGCGATTGGCAATCAGGAGGGTGTTAAACATCAGTCGCACGCCTTCATGCCAACACTCAGACCTGCCGCCACATCGGCAGCCGCTTGCCAAAAAAGGCAGCGATGCCGTCGCACCCTTCTTCGGTTTCCCAGGCGTCGGCCAGCTTGTCAGCGGTGTAGATCATGTTGGTGGGCAGATCGTGCGCCTGCACATAGGCCACAAGCTTCTTGGTGGCCGCCACCGCGCCGGGCGCGCACTGCAGCAGGTCGGCGAGTTCGCGTTCAATGGCCGCGTCGAGCTGATCGGCCGCCACCACTTCTGAGAGCAGGCCCAGGCGCTGCGCCTCTGCCGCGCTCATGCGGCGCGCCGTCAGGAAGGTGCGCCGGGCGTTGGCTTCACCCATGCGCGCCACGACGTAGGGCGCGATATTGGCCGGCAGCAGGCCCAGGCGCACCTCAGTCAGCGAGTAGATGCCGGTATCGACCGCGATCGTGATGTCGCAGACCGAGATCATGCCGACTCCGCCGCCATACGCGGGGCCATTGATGCGGCCAATGACGGGCATAGGCAGCTCGTTCAGGGCGCGCAGCATGAGCGCCAGATCGCCGCTTTCGCCCACGCGCTCGGTCCGGCTCTTTTTCATGTTGTCCTGCATCCAGCCCAGGTCACCACCCGCGCAAAAGGTCTTGCCGGTGCCGGTGAGCACCACCGCGCGCACGCCCGGCGCTGCGGCCAGCCAATCGACGGCACGGCGCAGCTCGCTGATCAGGGTGGCGTTGAGCGCGTTATGAGTGTCGGGGCGGTTGAGCGTGAGGCGGGCCACGCCGCGCGCGTCGACGACCAGTTGCAGGGTCTCGTAGGTGGGGGTGTTCATAGAGGTTCTCTTACATGCGGTAAACAGGGGTTGCCGTACTCGGCAACGCACGGCGCGCCGCCAGCGCCAGCGCCAGGCCCAGCACATCGCGCGAGGCCGAGGGTTCGATCAGACCGTCGTCCCACAGCCGGGAGGTGGCGTAATAGGGATCGCTCTGGCGCGCGTACTGCTCGCGTACCCTGCGTTCGATATCCAGCAGCCGCGCCTCATCAGCCGGGCCGCGCAAGTTAGAGCGCGCCAGCTCGACCATCACGTTGCTGGCAATGTCGGCGCTCATCGTGGCAACTCTGGCACTGGGCCAGGCGAACAGGAATTCGGGCTCAAAGCCGCGGCCGCACATGCCGTAGTTGCCGGCGCCATAAGAGCCGCCAACCACCAACGTGAGCTTGGGCACGCGCGCGCAGGCCATGGCATACACCATCTTGGCGCTGTGCTTGGCAATACCGCCACGCTCGGCCTCGGTGCCAACCATGAAGCCGGGGATGTTCTGCAAAAACAGCAGCGGTACTCCGCGCTGGTTGGCCAGTTCGATGAAATGCGCGCCCTTCAGGGCCGACTCGGCCAGCAGCGCGCCGTTGTTGGCGAGGATGGCGACCGGCTGGCCGTGGATCGCGCCAAAGCCGGTCACCAGCGTATCTCCCCACAACGGTTTGAACTCGTGGAAAGCGCTGCCGTCGAGCAGCCGCGCAATGATTTCGCGCGCGTCGTAGGGCTGTTTGGGGTCGACCGGTACGACGCCATCGAGCTCAATCGGGTCGTAACGTGGTGCGCTGGGCGGCAGCGGCGGCACCATGGGCGGCTCGGGCGGCAGGCTGGCGACGATCTGACGGAGCATGGCCAGCGCCTGATGCTCGTCCTCGGCCAGGTGGTCGCTGACACCGGAGACACGGCTGTGCATCTCCGCGCCGCCCAGGGTTTCGCCGTCGACCACTTCGTTGATCGCGATCTTGACGATGGACGGGCCACCCAGATGAATGCGTGCGTTACCGCGCACCATCACCACTTCGTCCGACAGCGCGGGAATGTAGGCGCCGCCCGCGGTGCAGCCGCCGAACACGGCCGAGAGCTGCGGCAGGCCGGCCTGCGACATGCGGCACTGGCGGTGGAAGCTGTTGCCGAAGTAGTCCTTGTCGGGAAACACGCGGTCCTGCTCCGGCAGAAAGGCACCGCCGCAGTCCACCAGGTACAGGCAGGGCAGTCGCAGGCGCTCGGCGATTTCCTGCGCCCGCACGTGTTTCTTGACGGTTTCATGGAAGAACGAGCCGCCCTTGACGGTGGCGTCGTTGGCGATGAACATGCACGGCCGCCCGGCCACCATGCCGACGCCGGTGACGATGCCCGCACCCGGCACCTCGTTGCCATACTGATCCCAGGCCGCCAGCGGCGAGAGTTCCAAGAAGGCGCTGCCGTCATCGACGATGAAGTCGATGCGCTCGCGCACCAGCAGCTTGCCGCGCGCGTGGTGGCGCCCGATGTGCGCATCACGCCCGCCAGTGGCCACCCCGGACAGGCGTGTGCGCAAGGTCTCGACCTGGGTGCGGCCGTGCGCCAGCGCCTGGTGGTAGGAATCGCTGCGGGTGTCGATACGGCTTTCTAGGGATGTCATCTGTGTCATCTTTTCATTGCAGCGAGCGAGCCGCTGTGCATCACATGGCCTGACAGGGAGCGGCCGATGATGCGTTCGGCCAGCCGCGCCGCCTCGATCAGCGCCTCCAGGTCGATCCCGGTCTCGATGCCCAGTTCCTCGCACATGAAGACCATGTCTTCGGTGCAGATATTGCCGGCCGCGCCACCGTGCGTGTGGCCCGCAAACGGACAGCCGCCCAGACCGGCGACCGAACTGTCGAACAGCCGCACGCCCATTTGCAGGGCGGCATAAACGTTGGCACCGCCGACGCCGCGCGTGTCGTGCAGGTGCAGGCCAATCTGCGCCTCCGGTACGATCGCGCGCACCGCGCCGACGCGGCGCTTGATCTCCTCGGGATGGGCCCAGCCCATGGTGTCGGCCAGGTAGACCACCGGCAGCGGCACACGCCGGTCGGCGCAGGCATCGACCAGCCAGCGGACCTGATCGGTCAGGACCGACAGCGGCACGGCACCACCGAGATTGCAGCCAAAGGCCGTGATCACGTAGGCCTTTTCCACCGGAATGCCCAGGGCGATGTAGCGGTCCAGCCAGCCGAGCTGGCGTTCACGCATCTCGGCCACGCTGCAGTTGTTGTTGCGCTGCGAAAACGGCTCGGTGGTGTAGAACATCAGCTTGCCGTCCAGGTCCACCTGTTCGCAGGCGCGCGCACGCTCGAAGCCGTTGTCGTTGAGCCAGAGCGCCGTGTAGCGGGTGCCAGGGCGCTTGGTGATGGCGGCAAACAACTCGGATGCGTCGACCATCTGCGGCACCGCGCGCGGACTGACGAAGGACGCCACCTGGATCTGCTTCAGGCCCGAGGCGCTCAAAGCATCAATCAGCGCGGCGCGATCCGCCAGCGGATAGGTTTTTGGCTCCATCTGGAAGCCCTCGCGCGGGCCTTCCTCATGGAACTCGACGGAGGTAGGTAAGTTGCTCATCGCTGACTTCTCTTTCCATCAGGAGGGGCTGACTTCGGCGAGCACCTGGTGGCGCTCGACCATGTCGCCGACCCGGCAGCGCAGGCTGCTCAAGCTACCTTCGAACGGCGCCGTAACGTGCAGCTCCATCTTCATCGATTCAAGCACGATCACGGTCTGCCCGATAGCGACCATCTCGCCGACCGCCGCTTTGACCGCCACCACCTTGCCCATCATCGGCGCGCCCAGCTGGCCGCTGGCGCCGGCGTCACCGGCGTCCCCTCCCAGATAGGGTTGCGCCATGAACACGCCGCTGCCCAGCGCGCTGGCGAGCTCGACCTGCCGCGCATCGCCCCGGATCGTCAGCTCCAGCGCCCGCCCGCCGCACTGCAACAGGGAGCGCCCGGCCGCGAGCGGCTGCAGCGAGGCGTTCACCTCCTGCTCGCCAATGACCAGAGAGCAGGCGCCCTGAGCGTCGCACCTCGAAAACCGCACCGGCCACTCGGCCGCGCCGGCCTTCAACACCAGGACCGGCTGGGGTGCGGCCTGAATCGGCCCACTGCGCAGGCGCCAGCCTGTGAAACCGTCCCCCAGGGTCCAGCAGCCCAATGCGGGCGACTCGGCACGCCGTTGCGCCAGCCAGTGCAACGCGGCCGCAGCCAGGTGCTCAAGCGGCGGCGGGGCGGGCGCCACCACGCCGCGCTGCGCGTGGCGCTCGTCGATCAGGCGGGTGTGAAAGGTGGCATCGCGGGTCTCTGGCCATTCCAGCAGTTCATGCAGGAATTCCAGGTTGGTGACCAGGCCGATCACCGTGCTTTCGCGCAATCCGGCCACCAGCGCCCGGCGCGCCGACTCGCGGTCAGGCCCGTGCGCGATGAGCTTGGCGATCATCGAGTCGTAGTGCGGCGAGATCTCGTCGCCACTGTCCACCCCGGACTCGATGCGCACGCCAGCGCGCGAAAAATCGACCACCTGCAGCCGCCCGGTGGCCGGTAAAAAGCCCGCATCGGCGTCTTCCGCGCACAGCCGGGCCTCAAAGGCGTGACCGATGCAGCGCACGTCGGCCTGCGTCAGGGGCAAGGTACCGGTGTCGGCAATGCGCAGTTGCAGTTCGACCAGATCGAGGCCTGTGACTTCTTCGGTCACCGGGTGCTCGACTTGCAGCCGCGGATTGACTTCCAGGAAGTAATGTTCCTCGCCCGTGACGACAAACTCCACCGTGCCCAGGCCGCGGTAGTTCACGCCAGAAGCCAGCTTGACCGCGTCGGCCAGGATGGCTTCTCGCAGGCGCGGGCTGAGACCGCTGGACGGCGCTTCTTCGATCACTTTTTGATGGCGCCGCTGCAAGGTGCACTCGCGCTCGAACAGGTGGATGGCGTGGCCCTGGCCATCACCGGCTACCTGCACCTCCAGGTGGCGCACCTGCGGCAGGTAGCGCTCGACGATCAGTTCGCCGTTGCCGAAGGCTTTTTCGGCCTCACGCATGGCACTCTCGATGCGCGACTCCAGCCCCTCCAGCGTCTCGACCACCGCCATGCCACGGCCACCGCCACCAGCCACGGCCTTGAGCAGCACGGGCAGCTTCATACCGCGCACCAGATTCAACACCTCGGCTGGGTCGGTCATGCCGCTTTCGCTGCCGGGAATGACCGGCACGCCGAGGCAGGCTGCCTCGCGCTTGGCACTGGCTTTGCCGCCGACGCGCTCGATGGTGTCGGCCCGGGGTCCAATGAAGGTCAAGCCAGCCGCATCCAGTGCGCGCACAAAGGCCGGATTTTCCGAGACAAAACCATAGCCCGGATGAACGGCGTCGGCGCCCACACGCCGGGCCGCCGCGATGATGGCATCGATGTTCAGATAACTCTCGCTGGGCGCTGCACCCCCGAGTTCGACCGATTCACCGATCTCACGCACATGGCGGGCAAACCGGTCGGCACTGGAGTGCACGGTGGCCACTTCCAGGCCGAGCTTGCGGCAGGTGCGGGCAATGCGGCAGGCGATCTCGCCGCGGTTAGCAATGAGGACTTTCTTAAGCATGCCCAACTCCTGCGGCGAAGTGGGTCATCAAGACGGTGTGGATGCGTTGCATGGCTGGCGTCCTGGTTAAAAACGGAAGACACCGAACGGCGTCGGTTTGGCGGCAGTACGGGATGCGAGGTCGAGCAGCAGTCCCATGGCGTCGCGTGTCTCCACCGGATCGATGATGCCGTCCACCCACAAATTCGAGGAGAAGTTCGCAGCAGGCTGGAAGTCTTCGTAAATCTTGCGTACCGGCGCCTTGAACGCCTCTTCTTCCTCGGGCGTCCACTCTTTTCCCTCGGTCTTGTTGATCTGTTTGCGCACCAGTGCCATCACCGTGGCGGCCTGATCCGGACCCATGATGGCCGCGCGGCCGGTCGGCCAAGCAAACATCGCGGTCGGGTTGAACGGGCGGCCACACATCGCAAGGTAACCTGCACCGTAAGAGGCGCCCATGATGATGGTGTACTTGGGCACGTTGGCCGAGGCCATCGCCGTGATCATCTTGGCCCCGGCTTTGGCAATGCCAGCCTGCTCGGCGGCGCGCCCGACCATGAAGCCGGTCACGTCGGCCATGAACAGCAGAGGGATGTCTCGCTGGCAGCACAGATCGATGAAGTGCGCCGCCTTCATCGCGCTTTCCGGGAACAGCACGCCCTGGTTGGCCAGGATGCCAACCTCGTGGCCATGGATGCGAGCAAAGCCGGTCAGCAGGGTGTCGCCGTACATCGGCTTGAATTCCTGGAATCGGCTGTCATCGACGAAACGCGCCAGAATCTCGCGCGTGTCGGTCGGGATTTTGGTGTCGCGGCTGATGATGCCGTAAATCTCGCGCGGATCGAAGCGCGGAGGCACCGACGGCTGACGCGTCCAGCGTGGCTTGGGCTGCTCACCCAAGTCCCGTACGATTTCACGCGTGATGGCCAGCGCGTGGCGGTCATCTTCGGCAATGTGATCGGTGACGCCGCTGACGCTGCAATGCATCTTGGCACCGCCCAGCGACTCGGCATCCACCGTCTCGCCGGTGGCGGCAAAGGTCAGCTCGGGGCCGCCGAGGTACATATAGCCCTGCTCCTTGACAATCACCGCCTCGTCGCACAGCGCCGGGATGTAGGCGCCACCCGCCGTGCAAGGCCCCATCACCACGGCAATCTGCTGGATGCCTTCGGCCGACATGCGGACCTGGTTGTTGAAAATGCTGCCGAACTGCCCCACGTCGGGAAAAATGTTGGCCATCTCCGGCAGGAAGGCGCCACCGCTGTCCACCAGCGTGATGCAGGGCAAGCGGTGTGCCCAAGCAATTTGCTGCGCCCGCACATGCTTCTTGCAGGTCATGCCGTAGTAGGTGCCACCCTTCACGGTGGCGTCGTTGGCAATGATCATGCACGGACGGCCCTGCACCAGACCGATGCCGGTGATGATGCTGGCACCCGGCGGCACGCCGTCGTACATGCCCTCGCCGGCAAGCATGCCGACCTCTAGGAAAGGCGAACCTGGATCGAGCAGCACTTCGACGCGATGGCGCGGCAGGATCTTGTTGCGCGCCAGGTGTTTTTCCCGAGCTTTCGGGGGGCCACCGGCCAGCGCCAGTTGGCGACGGCTTTGCAGGTCCGCAATCACGGCCTGGTAGGCTTTTTGGTTGAGCCGAAATTCGTCGTCGGAAGTCGATATGCGGGAGGAAAGGATGGTCATATGTGATTGCGCCTATTCGCGAGACAAAGCATTCAGCCGCTCAGGCCTTGAACACCGGTGTACGGCGTGCCTCGAAGGCCGCCAGACCTTCGCTGACGTCGTCATCGAGCAGAGCCGCGCTGGCCAGGTCTTCCTCAAGCTGGAGACCGACCTCCGACGAACCCTCCATGCCTTGCCGTGCCAAACGTTTCATGGTGGCCATGCCGATGCGGCTGCGCGTGGCGATCTTGCTGCAATACGCCAGCGCCGCTTCACCCAACTGCTCAGGCTCGACCACATAGTTCACCAGCCCCCACTGCTCGGCGGTGGCGGCATCGATCCAGCGCGCCGAAAAGAACAGGTCCAGGCCACGGCGCAGACCCGCAATGCGTGGCATGCGCTGGCTGCCGCCCCAGCCGGGAATCAGGCCGAACTGGGCATGCTGGTCGCCAAAGCGCGCGTCCTTGGCCGCAAAGATGATGTCGCAGGCCAGCATCAGTTCGCTGCCACCGGCCAGGGTCAGACCCTGGCAGGCCGCCACCACCGGCAAATCGCTGCGTTCCAGGCGCTTGAGCACGCTGTGACCATAGCTGATGAAGTGCTTGAGCCTGGCTGGATCGCCACGCAGCGACTTCACCTCATCCAGATCGGCGCCGGTGCAGAAGTGCTTGCCTTGCGCCCGGATCAGAATGGCGCGCACACCGGAGTCGAATTTCTCGAACCCGTCGATGGCGGCCTCGATGGCCGCATGAACGGACATCGACAGGCAATTGAATTTTTCGGGGCGGGCTAACTCGATAATTCCAACTGCGCCGGCACGGCTGATCTCCACTGGGGATGTCTGAATCATTTCTTGCTCTCCTTGGCGTACTGCACGGCGGCGCGTCCCACGCGCTCGCGGGCAACGATCAGCTTCATGATTTGCGCCGTTCCGTCGCCGATTTCCAGGCCCATCACGTCGCGCAGGCGCTGCTGGTGAGGCAGGTCCATCGACCAGCCATAGTGCCCAAAGGTCAGCAGGCACTGGTGAATCGCGTCAAAAGCGGTCTTGGGGCCCATCCACTTGACCATGGCCGCTTCCGCGGTGTGCGGCTGACCGGCATCGCGCAGGGCCAGGCCGTGGTAGCAGAGCTGGCGGCAAGCGGCGATCAGGGTCTCGAACTCGACAAGGGGAAAGCTCACGCCCTGGTACTGCGCCAGCGGCGCGCCAAAGGTCTGGCGTTCCTTCACGTATTCCCAGGCTTCGTCGATCGAGGCCTGCGCGGCGGCCACGCACTGCAGCGCGATCAGGATGCGGCTGAAGTCAAAGCCCTGCATCACCTGCGTGAAGCCTTTGCCCTCCTCGCCCAGCCGGTTCTCGACCGGCACCCGCACATCGTCGAAAAACACCGAACCACGGCCGATGATCTTGCTACCAACATCATTGAAGCGCGTGCGTTGCACGCCGGGCTGATTCAGATCGACCAGGAAGGCGCTGATGCCTCGTGCGACATCCTCGGGCTTGCCGGTGCGTGCGAACAACACCATGGCATCGGCCTGGTCGGCAAAAGTGATGGAGGTTTTCTCGCCGGAAAGCACGTACTCGTCGCCCACGCGACGCGCCTTGAGTTGCAGATTGGCGGCATCCGAGCCGCCCCGTGGTTCGGTCAGACCCAGCGCGACGATGGCCTCGCCCGCCACGATCCGGCTGTTCCAGGTGCGCGCCAGCTCGGGGGACGCATTGGCATGGATGATGGCGCCCATCAGCGAACTGAGCAGCTGCATGTAGCTGACGTTGAAGTCACCATAGGCAATTTCCTCGGTGATCATGCCGGCCGTGACGCCACTGAGGCCCAAGCCGCCATATTCCTCGGGCAGATCAACACCGATCAGACCGAGCGAACCCATTTCCTTGAACAAGGCCCGGTCGATGCCAGGTTGCGATTCGCGCTTCTGGTAATCGGGCCTGAGCTTCTCTCGTGCAAAGCGGCGCGCCACGTCACGCAGCGCCATCTGGTCGTCGTCGAACATCATGGGAAATCTCCTGATTGACTGTTGTCTGTAGTCGAAGTCGCCGCCTGCATCGCACCGTCAATCGGGAAGAAGAATTTGAGGTGCTCGCCAATTGCATGGCTGGTCGACGCCGTATGATATATCATCGAACAGGTGTTAGTTAGATTATTAAAAAGGCGTTCTCCATGTCCACCGAAGCCACCGTTTTCTTTCCGACGCTGCTCTCCGCGCTGAAGGTCGGCGCGCACACCCTTGGCAACCGGACGCTGATGGGATCGATGCACACCCGCCTGGAGTCGCTGGACCGGTCGATCGACCGGCTGTCCCTGTTCTATGCCGAGCGCGCACGCGGTGGCGCTGGCCTGATCGTCACGGGCGGCTATGCCCCCTGCCAGGATGGCCTGCTGGATGAAACCGGTCCCCTGCTGGTCACGACGGCACAAGCCGATGCGCTCAGACCGATCCCGCAGGCGGTGCATGCCGAGGGCGGCAAGATCATTCTGCAAATCCTGCACACCGGGCGATACGCAAAAATCGCCAGACCCGTGGGCGCCTCTGACATCCCCTCCCCGATCAACCCGCGCGCGCCGCGCGCCTTGAGCACGGCCGAAGTCTGGCAAACGGTGGAGGACTATGTCCGCTGCGCCGAACTCGCGCAACGCGCCGGCTTCGATGGCGTCGAGATCATGGGCTCGGAGGGCTACCTGCTCAACCAGTTCACCGTCACGCGCACGAACAACCGCAGCGACGAATTTGGCGGCAGCATGGAAAGTCGCCACCGCCTGCCGGTGGAGATCGTGCGACGCACGCGCGAGCGCCTGGGGCCGCCGTTTCTGCTCATGTATCGGGTGTCGGCGCTCGATCTGGTCGAGGGCGGCGCCCCGTCTGACGACATCATCCAGCTCGCCCAGGCGGTGCAGGCCGCAGGCGCCGACATCCTCAACACCGGCATCGGCTGGCACGAAGCACGGATCCCGACCATTGCCTACGTGGTGCCGCGTGCCGCCTGGCGCTTTGCGGCGGCCCGCATCAAGAAAGCGGTGACGATTCCGGTCATCGTTTCCAACCGCATCAACACGCCGGAAGTGGCCGAAGAAATCTTGGCCAGCGGTGACGCCGACATGGTGTCGATGGCGCGCCCCTTCCTGGCAGATGCCGACTTCGTGCGCAAGGCGGCGCAGGGGCGCGCCGACGAGATCAACACCTGCATCGCCTGCAACCAGGCCTGTCTGGACTACATCTTCGCCGACCGCCCCGCCACCTGCCTGGTCAATCCACGCGCCGGCCGCGAGCTGGAGTTTTCGCTCTTGCCGCCAGGGGCCGTGCCGCGCAAGGTGGCGGTGATCGGCGCCGGCGCGGCCGGGCTGGCCTGCGCGCTGACCGCGGCCGAACGCGGTCATGCGGTCACCCTGTTCGAGGCCGGATCCGAGATCGGCGGCCAGTTGAACCTGGCCCGGGCCGTGCCAGGCAAGCAGGAGTTCAATGAACTGCTTCGCTACTTCAAGCAGGGCGTGGCGCGGCACGGTGTGACGCTCAAGCTCAACAACCGAGCGGACGCCCCCTCTCTCGCTGCCGGTCACTACGACCGCATCGTGATCGCCGCTGGCGTGCGCCCGCGCCTGCCGCAAATCCCGGGCGTCACCCACCCCAAGGTGGTGAGCTATGCCGACCTGCTATCGGGCCGGGCGCAGGCGGGCCACCGGGTCGCGGTCATCGGTGCCGGGGGCATCGGCTTCGACGTGTCCACCTTCCTGCTGCATGACGAGCATGCGGGTAAGGCGACCAACGCGCCCCAGGCGGTCGAGCAGTTTCACGCTGAATGGGGTGTTGACACCTCGCCCTCAGCCGCTGGCGGCCTGAAACCGATGCAGCCGGTCAGCTCGCCACGCGAAGTTACCCTGTTGCAGCGCAAGCCGGAAAAACCCGGACGCAGCCTGGGCATGACCACCGGCTGGGCGCTCAAGGCCGAGTTGGCGCGGCGCGGCCTGCGCACGCTCTCGGGCTGCACCTATGAACGCATCGACGATGCCGGCCTGCACCTGAGCATCAACGGCATGCCGCAAACGCTGGCCGTGGACACCATCGTCCTGTGTGCCGGCCAGGACAGCGAGAACGCACTGGTTGCCGAACTGCGTGCGCTCGGCCTCGCGCCCGATGTCATCGGCGGCGCCGAGCTGGCCGCCGAACTCGACGCCTTGCGCGCCATTGACCAGGGCACACGCCTCGGTCTGGCGATCATCTGAAACCACTTCATTTCGAATGCGACAACACCGCATTCTCGCGCCGGGTTCAAAACTGGAGCAACTGATGGAAGAACAAACTGCTGACAACGTACGTTGGAGTGTGGCCAGGGACATTGGCCGGATCGTGCTCGACCGCAGCGACGGCCCTCACACGATCTCTCTCGCGTCCACTGCTGCACTGGCCCGCGCAGTTGCCGAGATTGCCGCAGCAAAGCCGCGGGTCGTATTGCTGACCGGCAGCGGAACGATATTCTGCGCCGGCGGGGATATCGCCGAGATGCGCCAACACGCTGGAACGCTCGACGTCTATATTGACGAGCTCGTGGGCATCGCGCACCCGGCGCTACTGCGACTGTCGGAACTGCCGGTGCCGGTGGTGACAGCCATCAACGGCTCGGTCGGCGGTGGCGGCATCGGCTGGGCACTTTGCGGCGACTTCGCTCTGGCGGCAGCATCAATGAAGCTGCGCACAGGGTACGCAGCCATCGGCTTGTCCCCTGACATGGGCGCATCCCACTTCATCAACCGACGCATCGGCTCGCTGCGCGCGCGCCAGCTTCTCATGCTCAGTGACCCCATCGACGCTCGCCGATGCCTCGACTTCGGCTTGGTGGACGAAGTCGTGCCTGACGCCGAGTTGGGCGCTCGCGCCCAAACCCTGTGCGAACGACTGGCCCGTGCGCCCACCGCCTCGATGGCTGGCATCAAGCAACTGTGCGAAGGCGCCGCGCGACGCAACCTGCACGAGCAAATGGCGCTCGAGAGGTCTCTGATTGAAGCTCGCGCCCGAAGTAGCGATGCAAGTGAAGGCGTGCAGGCCTTTCTGGAAAAGCGCGCCCCACGTTTCAGCGGGCGTTGAACAGCGTTCTCATCCATGAATTTCACACCCAACCCAGAACACGAAACCATCCGCGAAGCGATCGGCAAAATCTGCGCCCGCTTCGACGACAGCTACTGGCTCGAACGCGACAAGGTTGGCGGCTTTCCGCACGAGCTGCACCGCGCCCTGGCCGACGGCGGCTGGCTCGGTGTTTGCCTGCCGCAGGAATATGGCGGCGGCGGCCTGGGCATCAGTGAAGCGACCGTGATGATGCAGGCCATCTCGCAGTCGGGTGCCGGACTGTCTGGCGCATCGGCCGTGCACATGAATATTTTCGGTTTGCAGCCCGTGGCCGTGTTTGGCAACGAGGAGCAAAAACGCCGCATGCTGCCTCCGCTGATCCAGGGCAAGGAGAAAGCCTGCTTCGCCGTCACCGAACCCAACACCGGCCTGAACACCACCCGCCTGAAAACCCGTGCCGAGCGGGTTGGCGACCACTATGTGCTGTCCGGCCAAAAGGTCTGGATATCGACCGCCCAGGTGGCCGAGAAGATGCTCATTCTGGCGCGCACCACGCCGATCGAGGACTGCAAGAAACCGACCTTCGGCCTGAGCCTGTTCTACACCGACCTCGACCGCCGTTTTGTCGAGGTGCGCGAAATCGAAAAGATGGGGCGCAAGGCGGTCGACTCGAACGAACTCTTCATCGACTGCCTGCGGGTGCCGGTGGAGGACCGCATCGGCGAAGAGGGCCGCGGCTTTGAGTACATCCTGCATGGCATGAACCCGGAGCGGGTGCTGATCGCGGGCGAGGCGATCGGCCTGGGTCGGGCGGCGCTGCAGGTGGCCGTCAACTACGCCCGCGAGCGCGTGGTCTTCGACAGGCCTATCGGGCAGAACCAGTCGATCCAGCATCCGCTGGCGCAATCATGGATGGAGCTGGAAGCCGCCGAAATGATGGCGATGCGCGCGGCCTGGAAATACGACAACGGCCTGCCCTGCGGCGCCGATGCCAATGCCGCCAAGTACATGGCGGCCGAGGCTGGTTTCAACGCCTGCCAGCGCGCCATGGCCACGCTGGGTGGCTATGGCTACGCCAAGGAATACCACGTCGAACGCTACCTGCGCGAGATGATGATTCCGCGCATCGCGCCGATCAGCCCGCAACTCATCCTGTGCTTCATCGCCGAGAAGGTGCTGGGGCTGCCCAAATCCTATTGACATTCACGACCAGCAACCACCCCATCATGACCACCACCCACAACAGCGAACGCGCTGAACAACTGACCATGCTGCGCGAAAGCGCGCTCAGTTTCGTCACCAAAGAATCCCCACTCAACCGCGCCCGCGCCCTGCGCCAGCAGATGCCGGGCTACGACCGCCGCTTCTGGGGCGCCCTGGCCGAACAGGGTTGGACCGGGCTGCTGGTGCCCGAACAACTGGGCGGATACGCGCAAGGCTTCACTGAGATGGGCGAGGTCGTCGCCGCGCTCGCCACGCAGGTCGCGCCGGAACCGGTGGTGCCGGTGCTGGTGTTTGCCGGTCGGCTGCTGGCCCATGCGGGTGCCAACGAGCTCTCAACACGTCTGCTGACCGAGCTCGCCGAGGGTCGCACCCTGCCCGCTGTGGCCTGGCAGGAAGACGTCACCGGCACGAAAGACCGGCCGGGCCAGGCGGCGACCAGGCTGGAGCGCCAGGTCGACGCCCTGCTGCTCAATGGCTGCAAGCGCCATGTGCGCCCCGGCGCCGGGGCCGACGGCTACATCGTCAGCGCCACCGGCCCCCAAGGTCTGGCCCTGGTGTGGGTGCAGGCCGATGCGGCCGGCCTGACCCTGTCGAGCCAGTCGCTGGCCGACGGCAGCTATGCGGCACAGATCGACTTGAACAGCGTTCGCCTGCCCGCCAGCCACCTGCTGGCCGAAGGGGCCGCCGCCGAGGCCGCGCTGACCCGCGCCTACGATGAAACCCTGGTATTGACCAGTGTTGAACTGCTGGCCCTGGCGCGCGGCATGCTGTCCATGACGCAAGACTACCTGCGCACGCGGATCCAGTTCGGCAAGCCGATCGGCAGCTTCCAGTCGCTGCAGCACCGCGCCGTCGACCTGTTGATTCAGCAGGAACTGACCGCCAGCGTGGTGACCCAGGCCCTGGCCCTGCTCGATGACCCGGACGGCGACGCCAGCGCCCGCTCGGCCATGGCCAGCCGCGTCAAGTCGCGCGCGTCGGACGCCGGCTTGCAAGTGGCGCGCGAAGCGGTGCAACTGCACGGCGCCATTGGCGTCACTGATGAAAACGACATCGGTCTGTACCTGCAGCGTGCCCTGGTGCTGTCCGCCTGGCTGGGCAATGGCACCCAGCAGCGCCGCCGCTACGCCAACCTCACCCAAAACGCCACCGCGCAGGAGCACGCATGAACACCACCGCCTCCAGGGCCACCGACTGGAATGCACTCGACAACGCCAGCTTCCGCGCCGCCCTGCGCGAATTTTTTGAAAAACATTTCCCCAGCGAATGGCGCTACCCGCAACGGCGCCTGCGCTGGTCCGAAATCGGCCCTTGGTACCTGAAGCTGTCGGAAAGAGGCTGGGTCGCGCCGAGCTGGCCCACGCAGTACGGCGGCATGGGCCTGAGCCCCGAGAAACTCATCATCTTCATCGAAGAGCAGGAGCGCTGGGGCGTGGCGCGCGCGCCCGACATGGGCATCACCATGGTCGGCCCGCTGCTGATCAACCACGGCAACCAGACCCAGCGCGCCTACTACCTGCCCAAAATCATTGCCGGCGAGCACATCTGGTGCCAGGGTTACTCGGAACCCAATTCGGGCTCCGACCTGGCCAGCCTGCGCACCGAAGCGGTGGTCGACGGCGACGACTTCATCGTCAACGGGCAAAAGACCTGGACCACGCTGGCGCAGGACGCCACCCACATCTTCCTGCTGGTGCGCACCGACAAAACGGCCAAGAAGCAGGAAGGCATCAGTTTCCTGCTGGCCGACATGAAAACGCCGGGCATCACGGTGCGCCCCATCCGCAACATCGCGGGCAGCGAAGACTTCTGCGAGGTCTTCCTGGAAAACGTGCGCGTGCCGCGCAGCAACATCGTGGGCGAGCTCAACAAGGGCTGGACCATCGCCAAGGCGCTGCTCGGCTTCGAACGCATCTTCCTGGGCAGCCCCAAGCAAAGCCAGTACGCGCTGGCGCGCGTGCAGGAAGCCGCGCAGCGGCTCGGCCTGTTCGAAGACACCGGCTTCGTGGACCGCTACACCAAGCTGGCGCTGGACGTGGCCGACCTGGGCGCGCTCTATGGCCGCTTCATCGAGCAGGTCAAACGTGGCGAAACCCTGGGCCCCGATGTCTCCATGCTCAAGCTGTTCGGCACCGAAACCTATTCGCGCCTGGCCGACCTGCTGGTCGATGTCATGGGATCGAGTGGTGGCACGCCCGGATCCACCGCCCTGCCCGGTGGCAAAACCGATGCATTGACCAGCTTCTACAACGCGCGCCCAGCCACCATCTACGGCGGCAGCAACGAGGTGCAACGCAACATCTTGGCTGCCAGCGTGCTGAGGCTGCCGTCATGAGCGCATCGGGCTATCCGGCATTTGACGGCCCCGGCCCGGATGCTCAGTTCGTGCAGGCGCTGGCGCAAGGCCGCTTTCAGATCCAGCACTGCATGGCCTGCGGCCAGCATGTATTTTATCCGCGCGCGCTGTGCACCCATTGCGGCTCGGCCCAGCTCGACTGGATTGAACCCAGCGGGGTCGGCTGCGTCTATTCCAGCACCACGGTGCGCCGCAAGCCGCAAGCCGGTGGCGACTACAACGTGGCGCTGGTGGACCTGGCCGAAGGGCCGCGGCTGATGTCGCGCATCGATGGCATTGCGCCTGACCAGGTGCGCATCGGCATGCGCGTGCAGGCGCGCGTGATCGACGATCCGGCCAAGGGCAAGTTGCTGGTCTTCTTCCCCGCGGGCGCCACACCATGAGCGCCGCGTCGGGCCGTTCCCAAGCAAGCTCGCACCGCTGTGCGCAGCACGAAGGTCCTCCATGAGCACCACATCTCCCCTGCGCGGCGCGGCCGCCATCGTGGGTGCCAGCCTGGGCGGCGTGCCCATGACCCCCGGTCGCAGCGCGCTCGAAATTCTGGGCGAAGCGGTGCACGGCGCGCTGGCCGATGCCGGCTTGAAGCTGTCCGATGTCGATGGCCTGTTCACCGGCTCGTCCTACCACTTCCTCGCCGGTCTATCGGTGGCCGAATACCTGGGCATCCATCCCAAGTTCTGCGAAGCCACGATGGTTGGCGGCTCGTCTTATGTGAGCCACCTGCTTACCGCCGCCATGGCGCTGCACACCGGCCAGTGCGAAGTGGCGCTCATTTGCTACGGCAGCAACCAGGGCTCGGGCTTCGGCAAGCTCAAGTCGATGGCCGAAACGCCCTTGTACGAAGCCCCCTACGAGCCGCGCTACCCGATCTCCAGCTACGCGCTGGCGGCCGCTCGCCACATGCACCAGTACGGCACCACGCGCGAGGACCTGGCGCACATCGCGGTGGCGGCGCGCCAGTGGGCGCAACTCAATCCGCTGGCCCATGCACGCGATCCGCTCAGCATCGAGCAGGTGCTGGATTCGCGTCTGGTGAGCGACCCGCTGTCGGTGCTCGATTGCTGCCTGGTCACCGACGGCGGCGGCGCCCTGGTGCTGGTGCGCAGCGAGCGGGCGCGCGACTTTCCCAAACCGCCGGTCTATGTGCTCGGCGCGGCTGCGGCCACCTGGCACCGCCAGATCGGCTCCATGCCCGACCTGACGGTCACCGCCGCCGCCGAGTCCGGGCCGCGCGCCTTCGCCATGGCCGGGCTGGCCCTGAAGGACGTGGACGTGCTGGAGTTGTACGACGCCTTCACCATCAACACGCTGCTGTTCCTCGAAGACCTGGGCTTTTGCGCCAAGGGCGAAGGCGGCGCTTTCGTGCGCAACGGGCGCATCGCACCGGGGGGCGCGTTGCCGGTCAACACCAATGGCGGCGGCCTGTCGTGCTGTCACCCGGGCATGTACGGCATGTTCCTGCTGATCGAGGCCGTGCAGCAACTGCGCGCCGAGGCCGGCGACCGCCAGGTGCCGAATGCGGAGATCGCCCTGTGCCACGGCAACGGCGGCGTTCTTTCCAGCCAGGTGACGGCCCTGCTGGGCACGGCCGCCACCGTCTGATTTTTCATATCAACAACCAGGAGTCATTTCATGAGCAAGGGCAACATGCTGCAAGACAAAGTCGCCGTGGTCACCGGCGCGGGCCGGGGCATCGGCCGCGACATCGCACTGATGATGGCGGCGCAAGGCGCCAAGGTGGTGGTCAACGACATCGGCGCCTCGGTCGGCGGCGAAGGCAATGACGCCAGCCACGGCCAGCAGGTGGTCAACGAGATCAAGGCCGCTGGCGGCCAGGCCGTTCTCAGCACCGACAGCGTCTCGACCTGGCCCACGGCCAACCGCATCATCGAATGCGCGGCCGACACCTTCGGGCGCATCGACATCGTCGTCAATAACGCCGGCATCCTGCGCGACCGCCTGTTCTTCAACATGTCGCCCGAGGAGTGGAGCGCCGTCATCGACGTGCACCTCAACGGCAGCTTCTTCACTTCGCGCGCCGCCGCCCCGCACTTCAAGACGCAGAAGTCGGGTGCCTATGTGCACATGACTTCCACGTCCGGCCTGATCGGCAACCTGGGCCAGGCCAACTACGCCGCTGCCAAGCTGGGCATCGTGGCCATGTCGCGCCACATCGCCGGCGACATGCAACGCTACAACGTGCGTTCCAACTGCATCTCGCCGTTCGCCTGGAGCCGCATGATCGGCGCCATCCCCACCGACACACCCGAGCAACAGGCACGCGTGGAAAAACTGAAAAAACTCGGTACCGAGCAGATTGCGCCCATGGCCACCTTCCTGGCCAGCGATGCTGCAGCCGACGTCACGGCCCAGATCTTCGCCGTGCGCGGCAACGAGATTTTCCTCATGAGCCAGTCGCGCCCGATCCGCGGCATGCACACCGCCGAGGGCTGGACACCCGAGACCATCGCCGAGCGCGTGTTGCCCGCCATGAAGCAGAACTTCTATCCGCTGGAGAGCTCGAACATCGTGTTCTCCTGGGATCCCGTCTGACGTCATCTGCCATGGCGATCAACTACGAGAAACTGATGGCATGGCCGTTCGAGGACGTTCGCCATCGCTACACCCAGCGCGACACCATGCTCTACGCATTGGGCGTGGGCCTGGGCACCGACCCGACCAACGAGACCGAGCTGCGCTTTGTCTATGAAAAGAACCTGCTGGCGCTGCCCACTCTGCCGGTGGTGCTGGGCTATCCCGGCATGTGGCTCAAGGACCCGGCCACCGGCGTTGACTGGGTGCGGCTGGTGCATGGCGAACAGGGCTTGCGCCTGCACCGGCCGGTGCCGCCCGAGGGTGAAGTGATCGGGCGCACGCGGGTGAGCCAGATCATCGACAAGGGGCCGGACAAGGGGGCTCTGATCTACACCGAGCGCACGGTGACGGACGCCACCAGCGGCGAACTGCTGGCCACGCTGACCTCGACCACCTTCTGCCGCGCCGACGGTGGCTTTGGCGGCCCGGCCGGGCCGGTCAAAACCGTGCATGAGCTGCCCACGCGCGCGCCTGATCACAGCGACGATTTCGCCACCCAGCCGCGTGCCGCGCTGATCTACCGCCTCTCGGGCGACTACAACCCGCTGCACGCCGAACCCGCGGTGGCAAGCGCCGCTGGTTTCAAGCAGCCCATCCTGCACGGCCTGGCCACCTACGGCATCGCCGGCTGGGCACTCACCCAGCGCGTCTGCGGCGGCGACCCGAGCGCCCTGCAGTCGCTGGATGTGCGTTTTTCGTCACCCGTTTACCCCGGCGAAACGATACGCACCGAGCTATGGGTGGATGGCAAGGTCGTTTCCTTTCGCGCCCGCGCCGTCGAACGCGACATCGTCGTGCTGAACAACGGACGCGCCGAGCTGCGCTGACCGTCCTTTGCCTTTCATTTTCGTTTTCGTTTTCAATTTTTTTCAAGGAGCCTCAACATGAACTACGCTGACTTTCAATTCCTCAAGTTCGACCACAAGCCCAACGGCGTGCTGGTCATCACCATCAACCGCCCCGAGGTCATGAATGCCACCAATGGCCGGCTGCACTGGGAGCTGACCAAGATCTGGGGCGTGGTCACTGACGATGCCAAGACCAAGGTGGCGGTCATCACCGGCGCGGGCGACCAGGCCTTCTCGGCCGGCGGCGACCTGGAATGGGTGGCCGGCATGGTCGGCAACCCGAAGGAAATCGCCAACACCATGACCGAGGCTTCGGACGTGGTCTACAACATGATGGCCTGCGACAAGCCCATCATCTCGGCCATCAACGGCGTGGCCGTCGGTGCCGGTCTGGCAGTCGCCTTCCTGGCCGACATCAGCATCATGGCCGAGGAGGCCAAGATTACCGACGGCCATGTCAAGATCGGCGTCGCCGCCGGCGACCACGCAGCCATTCTGTGGCCGCTGCTGTGCGGCATGGCCAAGGCCAAGTACTACCTGATGACGGCCGAGTTCGTGAACGGCAAGGAAGCCGAGCGCATCGGTCTGGTCAGCCTGTGCGTGCCGCGCGCCGAGCTGATGAACAAGGCCATGGCCGTGGCCAACAAACTGGCCAATGGCAGCCAGCAGGCGATCCGCTTCACCAAGCGCTCGCTCAACGGCTGGATGAACGTGGCGCGCCCGATCTTCGAGAGCTCGCTGGCGATGGAAATGCTGTGCTTCCTGGGCGAAGACGCCAAGGAGGGCGTGGCCTCGGTGCGCGAGAAGCGCGCGCCCGAGTTCCCCTCGGCCCAGAACTGATTGAGTTCGCTCCTTCTCCCTCTCGGGGAAGGAGCCTGAATTTCCCAAGTACACAGGAGAACACCCCATGGATTTCGCGCTGACCCAAGAACAACGGATGATCTACGAGTACGGCGACCGTATCTCGAAGCAGTTCGACCACAATTACTGGCGCGGCTACGCCAACAAGAACGAACGCCCCACCGAGTTGTACGAGCAGATCACCAACGACGGTTTTCTCGGCATCATGGTGCCCGAAGCCTATGGCGGTGCCGGCCAGGGCATGACCGAGATGCTGCTGTTCATGGAGGGACTGGCCAACAACGGCATTCCGCTGCTGAACCTGGTGGTCGGACCGACCATGACCATGGGTCTGCTGGCCAAGCACGCCAGCGAGGACATGAAGCGCCGCTTTCTGCCGGGCGGCTGCACCGGCGACATCAAGTTCTGCTTCGCCATCACCGAACCGAACGCCGGCTCGAACTCGATCGAGATCACCAGCATCGCCAAGTCCGACGGCAAGGGCGGCTTCAAGCTCAACGGCCAGAAGGTCTTCATCACCGACGCCAACTGCGCCGACTACGCCATGGTCGTGACCCGCACCACAGCGCGCGCTGACGTGAAAAAGAAAACCGACGGCTTCACCATCTTCATGGTCGACATGAAGAAAAAAGGCATCAGCAAGACGCTGATTGAAGTTGCCTTCCCGGTGCCCGAAACACAATGGCAACTGTTCTTCGACAACGTGGAGCTCACCGAGGCCGATGTGCTGGGCGAAGTCGGCAAAGGCTTCAACATCCTGTTCGACACGCTCAACCCCGAGCGCATCATCCTCTCTGGCTTGTGTACCGGTGTCGGGCGCTTCGCCTTGAAGAAGGCGGTGGCCTACGCCAACGACCGCAAGGTGTTCAACAACACCCCCATCGGCGCCTACCAGGGCGTTCAGCACCCGCTCGCGATAGCCCGCAGCGAGATCGAGATGGCCTCGCTGATGGCGCTCAAGGCCGCCTGGGCCTTCGACCAGGGTCTGCCTGCCGGGGAGTTTGCCAACATCGCCAAGTACGCGGGTGCCGAAGCCGGCATCCATGCCGTTGACGCGGCCATCCAGACCCATGGCGGCAACGGTTTCACCAAGGAATACGGCATTTACGACTTGTACGGTCTGGTGCGGCTGCTGCGCACGGCTCCGTTGAACCGCGAGCTGGTGTTGAACTACATCGCGGAGCATGTGATGGGCCTGCCGCGCTCCTATTGACAGGCCACCATGGGTAACAGCGCTCCCCTGCCCGCCTTTGGTGCCCTGGCCGGCCTGAAGGTGATTGACCTCTCACGCGTGCTCGGTGGCCCGTACTGTGGACAGATTTTGGCCGACCACGGCGCGCAGGTCATCAAGGTCGAGCCGCCCGCTGGCGACGAGACCCGCGCCTGGGGCCCACCCTTTGCCGACGACGGCACGGCGGCCTACTACAACGGCCTGAACCGCAACAAGCGCGACATCGTGATCGACCTGTCCAAGCCCGAAGGGCGCGAGATCGTTCTCAAGCTGCTGGCGGACGCCGACGTGCTGATCGAGAACTTCAAGATCGGCACGCTGGAGCGCTGGGGCATCGGCTATGAACAAACGCTGCGCGAGCGCTTCCCGCGCCTGATCCACTGCCGGGTCAGCGGCTTCGGCGCCGATGGGCCGCTCGGCGGCGCGCCTGGCTACGACGCGGTGGCGCAGGCACTGGGCGGCCTGATGAGCGTCAACGGCACGCCGGACACCGGCCCGCTGCGGGTCGGTGTCCCGGTGGTCGACATCACCACCGGCCTGTCGGCCGTGATAGGCGTGCTACTGGCGGTGATCGAGCGGCAGCGCTCCGGGCGAGGGCAGTTCGTCGAGGCCACGCTGTACGACACCGCCGTGTCGCTGCTGCATCCGCAAAGTGCAAACTGGTTGCAGTCGGGCCAGACACCCAGGCTCAGCGGCAATGCGCACTCCAACATCGTGCCCTACGACAAGTTTCCGACCCGGACCTGCGAGGTCTTCCTGGGCATCGGCAACAACGGGCAGTGGAAAAAACTGTGCGAGTTCCTCGGCCATCACGACATGGCCAGTGAGCCGCGCTTTGCCACCAACGCCGAGCGTTTTCGCCATCGCGACGAACTGCGTGCCTTGCTAGAGGCGCAGTTGCAAGAGGTGGATGGCGAACAGCTGTGCCGTGACCTACTGGCCGCCGGTATTCCGGCCGGCGCCGTCAGGGCCATTCCGCAGGTATTGACGGACCCCCACACCCTGCATCGGGACATGGTGGTGCAGGTCGAGGGTGTGCCTGGCATCGGCATCCCGGTCAAGCTGTCACGCACACCCGGGCGCGCCCACAGCGCGCCGCCGCGCTTCGGCCAACATACGCGTGAGCTGCTGACGGAGCACGGCTACGGCGCCGCCGCCATTGATGCCCTGATCGCACGGGGAAGCATCGTAGAACACGTTGCGACATGAACTCCGCGTGCCAGAGATTAGGGCAAACCCCATATACCTAACTAATGTTAGGTGCAACAATGAAAAACTTTTATGCAGAACAGAAAATCGGGTCGGCAAGCTGTGCACAGGCAGTTGGTCGACCGTGCTATGTCATAGGCACCCTCAGTGATAAACACCATCAATACCAAAGAGCAGCGGCCAACTCCGATGAAAGCCAGCAACGCGGCGGCAGTGCCCGCCCTCGAATGCCGAGGGCTGGAGCGGCGATTCGGCGGCCTCGTCGCGTTGAAGGATGCCAATTTGCGCATTGAGCGTGGAGAGATCTTCGGCTTGGTTGGCCCCAACGGCAGCGGCAAGACGACCATGACCAACGCCATCACCGGCTTCTTTCCACCCCAAGTCGGCAGCATATGGCTCAATGGCCGCGACATCACCGGCATGGCGCCGCACAAGGTCGCAGCTCTGGGCGTCGCGCGCACGTTCCAGAACCTGGCGCTCTTCAACGGCATGAGCGTGCTTGACAACATCCTGCTGGGGCGTCACATCCACATGAAGCCCGGCGTGGCAAAAACCGCCCTCTACTGGTGGCTGGGTCGCAAGGATGAGATGGCGAGCCGGCTCAAGGTCGAAGAGATTATCGATTTCCTGCAGCTGCAGAGCGTGCGCGACGAGCTGGTGGACAGCATTCCGATCGGACTGAAAAAGCGCGTCGAACTGGCACGCGCGTTGGTGGCCGAACCCAGCTTTCTGGTTCTTGACGAACCGATGGCTGGCATGAACCAGGAGGAAAAGGAATACATGGCCCGTTTTATCCTCGATGCGCGTGCCGAGCGCAATGTCACTGTGCTGCTGATCGAGCACCACATGGATGTGATCACCGGCATCTGCGACCGCATGATGGTGCTCAGCTATGGTGAAACCATCGGAACCGGTATTCCTGCCGACGTGATGAAGGATGAACGTGTGATCAAGGCCTACCTGGGGGGTGCGCATGCAAAGCACTGAAACCAATGCTGCCGAGGGCAGCAACACCACATGGGATATGGGCACCGACACCACCCTCATCCACATTCTGGCTCGCAACGCCGAGTTGCTGGGCAATCGCGTGGCCATGCGCGAAAAGCACCTGGGAATATGGCAGGAGACCACCTGGTCGCAGATGCTGGATACCACGCTCGCCTGCGCGGCCGGCATGGAAAGCCTGGGTTTTAGCGCAGAGGATGCCTTGCTGGTCCTGGGCGACAACCGACCCCGGCTCTACATGGGCATGCTCGCGGCCGGCGTGCTGGGCGGCTACGCGATGCCCGTCTACTCTACTGCAACACCCGACGAAATCCGTCACTTCATGCATGAGACGCATGTCCGCTTTGTCCTGGCAGAAGACCAGGAGCAAGTCGACAAGGTGCTTGATCTGGGCGATCAGGGTGCAACGATCAAGAACATCATTTACGACGAGCCACGCGGCTTGACCAACTATTCGAATCCCGGACTGATTTCGTGGGAAAAGTTGCAGGCCATCGGTGCAGATCGCTTGCGTGCCGAGCCGAAACTGCGAAATGCCTTGATCGAACGGGCGCTGCCCGACGGACCGGCGGTGTTCGTGCACTCGTCGGGGACCACGGGCAAGCCGAAGGGCGTGGTACTGAGCCACCGCAATTTCCTCGCGGGGGTGCGCAACGCCCATCGCGGGGGCGCCTTCACATTTGGCGAGACCATCCTCGCCTATCTGCCCATGGCCTGGGTGGGCGACTTTGCCATCACGGTCGGCGCCGGTGTTGCGCTGCACTTCACCATCAATATCCCCGAACGCCAGGAAACGGTGCTGCACGACCTGCGCGAGGTGGCTCCCACTTTCTATCTGGCGGCACCCCGCAGCTGGGACAACATGCTGACCACCATCCAGGTTCGCATGGAGGATTCGACGCCACTCAAGAAATGGCTCTACGATGTTTTCATGAACTCGGCGCTGGCGTCCGAACGACGCAAGCTCGAGGGAAAACAGCCCAGCCTGACAGAGCGTCTGAAGCGGCAACTGGGAGAGTGGTTGATCTTCGGACCGATCAAGGACCAGTTTGGCCTCACCCGCCTGCGAGGTGCTTTCACCGGCGGCGAGGCCATTGGCGAAGACACTTTTGTTTTTTACCGCGCACTGGGCGTGAAATTGCGACAGTTTTATGGTCAAACTGAAAGCAGCGCCTTCACTGCCTTGCAGGACACCGAAGAAGTACGCCTGCACACGGTCGGCAAACCGCTGCCCGGTGTGGAAGTCAAGATCGGCGACAACGGAGAGGTCTTGATTCGCTCCGGGAGCGTGTTTTCCGGTTACTACAAACTTGAAAATGCCACCCGTGAAGCACTTGAGGACGGCTGGCTGCACACGGGCGATGCAGGTTATATCGAGCCTGATGGACACATGGTGGTGCTCGGACGGTTGTCGGAGGTGGTGTATACCTCCAAAGGCGAACGCTACATTCCGAACTACATTGAGAACCGCCTCAAATTCAGTCCGTACATCAAGGATGTGGCCGTGCTCGGGAGCGGCCGCGACACGCTGGCGGCCATCATCTGCATCGACATGGAGCCGGTGGGCCATTGGGCTGAGGTACGGGGCATTTCCTACATGTCCTATGCCGACCTGTCGCAAAAACCCGAGGTGATCGAACTGGTCACGGCAGCGGTCAAGCGCGTCAACAGCATCCTGCCAGACGGGTTGAAACTGCATCACTTCGTGTCCTTACACAAGGAGTTCGACCCCGACGACGGAGAGGTCACGCGAACCCGCAAGCTGCGCCGCAACGTGGTCGAGGAGCGTTATGCGCCCATCATTGATGCGATCTACGGCGGCCAGCAGACGGTCACGATGAAGGCGCAGATCACGTATGAATCCGGTGAAGTCGGCACCATCGAGCGCCAACTCTCGGTGCAGGAGATTTAAATTATGGATTTTTCACTGTTTGCCGAATTGGCCATCAATGGCGCGCTGTCGGGGCTCATGTATTCACTGGTCGCCATGGGCATCGTGATCATCTACAAGTCATCCTCGGTGCCTAACCTGGCGCAAGGTGCGATGACCATGCTGGGTGCCTATGTCGTGCTGGCCATCGCCAATGGATTGGGCGTGTCGATGTGGGTCGCCATCCCGCTGGCCATGGGAACGATGTTCTTTGTCGGAATGGGCATCGAGCGGGTGGCGTTGCGCCGGCTGGCGGGCCGCCCCATCATCATGATCCTGATGATGACACTGGGGCTGGACATCTTTATACGCGCGACAACAATGGCCATCTGGGGCGGCTCTGGCCTTCCGCTGTCCATTGGCATCAGCGACGACCCGCTGTTTCTGGGGCCGGTGCTGCTCAGTCGGGCTTATGTGGTGGGCGCCGTGATGGCCATCGCGCTGTTTTTGGTCTTGATGTTCTTCTTTCGCACGCGCAGGGGCATTGTCCTGCGCGCCATCTCCGACGATTACATCGCATCGTGGTCGATCGGTATTTCGGTTGAACGCGGGGTGGCGTTTTCCTGGGCCATGTCCTCGGTTCTGGCCACCACGGCCGGCGTGTTATGGGGCTCGGTTCAAGGGGTCAGCCAGGCGCTGGCGCTGCTTTTGCTCAAGGGCTTGACCGTCGCCGTTTTGGGCGGTCTTGACAGCATCGGCGGCGCCATTCTGGCCGGCTTGCTGCTGGGCCTTCTTGAAGGCGTTGCATCTGGCTATCTCGACCCCTTGGTTGGCGGTGGTAGCCGCGACCTGGTGGTTGCCACAATACTGATTCTGACCATCCTGATTCGGCCGCATGGCCTGTTCGGGCGCCACGACATTGAAAGGATCTGAAGGTCATGCTATTTCGTCAATCAGGAATTTTCCATACCAATTACGCCAACGCGCGCTCGCTTTTTCCGCTCCCCGCGGATCGCTGGATGATCGGCTTGTTGCTGGCCTTTGCGTTAACTGCGCCATTCACCATGAGCACGCTCGTCCTCAGCACCCAGTTGTTACCGTGGCTGGTGTGGACTGCGGCCGTGCTCGGCTTGAACCTGATCCTGGGCTGGACCGGACAGTTCCACTTCGGCTATGCCGCCATCATGGGCATCGGCGCCTACACGGCGGTGCACGGCGTACGCAACGGCATTCCCTGGGAGATCGCGATGGTGCTCGGCGGCGTGATGGCCGCTGTGATCGGCATCGTTTTCGCTTTCGCGGCGCTGCGCGTGAAAGGCCTGTATCTGGCGCTCAGCACGCTGGCCCTGCAGTTCGTCATGGACTGGGTGATCTCCCACGTGCCGGCCATCAGCGGCGGCACCCAGGCCACACTGCAGGCACCTGACATCAGCCTGCTCGGCCAGGCCATCACCTCGGATACCGGACTCTATTACGTGGCGCTGGGCTGGTGCCTGATCGTCACCGTGTTCATGCTCAACTTGCGCCGCACCGGGCTTGGCCGCGCGCTCATTGCGGTGCGTGAAAAGGACTTCGCTGCGGCGGTCATTGGCGTGCACAGCCTGTATTACAAGCTGGTGGCGTTCGCCACCTCGTCCTTCATTGGCGGCATCAGCGGCGCCATCCTGATCTTCACCTTCTACCGAGCAGCCACACCGGAGCAATTTGCCGTCAATGTCTCCATCGAGTTGCTGGCCATGGTGATCGTCGGCGGACTGGGCAGCATCATCGGCAGCTATTTTGGGGCCGCCTTCATTCTGTTGATGCCCGGCCTGATGAACAGTCTGATCGGCTGGCTGGCGCAGCTCCTGGGCATCTCGCTCGGGATCGAAACGCTGGCCCACATTCCACATGCGGTTTATGGCGCGCTGATCATTATTTTCCTGCTGGTTGAGCCTATGGGGCTGGGCAAGATGTACACCAATCTGCGCAACTACCTGCTGGTCTGGCCCTTCGGCTACGCCCGAAAGTAAAAACGACATCATGGCGACTGACAACTTGACTTCCACCCCAACGCTGATGCAAAACCAGACTGCGGAACCTGCCTTGATATTGTCACTGAACAATGTCGAGGTCATCTACGATCATGTATCGCTCGCCATCAAGGGCGTTTCGATCGATGTGCCGCAAGGCGACATGGTGGCACTGCTGGGCGCCAACGGCGCTGGCAAAAGCACGACGCTGAAGTCGATCAGCGGCCTGCTGCGCCCTGAGCGCGGCCTGGTAACCCGCGGTGAGGTGCAATTCCTGGGTCAGAACATCGATGCACTGGCGCCGCAGGAGCGCGTCAAGCTCGGTATCGTGCATGTGCTGGAAGGGCGGCGTGTGTTCGAACACATGACGCCTGACGAAAACCTGGTGGCGGCCTCGGCGGTTCGTGGCACCCGCCAAGACATGCTGCGTAACAAGGATATGGTTTACAGCTACTTCCCGCGCTTGCATCAGCGGCGCACCGCGCAGTCCGGCTACCTGTCAGGCGGCGAGCAGCAGATGCTGGCCATTGGCCGTGCCTTGATGACGCAACCCAAGCTGCTGATGCTTGACGAGCCGAGTCTTGGTCTCGCGCCTTTTCTGGTGGCCGAGATTTTCGACATTGTTCGGCGCATCAACAAGGAAGAAGGCCTGTCCGTTCTGCTGGTGGAACAAAACGCAATTGCAGCTTTAGAGGTCGTCTCGCATGGCTATCTGATCGAGAACGGACGCGTGGTGATGCATGACAGCGCAGAAGCCATGAAGAAAAACCCGGACATCCAGGAGTTCTATCTAGGAGGCACCGAAGGGCGAAGCTTCCATGACATCAAACACTATAGTCGGCGCAAACGCTGGCTCACCTGAAACGAGTTTCTCGTAGCATGAACACCTCCACATCGCGTCGAGCTCTCGCATTAAGTCTTGGGCACGACCGGCATGCCTACTACAGACTGCATTTCACCCCGTGCTAGCTAAACAGGAGACATCACCATGAAAATCAAACTGCTTTCAATTCTTGCTGGCGTGGGGATGGCGATGTCCAATGTCCAGCCCGCGCTGGCCCAGGCCCAGACCGAACCGATTAAATTTGCGCTATGTTACGACCTGAGCAAGGTTTACGCCTTCGCCGTACCGCAAGTTGCCCAGGCCGCGCGCGACTATGCGCAGATACTCAACCAGAAAGGCGGCATCGAAGGCCATCCGGTCGAGATTCTGGTTCAAGACCATGGCAACGAACCGCAGCGGGGCATCGAGTGCTATGAAAAGATGAAGCGCGAGGGTGCGATCACCTTCGACTTCTTTTCCACGCCGGTCGGGCGCGCGCTGCTGCCGCGCGCAATGCAGGACAACAATGTGATGATTTCATCCTTTACTGGCCGCAGCGATGCAGTCGACGGCGATGTGTTCAAGTGGATATTCCCCATCGGGCCCACCTATTGGAGCCAAGCAGCCAATAACATCCAGTACATCAAGTCCAAGTCGAACAACAACCTGAAGGGGGTGAAGATCGCATTCTTTTACCTGGACACCGCGTTTGGGTTGGAACCCATCGGCGTGTTGAAGACACTCGCGGCCAAGGAAGGCTTCGACCTCCAATTGTTCCCGAACCCGCTGCCTGGTAACAATCAGTCAGGGGCATGGTCCCAGATCCGCCGCTTCAACCCCGATTGGGTCATCAGCTGGAATCTGGGCAACATGCACGTTGTTGCCTCGCGCGAAATGAAACGCAACGCCATGCCGATGGACAAGTACATCGCAGTCAATTGGTTCAACGAAGTGGACATCGCGAACATTGGCGCCGACGCAGCCAAGGGCATCAAGCGCGGCACTAATGTGGTGGGCGGTCAGGAGCACCCGCTGATCCAGCAGATCCTGAAGGATCTGTATGACAAGGGAAAGGGCAACGGCGACCGCAAGCATACCAATGACATCTTCTACAACACTGGGCTGGCCACCTACGCTCCTGTTTTCGAAGGCGCGCGTCTGGCAATCAAGCAGTATGGCTGGCCTCTGACATCCGACAAGATGAAGCGCGGGCTGGAGAGCCTGCGCAACTTCGACGCTAACGGCCTCATCGCCCCTGTAACTGTGACGGCCAAGGACCATGGCGGCGGCGGCAAGACGCGCATCGACATGTGGGATGGCGCGAAGTGGGTGCCAGAGACTGGCTGGTTCTCCGCATACGACGATGTAGTCCAGGAAAGCGCCAAGAAGGAATCGGCGGAGTTCGCCAAGTCGAAGCAGTAGCGATACGCCTCGGTCAGGCCTCGGGCACGACTGTACGGCGTGCCTTCTACAGACTGCATTTCACCCCGTACTAACTAAACAGGAAACATCATCATGAAAATCAAACTGCTTTCCATTCTTGCTGGCCTGGGATTGGCGCTGGCCGGTCTGCAGTCCGCGCAGGCGCAGGCACCAGCCCAGCCCGTCAAATTCGCGCTTTGTTATGACCTGAGTAAATCCTACGGCTTTGTGACGCCACAAATTGCCCAGGCGGCGAATGACTATGCCAAGGTATTGAATCAGAAAGGCGGCATTGAAGGCCACCCCATCGAGATACTGGTTCAAGACCATGGCAACGAGCCGCAGCGTGGCATCGAGTGCTACGAAAAGATGAAACGCGAAGGCGCCGTTGCCTTTGATTTCCTGTCCACGCCGGTTTCCCGCGCCGTTCTGCCGCGCGCCATGGCGGATGGCAATGTGATGGTGCAATCCTTTGTAGGTCGTGGCGATGCGGTCGATGGTGATGTGTTCAAGTGGATTTTCCCCATTGGGCCCACCTACTGGGGTCAAATGGCCAACAATATCCACTACATCAAAACCAAGTCCAACAACAATCTCAAGGGCGTGAAGATTTCGTTCATCTACCCCGACTATCCGTTCGGGCAGGAACCGATCGGCGTGTTGAAGACACTTGCGGCCAAAGAGGGCTTTGACCTGCAGTTGGTTCCCAACCCGATGCCGGGCAATGACCAGGCCGCCGCTTGGTCCCAGATCCGCCGCAACAACCCCGACTGGGTGATCAGCTGGAACCTGGCCGGCATGCACGTCGTCGCCTCGCGCGAAATGAAGCGCAACGGCATCCCGATGGACAAGTACATTTCCGTCAATTGGCTCAACGAAGTTGACCTTGCCAACATTGGTCTGGAAAACGCAAAAGGCCTCAAGCGCGGCACCAACGTTACGGGTGGACAGAGCCACCCGCTGATGCAGCAGATCATCAAGGACCTGTATGAGAAAAACAAGGGCAGCGGTGACCGCAAGCATCTCAACGATGTTTACTACAACACCGGTCTGGCCATCTATGCCAGCGTTTTCGAAGGCGCTCGCCTAGCCATCAAACAAAGTGGCTGGCCCCTCAACCCTGACAAAATGAAGCGCGGACTGGAAAGCTTGAAAAACTTTGATGCCGAAGGCCTGATCGCCCCCGTGACGGTGACCGCCAAAGACCATGGCGGCGGCGGCAAAACCCGCATCGACATGTGGGACGGCGCCAAGTGGGTGCCCCAGACTGACTGGTTCTCGGCGTATGACGACGTGGTCCAGGACATCGTGAAGAAAGAATCTGGCGAGTTCGCCAAGAACAAACAGTAATTGCCTTCCCTTGGGATGGTTCACGGTCAGGCGCGTTGCGCACTGATAGTGAACCATCCCATCTTGTTTCTCGGATTTTCATCCCTCTCTTGAATCGACAGGTGGCAGCCTATGCCACAGTGGATTGCAGTGGTAGCTGCCAGGCGCACCATCCAACACAGGAAATCTCGCTCGCTGTCTAACTATCGTTAGATAGTTATAATTTCATCCTCACCAATGTGGCGCCTAAAGCGCAAGGAGCAATCAGTATGGATCTCGAACTAAAAGGAAAATCGGTCATCGTCACGGGTGGCGGCTCGAACATTGGCCGCGGCATCGTGCTCGGCTTCGCCGCGGAAGGCGCCAACATCACCATCGGCGACATCGACGAAAGTCAGGCGCAAAAGACGGCAGAACTCGCGCTGGCGAGCGGCGCGGCGTCGGCGCAGGTTGTCAAGACCGATGTCACCCAACTTGACCAGGTGCAAGCCATGTTCAAGGCAGCCTCGGACAAGTTCGGCGGCGTCGATGTCCTCGTCAACAACGTCGGCTGGGACCAGTTGATGTTCTTCACGCAGACGACCCCCGATCTGTGGCAAAAGATCATCAACATCAACTACCTCGGCGTTCTCAACTGCACCAAGACCGCGCTTGAAGTCATGGTTCCTCGCAACGCCGGCTCAATCGTCTCCATCAGCTCTGATGCCAGTCGGCAAGGTGAGCCACGTGAAGCGGTGTATGGCGGCGTCAAGGCTGCCATCAACAGCTTCATGAAAACGATCGCCAAGGAAAACGGGCGTTACGGCATCCGCTGCAACGTGGTATGCCCCGGCGTCACTATCCCCAGTACCACCGACGAAGTGGGCGGAAGCAGCATGTGGATTGATGCCGACAGTATGTTCACGCCGGAGCAACTGGAAAAAGTCGCCAAGGCGCTGCCGTTGCGCAAGGTGGGACGGCCGCAGGATATTGCCAATGCCGTCGTCTTCCTGTCTTCAGCGAAGGCTGCGGGCCATGTCACCGGGCAGGTTCTTTCAGTGTCTGGTGGTTACAGCATGATTGGGTAAACGCCCGGGCACGGTCGAAAGACATGCGGCATTGAAATAACAGACAAAAAGGAAAACCCATGGAATTCAAGGACATCCTCTACGAAGAACTCGACTCGGTGGCCTACATCGCGATCAACCGCCCCGAAGTGATGAATGCGTTTCGCGGCCAGACCGTCGAGGAACTGCTGCAGGCATTCATGAAAGCAGGCTGGGACAAGCGAATCGCCGCCATTGTGCTCACCGGGACGGGTGACCGTGCTTTCTGCACCGGCGGCGATCAGTCGGCTCATGCCGGCCAGTATGACGGCCGGGGCACCATCGGTATCCCGGTGGAAGAGTTTCACAGCGCCATTCGTGACGTGCCCAAGCCCGTGATCGCCCGCGTGCAGGGTTACGCCATTGGCGGCGGCAATGTCCTGGCCACCTTGTGCGACATGACCATTGCCTCGGAAAAGGCCGTGTTTGGCCAAGTCGGCCCGAAAGTAGGCTCGGTCGACCCTGGCTGGGGCACGGCTTACCTGAGCCATGTGGTTGGCGAAAAGAAAGCCCGCGAGATCTGGTACATGTGCCGCCGCTACAGTGCACAGGAGGCCCTGGCCATGGGTCTGTGCAACACCGTCGTGCCCCACGACCGGCTCGACGCCGAAGTCGCCCGCTGGTGCAAGGAAATTGTCGAAAAAAGTCCGACGGCTCTGGCGATCGCGAAACGTTCGTTCAATGCATCCACCGAGCACATTCGCGGGATCGGCAGCCTGGGACTTCAAGCGCTGAGCCTGTACTACGACACGGCAGAGTCCAAAGAAGGCGTGAGCGCTTTCCTGGAAAAACGCCGGCCTGATTTCAGGCAGTGGACCAACGGGAGCAAGTGAGCAACTACTTGCGACGCGCCAATGCACGAGTCTGCCCCTTCGACCAAAGCCAAGTTTGATACGATTTGCTTTTTTGGATCTAACTATCGGTCATTATGAAGCCAAGTACAGAAGCAAAGCTCAGCAAAGATAACGCAGATGGCCCCGCTACACGTGAACGGGTGCTGCTCGAAGCTGCACGGCTGTTCAGGCATCATGGCTATGCGGCAACTACTTTGCGCGAGGTTGCGGATGCTGCCGGCGTCAAAGCCGGCAGCATCTACTATCACTTCGAATCGAAAGAGCAGATCCTGGGCGAGGTACTGGACAAAGGTATCACCATCGTCGCCGATGCCGTGCGCACCCGTGTTGCGGCTCTTCCCGAAAGTGCACCCTGGCGAGACCGAATCGCCGCTGGCATTGAAGGCCATCTCTGGGGAATGCTGCATTATGGCGACTTTACGTCAGCCAACATCCGCATCTACGGCCAAATCCCGATCAGCGCAAAAAATCGCCACCGGATCGTGCGGCGGGCTTACGCAGACTATTGGGATCGGCTGTTCGAATCAGCGCTCGCCAGCGGCGAGTTGCGCCAGGACACAAGCACGGCCATGATTCGGCTTTTCGTGATTGGTGCATTGAACTGGACCGTCGAGTGGTACAACCCCCAACGAGGCTCGTTTCAGGATTTCTCACGCCAAATCACAGCGATCGTGTTCGATGGAATTCTCCTGCATGACAAAGCATAGCCGCAATGCATTGCCGGCAACTTCAATAGGCCGGGCAGAGAGACGGACAACCATGGTCCCCATGTCGCCTACGTGGCTCAGTGGCACGCCAACCGACTGCATCTTGGAAATCGCAAATTGAACAACACACCGAAGGATCAAAAAATGACTGTCAAGGAAGGGTGGCCCGGCCGGTTCTATGAAGACTTCGAGGTCGGCGACGAGTATCGGCATGCCCTCGGCCGCACCCTGACCCAGAACGACAACATCTGGTTCACGTTGCTGACGCAAAACACGGCTCCGCTGCACTTCGATGCCCACTACGCCGCGCAGACGGAGTTCGGCCGCCCGCTCATCAATTCCTGCCTCACGCTGGCCCTCGTGACGGGGCAGACGGTGAGCGATGTCTCGCAAAACGTCATGGCCAACCTGGGGTGGGACGAAGTTCGACTTCCGCATCCAGTGTTTGAAGGCGACACGATTTACTCCCGCACCACGGTACTGGATAGGCGCGAGTCGCGGTCGCGAACCAATGTCGGCGTCGTCACGGTGCGCACCGAAGGCTACAACCAGAGCGGCGTGATTGTCTGCACCTTCAAACGCACGGTGATGGTCTACAAACGTGACGGCGCACCGCGCACCGCACCGCCGCTGCCGGTCGACAGCCGGCCCTGACCTCCCCTTTTTATTTCGTCAACTTCGGCCCCAGGGTCGCCAACTTTTTGACTCTCTCCGCATGAAGCCCACCTCCCTGCTCGAACAATACGGCCCGCGCGAGGCGATGGAATACGACGTGGTAGTGGTGGGTGCCGGCCCCGGCGGTTTGGCCACAGCCATCCGCCTCAAGCAGCTCGCGGCAGCAAAGGGCGCGGACGTCTCCGTGGTGCTGCTGGAGAAAGGCTCCGCGCCCGGTGCTCACATCCTCTCCGGCGCGGTCATGGACCCCATCGCGCTGAACGAACTCTTCCCCAACTGGAAGGAGCTGGGCGCACCGCTGAACCAACCCGTCACCGGTGACGACGTGCTTTTCCTGAGCGAAACCGGCTCCAAGCGCACGCCCAACTTCCTGGTGCCCGACTGCTTCCACAACGAGGGCAATTACGTCATCAGCCTGGGCGCCCTGACCCAGTGGCTGGGCGAGCAGGCGGAAGCCCTGGGCGTGGAAATCTTCCCCGGCTTCACAGCCGCCGAGGTGCTGTACAACGACAACGGTTCGGAGAGCGGGAATTTACCTTCGGTAAAGGGTGTCGCCACCGGCAACCTTGGCATTGGCAAGGACGGCCTGCCGCACGACGGCTTCCAGCTCGGCATGGAGTTGCATGCCAAATACACCATCTTTGCCGAAGGCGCGCGCGGCCATCTGGGCAAACAGCTCATCACGAAATACAAGCTCGACGAAGGCCGCGATCCACAAAGCCATGCCATCGGCATCAAGGAACTGTGGGAGATCGACCCGGCCCGCGCCCAACCTGGTCGGGTGGTGCACACGGCCGGCTGGCCGATGGACAGCCAGACCTACGGCGGCGGTTTTCTCTACCACTTGGAAGGCAACAAGGTCACGCTGGGCTTCGTCACCGGGCTCGACTACAAGAACCCATGGCTCAGCCCCTTTGAGGAAATGCAGCGCTGGAAGGCCCACCCCGCCATTCGCGCCCACATCGAAGGTGGCAAGCGCATCGGCTACGGCGCGCGCGCCATCACCGCCGGTGGCCTGGTCAGCCTGCCCAAGACCGTGTTCCCGGGCGGCGCGCTGGTCGGCTGTGATGCCGGCTACCTGAACGCCGCACGCATCAAAGGCAGCCACGCCGCCATCAAGAGCGGCATGCTGGCCGCCGAAGCCGCGTTTGAAGCCCTGGCCGCCGGACGCAGCGGCGACGAACTCAGCGCCTACCCCGCTGCGTTCAAAAACAGCTGGCTGCACACCGAACTCGACCAGTCGCGCAACTTCAAACAGTGGTTCAAGAAGGGCAGCCTCGTCGGAGCCCTGATGACCGGCATTGAACAGTGGCTGCTGCCCAGGCTTGGCATCAAGCGTCCGCCCTGGACGATCCACCGCACCCAGGCCGACCACGCCAGCCTGCGCCCGGCCGCCGAGATGCCGCAGATCAGCTACCCCAAGCCCGACGGCAAGCTCACCTTCGACCGGCTCTCCAGCGTGTTCGTCAGCAACACCAACCACGAAGAAAACCAGCCCGCGCACCTGACGCTCAAGGACGCCAGCGTGCCGGTGCAGATCAATCTGGCGAAATACGCCGGCCCCGAGAGCCGTTACTGCCCGGCCGGCGTTTACGAATTCGTAAAGAACGACGACGGCTCGGACCGGCTGCAGATCAACGCGCAGAACTGCGTGCACTGCAAGACCTGCGACATCAAGGATCCGACTCAGAACATCGTCTGGGTCACGCCCGAAGGCGGCGGCGGGCCGAACTACGCGGGAATGTAGCCGAGAGTGATTCAAATCTAAAGTGCAATACCCTGGGTTTCAATGAACGAGGGTGGGTGTTGCGTGCTATTGAGCAGGAGGTCCCGATAGACTGCCAGAGGGGGATCGTGCGCCCTACCCCTTCCAGGGCGGGTTGTTGATCTGATCGGCAATCGCATCGAGCTGCTCCTGGCTGTACCCTGAGAGGTCCGAGCCCTTGGGCTGGTACTGGCGCACCAGTTCGTTGGAGTTCTCGTTAGAGCCTCGCTGCCAAGGGCTGTGGGGGTAACAGAAGTACACCGCAATGTCCGTGGGTCGGCTCAGTTCCCTGTGCATCGCCTTCTCCCGGCACTGGTCGTACGTCATGCTCTGGCACATAGGCTCAGCGAGCCTCAGCAGCTTGTCAGAGAAGGCCTGCAGGACATTGACCGCGCTGGCGGGCTTGAACCCGTGCAGCTTGATGAGCATGAGCAGCCCGACTGGTGCACTCCACCAGGGTGCCCACCGCGCTGGCGTTCGCAGCACCCTTGATCAGGTCACCCTCCCCGTGCCCGGGCAACTGCCGGTCTTCAATCTCGGGCGGACGCACATGGATGCTCACCATGTCCATCTATTGATCCGGCCCTTTGAAGTCGCGAGTCGTGGACGGACTGCCACAGGCAAACGATCCACGAAAGTTCAAGATTCATGGGGCCGGAGCAATAGTATCTGAGCTCTTCGGCCTTTTCCTTTGTTGCGAGGTAGTCGTTTGCGCTTGGGTGGGCTGCTTTGAATCTGCGGACCGTACTCGGGGGCAGGTGTTGCACTTACATGGTCCGCCCAAGGAGTGCAAGCGTTGGCGTCGTGAAAGCTTGAAAGGACTGCTGCCTTACATTCGGGCTGTTTGTGCAGTTGGTTCTGCTGCCCATGATGGCTATTCGCGGTCGAGGCTCCAATCTTCAGACCGTACTCAAGGTACTAGTGCAACACCGGAATGTCCCCTACCTGGTTTGACCTTCAATCCATCACTCCGCTTTCTGCAGGCGCTCCTTCAAAACGGTTCGGTTCAGTTGTTTGACGGTATGGCGTTCTGTTGTGGTTACATCAGACAGCGACCGGATCAATGGGATTCCACTTGACTTGTTCAAAGACTGTGCCTTTGGCCAGGACCGCCCAGACCGTACGTGCCATCTTGTTAGCCAATGCCACGACGACCACGTTGTAGTGCCGCCGCGCCAGAAGTCGAGTGATCCAACTCGACTTGTCGGCTCTGGCAATCACGGCCCTGGCTCCCGCGATCAGCAGGGTGCGCAAGTAGGTATCACCACGCTTGGAGATGCCAAGCTGTTGTGTCTTTCCACCTGTTCCCACCTGTCGCGGTGTCAAGCCTGCCCACGATGCAAACTGGTGCCCGGATTTGAAGGTCGAGAAGTCTCCGACGGCCGCCACCAGCGCCGAGGCCGTCAAGTCCCCAACGCCCGGGATTTGCTGGATCGCCTGCATCTGGCGGTCCTCGCGAATCATGGCACGCAGCCGCTGACCAAGGTGGTCGATGTCTTCTTGCAAGGCGTCAATGCGTTTGAGTTGCTCTTGCACGCTGAGCACCAGATCGGCTGTTAGCTGATCAGCCTGCTGCGCCTTGGCCAGCTCGCCCTGAATCGCCTTGAGCAACTGGCTGTGCCCGACCGGCAGAGCGATGCCGAACTCGGCCAGCATGCCGCGCAGTGCGTTGGTTTGCATGACCCGCATCTTCATGAGCTGACGACGCATGCCGTGCAACGCCATGCAAGTCTGCTGGCGCTCCGTCTTGACAGGCACGGGCTTGAGGTGCGGCTGTTGAGCAGCCACCCAGATCGCTTGCGCGTCCATGGCGTCGGTCTTGTCGCGCAGCAAGAAGGCCTTGATGTGCTGGGCAGGCAGCAGCTTGACCTGGTGCCCCAGGGAACTGATCACCCGCGCCCAGTGGTGGGCTGTGCCGCACGCCTCCATCGCAACTAGGCTGCGCTGGCACTTGGCGAAGAACTCGGTGAGCTTGGCGCGCTTGATCTGGCGACGCTGGATTTCACCAGTCTGAATATCGACGATGTGCAACTGGAAGACGGACTTGGCCAGATCCAGACCAATGACGGGCAGATTTGCAGTAGATTGCATGGTGGGGCCTCCAGATCAAGTGGTTGCAAGAACCTCCACTTTGGCACTCGGATGCCGTTTCTGCGAGGCCCCACCGTCGACCGATGGCAGCCTCATTTCAGCAGCAGCGCTGTAGGTGGGCGGACCGTGCCATCTTCAGTCTTGAATGCGCCGACGGTGAATCACCGGCATTCATGCTGTAGCGAGCCTGGCCAGAAGTTGCCGCCCGCACTTGCACCCGGACTTGATGGCACCTGCATAGGGATTTCCCGAGTTGACGCCAGCCTAACTACCGTTAGATTAACGCCATGCAAACAAGGCATGGCGCCTACCGAACGGCAAGGCACATGGCAGGCACGCTGCCCAACACGGCCAACACGGCCAACACGGGACAACCTTTGAGAAAATTAACTGCCCCCTCGACCGGCACCCTGGCAACCAGAGACCATGGTCGCGCCCATGCACCCGGCCCATCCGAGCCGAAGGTCTGCACGACTGCGGCTGCCATCCTGGCGCACCCATCCACTACGCTCGACCGGCAAACCCGTTCAATGGTTAAGTCGCCGCAGCACAGCGCAAGTAACGGCCTGTCATGCTGAATCTCACCAATGTCCAGATCGTTTACGACAACACCATCGAGGCGGTGCGAGAGGCCTCATTGGCCGTCGGCAAAGGTCGCATAGTCGCCCTGCTCGGTTCCAACGGGGCCGGGAAATCAACCACGCTCAAAGGCATTTCGGGCGTTCTGTATCCGGAAGACGGTGAGATCAAGGGTGGCCAGATCACGTTTGAAAACCGCCAGCTGACCGGCCTGGCGCCGGACGAAATCGTGCGCGCCGGCGTGGTCATGGTGCCCGAGGGGCGCCGCCTGTTCGACCAGCTGACGGTCGAGGAAAACCTCGTGATGGGCGGCTACACACGCAGTCTGACAGACGCCAGGCGCCAGATGGAGATGGTGTATGGGCTGTTCCCGCGTCTGGTGCAAAAACGCAGCACGGTGTCGGGCTACCTGTCGGGCGGCGAACAGCAGATGGTGGCCATCGGCCGCGCGCTGATGTCGTCCCCGAAACTGCTGATGCTCGACGAGCCCACGCTCGGTCTGGCGCCACAGATCAGCGAAGAGATTTTCGACATCATCACCCGCCTGTGCCGCCAGGAAGGCATGGGCATTCTCCTGGTGGAGCAGAACGCACAGATGGCGCTGGCCATTGCCGACTATGGCTACATCATGGAAAACGGCCGCGTGGTGCTCGACGGTGAGGCCGACAAGATGCTGCGCAACGACGACGTGCGCGAGTTCTACCTAGGCTTCGGCGAAGGTGGATCGCGCAAGAACATGCGCGACGTGAAGCATTACAAGCGGCGCAAACGCTGGCTGTCCTGAGAAAAAAACATGAACGACACATTGTTAAGGGTCGAAACCCTGTCCAAGCGCTTCGGCGGCGTCGAAGCCGTTGCCGGTGTCAGTTTTCACGTTCGGCGCGGTGAAATCTATTCCCTGATCGGCCCCAACGGGGCCGGCAAGACGACCACCTTCAACATGATCAGCGGCGTCGTCAAGCCCAGCAGCGGCACCGTGCATTTCGATGGCAGCGACATCACCGGCATGCCGGCACACCGCCTGGCCGCCATCGGCATCGGT
Source organism: Hydrogenophaga sp. L310 (assembly GCF_055703065.1). Taxonomy (NCBI): domain Bacteria; kingdom Pseudomonadati; phylum Pseudomonadota; class Betaproteobacteria; order Burkholderiales; family Comamonadaceae; genus Hydrogenophaga; species Hydrogenophaga sp. L310. The sequence continues at coordinate 82,974 of NZ_JBVPZA010000005.1, forward strand.
CGGACCTTCCAGAACCTGGCGGTGTTCAAACATGCCAGCGTGGTGGACAACCTGCTGGTCGGCCGCCACTGCCACATGGCCACCAACGTGCTGGATGCCTCGTGGTTCTTCGGACGGGCGCGGCGCGAGGAGCTCGAACACCGTCGCAAGGTGGAAGAGATCATCGATTTTCTCGAAATCGAGGAAATTCGCGACATGCCGGTGGGCACCCTGTCCTATGGCCTGCAAAAGCGGGTCGAGTTGGGGCGCGCACTGGCCACCGAGCCCAAGTTGCTGCTGCTGGACGAAATGGTGTCGGGCATGAACAGCGAGGAGACCGAAGACATTGCCCGCTTCGTGCTGGACATCCGCGACGAACTCGGCATTTCGGTCCTCATGGTCGAGCATGACATGGGCATCGTGATGGACATCTCCGACCGCGTCTGCGTGCTCAACTTCGGCCGCAAGATCGGCGAGGGCACGCCGGCCGAAATATCGGCCAACGCGGCGGTTATCGACGCCTACCTGGGCAGCAAAACCAAGGAGGCCGCGTGATCGACAACCTGGACGCGTTGCTGCGCAACGGCAACACCACCCTGCCCAAGCTGCTCCAGCACTGGGCACAGCGCTTTCCGGATGCGCTCGCGTTTCGCGAGAAGGATTACGGTATCTGGAACCGGATGACCTGGCAGCACTATTTCGAAACGGCGCGCCGCTTCGCACTCGGTCTCAAGTCTCTGGGCTTCGACAAGGGCGACCGGCTGGCGATTGCCAGCGAGGACAGTCCGCAGTGGATGTTCACCGACCTGGCCACGCAAGCCATCGGCGGCGTCGTGGTGGGCATCTACCCCACCAACCCGTGGCCGGAGCTGCAGTACATCGTGCACCACTCGAACAGCAAGTTCGTGGTCTGCGGCGACCAGGAACAGGTCGACAAAGTGCTCGACGCCATGGACAAGCACGCCACCGGCCTGCCCGACCTGGTGAAGATCATCTGCGTCGACATGAAGGGCATGCGCGGCTACAAACACGACAAGCTGATGTCGTTCGAGGACGTGCTTGAGCTTGGCGACCAATACGCCGCGGCATCGCCCCAGCACGCGGGAACCTTTGATCGCGCCATCGAGGACACCCAACCCGACGACACCTGCATGCTGGTCTACACCTCGGGCACCACCGGGCCGCCCAAGGGCGCGATGCTGTCGCACCGCAACCTGATCGTCACCGTTGACAAGCTCAAAACCCATTTCAAGCTCGACCGGCACAACTACGAAGTGGTCTGCTACCTGCCGTTGTGCCACGTGGCCGAGCGTGCCTTCTCGACGGTCATGCACCTGCTCACCGGTGGCGTGGTCAATTACGCCGAATCGATCGACACGGTGGCCGTCAATCTGCGCGAGATCGCACCCACGGTGTTTTTGGGCGTGCCGCGCATCTGGGAGAAGCTGCAGCAAGGCATTTTGATCCGCATGCAGGACGCCTCGCGCTTTCAGCGCTGGGCTTTCCAGCGCTGCTTCGATGCCGGGCGCCGTCTGTTCGAAAAGGTCGAGGCGCAAGGGGGCCAGCGCAGTCTGTCGGATCGCCTGCACTTCTTCGTTCTGTGGTTGCTGATGTTTCGCAATCTGCAGAAGTTCGTCGGCCTGGACCGCATGCAGTGCGGCTTCTGTGGCGGCGCCAGCGTCTCACCCGAGGTACTGAAGTTCTTCCGCATCCTCGGCATTCCGGTGTACCAGGTCTACGGCATGACCGAGTCCGGCGGGGTGATCTTCTTCCAGCATGAAAAAGCGATCAAACTGGGCGCCACCGGCCTGCCCATCGACGGCCTGAACTGGAAGATCGCGGAGGACGGCGAGCTCGTCGTCAAGCACCCCGCCGTGTTCAAGGGCTACATCCACGACGAAGGCGCCACCGCCAAGACCGTGGTGGACGGCTGGCTGCACACCGGCGACATCGTGGCACTGGCCGACAACGGCGAGCTGATGATCGTTGACCGCAAGAAGGCCATCATCATCACCAGCGGCGGCAAGAACATCGCTCCCTCGGAGATCGAAAACGCGCTCAAGGACAGCCTGTATGTGCGCGAGGCGATCATCCTGGGCGACGGACGCCACTATTTGGCGGCGCTGATCCAGGTCGACTACGAAACAGTCGGCAAGTGGGCACAAGAACGCAAACTGGCCTACACCACCTACAAGAGCCTGGCCGCGCTGCCCGAGGTGCGCGAACTGATCGACGAGGACGTCAAGCGTGTGAACAAGCTGTTTGCCCGGGTCGAGAACATCCGCAAGTTCCTGATCCTGGAAAAAGAACTCGACCACGACGACGGCGAACTCACCGCCACCCAGAAGGTGCGCCGCAACGTCATCGAAAAAACCTTCGCGAAAGAGATCGAGATCATCTACGGTGGAGGAGCAGGCTGATGGACTATTTTCTGCAACTGGTCATTTCCGGCATCGCCGTGGGCCTGCTCTACGGCTTCATCGGCATGGGCTTTGCGATGATTTACCGCGCCACCGGCGTGGTGAACTTCGCCCAGGGCGAGCTGATGATGCTGGTGTCCTACATCGCCTTCACCCTGGCCGGCACCTTCCAATTTGGCTTCTGGCCCATGCTGGCAGCAACTGTCGCGGCCTCGGTGCTGATCGGCCTGCTGATCGAGGTCTTGCTGATCCGTCCGATGCTTGGTCAGCCGGTGTTTTCCACGGTGATGGTGACCATTGGCCTGGCCGTGATCCTGCGCTCGGTGGTGGTGCTGATCTGGGGCGCAGACCCCATGCCGCTCAATGCCGGCCTGCCAACGGAGGTCATCAAGATCGGCCCGGCCGGCCTGTACCCGGCGCAGCTGTATTCCGTTGGGCTGATGGCGGCCGTACTGCTCGGCCTGTGGACCTTCTTTCGCTATTCGCGGGTCGGTATCGCCATGCGTGCCACCGCCAACGTGCAAACTGCAGCCCTGCTGATGGGCATCAATGTCAAGCGCATTTTCGCCTTGTCCTGGGCCCTGTCGGCGGGGCTCGCCGCCATTGCGGGCGTGTTGATCGGCGTGATCTACGACGTCAACCCCGGCATGTGGACGACAGGTCTGCGCAGCTTTCCCGCAGTCATCTTGGGCGGGCTGGACTCGGTGTTCGGCGCCGCACTCGGCGGCATCCTGATCGGGGTGGTCGAGAATCTGTCGGAAGGCTATATCGGCCGCGGCATGAAGGAGATCGCCGGTTTTGTTTTGATCCTCGTCGTCCTTATGGTCAGACCCTATGGCCTGTTCGGCAAACCTGAAATCGAGCGTGTCTGATGCGTAGCGGAAACTTCAAACAAAACTATCGTCAGCTGCTGGCACTGACCGACTCGGTTCCTGTCATCGTCTGGTCGTGTCTGCTGGTGGCGCTGCTGGCGGCCGCGCCACTGCTGCTGGCCAAGTACTATGTCTCCGTCATTCTGCTGCTGCTGATCACAGCGGTGGGGGTGTTGGGCCTGAACCTGCTGACCGGGACCACCGGGCTGATCTCGCTCGGGCACTCGGGGTTTCTGGCGGTCGGCGCCTACACGGCCGGCATCGTGGCCAGCAAACTTGGTTGGCCAATGCTGGCGTCCATCTTCGCCGGTGGCGTGAGCGCGGCCATCGCCGGGATCATCGTGGGCATACCCTCGCTGCGTCTCAAAGGGCTGTACCTGGCCATCACGACGATGGCATTTGCCGTGATCATCAACCACCTGATCCTCAACGGTGGCGACCTGACCGGAGGCTCGGAAGGACTGACGGTGCCACAACCCTCGCTGTTCGGCCAGGCGCTGGATGCCGAACGTGGCTACTACTACGTGGTGCTGTGCTTTGTGGTGATGTTCACCTTCATCACCCTGAACATCCTGCGCAGCCGCATTGGCCGAGCGTTCCTGGCGATCCGGGAGCACGACATCGCCGCCAAGGCCATGGGCGTCAACCTGGTGCGCTACAAGTTGCTGGCGTTCATGGTCAGCGCCTTCTACACCGGCATCGCCGGGGGCTTGCTGGCCTACTACACACGCTACCTGAATGTCGACAGCTTCAGCCTGCTGATATCGATCGAGGCGCTCTCCATGCTCATAGTTGGCGGCCTGGGTTCTGTAGCCGGCGCCTTGCTCGGCACGGCTTTCATCGTCCTGCTCAACGAAAGCCTGGGCTTCGTGTTCGGCATGATCGGCGCCAGCTTCGGCGGGTCGGGCTCCACTGCCGCCTATGAGATCAAAGGCGTCATTTATGGACTCGCGATTGTGTTGTTCCTGCGTTTTGAGCCCGATGGCCTGATGGGGCGATGGCGCGACATCAAGCATTACTGGACCCATTGGCCCTTCCGATTCTGACCCCGCAGCACACGCGCTGCTTATTCCATGGGAGACCTGCGATGCGAACACTACAGAAGCTGACCCAGCGCTTTTGCCTCGGCGCCCTCGCCGCACTGACCTTCGGCAGCGCACTGGCGGCAGATCCCGGGGTCACGAACGAGAAACTCGTGCTTGGCGCGGTCATCCCGCTGAGCGGCCCGCCCAGCATCATTGGCAAGGCCATTGCCACGACCCTGAAAGTTTGGGAGCAGGATGTCAATTCGCGCGGCGGCATCGGCGGACGCAAGGTGGACATTCGCATCGAGGACGACGGCTATGTGCCGCAGCGCTCGGTTCAAAGCCTGAAGAAACTGATTGATGTTGACCAGGTATTTGGCTTGATCGCGGTATCTGGCTCATCGCAATTGGTGGCCATGCTGCCCATCATCGACGAGCAGAAAATTCCCGCCATCAACCATATCGCCGTCAACAGCGCCCACTTCAACCCACCGCACAAGACGCTGTTCAATATCGGGGCAACCTACTGCCAGGCTGTCTCCGCCAGCATGAAGCATCTGGTGACAACTCAGAAGCTGCAGGGCTCCAAGTTTGCCCTGATCTTCCAGGAAGACGATTACGGCACCGACGTCAAATGCGGCTACGACCTGGCACTGAAAGAACTCGGCCTCAAGAGCGTCATTGAAGTCCCCTACAAGCGCGGCGCGAAGGACTTTTCCGCCGAGGTGCTGAGCGTGCAGCGCGCCGGCGCCACCTTTGTGCTGACCGGTGGCATCATCACCGAAACCGCCGCCATGCTCAAAGAGATCGCGAAGAACCAGATGCAAGCCGTGCGCTTGGCCGTTTACCCTTCGCATCTGAATGCTGTGCTGGCGCTGGCTGGCCCGGCTGCCGACGGCATGTATATCGCCGATTTTGTCCCCCCCGTGACCGACACTCAAACTCAGGGCATCGGCAAAATCACCGCACTGACCTACAAGTATTTTTCAGCCAATGAAGTCAAGGCCATGCATCGGTATTCATTGACCGCCTATGTAGGCGCTCAGTTGCTCGAATCAGCGCTCAACGCCTGTGCCAAAAACCTCACGCGTGCCTGCGTGGTCGAAAAGCTCGAGCAGACCAAAAACTTCACCAGCGACGGCATCATGGCCCCCTTGACCTTCGGGCCCAAAATTCGACAGTCGGGGACCCGCCCCATTTTGCTCAAGGCGAATGCCAGCGCCGGGAAATTCGAGCGAGCCTCTGAATTTCTGAGTTCCAAGTAATCCTGACGACGCGCCACCAGCCCCTCCCCCATTTCTCAACCAGGAGTGCCTTTCCATGACACGCAAATACTTTCGATACGCCGCCACCAGTCTGCTCGGCATGGTCATTGGCCTGACGGCCACGACCGCCGCTGCTGCCGACCCTGGGGTGACCGACGCCAAAATCGTCCTCGGCTCGATCACGCCCGTCAGCGGCCCCGCCAGCCTGCTGGGCAAGGCCCACATGCTTGCCTTGCGGGTATGGGAACAGGATGTCAACGCCCGCGGTGGCATCAACGGCCGCAAGGTGGAAATGCGCCAGGAAGATGACGGCTATGTGCCTCAGCGTGCTGTGCAAGGCGTCAAGCGACTGGTCGACGTGGAAGGCATCTTCGGCCTGATCGGCACCTCGGGTTCAGCGATGCTGCAAGCCATGGTGCCCTACATCAACGAGCAAGGCTTGCCAACCATCAACGCGATGGCCGTGGCAGCAGCGCACTTCACTCCACCGAACAAAACGGTATTCGTGGTCGGCCCAACCTATTGTCAGGAGTTGAGCGCCGCCATGAAATACATGGTGACGAGCAAGAAGTTGCAAAAGGAGAAGTTTGCACTGGTCTATCAGGATGACGAGTTTGGCAGCGACGTGCGTTGCGGCTACCAGAAGGCGATCAAGGACCTGGGGCTCAACAGCGTGTCCGAGATCTCCTTCAAGCGTGGCACCAAGGACTTCTCGGCTGAGATGCTGAGTCTGAAGCGGGTGGGCGCGACCTTTCTCGCGTCGGGTGGCGTGGTGGCCGAGCATTCGATGCTGATGAAGGAAGCCGCTAAAAACCAGATGTCGCTGACCTTCCTTGCCGTGCATTCGGCCCACCTGACCCCTGTTCAGGCGCTCGCCGGTGCCGCGGGCGACGGCTACTTCGTCGCAGACTATGTCCCGCCTCTGACCGACCTGTCGGTGCCAGGCATGGCCAAGTTCATGGGGTTGGCACAGAAATATCTGTCAGCCGACGAGTTGAAGTCGCTCAACCGCTATTCGATCACAGCCTACGTCGGTGCGCTGCTGATGGAAGACGCGATCCGCCGCTGTGGCAAGGCGCTGACCCGCGCCTGTGTCGTCGAGAAGCTGGAGACAACCAAGAACTTCAGCACCGATGGGCTGGCTTCCCCCATCAGTTTTGGCCCCAATGACCGGCACTCGCCGAGCAGCGTGCTCGTGTTGCGCTCGGACGCCAAAAACTCCCGCTTCGAGCGCGTGTCCGACCCCATCCCCGTGCTCGATTGACACCAGACGCCGTTCGTCACCCGCCGTACAACTGGTTCCGCCCGTGTTTCAAAAAGTTCTGATCGCCAACCGTGGCGAGATCGCGCTGCGGATCCTGCACACACTCAAGGGCATGGGGCTCGCCACCGTGGTGGCCCACCACGCGGTGGACGCCGATAGCCCGGCCGTGCTGGAGGCTGACGAGTCGGTCGAATTGCACGGCTTGACGCCCGTGGCGGCCTACCTCGATATCGCGCAGTTGGTTGAAGCGAGTCGGCGCAGTGGGGCACAGGCGCTGCATCCCGGTTACGGCTTCCTGTCTGAAAACGCGGCGTTTGCGCGTGCGCTGGAAGCTGATGGCATCGTCTTCATTGGCCCGCGTCCGGACAGCATCGAACTGATGGGTGACAAGGTGCGCGCGCGCAGCTTCGTCGCCCATCGCGGCTTTCCGGTGGCACCGAGCGCCATCGAGGACGATGACCCGGCCAGCTTCGTCGAGCGCGCCAGGGCGCTCGGCGCGCCGCTGCTGATCAAGCCTTCAGCCGGCGGTGGCGGCAAGGGCATGCGCATCGTGCGTGACCTCGCCATGTTGGATCGCGAGATCGAGACCGCACGGCGCGAAGGTGAGCGCTATTTTGGCGACGGTCGGCTGTTTGTCGAGCGCTATGTGGAGCGCCCGCGGCACATCGAGGTGCAGGTGATGGGCGACGCGCATGGCCAGTTGGTGCATTTCTGGGAGCGTGAATGTTCAGTGCAGCGACGCTTCCAGAAAATCATTGAAGAAACCCCCTCCCCGGCCCTTTCACCGGTGCAGCGCCACGATATCTGCGAAGCTGCAGCCGGCATTGCCCGCGCCGCCAACTATCGCGGCGCCGGCACCGTGGAGTTCATCTACGGCGCCGGTGGCGAGTTTTACTTTCTTGAGATGAACACGCGTCTACAGGTCGAACACCCGGTCACCGAAATGGTGACGGGCTTTGACCTCGTTCGCGAACAGGTACGCGTCGCCCAGGGTGAGCCGCTCGGCTACACCCAGGCGGACATCGTGCAGCTTGGTCACGCCATCGAATGCAGGCTTTACGCCGAAGACGCCGAGCATGATTTTCGCCCCTCCACCGGTGACATCCTGTGCTGGCGACCACCCTCTGGTCCAGGCGTGCGGGTTGATGCCGGCGTGCGCGAAGGACAGGCGGTAACTGCCGCATTTGACCCCATGATCGCCAAAATTATCTGCCATGGCAACACGCGTGCACAGGCTATCGAACGCTCCATCCTGGCGCTAGAGCAATCGGTGCTGTTGGGTCTGACCACCAACGCACGCTACCTCACGCGGGCACTGCGCCATGCCGAGTTCCGTGCTGGGCAGGCCGACACCGGCATGCTTGCACGCTGTGCCGACGAGCTGCGCGAGTCTCTCACCCCCGATGACATCGACCTGGTACTGGCATCGGCGGTGCTCGCCGACCGCGAACTGTTGCGCGCCGTTCACTCCATTCCAGCGATGCACGCCGCCATGGGACCCTGGAGGAATTGACGATGCGCCGCCGCTATGTCATCAATGGCAAGGTCCATGACCTCGTGGTAACACGTGGAGCGAATGGCGTGTTCCACGTCAGCCATGGCGAACGCAAATTCGAGATGCAGGGGAAGACGCTGCCTGATGGCCGTTGGCGGGTCACCGTGGATCAGCGCCCGCAAGCCGTCTGGATCGCCGCGCAAGGCGACAGTCGATTCGTGCACAGTGCGGCCACCGGTGCCCTTGAAGTCGAGGTGATCGATCTCAGCGCAGCCTCCGGCGGCGACCGGGCCGGTGCCGCTTCCGACTTGCTGCAGGCGCCAATGCCCGGCACGGTGATCGCGGTTCATGTGGCAGTCGGCGATGCCGTGCATGCGGGCCAACCGCTCATCGTGATCGAAAGCATGAAGCTGGAAACCACGCTGACGGCACCGCGCGACGCCCGGGTCAAGACTGTGCACTTTGCCGTTGGCAACACCTTCGCTCTCAAGTCCACCCTCGTGACGCTGCAAGACCCCTGAGAACCGATTGATGAAACGCATCGACTCCCGCATCGACACCGCATCCGAAGCGTTCCGGCGAAACCATCAAGCCATGAGCGCCATCGTCGCGAATTTTCGCGAGCGCATGGAAATCACGCGCCACCAACGTCCGCCGCATGAGATCAAGCGCGTGCGCGCGCAGGGCAAATTACTGGTACGTGAACGGCTGGACCTGCTACTAGATCCCGGTACGCCCTTTCTTGAGTTCTCGGCGCTGGCTGCCTGCGAGGACTACAACGGCGAGGTCCCGGGTGCCAACGTGGTCACTGGCCTGGGCGTGGTCAGTGGCCGCGAGGTGCTGATCCACGCCGACGATTCCAGCGTCAAGGGCGGTGTCTGGTACACGCTCACGCCACGCAAGCTGGCACGACTGCTGGACATCGCGCTGGAGAACCGGTTGCCGGTCCTGCATTTGTGCGACAGCGGCGGCGCCTTCCTTGAAGAACTGTCAGGCGTGTACATCGAGGGTGGCCGGGTGTTCCGCAACCAATGCCTGCTGTCCAAGGCCGGCGTGCCGCAGGTCGCGATGGTGTTCGGCCACTGCACCGCCGGCGGTGCCTACATCCCGGCGCTGTGCGATTACAGCATCATCGTGCGTGGCACCGGCGGCGTGTTCCTCGGCGGGCCACCGCTCGTGAAGGCCGCCACCGGTGAGGAGCACACCGCCGACGAGATCGGAGGCTGTGATTTACACACCCAGGTATCCGGCACGGTCGACTACCCGGCTGACAATGAGGCCCACGCCATCGCGATTTGCCGCGAGATCGTTGCGCAGTTCAAGCCCGCGACGAAAAGCTACCTGCCAGAACGCGATGCCGAGCCACCCTACTACGACCCCGACGAAATGCTGGGCATCGTCTCGCCCGACCACCGGGTGCAGTTTGACCAGCGCGAACTCATTGCCCGCATCGTCGACGGCAGCCGCTTCCACGAATACCAACCCGCTTATGGCACCACGCTGATCTGCGGCTACGCCTACATCTGGGGGTACCGCGTGGGCATCCTCGCCAACAACGGCGTGTTGTTCAGCGACAGTTCCAAGAAAGCGGCGCACTTCATCTCGCTGTGCAATCAGAACCGTACACCGCTCGTGTTTTTTCAAAACACCACCGGCTACATGATCGGCCGCAACTACGAAATGGAAGGCATCACCAAGGACGGCGCCAAGATGTTGATGGCGCAGGCTGGCAGCGAGGTGCCCAAGTTCACCGTCATCACCAGCGCAGCTTTCGGTGCGGGCTATTACGGCATGTGCGGACGGGCGTGGGATCCACGGATGATCTGGGCCTGGCCGAACGTGCACATGGGGGTGATGGGCCCCGATCAGGCCGCCAACACCCTCGCCGACGTGAAAATCGCCCAGTTGCGCCGCAAGGGCCACACGCCCGATGAGGCCGAGATGGCGCAATTGCGCCAGCGCGTGTACGAAAAGGCCGAACGCGAATCCAACGCCTACTTTGCCACCTCGCGCTTGTGGGACGACGGTCTGCTGGCGCCCACTGACACCCGCAACGCACTGGGCATGGCACTCTCAGCCGCCGCACACGCCCCGATCGCCGACCCGCACTACGGAATTTTCCGATTCTGAAGGGACAACATGACAGAAGACACCACCTTCGGCTTCGACGATGAAGCCCTCGCAACCCGCCCCACCGTCTACCAGAGCGGACTCTTCGAAGGCCAGGTGGTGATGGTCAGCGGCGCCGGCAGCGGCATCGGCAAAGCCATCGCCTTCCTGTACGCGCGCCTGGGCGCCAAGCTGGTCATCTGCGGGCGCGACCCAGCCAAGCTAGAGAGCTGCGCCGAATGGCTGCGCCGGCTCGGCAGCCCTGATGTGCTGGTGCACCCCATGACGATCCGTGATCCCGAGCAGGTGGAACAGTTGATCGACGTGGCCTGGCTGCACTTCGGACGCATCGACGTGCTCGTCAACAACGCCGGCGGGCAATTCCCGCAGCGGGCGCTGGACTACAGCGTCAAGGGCTGGAAGGCGGTGATCGACACCAACCTGAACGGAACCTGGTACATGATGCATGCGATGGCGCGCCGCTGGCAGGGCACCGGCACGCGGGGCAACATCGTCAACATCGTCGCCACCTTCCAGCGGGGCATGCCGGGCGTGGCGCACACCTGCGCTGCGCGCGCCGCGGTGACTCACCTGTCTAAAACTGTTGCAGTGGAGTGGGCGCAGCATGGCATCCGCGTCAATTGCATAGCGCCTGGAGCGATCGCCAGCACCGGCTTTCGTCAGTACTCCCCCGAGGCGGTGAAGGCCTTCGCCGGAGCCAACCCGATGAAACATGTCGGTGACGTGCAGGACGTGGCCGAGGCAGCGGTCTACCTCAGCGCGCCCAGCGGCAAGTTCGTCACCGGCGAACTGCTCACGGTGGATGGCGGCGGCGTGCTCTGGGGCGAAGTCTGGACCATCGCCAAACCCGATTACTTCAAGGTGAACACATGAATTCGGCTGACTCGCAACACCCCAAGTTCGGCCCGGGCGACGAGGCCCTGGCCGCACTCCCGACGGTCTATCGCGACGACCTTTTCGCCGGCAAAGTGGTGCTGGTGTCGGGCGCCGGCAGTGGCATCGGCAAGGCGATTGCCTTCCTGTTCGCGCGGCTGGGTGCCACGCTCGCCATCTGCGGGCGCAAGGCCGACAAACTCGAGGACTGCGCCGAAAAACTGCGCGCGCTGTCGGGCCGTGAGGTATTCACCTACCCGATGACCATCCGCGACCCCGAGCAGGTGGACGCCATGCTCAGTGCCGTGTGGGAACGTTTGGGCGGCGTCGACGTGCTGGTCAACAACGCTGGCGGCCAGTTTGCCGCCCATGCCATGGACTTCAACGTCAAGGGCTGGAACGCGGTGATCGACACCAACCTCAATGGCAGCTGGTACATGATGCAGGGCGCGGCCAGGCGCTGGGTGGAGCAAGGCCGGCCCGGCAACATCGTCAACATCACCGCCGCCATCGACCGCGGCCTCACGGGCATGGCGCACACCACCGCCTCGCGCGCGGGCGTCATCGCGCTGTCGCGCACGCTGGCCATCGAGTGGGCAGAGCACGGCATCCGCCTGAACTGCATTGGCGCCGGCGCCATCGAGAGCAACGGTTTCAACAACTACCGCGAAGAAAACGTTTCCACTTTCTACTCGTGCAATCCGATGAAACGGGCCGGCGACGTGCAGGACATCGCGGAGGCGGTGGTCTACCTCGCCGCACCCTCGGGCAAGTTCATCACCGGCGAGGTGCTCAACGTCGAAGGCGGGATGCTGCTGTGGGGCGAGTTCTGGCCAGCCGGAAAACCCGACTACTTCAAGGTCGATCAAGAGTGACCTCACAACCCCCTCTTCCGTCGGCAACGTGCTCCCACGGGCCTTTTCAGCAGCTCGTCGGGTACGACATCCTGCACAACGAGCGCGGCCTGTATTTCCGGCTGCCGATCCGGCGCGACCACCTCAACCCCCACGGCGTGCTCCACGGCGGCGTGCCCCTGACCTTGCTCGATGCGGTCGGGGGCAGAACCCTGATCGACCGGCCGATCCCGGGCAGCGGCCAGCTCATCCAGTCGTCGGTAACGGTCACGCTCACCGTGGATTTCATGCGTGCGGTCGGCACAGGAATCCTGTTTGCATCGGCAACGCCGGACCACATCGGCAAGACGCTGGCCTATGTGTCGGTGAAGGTCACGCTCGACGCACTCGACGGAGACATCGTGTCGCGCGGCATCGGCACCTACCGCATCTACACCAAGTCACTGGTCAAAGCGGTCTGATCGGTGCTCGGCGGAGACCGCCCGGCAAATCACTGCCGCTCAATGCAAATGATCATCGGGCGGCGGAAGGATTTTCAGCTCGCGGTTGATGCGTTCGATTTGGTCGGGCTGAAACTGCGTCGAATGCCTGTGGTCCGTTTTCCCCAGCCCCCACAATTCTTCGACTACAAGAGTTCGTCGTCGTGTTCGCCAATGAACGGTGCGGGGCCTGGGCGATCAGTCACCGTCCGGCTGAACCTTGGTGCCGGCGAAGGTTGGAGCACGCCGTCTCGCTCAAAGAAAGTGCCGCGCGCGCTGTTGTGTGGATGATGTGCAGCCTCTTCCAGAGTCAGCACCGGCGCAAAGCACACGTCGGTCCCTTCCAGCAACGCACACCAGTGCGTGCTCGGCTGGGTGCGGAAGATGTCGGTGACCTGTCGTTTGAGTGTCGGCCAGACGGCCGGATCGCGTTGCCGTTGAAACTCGGGATCGCTGATGCCCAGCTTCTCCAGCAGCAGCACATAGAATTGGGGTTCCAGTGATGCGATCGAGATCCATTTCCCGTCAGCGCACTCATAGGTGTCGTAGAAATGCGATCCGCCATCCAACAGGTTGGCCTGCCGCTCATTCTTCCACATTCCCAGCGCCTTGAGGTCGCAGACGATGGAGGTCAGCAGCGCAGCGCCGTCGGTGATCGCAGCATCGACCACCTGACCATGGCCAGAGGAGCGCGCTTCAAGCAAAGCGCAAACGATGCCAAAGGCTAGAATCATGCCGCCGCCGCCCAGGTCGCCAACCATCGCCGGCGGCGCTACTGGCCCGCCGTCCGAGCGGCCAATCATGCTGAGCGCGCCCGACAGCGCAATGTAGTTGATGTCATGCCCGGCGGCCTGCGCGAGCGGGCCGTCCTGACCCCAGCCGGTCATGCGTCCGTAGACGAGTCGCGGGTGGCGTGCCAGCAGCACGTCCGGGCCCAATCCCAGCCGCTCCATCACGCCCGGGCGAAAACCCTCGATGATCGCGTCGGCACCGTCGACCAGCTCCAGCACCCGCTGTACGTCTGCGGGTGACTTCAGATCGACCGCCACCGAACGCCGGCCGCGGTGCAGCACGCTGCGCCGACCACTGGCCAGGAAGGCGCCTTCCCCGCGGTCTTTGCCCTTGTCGGCCTTGCGGTCCAGGCGGATCACGTCCGCACCCATGTCGGACAGCATCATCGCGCAGAACGGTCCGGGGCCGATGCCGCCGAACTCGATCACTTTCAACCCCTGCAAGGGACCACTCATTTGTCGTTACTCCTGAAACTGAATTAGAACCACAAGCCAGCCGTTTGTTACCCCAGCCAGCGCTTGCGCCGCTTGTAGTGCTTGACCTCTCGGAAACTCTTGCGCACCCCCTCGCGGTCCAGGCCGAGATAAAACTCGCGCACATCCTCGTTGTCGCGGAGTTCCTGGGCCAGCCCCTCCAGCACGATGCGACCGCTCTCCATGACATAACCATAGTCGGCGATCTCCAGGGCCACGCGTGTGTTTTGTTCGACGATGAGCAGCGACAGCCCCTGCTCACGCAGGTGGCGCAGCACGCTGAAGACTTCCTCGACCATGCGCGGCGCCAGCCCGAGTGACGGCTCGTCGATCAGCATGAGTTTCGGCTCGGCCATGATCGCGCGCCCGATCACCAGCATTTGCTGCTCGCCGCCCGACAGATAACCGGCCGTGCGTTTTCGCAGGTCGGCCAGGCGCGGAATCGCTTCGTACACGCTGTCCATCGCCCGGCGCATCGCCTGCGCCGATGGAAACATGTGGCCGCCGATGATGAGGTTTTGCTCGACCGTCATGTGCTGCAGCACGCGCCGGCCTTCCATCACATGAACCAGACCACCGCGCACCACGGTCGCCGGGTCGTGCCCCTGAATCGGTCGGCCGTCGAAGGTGATCACCCCCCCTGAGACGCGGCCATCTTCCGAGTCAATGACGCCGGAGATGGCCTTGAGGGTGGTGCTCTTGCCTGCGCCGTTGGCGCCCAGCAGCGCCACACATCCGCCTTCGGGGACCTGCATCGACACGCCCTTGAGCGCCAGGATCACCTCGGCATACAGCACCTCGACGTTGGACAGCGTCAGCACCGCCGGATTGGCGGCCGCATCGGGCGTGGTCCGTTGATCCGGTGCTGCAGCAAGGGCTGAATTCACCATTTGGGCACCATTGGGACGGCCACATCGCCCGCCGCCCGAACGACCTTGCCGTCCTTCATGGTCGCGATGTTGACCTTGGCGGTGCCGGTGGGAAAGGGGGTGTCGTTGCTGAAGTCCACGCCTGGCAGTATGCCCATCAGGTCGTTGCTGGTGAACTGGCTGTTCATCAAGGTCTCGCGCACCGCTTCGCCAGTGACCTTGCCGGCACCCTTGGCCTTGATCGTGGCCTCAATCGCGCGCACTGCCACGACGCTTTGGCCCAGGCCCATGATGGTCATGGCATTCCAGCCCGATTTCAGGCCATGCTTTTCCTGCAACATGCTGTAGAACTTGCGTGCGGTCGTGTCGTCTTCGCTGGCATCGGCGATGGCGCCCACTTCGAAATCACCGGCGAAGCCATTCGGGTCGCCCAGTGCCTTGGATGATCCCACCACGCCGTTGTGCAGCGAGAGCATGATCGGGACGTTTTTGCCCAGCGCCTGCAGCGCACGTTTGGTGGCCACGGCCTGGGCGGTGTTGGTCTGGATCACGATCACATCGGTGCCAGCATTGACCAGGCGACGCACCGCCAGGGTCAGGTCGGCCGGTTGCACTTCGGTCCAGATCGCCTCGACGAAGGTGGCTTTGTCCGGGTTGGCCTTGGTGTAGCTTTGCAGGCCCTTGGCCATGTCGGCATAAGCGGGGGTGGCCTCGGAGGTGATGATCGCAACCTTGACAGGGCGCTTGCCATCGAGTTTGGTGGTGCGGAACCATTCCAGGAATCCGCCCGCCTCGTGGGCGTAGGTGGGGCGCAGGTTCAGGGCCCATTGGTTGGGTTTCCAGCCGAAGCCGTAGGTGGCGGTAGCCATGACCATGGGAATCTTGTCTTCCGGCAAGCGCTGCTGCAACGCGGCGGCATCCGGGCCACCGAGGCCGAGCAGGATCGCGGGTTTGACTTCGGCCTTGATGCCGGGCCACAGGCTGGCGGTTTGCGCCACGTCGTAGCGGGTGTCGAAGGTTTTGACGACGATCTGCACGTTGAGTTTGCTGCCGACTTCCTTGTTCCACCATTCGATCACGGCGAGTCGCCCGCCTTGCATCTGTGGCATGACGTTGGCGTAGGGGCCGGCGAAGTCGGCAAAGGCGGCCACGTTGATCGTCGTCGTTTGCGCGTGGGCGGGCGCGTTCAGCAGCAGGCCAGTGGCCAGGGCGGTCGTGAGTTTCAGAAAGGTTTTTCGTTGCATGCTTGTCTCCAGTTGTGGTGGTGGTGAGGAAAAGGGGCGGGGGGAATTGCGACTCGCTGTGCCGGGCGGGCTCAGTGGTGAAACGGCCAGAGCCGGTAGTTGGCTTTCAGGATGTTCCAGCGGTGCATCAGGCCTTTCGGTTCAAGCAGCAGGAACAGCGTGATGATGAGGCCGAGAAACACATTCATGCTGGCGAAGATCAGGTCGCTGCTCAGGCTGGGAATTCGCTCGACCAGGTCGGGGCCCAGACTGGTGATGACTTCTTGGACGCCCCGGATGAGCACGGTGCCGATCAGTGCCCCGACGATCGAACCGAGCCCGCCGACGATCATCATGGCAATGAACCAGATCGAGTTGAACAGCGTGAACTGGTCGACCGAGACGAAGCGCACCTGGTAGGCCCACAGGGCACCGCCGATGCCAGCGTAAAAAGCGCCGAGCACAAAGGCGCGCGACTTGGCGCCGGCCACGTCGATGCCCATCATACCGGCGGCCACATCGTCGTCGCGCACGGCGACGAAGGCGCGCCCGTGGCGGCTGCGCAGGATGCCGAAAGCGCCGAATACCATCACCATGGTGACGACAAGAAACAGGTAATACAGAGAACGGTCGGTGTTGAACAAAAATGTGCCCAGCCTCGCAGGCTCCAGGCTGAAACCATTGACGCCGCCGAGCCAGGATGAGGGCAGGTTCAGGACAACGAAGTGGAAGATGAACTGGGCCGCGATGGTGGTCAGGGCGAGGTAGAAACCCTTGATGCGTTTCGCTGTCATGCCGAACAGCCAACCGGCCAGCGCAGCCACCAGGCCGGCAACCGGCACCGCCACCCAGAACGGCAGCCCGGCCTTGACCTCGACCACACTGGCGGCGTAGGCACCGACCCCCATGAAGGCAGCCTGGCCCAGGTTGATCTGCCCGGCGTAGCCGGTGGTGATTTGCAGCCCGACCACCACGATGGACGTGACCAGCATCAGGTTGGCTACGGCTACCAGACGCTCCGAGGCGAACCAGGGGAGGATCAGCAGAATGACAATGAACAGCGCCAGGGTGACCCACTGGGCGCGCGTGCGGATCAGCGCGCGGTCGCGCGCATAGCTGGTGGAAAAAATGCCGGATGGATCCATGGGTCAGACTCTTTCAATGCGTTTCCAGCCGAACATGCCGGTCGGACGAACAACCAGCACCACCAGCATGAAGATATAGGGGACGACGGCAGCGGCACTGCCACCGATCAGCGGGTCGATGTAGGCGGCGGTCAGTCCCTGCACGACCCCGACGATGATGCCCGCCAGCAGCAGGCCGCCGATGGATTCGAGCCCTGCCAGCAGGGCCACCGGCAGGGCGGCGAAGCCGATTTCGGAGGACAGGAATGTCAGCGACTTGCCGCTCAGGTAGACCATCGAAGTGATGACCGACAGCACACCGCCTAGCGCCCAGGCGAAGGCGATGGAGCGGCGCACGCTAATGCCCATGGCCAGAGCGATCTGGTGGTCCTCGGCCACCGCCGACATCGCCAGTCCGGTGCGGCTGCGGTTGAAGAACCAGTGCAGCGCCACAGCCGCCACCACCGCGATGAGGCCACCGATGGCAAGCGAGCGCGGGATGATCATCTCGCCCAGGATGATGGGCGTGAGGGGAAAGATGGCGGGGAACTGGCGCTCCTGCGGGCCCCAGATCACCAGCACCAGTCCGCGCATCAGGATCAGCAACCCGATGGTGACCATGATCATCGAGAACACCGACTCGCCAATCAGCCGCCTGAACAACAGGCGTTCAATCGCCAGCCCGATCAGCACCGAAATGCCCAGTGCAACGGCGATGCCCAGCGCCGGATGCATGCCGCGCGACTGGATCGCCCACCACAGCAGGAAGGCGCCCAGCACGATCATCTCGCCGATCGCCATGTTGAAGACCTTGCTGGCGCGGTAGATGACGACAAAGCCCATTGCCACCAGCGAATACAGCAGGCCGAGCAGCGCGCCGTTGATGGTGTAGTTGATGAATTCGATGATCATGGGGTGTGTGTTCCTTCAATGTCGGTGGCCACCACGGTTGCGCGCAACGCGCCTTGGCGGCCGTCCTGGTAGGTCACGGCTATTTCGCAGGCAATGTCGGCGACACCTGCATACAGTCCGTCAATCAGCGCTCCATAGCGCACCTCGAGAAACTCTCGGCGCAGCTTGCGCGTGCGGGTGAGTTCGCCTTCGTCGGGATCGAGCTCCTTCGGAAAATTGGCGAAACGCACCACCCGCGAGCTTTCTGGCAGCAGTTTGTTGATGCGGCGGATTTCGCCCTGCACCAGTTGCCGCACCTCGGGCCGTTGCGACAGGTCGGTGAAGGTGGAGAATGCGATGCGCCGCTCCTCGGCCCAGCGGCTGGTCACCGCCATGTCGATGTTGATCAGCGCGCCAACCCAGGGCCGGGTGGCGTCGCCCAGCACCATCACGTCCTTGATGAAGGGCGAAAAGCGCAACCGCGTCTCGATGAACTGCGGGGGATACGAGTGACCGCTGGCGAGTTTGACCAGGTGTTCCACGCGGTCGAGGTACACGAGTTCTCCGCGCTCGGTCTTGCGCACTGCGTCACCGCTGACGTACCAGCCGTCGCGCTGGATGCTGGCGGTCTTGTCGGGCTTGCCCCAGTAGCCGAGAAAGCCGGTACCGCCGCGCAGCAGCAGCTCGCCGTTGTCCTCGATGCGCGATTCCAGCGGTGCGCCGAAGGCTGGGTCCACATCCAGCAGCGGGCCCACGGTTTCGAGGTCGTAGCGCTCGCCGCGGTGGCCAGCAATCAGACCAAACTCCGAGCAGCCATAAATATTGCGCAAATGGACGCCCATGGAGTGAAACAAACGAAACACGTCGGGCGCCATGGCGGTGCCGCCTGAAACCGCGACGTCGCTGCGAACAAAGCCGAACTGATCGCGCACCGGACGCAGGGCCAGCGCTTCGGCCACCGGCAGCAGCAGGCGCGACAGCCACGGTGCCGTGCGCCCTTCGAGCCGCGCCACATGCACGTCGTGGCCGATGCGGATGCCCCAGCGGTAGATGCCGCGCGCCATCCAGCTCGCGGCGAGCATGCGCGCCTCGATGGTGGCGGCGATGTTCTCCCATTGGCGCGGGCCGAACAGCACGATGTGTGGCGCGAGTTCGCGCAAGTTCGGCAAGACCTGGTCGGGGCCCTCCGGGAAGTTGACCACCAGGGGGGTGATCAGCCCGAGGGTCACACCCAGCAACTGCTCGGTGATCCAGGCCAGCGGCGTGTAAGACAAATATTCCATGCCGGCTTGCAGCGGCAACGCGCTCCTCATCCGAACCGCGTTGTCCATCAGCCAACGGTGGCTGATCATCACGCCCTTGGGCTTGCTGGTGGTGCCGGAGGTGTAGGTCAGTAGCGCCAGATCGTCCGCCTGGCCGGCGTTGACTTCACGTTCGAAGCGCAGCGGGTGCTTCTCGTGCTGACGCCGACCTTCAGCGGTCAGGTCATCAAAGGATTGCAGCAGCGGATGCCGGTACGACCACATGCCCGAGTTGTCCCAGTAGGCGATGCCCTGGATATCAGGCAGTCGCTCCAGCAGCGCGAGCGCCTTGTCAACCTGCTCCTGATCCTGCGCGAAGATGAAACGGGCCTTTGAATCCTCGCACAGGTAATGCAATTCGTCGACGGTGGCATCCGGGTAGACCGACACGATTTTGGCGCCCAGTGACTGGGCCGCAAACAGCGCCCAGTAATGCTCGGGTTCGTTCTCGCCGATCACGATCACGGTTTCGCCGCGCTGCAGGCCCTGTGCCGCCGCGCCAAGCGCAATGCTGCGCGTTCGATCAAACACGTCGGCCCATGTATGGCAGCGCCACATACCTTTGCGCTTGACGCGCTGCGCCAGCACCTGGGGATGTTCCCGGGCGTGGGCGAACAACTTCTGCGGCAGGGTCATGACGACTTCCGGGGTGGGGTGTGTCGCACTCATGCCGCAGCTCCCAAGTAGGCCTGGATCACGGCCGGGTCGGCCTGCACTTGTGCTGGCGTGCCGTCGGCGATCTTGCGGCCAAAGTCGAGCACCGCCACGCGGTCTGCCAGATCCATGACCACCCCCATGTCGTGCTCCACCAGCACAACCGGGATGCGCTTGGCCTCGCGCACGTCTATGATGAAACGGGCCAGATCTTCTTTTTCTTCGGTGTTCATGCCGGCCATGGGTTCATCCATTAACAGAACCTTGGGTTTCATCGCCAACGCACGGCCCAGGTCAACGCGCTTGCGAAGACCGTAGCCGAGTGCGCCTACCGGCTGGTGGCGGATATTCTCAATTTCAAGGAAGTCGATGATTTCCTCGACTGCTTCCCGGTGCAGCGTTTCTTCACGCTGGGTCCAGGGAAAGTAGAGAAATGCCTGCGCCAGATTTGATCGCATCTGGCTGTAGCGGCCGACCAGGATGTTGTCGATCACGCTCATGTTGGAGAACAAATGGGTGCCCTGAAAAGTGCGCACCACACCATCGCGCGCGATCTCATGCACCGCGCGGCCTTTGATGTCTTGACCACGGTAGTGCACGCTGCCTTGTTGCGGCAGGTAAAAGCCGCTGAGCACATTCATCAGCGAGCTCTTGCCTGCGCCGTTGGGTCCAATGATGGCCAGCAGCTCGTTGTCACGCACATCGATGGCGACCTCGGCCAGCGCGGTGACACCGCCAAAGCGCAAGGTGATGTCCCGCGCCTGCAGCACCGAAGCCTCGCTGGACGGGCTATTCAAGGAGTTAGAGGTCATGGGTTAGGAGAAGGCGTTGATACCGGTCAGGGCGCGGCCAATGATGAGTTTCTGGATTTCGGTGGTGCCGTCGGGAATCGGCATCATGCGGGCGTTTCTGAACAACAGTTCAACGCCGAAGTCTTTGGTGATGCCGTTGCCGCCATGAATCTGCAATGCTTTCGACGCGACGTTGACCGCCATCTCGGTCGCGTACCACTTGGCCATGGCGCTTTGCACCTCGCTGCGCACGCCATGGTCGATCAGGTTGAACGCGCGGTAGACCAGCAATCGCGCGGCGTCGAGTTCGGTGGCCGCCTCGGCCAGCATGCCCTGGATCAATTGATGACCACCGATCGGCTTGCCATGCTGGCGGCGTTCCTTCGAATAGGCCACCGCCTTGTCGAGTGCCGCCTGGGCGATACCGATCGAAGTCATGCCGACCATGGGACGCGCCTTCTCGAACAGCACCATGGTGTTCTTCAGACCGGTGCCGGGTTCAATCATCATGTTCTCGGCCGGTACGCGAGCGCCGTCGAAGAACAGTTGTGCGGTTGACGTGCTGTTGAGCCCCAGCTTGTCGATGTTGCGGCTTTCGTAGCCGTGTTCGGCGCGGTCCACCAGGATCATCGAGATGGCGCCCGAACCTTCTTGTGAGGTGCGCACGATGACCATGCAAAAGTCGGAGTAGTGGCCGTTGGATATCCAGGTTTTCTCCCCGGTGACAATGTAGTGGTCACCATCGCGCTGGGCGCGGCAGGTGACTTCAGCCACGTTGGATCCGACGCCGGGCTCGCTGATGCCGCTGCATGCGATGATCTCGGCGCGGACCATGCGCGGCAGGTATTTTTCGCGCATGGTGGTGTTGGAGCACTCCTGTAGCGAGTAAGCGCCGAGCTGCTGGATCAGCAGCGAGATGGCCACGTCGCCGGAAATGCGCGCGAGTTGCTCGTACATCAGTGCATAGGTGAGCCAGGGCATGCCCATGCCGCCATGTTCCTCGGCAATGATGCCGTTGCCGCCCATGCCGTAGGGCAGCATCTTTTGAAATATCTCCAGCATCAGCTCTTTTTCGATCAGCTTGTCGGGCTGGTAGCGTTCAACGATGGGTCGCAGCTCGGTTTCGAGGAAGCGAGTGAAGCCTTCGACGGCCATGCGTTGCTCTTCGGTCGGGAGAAAGTTCATGATTGTGTTCTTTGTGTGGTGTTGATTTCGTTCAGCGTGAGCTCATGCGTGCGCCGGCATCAATGTGGAGACAGGTGGCGTTGATGTAAGGGTTCTCGACGATGGAGCGCACCAGGTGGGCCAGCTCGCTGGCTTGGCCCATGCGGCGGGGGAACAGAATCATGCGGTCAACAATGGCCTGCGCTACTTTCTTTGGCAGGCCCGCGACCATTGGCGTTTCGAACAAGCCAGGCGCAACCGCTACGCAGCGGATCCCCAGATCGGCCAGGTCCCGTGCCACTGGCAGCGTGAGGCCGATCACCCCGGCCTTGCTGGCGGCGTAGGCCGCCTGTCCCATCTGGCCGTCCTGTGCGGCACCGGACGACAGGTTGATGATGACGCCGCGCTCATCACCCTCAGGCTCATTGCGCGCCATCGCCACGGCGGCCAGGCGCAGCACGTTGAACGTGCCGGTCAGGTTGACGGCAATCACCTTGTCCCACAGTGCCAGGGGAAAGGGTTTTCCATCGGCCACGGTCTTGGCTGCGTCGGGCACGCCAGCGCAGTTGATGCAAATGTGAATGGCGCCAAAACGGGCCAGGGTTGCGTCGATGCCCGCCTGCACCTGTGACTCACTGGTGACATCTACCTGCTCGAACATGGCGGCAGAACCCAGTTCGGTGGCTGCCTGTACACCACGCTCGCTGTCGCGGTCGAACAATGACACCCGTGCGCCGCCTGCGGCGAGCGCATCAGCCACCGCGCGCCCCAAGCCTGAAGCACCACCTGTGATGATGGCCACCTTGTCATGCAGAATCATTTTTGTCCTTCAGCGACCGAGGATGGTGATGGCGGCCACGGCTTCTTCAATTCCGAACAGGCCCCCACCGTTTTCTGCGATGGCAAGGCGGGCCCCTTGCACCTGGCGAGCTCCCGCTTCGCCGCGCAACTGCACGACCAGTTCATGCAGCTGACCCAGCCCGGTGGCGCCGATCGGGTGCCCTTTGGACTCCAGTCCACCCGAGGTGTTGATCGGGATGCGTCCGCCAATCGTGGTGCCGCCGCTCTCGGCGAGCGGCCCGCCTTCGCCGAACGCACAGAAGCCAAGGTTCTCACTCTGTACGATTTCGCCAATGGCCGTGGCATCGTGGACTTCGGCCAGCGAAATGTCTTGCGGGCCGACGCCAGCGAGTTCGTAGGCTTGTTTGGATGCCTTGACGGTGATGTGTTGATCCAGGTTTTCAGGGAGGCGGTTGCTGCCGGTGGCAATGATTGATGCCAGCACCTTGATGGCGCGCCCGCGGTTGGCCAAACGCGCCAATGCTGCTTCGGAACACACGACGACCGCAGCAGCCCCGTCGCTGATGGGTGCGCACATCGGGAGCGTCAATGGGTAGGTGATCGGCGGCGCGGCCAGCACCTCTTCAATGGTGTAGGCGTTGCGGTATTGCGCCAGCGGGTTGTGCACCGAATGGCCGTGGTTCTTGGCGGACACGGCGGCAATTTGTCGCTGCGTGGTGCCGAACTCGCGCATGTGAAAGCGAGCAAAGGCAGCGTAGATGTCCATGAACAGGCTGTAGGGCGCCTTGGACATGGACCCTTCCGGTGGCTCAATACCGTGCCCCATTTGCAGCAGCCTGCGTTTGTTATCCTCGACCGTGGCTACGTCCCAGGCACCGTCGAAAACGCTGAACATTTTGGCTTTGTCGGCGCAAAACATTTTCTCGGCACCAATGGCCAGCGCTATCTCTCCTGCCCCCGAGCGCACATACTGCACCGCCAGGTTGAAAGCCGAACTGGCACTGGCGCAGGCGTTCTCGATGTTGAAAATCGGGATGGACTCGAAGCCCATCGAACGCAACGCAATCTGGCCGCGGATCATGGTCTGGCCTTCGAGTGCGCCCTGTGTTGCGTTGGAAAAGTATGCCGACTGGATGTCGCTGACGGACAGTCCGGCATCGGCCAGCGCGGCGTTCACGGCAGCGGCGGTCAGTTGCTTGATATCGCGGTCAAGAAACTTGCCGGTCGGCGTCATGCCGACGCCGACTATGTAAACGGCGGCTTGCGGGTTGGTCATGGTAATGCGTCCATTCAGAAGAAGAGGCGGTGTGAAATCAGTAGCCCTTGAAATCGGGCGTGCGCTTGCCGACGAAAGCCGCGAGGCCCTCTTGTATGTCGTGCGAATGGCGGTGCGCGTCGAGCACCAGTCGCTCCAGCCGCAGTGCCGAAGCCTGTGGCTGTTCCAGCCCGTCGGCCACGACCTGTTTCATGCGGCGCAGCACCAACGGGCTCTTGCTGGCGATGCGCAAGGCGATTTTTTCGACCTCGGACACCAGCTCGGCATCCGGCACCACGCGATTCACCAGGCCCAACGGAACCAGTTCGCGTGCGGGCATGGTGTCGCCGGTGAACAGCAGGTATTTGGCGGCGGTGGCGCCGATGCGCCGTGGCAGGATCGCCGCGCCGCCCGCGCCCGGAAACACGCCGAAGTTGGCATGCGCATCGCCGATGCGGGCACTTTCGGCGGCGATGATGAGGTCGCAGGCCATGGCCAGCTCCAGTCCGCCGGCCATCGTCAGGCCATTCAGCGCGGCGATGGTGGGTTTGGGGCACACGCGCAGCCGATCCATCATGCCGCCGACGAGATCGAGAAACTCACCCATCGGGTCGCTCGGGCCGGGGTCGCCAGCGCTGCTCTCGAACACGCCTTTGAGATCGGCGCCGGCGCAGAAGGCTCGGCCTGCACCGGTCAGCACGATGACGCGGATGGCAGGGTCACGCTCGCAACGTTCGGTCACATCGCGCAATTCGGCGCACATTGTCTCCGACAGGGCATTCATCGCATCGGGCCGGTTCAGCGTGATCCACGCCACGGCACCACGTTGTTCAAAGCGGATGGTCAACGGGGGTTGCATCTTCAAGGCATCCTTGCTTATGTGGGGGTCAGCTGCGCTTGCCATGCGGGTTTGGGAATCAACCGCGCAGGAGTTCTTCGGCAATGATCATCTTGCGCACCTCGGATGTGCCTGCACCGATCTCGAGGATCTTGATGCAACGGAACAGGCGGTTGATCTCGGACTCCCAGATGTAGCCGCTACCGCCATGCACTTGCACGGCCTTGTTGAGCACCCGGTTGCAGGCTTCGCCGGCGTAGAGGATGGACGCTGCGGTGAGCTTGTGCGCATCGCCGCGGCCACCGCCGCCCACTTCCAGATCATTGACCTCGGCCAGGGTGCGCCAGACCAGGGTTTTCATGGCTTCGATCTCGGTGTACATCTCGGCCAGCATGGCCTGCACCATCTGGAAGCTGCCGATGGGTTTGCCGAACTGCACGCGCGTCCTGGCGTACTCGACGCTCAATTCGAGCGCACGTTCGCAGATGCCCACGCACAAGCCAGCCACCAGCGCGCGCTCCAGATCGAGCCCGCTCATGACGATTTTGACGCCTTCGTTTTCCTTGCCCACCAGGTTGGCTGCCGGCACGCGGCAGTTGTCGAACACCAGCTCGCCGGTCTGGCTGCCGCGAAAACCCATCTTGATGAGCTTTTGAGCCACCTTGAAGCCGGGAAAATTCTTCTCGACGATGAAGGCCGAAATGCCCTTGGCACCCAACTCCGGCGCGGTCTTGGCGTAAACCAGCAGCACGTCGGCCACCGGGCCGTTGGTGATGTAGATCTTGGTGCCGTTGAGGATGTAGTGGTCGCCCTCGCGGCGCGCGCTAGTGCGCATCGCGCCCAGCGCATCCGAGCCGGCGCCGGGTTCGGTCAGGCCGAGCGCGCCGATTTTTGTGCCGTTGCACAGATCGGGCAGGTATTGGCGGCGCTGCGCCTCGTTGGCGTTGCGGTAGATGTTGTTGACGCACAGGTTGTCGTGCGCCGCCCAGGACAAGGCGATGGCGGGGTTCCAGCGCGCAAAGGCCTGGCAGATCAGGCCCGAGCTGAACAGGTCCATGCCCGCGCCACCATGCTCGGCAGGCACGGTGGCCCCCATGAAGCCAGCCGCTCCAATTCTCTGAAAGACATCAGACGGCCACCACTCCTCGTCGTCCATGCGGCGCGCGAGTGGCACGAATTCCTTGCGCGCGAACTTGTCGGCGGCTTCGAGCACGGCACGGTCGTCGGCGGAGAGGGCAAAACTGCGAGGCGTGGACATAAAGGGTGCCTATCAATGCGTGGGCTGCGGGTCAAGGTGTCACGGCGCGCGCCCAAGCTGCGGGGACGAGGTCTCTTTGGGTTTGCGCGAATTTAATGAGGGATTGCCAAACTGTCAAGCGTTAGGTAGGATTCGTTGCAGGCGCTCACCTGAAGTGCCAGAGATCTGGAGACTTCGGCCATGGGAGGCGGAATCGGTGCGGATTCATTGGCGGGGGCCGACCTGTTGCTCAAGCAGGTGGTCACCCGTGCCGCATTCACCCGTGACACCTATCGGATCACGCCGCTCGCGGCGCGACCCTTCATCAGTGACAAACGACGCTTCGACCTAAGGAAACAGCCTTGACCCACGAACGCGGGATGAACCTGCTGCGCCGCCAAAACGTGGGCGACAACTTGCGCCGCGCGGTGAAGGCAACCGGAGAAAAACATACGGTCATCTTCGAGTTCTGTCGTGGCCGCCTGCCCGGCTTCGAGGCGCCGAAGCGGATTCACTTCCGAAGCTCGCTGCCAATCAGTGCGGCCAACAAGATCCTCAAGAAGGACCTCAAAACCGAGTATGCCAACGCGGACAAGGGCGGCTGAGGCCGTCGGCCTCCCGGTGTCCGAGTCCAAAACGTTTCGATCGAAACATTTCAACCCAAGGAGTCAGTGCGATGAACCAGAAAGTTATTGTTGCCGGTGTGGGCATGATCCCGTTCACCAAACCGGGCGCCAGCGAGCCCTATCACGTGATGGGAGAAAAGGCGGTGCGCCAGGCCATGGCCGATGCGCGCGTCGAATACCCCATGATCCAGCAAGCCTATGTGGGCTATGTGTATGGCGATTCCACCTGCGGCCAGCGGGCGCTCTACCCGGTGGGCATGAGTGGCATCCCCATCGTCAACGTCAACAACAATTGCTCCACCGGCTCGTCGGCGCTGTTCCTGGCGCGCCAGGCGGTCGAAAGCGGTGCCGCCGAGTGCGTGCTGGCCCTGGGCTTCGAGCAGATGGCCGCCGGAGCCATCAAGGCCCAGTTCGAGGACCGGCCGACACCGTTCGAGGAGTTTGACCGGGCCACCGCCGAGCTTGTGGGTCATCCGGAAATCCCGCTGGCCATTCGCTACTTCGGCGGTGCCGGCAAGGCGCACATGGACAAGTACGGCACCCAACTGGCGACCTTTGCCAGCATTCGCGCCAAGGCCAGCCGCCATGCCGCCAACAACCCGCTGGCGCTGTTTCGCAAGGAGGTCTCGGTCGATGACGTGATGAACGCACCGATGCTGTGGGAGGGCGTGATGACCCGCCTGATGGCTTGCCCGCCGACCTGCGGCGCCGCTGCTGCGGTGATTTGCTCCGAAGCCTTCGCCAAAAAGCATGGGCTCGACACCCGCGTGTCGATTACCGCCCAGGCAATGACGACCGATTTCCCCAGCACCTTCGAGTCGCA
Source organism: Hydrogenophaga sp. L310 (assembly GCF_055703065.1). Taxonomy (NCBI): domain Bacteria; kingdom Pseudomonadati; phylum Pseudomonadota; class Betaproteobacteria; order Burkholderiales; family Comamonadaceae; genus Hydrogenophaga; species Hydrogenophaga sp. L310. The sequence goes on from NZ_JBVPZA010000005.1 coordinate 110,492, forward strand.
CGACATGATGCGCGTGGTCGGCTTCGACATGGCGCGCGATGCGGCGCAAAAGGTCTACAAGCAGGCCGGCATCGGGCCGCAGGACGTGAACGTGGTTGAGCTGCACGACTGCTTCGCGCAGAACGAACTGATCACCTACGAGGCGTTGGGCCTGTGCCCGGAGGGCGGCGCGGAGAAGTTCGTGCTCGATGGCGACAACACCTATGGCGGCAAGGTGGTGACCAACCCGTCGGGCGGCCTGTTGTCGAAAGGTCATCCGCTGGGCGCGACCGGCCTGGCGCAATGTTTCGAGCTGACCCATCAACTGCGCGGCACGGCGGAGCAACGCCAGGTCAAGGGTGCGCGTGTGGCCTTGCAGCACAACCTCGGGCTGGGCGGCGCTTGCGTCGTCACGCTTTACCAAGCCGGCTGAGCGCAGGCGCAGCAAACCAGAAGCTGGAGTCCCATGATTGACAAGCAATTCATCGGTTACGAGGTGCCGCCCACGCTGTGGGATGTGGAGAAGGGGCGCATCCGCTTTTTCGCCGAGGTGATCGGTGCCACCGACCCGATCTACTTCGACGCGAGCGCCGCCCAGGCCGCTGGCTACCGCAACGTCGTGGCACCACCGACCTTCATCTTTGGCGCCGAGAGCGATTCGGGGGTGTTGATGACGTTGCTCGACACGCTCAAGATCGACTTGCGCAAGGTCTTGCACGGCGAGCAACGCATTGACTACCACGCCCCGGTGTGCGCTGGCGACACGCTGCGCTTCCAGACCCGCGTCACCGACATCTACGACAAGAAGGGCGGCGCGCTCGAGTTTGTCGTCAACGACACGAAAGTCACCAATCAGCTCGGCGAGCATGTCTCTGACCTGCATTCGGTGGTCGTCGTGCGCCACGCCTGAAGGACTATTCATGAACACTCAAGTAAAAATCCTGGATGTTGGTGACGAAATGCCTGTACTGGAATTGCCACCGATCAGCCGCACCACACTGGCACTGTTCGCCGGTGCGTCGGGTGACCACAACCCGATCCACATCGACATCGACTTCGCCCGCAGCGCGGGTATGAAGGATGTGTTCGCGCAGGGTATGTTGTCGATGGCCTACCTCGGGCGTGCGCTCACCGAATGGGTGCCGCAGCGCCAGCTCCTCAGCTATGGCGTTCGCTTCGCGGCCATGACCCACCTCGGCGACCGCATACGCTGCACGGGCAAGGTGCTTGAAAAGATTGAGCATGCAGGTCGGCCCTGCGTGCGCGTTCAAATCAGCGCGACGAAGGCGACAGGCGAAATCACGCTGGCCGGCGAGGCACTGGTTGCCTTGAACTGAGGCCTCCGTTTGGCGGCCCGACTTTTTATTTATTTCCTTTTAATCACAAGCAAGGACACACCATGAAAACACTTGAAGGCAAAGTTGCCATCGTCTCCGGATCGGGTCGCGGCATCGGCCGCGCCATCGCCATGAAACTCGCCCGCGAAGGCGCCAAGGTGGTCGTCAATGACCTGGACGCCGGCCCGGCCGAGCAGACCGTGGCCGACATCAAGGCCGCTGGCGGCATGGCGCTGGCTTGTGCCGGCAGCGTCACTGCCGACGGCTTCGCTGAAAAGTTCGTCAAGACCGCAATCGACGGCTTCGGCGGCCTGGACATCATCATCAACAACGCCGGCTACACCTGGGACAACGTGGTTCAGAAGATGACGGACGAGCAATGGAACGCGATCATCGACGTGCATCTGACCGCGCCGTTCAAGATTTTGCGCGCTGCTTCGGAGTTCATCCGCGTCGCCTCGCGCAAGGAAGCCGAAGCGGGGCAGGAGGTGTTTCGCAAGGTGGTCAACATTTCGTCCATCGCCGGCACCGGTGGCAACGCCGGTCAGGCCAACTACTCGGCGGGCAAGGCCGGCATCATTGGTCTGACCAAGGCGCTGTCCAAGGAGTGGGGTCGCTACAAGGTGAACGTCAACGCCGTTGCTTTTGGCATGATCAAGACGCGGCTGACCGAGGCACCAGCCAGTGGCGATGCCTCCATCGACGTCGAGGGTCGCAAGATCAAGGTCGGCGTCAACCCCGAGCTGCTGGAAATGATGGAGCGCACCATTCCGTTGGGTCGCGGCGGCACGCCCGAGGAGGCAGCCGGGTCGGTCTACCTGCTGTGCATTCCCGAGTCGAACTACGTCAGCGGACAGACGCTGATCTGCGGCGGCGGCATCTCGATCTAAAGCGCAAGCCGAACGCAGAAAGGCCCACGATGGACATCGATTTCAGCCCGGAAGACATGGCGTTCCAGCAAGAGGTTCGCACCTGGTTCAAAGCCCACACACCGTCCGATCTCAAGCGCAAGGCCGTCACCGGAGAGATGCTGCAGAAGAACGACATCGTTCAATGGCAGCGCCGACTCGATGGCCAGGGCTGGCTGGTCACCGGCTGGCCCAAGGAGCATGGAGGGCCGGGCTGGACGCCGACGCAGCGCTACATTTTCGACCTGGAGCGCGCGGCGGCCAGCGCGCCGGTGGGGCTGTCGATGGGCGTCATCATGCTCGGACCGGTGCTGATTGCCTTCGGCACGCCAGAGCAAAAGGCGCAGTACCTGCCGCGCATCCGCCGCTGCGAGGACTGGTGGTGCCAGGGCTATTCCGAGCCCGGCGCCGGCTCCGACCTGGCCAGCCTGAAGACCACGGCCGTGGCCGATGGCGATGATTACGTCATCAACGGCTCCAAGATCTGGACCACCTACGCGCACTGGGCCACGCACATGTTCTGCCTGGTGCGCACCGCCAACAGCGGCAAAAAGCAAGAGGGCATTTCCTTCCTGTTGATCGAGATGGACCGCCCCGGCATCGATGTCAAACCTATTGTATCGATCGACGGCGAACACCACCTGAACCAGGTTTTTCTGACCGATGTGCGCGTGCCCAAGAGTAATCTGGTGGGTCGCGAAGGTCAGGGCTGGGACATTGCCAAGTACCTGCTCACACACGAGCGCACCAGCATTGCCGGCGTGGCCGACTGCAAGGCGCACCTGTCCAACCTGCGCGTGGCCGCCGCCGAGCGCCGCTCGGGTGGCCAACCGCTGATGGAGGACGCGGCGATGCGGCTCAAGCTGGCGCGCGCCGAGATCGAACTGATGGCGCTCGAATACACCAACTTCCGCGTGCTGGCCGCCACCGCCTCGGGCAAGGCGCCGGGGCCGGAATCCTCGCTGCTCAAGACCATGGGCACTGCGGTGCAACAGACCTTGGCCGAGTTGGGCGTCGAGATCGCCGCCGAGCAAGCCTGGCCCTGGCATGACGGCGGCGAGTTTGGCAGCGGACGCCATGCCCATGCAATGCCGCACTACTGTTTCTCGCGCGCTGCCACGATTTACGGCGGCAGCGACGAGGTGCAAAAGAATGTATTGGCCAAGATGCTGCTGGCCGGCGGCACGCGCTAAGGATCGTCATGAACTTTGATCTCTCCGAAGAACAAAAGATGCTGCGCGACGCGGCACAGAAATTTCTGCGCACCGAATACCGTTTCGATGCCCGCAACCAGATCGTTGCGTCAGCGTCCGGCATGAGCCGGGAGCACTGGCAGCGATTCGGCGAATTCGGCTGGCTTGGGCTCGGGCTGCCCGAGGCGCATGGCGGCTTTGGCGGCGTGGTCGAGTTGATCCAGATCGCCGAGGCGATGGGGGCTGCGCTGGTGGTCGAGCCCTACCTGGCCAGCACGGTGCTGGGCGCGCAGGCGCTGACGCGCGCGGGCAGTGCTGCGCAGCAGGCGGCCTGGCTGCCCGGGCTCGCGTCCGGCCAGCGGATACTCGCATTGGCGCACGGCGAGGCCGATGCCCGTCATGAACTCAGCTATGTGATCACGCGTGCCACGGCCAAGGACGGTGGCTGGCTGCTGTCGGGTCGCAAGAGCGGCGTGCTGGGCGCCCCTTGGGCCGATGGCTTCGTGGTCGTCGCCAGAACCTCGGGCGCAGCGGACGAGCGCCAGGGCATCAGCCTGTTTCTAGTGAGTGCCAAAACGCCGGGCGTGCAGGTGGCGGGCTACCGGTCCTACGACGGCAGTCGCGCCGGTGATCTGATACTCGAACAGGTCGTGCTCGGGGCCGACGCACTGCTGGGCACGGAAGGCGAGGGCCTGGGGCTGCTTGAGCACCTGGTTGATCTTGGCATTGTTGCCGCCTGCGCCGACGCCCTGGGTGCCATGGGCGCGCTGTTGCGCAAAACTGGCGAATACGTCAGCACGCGCAAACAATTTGACGTGCCGATTGCCAGCTTCCAGGTCATCCAGCACCGGCTGGTCGACATGTTCGCCGCGGTCGAGGCCAGCCGCTCCCTGGTGCTGATGGCGGCCCTGCATGCCGATCATGCTGATGCGGCCACCCGCTCGCGTGCCGTGTCGGCGGCCAAGTCGGCCATCGGCGAACGCGCACGGTATGTGGCGCAGCAAGCGGTGCAGCTGCACGGCGGCGTGGGCATGACCGATGAGCTGGACATCGGCCATTACTTTCGCCGCCTCACGCTCTTTTGCAACCTGTTGGGCAGCACCGACCACCACCTGCAGCGCTTTGCGGCGCTGCGTGCGGAGGCCTGATCGCCTGATGACCGACCCACACTGAGCCACTTTAGGGGCTGCCAAAATGAGCTTGATGACATCCACCGCCGCGCCGAACTCGCCCGAGTTCCAGCGCAACCGTGAAGCCTACGAGGCGCGCATTGTTGATCTGCATGAACGCCGCACGCGTGCCCTGGTCGGCGGCCCCGAAAAGGCGCGCCTGCTGCACAAGAAGCGCAAGCAATTGCTGCCGCGCGAGCGCCTGGCTGCCGTACTCGACCCCGGCTCGCCCTTCCTCGAGTTCGGGCAGCTTGCCGGCGACGGCCTGTACGAGGGCGTGCCGCCGGGCGGCAGCATCATCACCGGCGTGGGGCTGGTGTGCGGGCGCGCCTGCATGCTGATGATCCACGATGCCACGGTCAAGGGCGGCACCTACTACGGCATCACCGCTAAAAAGCATGTGCGGGCCCAGATGTTCGCCTGGCAGCACCGGCTGCCGTGCATCACCATGGTCCAGTCGGGCGGCGCCAACCTGCCGGAGCAGGCGCATATTTTCCCCGACGACGGCCAGTTCGGCTCCATTTTCTACAACCAGATCCGCATGTCGGCCGAGGGCATCACCCAGATCGCGACCGTGCACGGGCCGTCTACCGCCGGCGGCGCCTATCTCCCGGCGCTGTGCGACGAAGCGGTGATCGTGCGCAACCAGGGTGCGATGTTCCTCGCCGGGCCCGAGCTGGTGTACGCCGCCACCAAGGAAGAGGTTGACATTGAAACCCTGGGCGGCGGCGAGATGCACAGCCGCATCAGCGGCGTCACTGACCACCTGGCCGAGAACGATGGCCATGCCATCGCCATCGTGCGCGGCATCGTGGCCAACCTCGGTACCGCAGCCAAGCAGCGCTGGGACGTGGTGCCGCCGCTGCCGCCGCGCCATGACCCGCGCGAGATCTACGGCATTGTCAGCGCCGACAACCGGCATCCGACCGACAACCGCGAAGTGCTGCTGCGGTTGATCGACGACAGTGACCTGCAGGAGTTCAAACCCCTGTACGGCGACACCATGATCTGCGGCTTTGCTCGCATCAAGGGCTTTCAGATCGGCATTCTAGCCAACAACGGCGTGATCTTCTCCGAGAGCGCGCTCAAGGGCGCGCACTTCATTGAGTTGTGCTGCCAGCGCGACATTCCGCTGCTGTTCATGGCCGATGTGTCGGGCTTCATGGTCGGCAAAGCCGTGGAGCAGCAGGGCATTGCCAAGCACGGCGCCAAGTTCATGACGGCCATGGCCTCGGCCAACGTGCCGCGCTACACGCTGATCACCGGAGGCTCGTACGCGGCGGCCTACCTGGCGATGTGCGGGCGCCCGTTCAAGCCCAACGTGATGATGATGTGGCCTACCGGCCGCGCCGCGCTGATGGGCCCAGAGCAGGCCGCCACCACCCTGGGCCTGGTGCGCGAGAACATCCACCGGCGCGAGGGCACTAGCTGGAGCGACGAAGAACGCGAGCAATTCAAGCAACCGATACGCGAGCAGTTCGAGAGCTTTTCCAGTCCCTACAACTACGCCTCCAACCTGTGGTGCGACATGGTGATTGACCCGCTGGAAACACGCGACACCATGGCTTTGCTGCTGGAGCTGGCGGGCCGCGTGCCGGCGCGCGACACGCACTTCGGCGTGTTCCGCATGTAATCCTTTGGCCCACCGAATTGAACATGCTCGACGCCATTCTCTCCGGCTGCCGCGTGCTCGACCTGACCCAAAACGTGGCCGGCCCGTTTTGCACCCAGACCCTCGGCGACCTCGGCGCCGAGGTTATCAAGATCGAACGCCCCGGCAGCGGCGACGATGCGCGCCAGTGGAAACCGCCCGAAGTGGCCGGCGTCTCGACCGGCTTCGTGGCGCTGAACCGCAACAAGAAGAGCGTCTGCATCGACCTCGACAGCGCGGCCGGCCAGCAGCTGGTTGCGCGCCTGGCGGCCGGTGCCGACGTGCTGGTGCATTCGCTCAAGCCCGGCAGCGCCGAAGCGCGCGGCCTCGGCGACGAACACCTGCGACCGACCAATCCGCGCCTCGTGTACTGCGCGATCAGCGCCTTCGGCGAGGTCGGCCCGATGCGCGCGCTGCCCGGCTACGACCCGCTGATGCAGGCCTTCACCGGCATCATGAGCGTCAGCGGCCACGAAGGTGACGAGCCGGCGCGCGTCGGCGTGTCGCTCATCGACATGGGCACCGGCATGTGGGCCACGATGGCCATCCTGGCCGCGCTGCTGCGCCGCGCCACAACGGGCGAAGGCATGCGCGTGCACGCCAGCCTGCTCGAGACCGGGCTGTCGTGGATGACGGTGCCGGTGGCGAACTACCTGGCCACCCAGCGCCTACCGCGCAAGATGGGTTCGGCGATGGCGATGATGGCGCCCTACGAGCTCTTCGACAGCGCCGACGGTAAGGTCTTCATTGCTGCAGCGAACGACCGGCTGTTCAGCTGCGTTTGCAGCGCGCTGGCTTGCCCAGAGCTGGCGCAGGACCCGCGCTTCATCGACATTTCGGCGCGCATCGGCCATCGCGAGGCGCTGCACGCCGAGCTCGAAGCGCGCACCCGGCAGCGCAGCACCGCCGACTGCGTGGCGGCGCTGCGCGCGGCCGGTGCGCCCTGCAGCGAGATGCACGACGTGGCCCAGATGCTGGCGCACGAACAGGTGCAAGCGGTCGCCATGCTGGGCGCGCTGCCGCTGCCGGGCGCGCCGCAACACCAGACCATGGGCCTGCCCTTCAGTTCGCAGGGCCGGCGCGGGCGCAGCGGCCCGCCGCCGCCCGTGCTGGGCGCGAGCACCAACGAGGTGTTGACAGCGCTGGGCCTGCAGGCCGATGAACTGGCGGCGCTGCGACAGCAAGGCGTCGTCAATTGACACAGACAAACAAGGCCAACATCCCCATGAACTTCGACTACACCGAGACCCAGGGCCAGATCCGCGCCGCCGTCAAGGAGCTGTGCAAGGGCTTCGGCCCCGAATACTGGCGCCAGTGCGCGCAGGACGGCGCCTATCCGGAAGCCTTCGTCGACGCGATGGCCAAGGCCGGCTGGCTGGCCGCGCTGATCCCCGAGGAATACGGCGGCGCCGGGTTGCCGCTGCTCGACGCCTGCCTGATCCTGCAGGAGATCAACCAGAACGGCGGCAGCGCGGTGCACTGCCATGCGCAGATGTACACGATGGCGTCGATCATGCGCCACGGCTCCGAGGCACAGAAACGCCGCACGCTGCCGCGCATCGCCGACGGCAGCCTGCGGCTGCAGGCCTTCGGCGTGACCGAGCCCGACGCCGGCTCCAACACGCTGGCGATCAAGACCTTCGCGCGCAAGGTGCCGGGCGGCTACGTCGTCAACGGCCAGAAGATCTGGACCTCGCGCTACAGCCACTCGCACATGTATCTGCTGATCGCGCGCACCACGCCGATCGACGCGGTGAAGATGAAGACCGATGGCCTGAGCCTGTTCCTGATCGACATCAAGAAGGCGGGCGCGTCGCTCAAGGCCACGCCGATCCGCACGATGATCAATCACCACACCTTCCAGGTCTTCATCGACAACCTCGAACTGAGCGACGACGACCGCATCGGCGAGGAAGGCAAGGGCTTTTACTACCTGCTGGATTCGCTGCATTCCGAGCGGCTGCTGGTGGCCAGCGAGGCCATCGGCGACGGCCACTGGTTCGTCGGCAAGGCCGCGCGCTACGGCAGCGAGCGTGTCGTCTTCGACCGCCCGATCGGCGCCAACCAGGGCGTGCAGTTTCCGATCGCGCGCGCCCACATGAACATCGAGGCCGCCGAACTGATGCGCAACAAGGCCGCGACGCTGTTCGACGCCGGCCTGCCCTGCGGGCGCGAAGCGACCATGGTCAAGTACCTGGCCAGCGAAGCCGCCTGGGAGGCAGCCGAGGCGGCCATGACCACCTTCGGCGGCTATGGCGTGGCCTGCGAGTACGACATCGAGCGCAAATGGAAAGAGAGCCGGCTGTTCCGCACCGCGCCGATCTCCAACAACCTGGTGCTGGCGCAGGTGGCCGAGCATCTGCTGGGTATGCCCCGCTCTTACTGATGGCCCAGATGCACCACGAAACCCTGCTGATCCACCCCGCGCCGGGCACCGCACCGGAGGACGGCATCCGCTGCCTGGTGCTCAACCGCCCCGAGGTGATGAACGCGATGAACACGCAGATGTTCGTCGACCTGCGCAACGCCCTGCACGAACTGGCCTTCGACGACGGCCTGCGTGTGCTGATCATCACCGGCGCCGGTGAACGAGCTTTCTCGGCCGGCGGCGACCTCAAGCAGCGCGACGGCATGACCGACGGTCAATGGCGGCGCCAACACCAGCTCGCCGAAGAGGTGTTGCTGGCGGTCAAGGATTTCCCGCAACCGGTGATCGCCGCCGTCGAAGGCCACGCACATGGCGGCGGCGGCGAACTGGCGTTGATGTGTGACTACATCGTCGCTTCGCGCGCTGCGGTATTTTCGCTGCCCGAGCTGCGGCGCGGCATCATGCCCGGCGGCGGGGGTATCCAGAACCTCGTGCGCGCCGTCGGTGCGCGGCGCGCCAAGAAGCTGCTGTTCACCGCGCGCCGCTTCTCGGCCGAAGAAGCCGCCGAATGGGGCATGGTCACCGACCTTGCCGAGCCGGGTACGGCGCTGGCCGCCGCAGTCGCCGACGCGCGCGACATCGTGCTGGCCGCACCGATGGCCACCCACTACGCCAAACTCGCCGCCTCGCGCGGCGGCGAGATTGACTTCCACAGCGGCTACATGCTCGACATCGCCGCCTACAACGTGCTGGTGTCCTCGGCCGACAGGCTGGAGGGCGTGAAGGCCTTCAATGAAAAGCGCCCACCGCGCTGGAGCGGACTCTGACATGTTCAAAAAAATCCTGATCGCCAACCGCGGCGAAATCGCCTGCCGCATTGCACACACCTGCCGGCGCCTCGGTATTGCAGTGGCCGGTGTGCATTCGAGTGCTGATCGCGATGCGCTGCACGTTGACCTGATCGGCGAGTCGATCGAAATCGGTGGGGCAACGCCAGCCGAGAGCTACCTGCGCATTGATGCGGTGATCGATGCGGCCCGGCGGACCGGGTCGCAGGCCATTCATCCTGGTTTTGGCTTTCTGGCCGAAAACGCGGTCTTCGCGCGCACGGTCGAGGCAGCCGGCCTCGTCTTCGTCGGCCCGACGCCCGAGGTCATTGAGCGCCTGGGCGACAAGGCGTCGGCCAAGCGCGAGGCCCGCGCCGCTGGCGTGGCCGTGCTCGGCGGCAGCGAGCTGCCCAGCCGCGACGCGGCTGAAGTGGCGGCCACCGTACGCGGCCTGCCACTGCCGGTGATTCTGAAAGCGGCCGCCGGTGGCGGCGGCAAGGGCATGCGGGTGGTGCAGCAATTGGACGGGCTGATGGAGGCCATCGAGTCGGCCATGCGCGAAGCCAAAAGTTCCTTTGGCGACGCGGCGTTGATCGTCGAAGCCTTTGTCGAGCGCGGGCGCCACATCGAGGTGCAGATCGTCGGCGATGGCCATGGCGAAGTGATTCACCTGTTCGAGCGCGAATGCACGCTGCAGCGGCGTCATCAGAAAGTCATCGAAGAGGCGCCAGCGGTGAATCTCGCCCCGGCGCTGCGCGAGGCGATGCTCGGTGACGCGGTGCGCCTGGGGCAGCGACTGCGCTATCGCGGTGTCGGCACGGTGGAATTCATCGTGCAGGGCGACCGTCACCATTTTCTCGAAGTCAACCCGCGGCTGCAAGTTGAGCATCCGGTGACCGAGGAGGTGACCGGGCTGGATGTGGTCGAGATCATGCTGCGCATTGCCGCCGGCGAGGGCTTGCCCTTGCGTCAGAGCGAAGTGCAGGTGCGCGGCCACGCGATTGAGGCGCGGGTCTGCGCTGAAGACGCAGCGCAAAATTTCCTGCCATCCACCGGCGAACTGATCGCGGTGCGGTTCCCGACTTCGGGTGTGCGGGTTGAATCGGGGGTGCGGGCCGGCATGGTGGTCACGCCCTACTACGACTCGATGCTGGCCAAGCTGATCGTTCATGCGCCCACGCGCGAGGCTGCGCTGGACCGTCTGAGTGGGGCGCTGGGCGATACCCAGGTGCACGGCGTCGAAACCAATTGCGCTTTTCTGCAGCGTCTGCTGGCCCTGCCTGCAACGCTAGACGCCAGCTTCCACACCCGTCTGATTGACGAGGTGCTGGCAGAGGGGAGTCAGGGCACGGGTAGCGCGCCGCTGGAGCGGCTGGCTGCAGCGGCGGCCTGGTGGTTGCTCGATGCGCGGCGCAGCAGCAAGCCATTCGGAGCCTGGTCGGCCTTGGACGTGACGGGTTGGCAGATGCACGCTGGCGACGATCGGCTCACGCCGGTTCCGGCGCTGTTGCTGCGCTCGGGAGGAACAACACACGAAGCCCGGTTCGGCGCCGTCTCGCCCGAGTCCGAAGTAACGGTGCAAATCGGCACCGAACGGGTTCGCCTGGCGCTGACCGCCAGCGCCGGGAGCGATTGGCGTTTGCGCATAGGGGATTGTCATGAGGTACTGACCATCGTGCGCAGCGACGATACCGTGTTTGTGCAGAGCGGCGGCACCGCCCACGCCATCGGCGTGACCTCCTACCTCAGCCAGGTCGCCACTGGCCGCCAGGCCAGCGGACAGTTGCGCACGCCGATGATGGGAATGATCCTGAAGACCCATGTGGAGGTTGGCGAGCGGGTACGTGCCGGCGACGTGGTGGCGACGATGGAGTCGATGAAGATGGAGATGCGCATCAACGCCGATCACGATGGCGTGGTGCGCTCGCTGTCGGTGCAGCCCGGGCAGATGGTCGAGCGCGGCCTGGTGGTGGCCGTGGTTGAGTCCGAGGGCGCCGCGGAATGAGCGGCAGCAAATCCAGCATGCGCGCCCCTCTTTGCAAACCTGGTGTTATCCACTGCTCAAAATGACGTGCCCGAGACGGCCCATGACCGGCATCCAACTTCCGAACGGTATTCAGGTTTTTGAGCGCGGCTGGCTGTCCTCGAACAATATTTTGTTCATCGGAGCACAGTCCAGCGCACTCGTTGACAGTGGCTACAGCACGCACGCGGAACTAACGACCGGGCTGGTCAGCGCCGCTTTGCAGCAGGGTCCGCTGGACTTGCTGCTCAACACGCATCTACACAGCGACCACTGCGGCGGCAATGCCGTCCTCCAGGGCAATTACCCAGAACTTCAAACCCTCATTCCGCCAGGCCATGCATCACTTGTCTCGTCATGGGACCCCGTCGCCCTGAACTATGTGCCATCCGGGCAACACTGCCCCCGGTTCAAGTTCGACGGTCTTCTTTTACCTGGCACGGAAATTCAGCTGGCCGACACGGCGTGGCAAATTCATGCGGCGCCGGGCCACGATCCCCATTCAGTCATTCTGTTTGAGCCGCAGTCCCAAACCCTGATCTCGGCAGATGCCTTGTGGGAAAAAGGCTTCGGCGTGGTGTTTCCGGAGCTTGAGGGCGACGCCGCATTCGACGAAGTGGCCGCCACCTTCGACCTGATCGAGCGGCTTGACCCGTGCTGGGTCATTCCTGGCCACGGCCCGGTATTCCGCTACCGCGCCGAGGTGCTGGCCTACGCGCGCGCGCGCCTCAACGCCTTTGTCAAGAGCCCTGACCGACATGCGCACCACGCAGTCAAGGTGTTGCTGAAGTTCAAATTGCTGGATCAGCAGCAACTGCCTTTTGCCGATTTTGTCGACTGGGCCGCCAACACCCGCTACTTCCAGCTCATTCACCAGAGGTTTGTTCCTTCTGTTCCCATCGACCGCTGGATGGAGCAGTTGACGCAAGAGCTTGTGCGTTCAGCAGCCGCACGAAGAGAAGGTGACATGGTCTACAACGCGTGAAATCGGTCACGGAGTGAATCATGCGACGAAGGCGCTGACGAATCAGCGTTCGTATGTGCAGAGCAAGCAATTTTTTAACAGGAGATCAGGATATGAGTGAAGCAGAAACGGTTTTGTACGAAGTGCGCGATGGCATTGCCACCGTGAAGATCAACCGCCCCGAGATGCGTAACGCGCTGTCACCGGCCGCCGCCAACCGGCTGCACGATCTGTGGGGTGAAGTCGATGCCGACAAAAACATACGCGTGGCAATCCTGACTTCTGCCGACTGCGGCACCTTCTGCGCCGGGCTCGACCTGCGTGAGGCTTCGCGTGTCAAGAAGGAAGAAGGCGTGGACATCCTGACCAAGATGAAGGACCCGTTCCATGGCCGCCAGCGCCGTGTGGCCAAGCCCATCATCGCGGCCATGACCGGGCACCTGATTGCCGGCGGCATGATGCTGAGCCTGAACTCGGATTTGCGCGTCGGCCTCAAGGGCACGCAGGTCGGCATCACCGAAACCCGCATCGCCGGGCGCGGTAGCCCGTGGGCCATTCCCCTGCTGTGGATGCTGCCGCAGCCGCTGCTGATGGAGATGGTGCTGACCGGCGACCTGTATCCGATCGAAACCTTTCATGGGCTCGGTTTCATCAACTACCTGGAAGACACGCCGGATGCCGTGCGCGCTCGCGCCACCGCATTGGCCGAACGCATCCGCGACAACGCGCCGCTGTCGGTGATGGCGGGCAAGGAATCGATCATGACGGCGATGAGCGCCGGCTGCGAGGCCGGTATGGCGCTGGCCCACAACATCTACCGTGCCGCTTACGCCAGCGAGGACGCGCAGGAAGGTCCGCGTGCCTTCGCCGAGAAGCGCAAGCCGGTGTGGAAGGGGCGTTGATGTCGCTCCGTGGAGATGCCATGTCCAGCCTGGCCCCTCTGCTGGAGAACAACCGTGCCTGGTCGGCGCGCTGCGCTGCGGAAGATCCGCAGTACTTCGAGCGGCTGGCGCACCAGCAGATGCCGCGCTACCTGTGGATCGGCTGTTCCGACAGCCGGGTGCCGGCCAACGAAATTCTGGGCCTGCGGCCTGGCGAGGTGTTCGTGCACCGCAACGTCGGCAACCTGGTGGTGCACTCCGATCTGAACTGCCTGACGGTTCTGCAGTATGCGGTCGAGGTGTTGAAGGTCGAGCATGTTCTCGTGGTGGGCCACTACGGCTGCGGCGGCGTGCAGGCGGTGATAGAACAGCGCCGCACCGGTCTGGCCGAGAACTGGCTGCGCCATCTGGAGGACGTGGCGCGCAAACACGCTGATCGGTTCGACGGCATTTCCAGCGTTGACGAGCGCGCAGCGCGGCTTTGCGAGATGAACGTGATCGAGCAGGTCAGCAACGTGTGCCGCACCACCACCCTGCGCCGCGCCTGGGAGTGCGGGCAGCAAGTCGAGGTGCACGGGTTGGTCTACGGCCTGCGCGACGGCTTGCTGCGGCCGGTCGGGGGCAGCGTCAACCGCGGTCAGGACCAGCAGAAGCAATACGCCCAGTCTCTTGCTGCGCTTGGCACACTCTGAGTGATACGAAGAATACAAGTAAGGTTATTCCACATGCCAGCCGACACGACAACCCTCCCTGCCCCCAGCATCGCCGCCCAACTGGCCGCCTTCGCGCACGGCCTGACGCCAGACATGCTGCCCGCAGCCGTGGTCGAACAGGCCAAGCTGCTGATGCTCGACGCACTGGGCATCGCCTTGGCTTCGTCCCAGCACGACTTCGCGCACTGCGCTTACCGCGGCTTGCACGCCCTGGGCGGTGCGGGTGACAGCGCCGTCATGGGTGCCTTTGCCCCCCTGCCGCTGCGCGATGCGGTGCTGATGAATGGCATCCTGGTCCACGGGCTGGATTTCGACGACACCCACCCCGGCGCGATCACCCACCCCAGCGCCAGCGCCTTTCCGCTGGCGCTGGGTCTGGCGGCGCAGCGGCATGCCAGCGGGGCCGAGATGATCATGACCTATGTGCTGGCGATCGAGGTGGCGGCACGTCTGGGTGCAGCGGCCCAGGGACGCTTCCACGACGTGGGCTTTCACCCGACTGGCCTGGTGGGGGCTTTTGGGTGCGCACTGGCGGCCGGCAAGCTGATGGGACTGGATCAGGCGGGCCTTGAGCACGCGCAAGGCGTGGTGCTGTCGATGGCATCAGGCAGCATGGAATTTCTGAGCGACGGCGCCTGGACCAAGCGCATGCACTCGGGCTGGGCCGGTGTCAGCGGGCTGACCGCCACGGCGTTGGCCGGTGCCGGATTCCGCGGCCCGTCGCAGCCCTATGAAGGCCGCTTTGGTCTGTACGCCAGTCACCTGGCCGCGCGCGGCCTAAACGCCGATTTGTCCTTGTGCGCGCGCGGCCTGGGCGAGCGCTGGGAACTGATGGATGTGGCGGTCAAGTTGTATCCAACCTGCCACTTCACGCACGCCAGCATCGATGCCGCGCTGGCGCTGCGCGCGGCCGGTCTGCGCACTGACGAGATCGCTTCGGTACAGGTGCTGCTGCCGCAAGGGGTGCACCCGGTGGTGTGCGAGCCGGTGGCGGCCAAGCGGCGACCGGCCAACGTCTATGAATCGCAGTTCAGCATTCACCATCTGGTCGCGCTGGCCCTGCTGCGCGGCGAGCTGGGGCTGGCCGAACTGGATGCCGCCAACCTGAGCGACCCGCAGGTGCAGGCGCTGGCTGACCGCATCGAACACGCGGCCGACCCCGATGCCGATTACCCCACCTTCTTTTCCGGCGAGCTGCGCGTGCGCACGCACGATGGGCGCGAGCTGCGCCACCGCGAGGCCGCGCACCGCGGCGCGCCGGGGCGCCCCATCACGGCCGCTGACATCGAAGCCAAATTCATGGGCAATGCGCTACTGACCTTGCCGCGCGAGCAGGCGCTACGCCTGCTCGACGCGCTGCTGACAGCCGACCGCGCCCCAGATGCCGCCGTCCTGGCGCAGACCCTGACCCATTCCAACACTTCCGGAACCCTCTGATGACGACCAGCCAGTCCGTGGCCTTTGATGCCGAAAAAGAAAATATGGTGCTCGACGCCGTCGAACGCTTTGTGGACCGCGAGATCAAGCCGGTGGCGCAGCGGCTCGAGCATGCCGACGAATGGCCGGCCGACATTGTGGCCGGCATGCGCGAGATGGGCCTGTTCGGCTGCATCATCCGCGAGGAGTACGGCGGCCTGGGCCTGTCGGCCAGCACCTATGCCAAGGTGGTGGAGCGCATCGCGCGGGTCTGGATGTCGGTGTCGGGCATCATCAACTCGCACCTCATAATGGCCGCCTGCGTGCAGCGCAACGGCACCGTGGCGCAGCGCCAGCATTTTTTGCCGCGCTTTGCCAGCGGCGAACTGCGCGGCGGGTTGGCGCTGACCGAGCCCGATTGCGGCACCGACTTGCAGGCGGTGCGCACGGTGGCGCGCCGCGACGGCGACCATTACGTCATCAACGGCACCAAGACCTGGATATCCAACGGCATCCATGGCCAGGTCTTTGCCGTGCTGGTCAAGACCGACCCCGAAGCGCAACCGCGCCATCGCGGCATGAGCCTGTTCATCTGCGAGAAGGGCCCGGGCTTCACGTCCACCAAGAAGCTGGAAAAGCTCGGCTACAAGGGCATCGACAGCGCCGAGCTGGTGTTCGACAACTTTCGCGTGCCGGCCGCCAACTTGGTCGGTGGCGTGGAGGGACAGGGTTTCAAGCACGTGATGGGCGGACTGGAACTTGGGCGCATCAATGTGGCTGCGCGCGGCGTGGGTGTGGCGCGCGCCTGCCTGGAGGAGTCGGTAGCCTATGCCCAACTGCGTCGCACCTTCGGCAAGCCGATCTGCGAACACCAGGCGATCCAACTCAAGCTGGCCGACATGGCCACCCGGGCGGAGGCGGCGCGTCTGCTGGTTGAACAGGCCGCGCGGGCTTATGACGCCGGCCAGCGTTGCGACATGGAAGCCGGCATGGCCAAGCTGTTCGCCAGCGAGGCGGCGGTCGAGAACTCGATGGAGGCCTTGCGCATCCACGGGGCTTATGGCTACTCGAAGGAAATGAATGTCGAGCGCTACTACCGCGATGCGCCGCTGCTGTGCATCGGCGAGGGCACCAACGAATTGCAGCGCCTGATCATTTCCGCCCAGCTGGTGGAGCGCAGCCCGATCTGATGTATCGCCTGGGGCGGCGCCTCAACTCGGCGGTGAATGAACCCCTCGGAGGAAAATTTCTTGAACAACCTGCTGTCCGCTTTCCGGTTCGCCGCCCTGCCCGCCGGGACGAATTCATTTCGCGCCGAGGTGAAGGCCTTTCTCCAATCCAGTTTTGAGCCAATGCCCGCCGACATCCGGGCCCGTTCATGGATGGGTTTCAATGCCGCTTTCAGCAAGAAGCTGGCCGCACGGGGCTGGGTCGGCGTGACCTTGCCGGCGCAATACGGTGGCGCCAGCCTGGACGCCTTCTCGCGCTTCGTGCTGGTGGAAGAACTGCTGGCCGCCGGCGCCCCGGTTTCCGCGCACTGGATCGCCGACCGCCAGAGCGGGCCCTTGATCCTCAAGTTCGGCACGGAGGCGCAACGCCAGTTCTACCTGCCGAAAATCTGCGCCGCCGAGGCGTTTTTCTGCATCGGCATGAGTGAGCCCAATGCCGGCTCCGACCTCGCCAGCGTCGGCACGCGGGCCACGCGCTGCCAAATTGACGGTTCAAGCGGCTGGCGGCTGAACGGCCGCAAGATATGGACCACCAACGCGCAGCACTGCCACTACATGATCGCGCTGGTGCGCTCGTCGGGCGAGCCGCAGGACCGGCAAAAAGGCTTGTCGCAGTTCATTGTCGATCTGGCATTGCCCGGCGTGACGGTGCGCCCGATCCGTGACCTGGCGGGTGATGCACATTTTTCCGAAGTGTTCTTCGACAACGTGCTGCTGACCGACGACGCGTTGATCGGCCATGAAGGCAGCGGCTGGGCGCAAGTCAATGCCGAACTGGCCTTCGAGCGCAGCGGCCCGGAGCGGGTGTACTCCAGCATCGTGCTGCTGGAGCACTGGATCACCTGCCTGCGCAAGACACCGGCGGTCTCGGTCCATGCCGCCACCATCGGGCGTTTCGCCACGCACCTGGCCACGCTGCGCAACATGTCGATCGCCGTCACGGCCAAGCTCGTCAACGGGGACAGCCCGTTGGTCGAAGCGGCCCTGGTCAAGGACATTGGCACCGAATTCGAGCAGAGCATTCCCTCTGTGATCGAAGCCGCCCTCGCCATGGACCCGGACGCCCTGGTCGATGCCGAGTTGTACCGCGCCGTGGCTTATGTGAGCCAGATGGCGCCCACCTATTCCCTGCGCGGCGGCACGCGCGAGATCCTGCGCGGCATGATCGCGCGCGGTCTGGGTCTGCGCTGAAAAAGAAAGCATTCCATGTTTGCACAAGCGATTGAAGATATCCTCCAGGACCAGTGCACGCCCGCCGTGGTGCGCGCGATTGAAGCGGGCGGCTCGCCGCTTAAGCTGTGGCAGGCGCTGCAAGGTGCCGGCTTCCTCGAACTGCTGGCGTCCGAGGACGCTGGCGGTGCCGGCCTCCCGCTGGCCGATCTGTTCCCGATACTGTGCAGCTTCGGCCGCTACACGGTGCCGGTGCCGGTGGCGCAGACGATTGTGGCGCGAGCGCTGCTGGGGTCGCAGTTTGCGATGCCCAGCGGCATGATTACGCTGGGCGCTGCGTTGCGGCGCGAGGCCGGTGGCGCTATCGTGTGCTCTTTCACACCTTACGGCATGCTGGCGGATTTCGTGCTGGCCCAAGATGGTGATGCCTTGTTGCTGCTGCACTGCGCAGCGGCGCAGCGTGAAGCAAGCGGCGTGCACGGGAGCCTGACGGCCACCCTGCGCTGGTCCGATGCGCGCGTCGCGACGCACGTGCCCGGCGCTGGCCCGCTGCTGCCGACGTTCGCGGCGGCCTTGCACGCCGCCGTGCTCAGCGGGGCCATGACCCGTGTGTTCGAAATGACACTGAAACACTGCAATGACCGCATCCAGTTCGGCAAAACCCTGGGCAAGTTCCAGGCGGTGCAGCACCAGTTGAGCGTCATGGCCGAACATGTGGCTGCTGCCTCGATGGCAGCCGAAGCGGCCTTCCACACCGACGCTGCGGCACCGTCCCTGCTCGCCGCAGCGATGGCCAAGTCCCGCACCAGTGAGGCGGCGGTTCTGGTCGCCTCCATCGCGCATGCACTGCACGGCGCTATCGGTATTGCGGAAGAATACGACCTGCAATTGCTGACCCGGCGCCTGCACGAGTGGCGCATGGCGCATGGCTCGGAGGCGCACTGGAATGTGTTGATCGGCCAGCGCGTGCTTTCTGCCGATGTGTCCATCGTTGATTTTGTGCGGTCTGTTTAGCCGCCGCTTTTGTGCCCACGATCAGCGGCGAAGTGATCGACACCCGGGGCTTGCAACAGTTTCGGTTCATCGATCCGGCTGTTGCGCTAACGACTTGCCCCCGCCAAGCGCTTCACTGAAGAAGTCGATGAAGGTTCTCAGCTTGGGTGTCACGTACTGCCGATTCGTGTAAACCGCATACAGCGTGAAAGGGGGCACCGTGTAGGTCGGCAGCACGCGCGCGAGGCAGCCCGCGGCCAGATCGTCGTCGACCGTCCATTCGGGGAGGAACGCCATGCCCATGCCGGCGTGCATCGCGTGATAGGTGAGCGTGCTGTCGTCCGAGCGCATCACCGCATTCAGCTTGATCCGCGCCTTGCCGGCAGGTCCCTGCATTTCGAGGCCATCGAGGTTCACGTAGTTGGGTACCACGGCGCTGCACCTGACCAGATCGGAGGGTCTGCGCGGAGAGCCTTCGCGCTTCAGGTAAGCCGGGGTTGCGACCAGGTGGAACTGCACGGGACAAATCGGCCGTGCAATCAGCGCCGGGGACAGTTCGCGCGTGGCGCGCAGCGCGAGGTCGTAGCCGTCGGCGACCAGGTCGATCTTGCGGTTCTCCAGTCGCATGTCGACCAGCACCTCCGGATAGGTGTTGCGGTAGGCCGCCAGTACGCTGGCGAAATGCCGGTTTGCACACCAGACGGGCGCGCTGATTTTCAATTGTCCGCGTGGTGCCTGCGCGCTTTGCCGAAGCGCCGCTTCGGCAGCCTGCAGCGTGTCGAGCGCCTCGCGGCATTGTGCGTAGTACATCGCGCCGGCCTCCGTCAGGCTGAGCTTGCGGCTGGTCCTGTGCAGCAACCTCGCACCGAGGTCTCGTTCGAGCTGGGCGACATGCTTGCTGGCCATCGGAGCGGACATGGTGAGGCGCGCCGCGGCGCGGGAAAAGCTGCCAGCCTCGACCACTTCCCTGAAAACGCGAAGGCTGGTCAGACGATCCATTTATGGTTTCTTGTGAGGAAATGATGTGTTAATAATACAGCTATTGATTAACCAAAATTAAACATTAAGCTATTCCTCATGGTCAGTCGGGTAGACATCCAGTCTCAAAGAGGCTGCCCATCAGCCGCGCTTTCGTTGATGCCTTCAACCAATGCCGTATCACTTCTTAATCATCCTCAGGAGCTCAACATGAGTAAGCCGCATATCGCCGCCACCACGCCGTTCGCAATCGACGTGGAAAAAGGCAAGGACTACTACTGGTGTGCCTGCGGTCTCAGCAAATCGCAGCCGTTCTGCGACGGCAGCCACAAGGGCGGCGAGTTCGTGCCGACCAACTACAGCGCCGACGAAAGCAAGACTGTCTATTTTTGCGGCTGCAAGCAAAGCAAGAACGGCGCGCTTTGCGACGGCACGCATAAAGCTCTGTAAGAGCGGACCATGCCCGTGACAACGGAGCGATTGCCGACCTACTTCATCTCACACGGCGGTGGGCCCTGGCGATACATGATGGCGCAGTCCAACGGCATGTACGACCGTCTGGCGCAGTCCCTGCGGGACATGCCGCGCCAGCTCGGCGAGCGACCGAAGGCGGTGCTCGTGATCTCCGCCCATTGGGAGGAGCGCGAGTTCACCGTGATGGCCGCCGAACGGCCTCCCATGGTTTACGACTACGCTGGCTTCCCCGAGCATACCTACCATGTCCAGTACCTGGCTCCGGGCCTGCCAGCGCTGGCCGAGCAGGCGCGGCAGTTGATCCAGACCGCAGGGTTCTCGGCGCGGCTCGATGCCCAGCGCGGGTTCGATCACGGCAGCTTCGCGCCGCTGGTGGTGATGTACCCGCTGGCCGATGTGCCGGTCGTGCAACTGTCACTGCGCGCGGGCTATGACCCGGCAGAGCATTTGGCCGTCGGCCGTGCCCTGGCGCCGCTGCGCGAGCAGGGCGTGCTGATCGTCGGCAGCGGGCTGAGCTACGACAACACGCGCCGCATGGGGCCGTCCGCCGCAGGGCCGTCAATGCAATTCGACGACTGGCTGCAGCAGACCTTGATCACCACCGAGCCGCACCAGCGTGAGCAGCGGCTGATCGACTGGCAAGACGCGCCGGCCGCCCGCGTGGCCCATCCGCAAGAAGACCATCTGCTGCCCCTGATGGTGGCGGTGGGTGCCGCCGGGCATGATGAAACCGTGTGCGTGTACCACGAGGAAGGCTTCTTTGGCGGCGTCACCGTCTCCAGCTTCAGGTTCGGCCAGGAAGGCGGGGTCTGAGTGGCGGTGGCTTGCTGGGCCGGTAGGCGCTTGTCGCCGGAGGGGTGTTGCCGGTTACCCTCGCGGCAGGTGTACAGCAACAAACGATGAAGTGCGAAGACGGAGAACCGCATGACAAGTTATCTCAGCCATCAGCGCCGTGGCGCTCGCCCACAAACGACGCCAAGCGACCCGCACACGCAGCTTGAACAGAATGCGCCGGTAGAACTGCAAGAGCTGGTTTTCGAGAGGGGGCAGTCCCTGGGCAGCGTGGAAGTTGGTCCGAGCCAGGTGTCTGTTCCCGGAGCGCGTGCTTTTTATTTACCGCGATGCGGATGCCAGTCCTTCGGCGCCTTCATGTTCGGCAAGGAGTTCGCCCACATCCACCCGCCCAGTGACGGCAGTCTGCACATGACCTTGCCGCCCGAGATCGTTCCCCAGGTCATCGAAAACGGCTGGGCGGAGTTGCATCCGCTGGCGGGTCAATATGGCCTGCCCGGGAACATCGTGATGGTCTATGGGCCGCGTGACGACGAGGAACTGCAGGTGGTTTGCGATTTGCTGACGGCGTCGCATACTGCGGCGACATCGTCAGAGGCGTGAAAAATCCGGGGCCACATCCTGCCCGTCAGGGCAGGATATGGCGCACAACCAGGCTCAAGCTTTTGCAAGTTTGCCCTGCAGCTCGGCCACCGTTTCCGGGTTGACCAGCGACGACAAGTCGCCCGGACTGTCGCCCTTGTACAACGCCCGCACCACGCGGCGCATGATCTTCATGTTGCGCGTCTTGGGCAGGTCGCTGACCAGCAGCACCTGCCGGGGGCGGTAGGAGGCGCCCATGCCATGGACGACCGCCTGCGACAGTTCGGCCTTCAGCGCCGCGTCCGCCGCCACGCCGGGCATCGGCACGCAGACGCAGACGATGGCCGAGCCCTTGATCTCGTCGGGCACGCCGATCACCGCCGCCTCTGACACCTTGCCGGTGCCGGTGAGCAGGGTTTCGATCTCCGACGGGCCGGTGCGCTTGCCTGAGACCTTAATCGTGTCGTCGCTGCGTCCGAGGATGTAGAACAGGCCGTCCGCATCGCGCATCGCAAAGTCGCCATGCACCCAGACGCCCGCAATGGTGCGCCAGTAGCTGTCGAGGTAGCGTTCGTCGTCGCGCCACAGGCTCTTGGTGAAGCCGATGTTGGGGTTGCGCAGCACCAGCTCGCCGACCTGGCCCGCGCCGACCGGCTCGCCGCTTTCATCGACGATGTCAACCCCGGCGCCGAGCCCGCGCGCGCCGAACGAGCCTGGCCGCAAGGGATGGTGCAGGGTGCCGGTGAAGTTGCAGCCGCCCACCTCGGTGCCGCCGACGATGTTGAGGAACGGCAATTTCTCTTTGCAGATGTGCTTGAAGAACCAGCGCCAGGGCGCCTCGGTCCAGGCCTCGCCGCCGGAGCAGGTGATGCGCAGCGAAGACAAGTCGTAGCGCTGGACTTCTTCGTCGCCGTAGCGCATCAGGCTGCGGATCAGCGTGGGCGCGACACCCAGGTAGGTGACTTTGTGATCTTGCACCAGGCGCCAGAAGCGGCCCGTGTCGGGGAAGTCGGGCGTGCCTTCGGCCACCAGCAGGCTGCCGCCGAAATAGCTCGGAATGCAGGCGCACATGGCGCCCACCATCCAGCCCATGTCGCTCATGAAGAAGAAACGGTCGCTCGACTTGAAATCGGCACAGATGTGCATGTCGCGCGTGACCATCGAGCCCAGGAAGCCGACGTGCGTCCAGACGCAGCCCTTGGGCTTGCCGGTGGTGCCAGAGGTGTAGAGCAGCACGGCGGGCGCGTCGGCGGCCATCTCGGCGGTCGGCATGTCGTGAGGCTGGCCGGCGACCAGGCTGGCCCAGTCGTGGTCGCGTCCCGGCGTCATCGGGCAGGGGGCGGCGTCGCCCAGGTGGCGCAGCACCACCACGTGCTGCACGCTGGGCACCTCGGCAAGTGCTTCGTCCAGCACCGACTTCATTACGCCGGGCGTGCCGCGCCGCCAGGTGCCGTCCACCGTCAGCACCGCCTTGGCCTCGCCGTCGTTCAGGCGGGCGACAATGGGCTGCGGCCCGAAGCCGGAGAACAGCGGCATCAACACGGCGCCAATTTTCAGTACGGCAAAGAATGCGACAAAGGTCTCCGGCAGATTGGGCAGGTACAGGCCGACCCGGTCGCCCTGGCCGATGCCCAGCGACTGCAGCGCTCCGGCCAGGCGGCAGACTTCGGCGTCAAATTCGCGGTAGCTCAAGGACTTGCGGTTTTTCGGGTCTTCGCCCTCCCACACCAGGAAAGGCTGGTCCCACACCGGCGTTCCGCGGTGCCGTTCCAGGCAGTTCAGCACGATGTTGGTGGTGCCGCCGATGCACCAGCGTGCCCATTCGATGCCGCGCGAGGTGTCAAGCATCTGCGTGTAGGGCTGGTAGAAGCGGAAGTCGCAGAACTCGAACACCTCTTGCATCAGCCAGGCCGGATCGGCGTCGGCACGGGCACTCAAGTTTTCGAAGTCGGACTCGCCCACTTTGTGCAAAAAAGCGGTCAGGTTGGACTGCGCCATCAGTTCAGGGGAAGGCGCCCAATCAAACGGTTGTTTGGTAGAATTCATGTGGCAATCCTATCCGAACGTCGTATTGGAGTCCAGCGGTGCAGTCTCACCGCGTCGTTTCTTCTCCGCAGCTCTACGTAGTCAGAAAGGCGGTCTATCCGTGCATGTCGACGAAGCGATCCGCAGCCGAAAATCGGTCAGGCGGTTTCTACCTGCCTCCGTTCCTTCCTCGGTGGTGCAGCACATTCTGAGCGTGGCGGCGCGTGCCCCGAGTGGCAACAACGTGCAGCCGTGGAAGGTGTATGCGGTGGCGGGTGAGGCCCGGCAGCGCCTGTGTGATGCCTTCATTGAGGCGGCCACGCACGAGCCTGACCGGCATCAGCCCGAGTACGCGTATTACCCCACGACCTGGGTCGAGCCTTATCTGGAGCGCCGGCGTCGCTGCGGTTTCGGTTTGTATGCCAGCCTGGGCATCGCCCGCGACGACGCGGCGGCACGCGAGCGCCAGATGCTGCGCAACTACACGTTCTTCGACGCGCCGGTGGGGCTGCTCGTCACGCTCGACCGCCGTTTGAACACTGGCAGCTTCATGGACCTGGGCATGTTCATCCAGAACATTCTGGTGGCCGCGCGCGCGCAGGGACTGCACACCTGTGCGCAGGCCGCGTTTGCCTGGTTCCACAAGGTGGCGCGCGCCCAGTTGCCGATCAGTGACCACGAAATCCTCGCCTGCGGCATCGCCCTCGGGCACGAGGATCTGTCGGCCCCGGAGAATGCCTTCATTACCGAACGAACCGATGTGGAGGCGTTTGCCAGCTTCCATGGTTTCGATCCCCAGAGCTGACCAAAGCTTTTCGTTGATTTAATCAAAATTTTCTGAAGAAACTACTCATGATCCTGCATTCGCCTTCTACGATTGAACACTACACTGCCGCCAAACTTTGGGGGGGCCGCACCCTGCTTGATGTGGTTGCGGCACATGTTGTCGATGTTCCGCAACGAGTGGCCATCGTCGATACACCAGACCGTGAGGCGCTCATCGGCACGCCCGCCACCTCGGTAACTTGGAGCGAGTTCGGCAAAGCCGTCGACGCGATTGCCACCGGGCTGATTCGCCGTGGACTTAAAAAAGACGATGTTGTGGTTGCGCAGTTACCCAATGTCTGGGAGTTGATTGCGTTGTACTTTGCTGTGTCCCGCGCCGGAGGCGTGCTGTCTCCGGTGGCCATGCAGTGGCGCGAAACCGAGTTGCGCAACGTCGCAGAGGCCAGTCAGGCGCAGCTCTACATCGGCGTAAAAAATTTCAAGGGCTTCGACCACATTTCGATGGCTGCCAAGCTAGGCTACGCCACCGTGGCGATTGAAGACGTCACCGCTTTGGCCGCACAGGCACCAGACCAGGCCCTGCTGGACGCTGTCAGCGTCAGTGCCAACGATATTTTCAGCCTGTGCTGGTCCTCGGGTACTGAATCACATGCCAAGGGCTGTCCGATGTCGCACAACAACTGGCTTTACCAGATGCGGCTGGTGCCCAATACGGCGGGCATTCAAGAGGGTGACCGTGTACTGGCACCAGCACCGATGGTCAACATGACGGGTGCCGTGGCTTGGCTGAGCTGGCTGGCAGCGCGTGGCACGCTGCTGCTGCACCATCCGCTCAATGTCGAACTGTTCCTCAAGCAAATACTCACGGAAAAGGTTCAGTTCACGATTCTGGTGCCTGCAATCCTGAACATGATCCTCAAGCTGCCCAATGTCGACTGCCTCGATTTGTCATCCATCCGCTCAATCGCCACAGGCTCAGCGCCGCCCTCGCGCTGGAGCATGGAGGAGTTCAAGCGCCGCTGGAACATCGAGATCTGCAACCTGTGGGGGCAGACCGAGGGCACAGGCTTGGTTGGCGGCCCGGTTGACGTGCCGGACTTCGCTATGCGATCGGACCATTTTCCCTGGTGGGGCAAGCCGGGACTTGAATGGCCGTCGACAATGGAAGGCGTACAAGCCAAGCTGCTTGACGAGCAAGACCAAGAATGCACGCGGCCAGGCGAGGTGGGCGAGTTGGTCTATCGCGGACCCAACGTGTTTGCCGGCTACTACCGGCGGCCAGACCTCGCGCAGAATTCGTTCACGGCCGACGGTTTCTTTCGCACCGGTGATTTTTTCATCGTGCGCGATGAACGCCACATCGGCTTTTTTGACCGCAAGAAGGACATCATCATTCGTGGTGGTTTCAATATAAGCGCCGCCGAGGTCGAGAACCTGGTACTCACCCACCCCGGTGTGCAAGAGGTAGCAGCGGTGGCGGTGCCCGACGAAATCATGGGCGAGAAGACCTGTATCTACGTCGTGCCCAAGGACAAGGCCCGGCTGCCGACGCTGGAAGATATCGTTGACCACTTGAAACAAATTGGCGTGGCGGTCTACAAGCTGCCCGAGCATATTGAGTACCTTGACATCATCCCGCGCAACCCGGTGGGGAAAATTTTGAAGGCGCAATTGCGACAACGCGTGCATGCTTCGGGGGCGTGACCTCCAACTCTGGACACTCAATCATGACCCCTCAAACGAACTCATCGCCGCGCAGTCTCCGCGGTGAAACCGCGATCATCGGCGCCGGCATTTCGGCCGTCGGCCGCGTGCCGGGCAAGAGCGCGCTCGCGCTGGCCGCCGACGCAGCAGGCAAGGCGCTTGCCGATGCCGGCATCGGCAAGCACGAGGTCGATGGCGTGCTTTCCAGCTCCGCCTTCGCCTCGCCGTTTCACCGATTCAGCGTAGCCTTCAGTGAGTACCTCGGCATCCAGCCGACGTTCTCCAACACGATGCAGGTCTCCGGCGCCACGGCGGCCACCCTGTTCAACATCGCCGCCGCCGCCATTGCTGGCGGCCTGGCCGAGACCGTTCTGGTGGTGGGCGGCGACAGCTTGCTGACTGGTCTGTCGCCCGACCTGGCCCTGCGCTCGATGACCGAAAGCCGGGACCAGCAATACGAAATGCCATTCGGCATTCCCGTGGCCAACACCTTCGCCATGACAGCGCATCGCCACATGAAGGAGTTCGGCACCACCTCCGAGCAATTTGCCAAGGTGGCGGTGATCCACCGCGAACACGCACGCCGCACGCCGGGGGCGCAGATGACCGATCCGCTGAGCGTCGATGACGTGCTGAATTCCGGCTGGGTGACAACGCCCTACCACAAGCTCGACTGCTCGCTCATCTCCGACGGCGCAGCAGCTTTCATCGTCACCTCGACCGAGCGCGCCAGGGCGCTGGGAATTGCCAAGCCCATCTACATCCTCGGCGGCGGCGAATGCTACACGCACGAGCACATCTTCTTGATGCCCTCGCTGACCACCACGGGCGCGGTGCAGTCGAGCACCAAGGCCTACGCCATGGCCGGCTGCGGGCCCAAGGACATCGACGTGGCCGGGATCTATGACTGCTTCACCGGCACGGTGATCATGATGCTGGAGGACCTCGGCTTCTGCCCCAAGGGCGAAGGTGGGCGCTTCGTCGAAGACGGGCAGATCACCTACGGCGGCGCCATCCCCTGCAACACCCATGGAGGCCTGCTGTCGTTTGCGCACTCGGGCATGCCGGGTTCGCTGTTTCATTTCTACGAGGTCGTCAACCAGCTGCGCGGAAGCTGCGGTGAACGCCAGGTCGCGGGCGCTGAACTTGGCCTGGTGCACAGCCTGGGCGCCGGTTTTGCGACCAACGCCACCACCATCCTGGGAACGGAGGCCACGCTGTGATCAACCTCAAAGACGCCCACCTCAAGCCACAGCCGATGCCAGATGCAGATTCGGACATCTATTGGCGCGGCATTCAGGAGGGCAAGCTGCTGCTGCAGCACTGCCCAGCGTGCGGCCACGTGCAGCTCTACCAACAGGCGATCTGCCGTGAGTGCGGTAGCGAGCGCCTAGAGCACCGGGCCGCCAGCGGTCGCGCCAAGGTGCATTCGTTCAGCGTGGTTCACCGGGCGCCCGGCCCGGCTTTCAAACAGGACACGCCCTATGCGGTGCTGCTGGTCGAACTCGAAGAAGGTCCGCGGATGATCAGCTCCTTCATCGGCGCAGACCCTTCAGCAGTCACTTTCGACATGGCTGTCGAGTTGGTTTGCGAACCCGTCGGTGGTGGTGTGTCGCTGCCGCGATTCCGGGCGGCCGGACCTCCAGCGTGAGGCAGCGTCGTCGTGCGCCTTCTGAGCGTCTGAGGACATGACCCAACCCAACGCGGGATTTCGGTGGCCGCAGCTTGTTGCTGCGCCGTCCTCCCAGGCGGCAGTCGAGGGGGCTCCTCCTGACCTGACGACGGCCACAGTGGCGCGGCGGGCGATTGCGCCCTTGTCCATGCATGAACGGATCGTGGCCATCGTTGCGCCGGTCGGCTATGGCAAGACGACATTGATGGGCGGATGGTTTCGCGCTTGCAAAGACGCAGACCCCGTGTGGGTGGGACTCGATGCTTCCTGGCGCGACCAGGTGTTCTTTGTTCGCTCCTTGTTGAATGCGATCGGAGGCCCGTCGGAGCCGGTCGCGATGGGGGCCATTGACGCGGCGGCGGTGGTCGAGAGCGGCTTGCTGGCGTTGTTGCAGGCCCTTGGACAACGTCGTCGTCCCATGATGCTTTTTTGCGCCGCTATGCCAGGTCTTTGTGCGCCAGTGGCCGGCAGGACCACAAGATCAGGACCCATTCCACTATGGCGCCGCACAAACGGTTCTGGCCTATGCGCACAAATGCAATTGACGTTTCACCGTGGCCCCCCAGTCCTTGCGCGAGGTGCAAGTGAAGTTCGGGGAGGCTCCTTCGCCTTTCGGCCACATGTGGGTGCGGGTGATCTTTTCCGCCTTGCTGTTCAAGGCGGGGCGGCATCGTGAGGCCCTGGCAGACAGCACCTCGGCGCTGACCGAAGAGCTGGCTTTTGCTCCCGACGCCTCGTGCCTGGCGGTCAGGCTGCGCGCGATCCGCGCGTTGCTGCTGTACGAACGCAACCTGTGCATCGAGGCGATGGTGGATTTGGAGGTGGCGTGACCACTACTGTCGCACCAGGGCATCGTCGATAAGATGGCGTAGATCGTGTGGCCGATGGGGTGCAGCAGCAGCCCCTGCGCCAGCGCGCGGCAGGCATAGCGGCGGCCGAAGTCGGGCAGGCGTGCTGAGCACGTGCCACGCGAAGACCATGCCCTTGCGTCGATCGAAGCGCACACGCGGGTGCTTGGAGATCGGCGCGAACTGCGCGGCCAGCCGCTCGCTGGTGCCCAGGTTCTGGCGCAGCGCGTCGGTCTGCGCGAAGAGGTCCAGCGTGGCCAGCGCGGCGCGGCAGGCCAGCGGGTTGCAGGTGTAGCTGTGCGAATGCAGGAAGCCGCGCGCCACCTCGTCGTCGTAGAAGGCGGCATAGACCGCGTCGGTGGTGAGCACCACCGACAGTGGCAGCGTGCCGCCGGTCAGGCCCTTGGAGAGGCAGAGAAAGTCGGGGCGGATGCCCGCCTGCTCGTGCGCGAACAGTGTGCCGGTGCGGCCGAAGCCGACCGCGATTTCGTCGAGCACCAGGTGCACCTGGTGCCGGTCGCAAAGCTCACGCGCGCGTTTCACATTTCAGGTACAGCGGGTCGTGCATGGCCTTGCCGGCGGCGCACTGGATCAGCGGCTCGATGATCACCGCAGCGGTCTCGTGCGCGTGTTCGGCCAGCCAGTCGCCCAGTGAGGCGGCGGCCCCCTCGGCCACGTCGGCCGGGGTGTCGCCGGGCGCGGCCTGCCTGGCGTCGGGGCTGGGCACGGTGGCGGCCATGCGCACCAGCGGCGCGTAGGCTTCACGGAACAGCGCGATGTCGGTCACGGCCAGCGCGCCCACCGTCTCTCCGTGGTAGCCCCCGGCGACACTGACAAACCGGCACTTGCCTGCCCGGCCCGCATTGCGCCAGTGGTGGGCGCTCATCTTCAGCGCGAACTCCGTGGCACTAGCACCGTCGCTGCCGTAGAAGGCGTGGCCAAGGCCGGTGCGCGCGGCCAGGCGTTCGGAGAGTTCAACCACTGGCCCGTGGGTGAAGCCTGCAAGCATCACGTGGCCCAGTGTGTGCAGCTGGTCGATCAGCGCGGCGCGGATCGCGGGGTGGTTGTGGCCGAACAGGTTGACCCACCAGGGCTGCGCTGGCGCCACGGCGTTGGCCGACACGGGCTGCGTCAAAGCTCGGCGCCCAGGGGCAGGATGACCGGGTCGCCGGCCTGCGGACCTGCGGGCTCGCTGCGGATCTCGACGATGCGGTTGGCAGCGTCGGGGAACACCAGCTGGGGCACGGCCTCGTCGAGCTTGTCTTCGTGCACCATGCCGAAGGCCGCGATGATCACCAGGTCGCCCACGCTGGCGCGCCGGGCGGCCGAGCCGTTGAGCGAAATGATGCCGCTGCCGCGCGGCGACCTGATGGCGTAGGTGATGAACCGTTCGCCGTTGTTGACGTTCCAGATGTGAACCTGTTCGTTGGGGCGGATGTTGCTCGCCTCCAGCAGGTCTTCGTCGATGCCGCAAGAGCCTTCGTAGTGCAGCTCGCAGTGGGTGACGATGGCGCGGTGGATTTTGGATTTCAGCAGGGTGCGGAACATAGGGGATTTGCTTGAACGGAGGGAGCCTCGGCCATCGACAGGGCCAAGGTCAGGCGTGCGCCCGCGTGGTGTGCATGCCCGTGCGGGCCAGCAGGTCCTGGTCGGCTTCCACGTCGGGATTGCCGGTCACCAGCAGCTTGTCACCGTAGAAGATGGAGTTGGCGCCGGCCAGGAAGCACAGCACCTGGGTCGATTCGTCCATCTGCCGGCGCCCGGCCGACAGGCGCACCTTGGCCCTGGGCATGGTGATGCGGGCCACCGCCACGGTGCGCACGAACTCCAGCGGGTCGAGGTCGGGCTCGTCGGCCAGCGGCGTGCCGGGCACCTTGACCAGGTGGTTGATCGGCACCGACTCGGGGTACGGTGCCAGGTTGGCCAGTTGCGCGATCAGGCCGGCGCGCCCGGCGCGGGACTCGCCCATGCCCACGATGCCGCCGCTGCAGACGTGGATGCCGGCCCCGCGCACGTGGCCCAGCGTGTCCAGCCGGTCCTGGTAGTCGCGGGTGGTGATGATGTCGCCGTACAGCTCGGGCGCGGTGTCCAGGTTGTGGTTGTAGTAGTCCAGACCAGCACCCTTGAGGCGTTGCGCCTGGTCGCCCGTGAGCATGCCCAGGGTGCAGCAGGCCTCCAGGCCCTCGTCCTTGATCACGCGCACCAACTCCTCGACCTTTTCCAGGTCGCGGTCGTTGGGCGCTCGCCAGGCGGCACCCATGCAGAAGCGCGAGGCGCCGGCCGCCTTGGCGCCGAGCACGGCCTCGCGCACTTCCTCGGGCGTCATCATCTTGGTGGCGGGCACGCCGGTCTCGTAGTGCACCGACTGCGGGCAGTAGCCGCAGTCCTCCGGGCAGCCGCCGGTCTTGATGGACAGCAGCGTGGCCAGCTCCATCTCGGTGGGGTCGTGGTGCTCGCGGTGCACGGTCTGCGCGCGGTGCATCAGCTCAGGGAATGACAGGTCCAGCAGGGCCTGCACCTCGGCCACCGGCCAGGCCTGCTGGCGGGCCTCGACCGACAAGGTTCCCACGCTCGATGCCTCGGCAGGCTGCGGGGGTGATTGCACCCAGTGGATGGGTTCTTCTCTCAGGATCGTGTCATTCATTGCGCAATACTCCAGTGGTGTCCAGCAAAATTCAATCGATAGGTCGACGCGGGCGCATCGTGCCTGCAAGGCCAGCCACAGCGCTTCAGGCGCCTTGTGGTCTGATGTGCTGGGTGGCCTCGTCTTCGACCCGCTGCCAGATCTCGACCGCCATCGGGTTCTTGCTCTCTTCCAGGATGTGTCCCACCAGCCCTATGGCACGCGCCAGGACGCCGATGCCGCGCACAATTTTCCATGGTAGCCCGAGCTCGCAGCTGATGGCGCCGATGGCGCCGGTCGCGTTGACGGGAAGCGACTTGCCAGCGACGCGCTCGGCCTCGGCGCAGATCAGTTGTTCGAGCCGGATGTAGTCGCCGGAAAAGCCATTGTCCTTGGCGATCTGGAACAGGCGCGGGGCGCGCGGATCGACCGGCTTGTGCAGCGGATGTCCCAGGCCGGGGATGATCTGGCCGCGGGCACGAAAGGCTGCCACGGTGTCGATGGCGATGCGCTCCAGGTCAGCCCCTTTCGTTCCGGGTGGCAGGGCCTCGTAGAGCATTTTGGCGGTGCCTTCGGTGCTGCCGACGAACACGCTGCCCAGGCCGCACAATCCGGCCGCCACTGCGGCCTGCAACGACTCGGGCGCACCGGCGTAGGTCAGTCGCGCGACCAGCGCACTGGGCGTGATGCCGTGCTCGACCAGCGTCACCGCGATGGCGTTGAAGACGTTGGACTCCTGCTGCGTTGGCATGCGCCCGACGATCTGCAAGAAGGCCATATCACCCAGGTTGAGATGGCCGAGGATTTCGTCAGGCAGACTCTTGCCGTGCACCTCGATGCGGTCGGGGGTACTCCAGGCAATGTCGGAGCGGATGGGTTTGGCTTTGCGAGTCATAAGGAATTCCAGTCGATTGGAGTGGGTTAAAAAATCAGGCGCTCAGACCCGCGTCGCGCAGCACGGCGCGCGCGCGCTGCACCACCGGCAGGTCGACCATCTGGCCGTCCACGGCCACGGCGGAACCACCCGCCGTTTCAAATGCTTTGCAGACGCGGCGCGCCCAGTCAAGCCGTTCAGGGCTCGGCGTGAACACCGCCTGGACGGTGGCCAGCTGCTTCGGGTGGATACACAGCTTGGCACCAAAGCCGAGTCGACGTGAGCGTTCGGTGTCGGCCTGCAAGCGTTGCAGGTCGTCGATGGCGGTGCTGACACCATCCACCGGCGCCGCCAGCCCGGCCAGCCGCGAAGCCAGCACCAGTTGGGAGCGGAAGGCCAGCAGCTCGATTTCCGTGCCATCGGGCGCACACTCAATGCCCAGATCCAGCGCCAGATCGACGCTGCCAAAGGCCAGCCGGATCACGCCCGGCACGCGTGCGATGCTGTCCATCTCATGCAGGCCGCGCGCCGACTCGATGATGGGCAGCACGTCCTGGTAGGTGGTCTCGACCACGGTGCAAACGGCGTCGATGCCTTCGGCCTTGGGCAGCATGATGGCGGCCACGCCGGGGTGGCGGCACAGTTCCAGGTCATCGTCAAACCAGGGCGTGCCGGCGGCGTTGATGCGCACCACCAGCGGCGCGGCCTCGTCCAGCAGCGCCGCCAGCGCCTCGCGCGCGCGCACTTTGGCCTCGGGGGCCACTGCGTCTTCCAGGTCAACAATCACCGCGTCGGCACCGCTGGCGCGCGCCTTGGCAATGCGCTCGGGCCGGTCGGCGGGCACAAAAAGATAGGCATGCAGCAAAGCCTTTGGGCCAGAGGTATGGGCTGTCATGCGCGTGCCTCCAACCAGCGGTCCATGCGCGGCGCCTCGGCCACCGCCCAGACGCGCGCGATCAGCGCCTGAACCTCGGCAGGCGTAGCCCCCTTGCCGTAGGCTGCCAGGCGCTGCGCCTTGTCTTCGATCTCGGCGCGCGTCAGTGTGTTGCCGGGGTCGCCTTTGGGCTCATCGACCCGCGCGCTCAAGCTGCGGCCATCGCGCGTCGTCACCGTCACCTTGCCGATCCAGCGCTGCGGGTAGGCCTGATCGACCTCGGCGTCGAGCTGCATGGTCACGCGGTCGCGCAAGGCGGCCACGCGCGGCGCGAGGTAATGCGCTTCAAATTCATTCAGCCCGGCAAAGCCGTATTCGGCCGCCAGCGCCAGCACCGTGCCCATCGAGAACTTGGCCTGGTGCACGGTGGCCGGCACGGTGACGCGGCCCAGCACGTCGATGGCGCCCTGGTGCACCTGGGTGGTGACGCTTTCGATGTCGTCGGCTTTCACGCCGTGCGTCTGCATCAGCGTCAGCAGCGCATCGGCGCTGGGGTGGGTGTGGCGGCACGAGGCGTGGTATTTGAACGAGGTTTCCGCCGTGGCCCAGCGCTGGCCCAGGCGGTCGGTCAGGCGCGCCGGATCGGCGTCGCTCGACATGCCCGCGGCCATGCCCTGCGCGCCTTCCAGAATCTGGCGCGCGCCGGTAAAACCGCTTCGCGCCAGGTAGGCCGAGGTCAGACCGCAGGATGCCGCGTGCGCGGTGTGCAGCTGCTTGGAGTCGGCGGCGTCGCGCAAAAACTCCCACAGTCCGGCGGCTTGTGTGCCGGCGCTGCCGAAGGCATGCAGCATGGTGGCGGCATCGAGCTTGAGCAGCCGTCCGGCCGCTGCGGCGGCGGCCAGCGTGCCGGCGGTGGCCGTGGTGTGAAAGATGCGGTAGTGCGAGCGGCCCAGGAACTCGCCCACACGAATGCCGACTTCATAGCCCGCCACCACGGCGGCCAGGAACTCGCGGCCGCTGGCACCGATGTCCTGCGCGATGGCCAGCGCCACCGGGAACACGACGGCCGCGGGATGAAACACCGAGCCGTTGTGGACGTCATCCTGCTCGGCGAAGTGCGAGGCGGCCGCGTTGACCATCGCGGCGAAATGGGGCGAGGTGGTGCGGCGCGAGATCAGCACCTCGGCGCGGCCCGAGTCCGGCCCCATGGTGCGGGCATAGGCTTCGATGGCCTCGACCGGCCGGGCGCCCTTGCCCGCCAGCGCGGAGGCGTACCAGTCGAGGAACAGGTCTTCGGTGCGGCGCAGCACCGGCGCCGGAATGGTGTCGAATGACAGATCGGCGGCAA
This sequence comes from Hydrogenophaga sp. L310, assembly GCF_055703065.1. Classification (NCBI taxonomy): domain Bacteria; kingdom Pseudomonadati; phylum Pseudomonadota; class Betaproteobacteria; order Burkholderiales; family Comamonadaceae; genus Hydrogenophaga; species Hydrogenophaga sp. L310. The sequence goes on from NZ_JBVPZA010000005.1 coordinate 144,893, forward strand.
AGGCAGCCAGCGTCGCGCTCGGGTTTGTATCCAGGGTCATGGCATCGATCTCGCAGTCAGATGGCTTTGTCCGCACGCAGCCGGGCAATGTCAGTCTCGCCGTAGCCGAGCTCGGTCAGGATGGCTTCGGTGTGCTGGCCCAGCGCAGGCACCGGCCCCATGGGCGGCGGCGGCTCGCTGCCATTGACGTGGTGCGGCGGGTACAGCGCCGGCAACGTGCCGCCGGGCGAGCCGATCTCGGTCCAGCGCCCGCGCGCCGCGAGTTGCGGGTGCTTCCACAGGTCGGCCATCTCGTTGAGCTGGCCATTGGCGATTTGCGCCGCATCCAGCCGCGCCACCAGTTGCGCCGCGGTCAGGGTGGCGCAGACGCCTTCGATGATGCCGCGCAGTTTCTCGCGCTGGGCCAGCCGGTTGGCGTTGCCCAGGTACTGTGCGGTCAGCTCGGGCAATTGCAACACCTGGTTGCAGAAGGTGGCCCATTCGCGGTCGTGCTGCACCGCCAGCACCACTTGCTTGCCGTCGCCGCAGGCAAAGGGGCCGTAGGGGTAAATGGCGGCGTGCGAGGCGCCGGCACGCGGCGGCGGCGGCTGGCCGTCCAGCGTGTAATAGAGCGGGAAGCCCATCCATTCGGACATGGCTTCGAGCATCGAGATTTCGAGCCGCTGGCCGCGCCCGGTGCGCCCACGCTCCAGCAAGGCGGCCAGCACGCTGCTGTAAGCGTACATGCCGGCGGCGATGTCGGCAATCGACAGGCCGGCCTTGGAGGGCTGTTCGGGCGTGCCCGTGACGGAGACAAAACCGGCCTCGCTCTGGATCAGCAGGTCATAGGCTTTTTTCTCGGTGCAGGGGCCGCCGTCGCCGTAGCCCGAGATGTCGCACACCACGATGCGCGGATTGACCGGCGCCAGGCTGGCGTGGTCCAGTCCCATGCGCGCGGCAGCACCGGGCGCCAGATTCTGCACCAGCACGTCGGCGCGCTCCACCAGCTTTTGCAGCACGGCGCGGGCATCTGGGTGCTTGAGGTCGAGCGTCAGGCTTTCCTTGGAGCGGTTGCACCAGACGAAGTGGGAAGCCGAGCCGTGGGCCCGGCTGTCGTAGGCGCGGGCGAAGTCGCCCTCACCCGGGCGCTCGACCTTGATGACGCGCGCGCCGAGGTCGGCCAGTTGGCGGGTGCAGAACGGCGCGGCAATCGCGTGCTCCAGCGTAACGATCAGCATTCCTTCCAATGGACGCATGGCAATTTCTTTCAGAATGAACGGGGCAGATCCAGCACGTGTTCGGCCACGTAGCTCAGGATCAGGTTGGTGGAGATCGGCGCCACCTGGTACAGCCGGGTTTCGCGGAACTTGCGCTCGATGTCGTATTCGCAGGCGAAACCAAAGCCGCCATGGGTCTGAATGGCGGTGTTGGCCGCCTCCCAGGAGGCTTTGGCGGCCAGGTACTTGGCCATATTGGCCTCTGCGCCACACGGTTGGTGGGCGTCAAACAGCTCGCAGGCACGCCAGCGCATCAGGTCAGCGGCCTCGGTCTCGATGTGTGCCTCGGCCAGGGGAAACTGCACGCCCTGGTTCTGCCCGATCGGGCGGTCAAACACGCGGCGCTCACTGGCATAGCGGGCGCTGCGCTCGACGAACCAGCGGGCGTCGCCAATGCACTCGGCGGCAATCAGCGTGCGCTCAGCGTTCAGTCCGTCCAGGATGTACTTGAAACCTTTGCCCTCCTCGCCGATCAGGTTCTCGGCCGGGATTTCGAGGTTGTCAAAAAACAGCTCATTGGTCTCGTGGTTAACCATGTTGCGGATCGGGTTCACCGTCATGCCCTGGCCAATGGCCTGGTGCAGGTCAACGATGAAGATCGACATGCCCTCTGACTTGCGCTTCACATCTTTGAGCGGGGTGGTGCGTGCCAGCAAAATCATGAGGTCGGAGTGCTGAATCCGCGAGATCCAGACCTTCTGGCCATTGACCACATAGCGGTCGCCCTGCTTGACCGCGGTGGTCTTGATTTTGGTGGTGTCGGTGCCTGTGGTTGGCTCGGTCACGCCCATGGACTGCAGGCGCAGATCGCCGCTGGCAATTTTGGGCAGGTAGAGGCGCTTCTGCTCATCCGAGCCATGGCGCAGCAAGGTGCCCATGTTGTACATCTGGCCGTGACAGGCGCCGGCATTGCCGCCGCAGCGGTTGACCTCTTCCATCACCACCGAGGCTTCGGCCAGACCCAAGCCAGCTCCGCCGTACTCCTGCGGAATCATCACCGCCAGCCAGCCGGCCCTGGTCAGCGCGTCCACACACGCCTCGGGGTAAGCACGGGCATCGTCAATCTTGCGAAAGTACTCGTCGGGGAAGCGTTTAAAAAGATCGCGCAGGGCGGCGCGCAACTCGGGGTAACGTTCTTGGTTCATCATTTTTCAGTCTCTAAAAGTTCCCCGCTGAGCCGCGCAGGACAAAGATTACCGGTTAGCGGAATTTGCTGAAGTCGGGCTTGCGTTTTTCAAGAAAGGCGCTGGCCCCTTCCTGCTGCTCGCCGGTACTGAAATAGTTGGGTGCCACTTCCTGGATCAGGTCGTTCATGTCCTTGCCCATGATCGGGGCCATGTGGTGGTAGAACGAACACTTGACGATCTTCAGGCAGGTCGGCGACAGCGACAGCAATTCGTCGCAGTACTTCTGCACTTCTTCGTCGAGCTGGGCCATGGGCACCACCGAATTGGCCAGGCCCCAGTCGAACGCCTGCTTCGCGCTGTAGCGGCGGCACAGCATCCACAGCTCGCGCGCACGCTTGTGGCCAAGCACATTGGCCGAATGCGAGACGATGTAACCACCCGCCGGTGAACCGACGCGCGGGCCGTTCTGGCCAAAGATCGCGTGCTCGGCGGCAATCGTGAAGTCACAGAAATAGGCAATGTGGTGACCGGCGCCAATCGCGTAGCCGTTGACGCGCGCGATCACGGGCTTTGGGCATTCGGCGATCTGGCGGTTGAAGTTGAATTCCAGGTCCTGCAGGCCGCTCTTGCCGCTGCTGTCGCCCTTTTCCCAGTTGACATCACCGCCGACGCAAAAGGCGCGCTCGCCCGTACCGGTCAGCACGATCACGCCGACCTTCGGATCATTGCCGGCCTGGGCCAGCAGCCGCTCCATCTCTTTGATCGTATCGCCGGTGAACGCGTTGAGCGTCTTGGGTCGGTTGATGGTGATGGTGGCGACAAAGTTCTTGACTTCGTAAATGACTTCCTGATCGCTCATGGTGTTTCCTCGTGAAAAAAAGTTGGGGAAAATCAGCGGCTCTGCGTGGCATGCCCGCGTGCAAATTCAAGAAACCAGTCCAGGCTGGCGGGGTTGGTCAGTGCATCGCGGTTGACCACTTTGTCGATGGGCTGGCCGAGCAGCAGCTTCTTGATCGGCAGTTCGAGCTTCTTGCCGGTGAGCGTGCGCGGCACCTCGGCCACGGCAAACACCGCGTCCGGCACATGGCGCGGCGACGCGGCCGCGCGGATGGCGCTCTGGATGCGCCCGATCAGCGGCGCGTCCAGCGCCACGCCCGGACGCAGCACGACGAACATCGGCATGTAGCTTTCGCGCCCCAGATATTCAAGGTCGACCACCAGGCTGTCGAGCACTTCGGGCAGCGCCTCGACCACGCTGTAGATGTCGCTCGTGCCCATGCGCACGCCGTGGCGGTTGATGGTGGTGTCGCTGCGACCGTAGATGATTGCGCCGCCGCGCGGTGTGATGCGAAGCCAGTCGCCATGCCGCCAGACGCCGGGGTACATGTCGAAATAACTGTCCAGATAGCGCCGGTTGCCGGGGTCGTTCCAGAAGTAGAGGGGCATGGACGGCATGGGCGCGGTGCAGACCAACTCACCCACCTCGTCCACGACCAGCTGGCCCTGCTCGCTGAAGGCCTCGACGCGCGCCCCAAGGCAGCGCCCCTGCATTTCTCCCACGACAACGGGCAGGGTCGGCACGCCGCCGACGAAGGCCCCGGCGAAGTCGGTGCCGCCGGAGATCGGGTTGATCCAGACATCGCGCCCGACATGCTTGGCAATCCACTGGTAGCTTTCCGGGGACAGTGGCGAGCCGGTCGAACCCACGGTGCGCAGCGGCCCCAGCGCGCCCACCTCGCGCGGCTCGACATCGGCTTTCTGGCAGGCCGCATAAAACGCCGCACCGGCACCCAGAAACGTCACGCCGACTTCCCCAGCGAAACGCCACAGCGTGGTGTAGTCGGGCCAGGCCGGGTTGCCGTCGTACAGGCAGGCCGTCGCCCCCACCAGCAAACCGCCCACCTGGCAGTTCCACATGATCCAGCCGGTGGTGGAAAACCAGTGGAAGCGGTCTTCGGGACCGAGGTCGTTGTGCAGGCGCATCAGCTTGACCTGCTCCAGCACAATGCCGCCATGGCCGTGCACGATGGGTTTGGGCAAGCCGGTGGTGCCCGACGAATACACCACCCACAGCGGGTGGTCGAAAGGCAGTGACTCGATGCGCAGTTCAGCCGGGGCGCTGACCACCTCGCTCCAGAGCACGCCACCGCGCAGCGCGTCCGCGCTGGCGCTGCGCTCCAGGCAGGGCAAGAGCACGCAGCGCTCGACGCTGGGCAGCCCGTCGAGCAGCGTGGCCACGGCTTCGCGCCGGTCGAAGCGCTTGCCACCCCAGTGGTAGCCATCGACCGCGATCAACACCTTCGGATCGATCTGCCGGAAACGGTCCAGCACCGTGGGCGCCCCCATGTCGGGCGAGCACACCGACCAGACCGCCCCCACCGAAACCGTGGCCAGAAAAGCCACGATGGTCTGCGGAATATTGGGCAGGTAGGCCACCACGCGGTCGCCCGGCCCCACGCCCGCCGCGCGCAGCCACTGGGCCAGCGCCGCCACCTGGTCTTGCAGCGTGCGCCAGGACATGTCCGCCCGCTCGCCCGCTTCATTGCGGAAGACGATGGCCGGTCTGGCGTCCGTGGCGTGCCGGAACACCTGCCGCGCATAGTTGGTGCGCGCGCCCACAAACCATTGCGCGCCTGGCATCCGGCGATCGCTCAGAACCGGGCCATTCCAGTCGTCGAGCGGCAACTCGAAATACTCGACGATGGCGCGCCAGAAGCCCTCCAGGTCATCCACGGACCATTGCCACAAGGCCTCGTAGTCGGCAAAGCGCAGGCCTTTTTCGCGTTCCAGCCATTGTTGGAAACGGGTCACCTCGGCACCCGCGATGCGATCCGCGCGGGGGGTCCACAAGATGTCGGTGGAAGACGGGCTCATGGCTTCCCTCCTGCTGTGCTTGCCATGGCGGTTTCTTGCAGGCGCACGACCCCGTCGCGCACCAGTTGGGCAATCTCCGGCGCACCGTAGCCCAATTCGCCCAGCACCTGCCCGGTATGCTGCCCCAGCGCAGGAGGCGCCGGCATCTCACCGATCTTGCGCATGCCTGCAGCCAGCTGCGCCGGAAAAGGGATCAGCGGCAGCCCCGGCATCTCGGGGTGCTCCACGAAACGGGCGGCCAGCACCGGGTCGGCCATGGCCTCGGACACCGTGTTCACCGGACCACAGGGAATATCGGCGGCCTCGAAGGCTGCCACCCAGGTAGCCGCCGAACGGGTGATGAAAATCGCCTCCAGTTCAGCCAGCAGCGCCGGCCGGTTGGCAATGCGCACCGCATTGCGCTGGTAACGCGGATCGGTGAGCCACTCCAGCCGCTCGATGACGGCGCAAAACCGCTTGAACGCACCTTCATTCACCACCGACACGCTGAACCAGGCACCGTCGGAGCCTCGAAAGTGACGGCTCGGCACAGCAATCGGCAGGTTCACCGCACGAACCGGCTCGCGCTGCTCAACCGCATATTCACCCACCTTGCTGGCAAGAAAATTGAACATGGTGTCCACCAGGGACAACTCCACGCGCTGCCCCTGGCCGGTCTGCTGCCAATGCATCACCGCGGCCAGCACGCCCAACGCGCCGCACATGCCGGACGCCACATCGATGATCGGCAAGCCGATACGAACCGGTGGATTGCCCTCTTCCCCGCTGGCGTAGAAGGCCCCCGTCATGCCCTGCACCACGCTGTCGACCGAGGGCCTGAGCCGGTAGTCGCCCTGCTCACCGAAGGCGCTGACCATGTAGTACACCAGCGTCGGGTTGATGCGCCGCACCGCGTCGTAGGTCAGCGCATGTGTCTCGGCAAAGTCGGGGCGAAAGTTGTGCACCAGAACCTGGGCTTTTGAAATCAGCCGCTCCAGCACCGAGCGCCCGGCAGGGGTGCGTATGTCCAGCGCGATCGACTCTTTGCCCCGGTTGCAGGTCATGAAAGCGACGCTGGAGTCGCCATAAAACGGCGGGCCGAAATGCCGCCCCTCCTCGCCTGTCATGGCTTCGACCTTGATGACGCGGGCGCCCAGGTCGGCCAGCACCATGGCCGCGTAAGGCCCGGCTATCAAGCGAGACAGATCGACGACGGTGATGCCACTCAGAATACCTTGCACGGCAACGCCCTTTTCTACTTGCTGGCGCGTGAGCGGGTGCGGAAGGCCGCAATGCCGGCGCGATGCTCGGGCGTGTCTTCGAGCACCGCCATGTGCGAGGACACCATGTCCAGGTGTGTGGCGAGCGCCATGGTCTGGCTTTGGTAGACGGCGCGGCGAAAGAAGCGAACCGCCTGCTGCGGCTTGGCGGCAATGGTGCGCGCCATATCGTAGGTGGCGGTCATCAGTTCGGCATCGGGCACCACGCGATTGACCATGCCAATGCGGTCGGCCTCTTCCGCCCCCACCACGCGACCGGTCCAGAACAACTCGAGCGCGCGCGCCGTGCCTATCAGTCGCGGCAAGTACCAGGCACCGGCATCACCGGCCATCAGTCCGATGTTGATATAACTCTCGGCCAGCGTGGCCGAGCTGGCCATCAAGCGGATATCGCACATCAAGGCCATGTCGCAGCCAGCGCCTCGCGCAGCGCCGTTGACAGCGGCAATGACCGGTTTTTCCATCCGCTCCAGCGTGAGCGCAATGCGATGCACGTGGCGGTACAGAAAATCCTTGCGTCCCATGCTGTCCATTTCACTGAACTTAGCCATTTCCTCGAAGTCGCCACCCGCACAGAAGGCGCGTCCGGCACCGGTGACCACGATCACCTTGACTCGCTCATCAGCTTCGGCCTGCTCAAGTGCTGCGCGCCAAGCATCCACCATCTCAAGATCGAAGGCATTGAGCTGATCGGGCCGGTTGAGGGTCAGGGTCGCAATGCCGTCGGCATCAACCGCAAGCAAGATGGCAGGAACGACGGACATGGAAAACCTTTCTGACGGTGGGATGAACAAGGATCAAGGATCAAGGATCAAGGGCGACTGTCCGCGCCTGCCGGAAACCGGCTGGTTTCGATAAACGTCATGCGAACATATTGATAGAACGGTGGTTAGTTAGGACCGCAAGCCGAAGCACGCCTTGCAAGCAGCCTGGTCACAGGCGCGGGCGTGTGTTGCACACCCCATGACCTTCCCGACACCTATCGTTCAATGTCCTCGTACAGGGCGCGATAGCTGTCACGCAGCGGATGCTTTTGAATCTTGCCGGTGGAGGTCATCGGCAAGGCATCGACGATGCGGATCGCCTTGGGCACCTCAAAGCCACCGAGATGCTCCTTGCAGTGGTTGATCAACTCGGCCTCGTCGGCCTGCGCCCCTGGCTTGAGCACCACGAAGGCGGTGACCGCCTCGATCCAGCGCGGGTGCGGCAAACCAACCGCCGCCACATTGGCCACCGCCGGGTGGCGCAGCAACGTGGCCTCGACCTTGATGGACGGCACGTTTTCGCCGCCGGTCTTGATCATGTCCTTCTTGCGGTCCCTGAACATCATCTGTCCATCGACCCACATGCCTAGGTCACCGGTGTGGTGCCAGCCGAAAGCGCGTGCCTCAGCGGTGGCTTCGGGATTTTTGTAGTAGCCCTCCATCACGTTCGGACCGCGGTGCACGATCTCGCCGACCTCGCCGGGGCCGAGCAGCTGGCCCGCGTCGTCCATCACCGCCGTGTCGTTGATCAATGCACTGACGCCCCAGTAGGAACCAAAGCGTTTAAGCTGCTCTTCCGGCCGGAAGGCCATGGTGAGCGGGTACATCTCGGTCTGACCGGTGGCCAATGAGTAATTCGGGCAGAACTCGGCGATCAGGCGGCGCAGCAGGGTCTCGGCCATGGGCGCCATGGCGTACACGCACATGCGCAGGCTCGACAGGTCTCGCCCCGGGCGCGAGGGATGATCGAGCATGGCCTGGTGCATCTGCGGCAAGCCCACCAGCAAGGTCACCCGTTCACGCTCGATGGCGTCGAGCATGGCGGCGGGTTCGAAAGCGCGCATCACAATCACCGTGCCGCCGCCCGCCAGCACACCGCACATCAGCGTGTGCTGGGCGCAATGAAAGAGGGGCAGCACGGCAATGTTCACGGCATCGCGCCACACCCCCAACTCAAGCGCGTTGTTCATCGCTGCCATCACCACCGACAAATGGCTTTGCATCACCCCCTTAGGGCGGCCGGTGGTTCCGCTGGTGTACATGATCTGGGCTACGTCGCGGTCATGAATTTCAACCTCGGACTCAGTGGCAGACTGCGCAGCAATCGCTGCAGCGAAGCTGCTGAAAGCCCCAGCCCCCTCGCCTTCCAGCACCCATCCGCGACCGGGCTGCGCCTCGATGGCTGCACGCAACTCCGGGCGCACCAGCAGAGCGGCATCCACAAGCAGGAAGCGCGCCTCAGAGTGGTCGATGATGTAGCGAACGTCATCCAGCCCCAGGCCGGTGTTGATCGGCACCCAGATCAGGCCGGCGCGATGGATGCCGAACATGGCCACCAGGAACTCAAGCGAGTTATTGCATAGCGTGGTCACGCGGTCACCTCGCACCAAGCCAGCGGCCAGCAAGGCATTGGCGCAGCGGGTCACGCGCTCATCGAGCTCACCGTAGCTCATGCGCTGATCGCCGAGCACGAACGCCGTCTTGGCGCGGTCTCGAGCTGCCGAGCGGCGCAGGAAGTCGCCGATGGCCACGCGGGCAATTGCGCCAGGGGATGGCACACCAGCGATGACGGAGGTTGATGGGTTCATGATCGATGTCTCCTGCATTTTGAATTGTTTGACCGGTGCCGCCGACCATCCTGCCAGGAACAAGCCTGGCCTCTGCTTTACCTCGGCATCCGCTGCGACCTATAACGCAGTCACCAATTCGGGCACCGCTGTGAACAGATCCGCCACCAGCCCATAGTCGGCCACCTGGAAGATCGGCGCTTCGGCGTCCTTGTTGATCGCAACGATCACCTTGCTGTCCTTCATGCCGGCCAGGTGCTGGATGGCGCCCGAGATGCCGACCGCCACGTACAACTGGGGTGCCACGATCTTGCCGGTCTGGCCGACCTGGTAGTCGTTGGGCGCGTAGCCGGCGTCGACGGCGGCGCGCGAGGCGCCGATCGCCGCGCCAAGCTTGTCGGCCAGCGGCTCCAGCACGGCGTGAAACTTGTCGGCCGCGCCCAGTCCGCGTCCGCCCGATACGATGACCGTTGCAGCGGCGAGTTCCGGGCGCTCCAGCTTCACCACCTCACGCCCGACCAGGGTGGTCAAGCCGAGATCGCCAGCCGCGTCCAGCGTCTCGACCGCTGCCGTGCCGCCCGAACCGACCGGGTCGAAGGCGGTGGTGCGAATGCTCAGCACCTTGATGGCATCCTTTGATTGCACGCGGGCCAGCGCGTTGCCGGCATAGAACGGGCGCAGGAAGGTGTCGGGCGACTCGATCGCGATCACGTCCGACACCTGGGAGGCGTCCAGCAAGGCCGCCACGCGCGGCAGCACGTTCTTGCCAAAGGCCGTCGCCGGTGCCAGCACATGGGTGTAGCCCGCATCGGCGCGCACGCGTGAGCGCACCAGCTCGGCCAGGCTCTCGGCCATATGGGCCTCGTAGTGCGCCGCGTCGGCGTGCAGCACCTTGCTCACGCCCGCAACCGCCGCCGCAGTCTGGGCCACGGCAGCGCAGTTGCGGCCCGCCACCAGCACATGGATGTCGCCGCCGATGCGCGTGGCCGCGGCAATCGTGTTCAGCGTGGCCGCTTTGAGTACGGCGTTGTCGTGTTCCGCAATGATCAGGGTTGTCATCAGATCACCTTCGCTTCTTCTTTGAGTCGTTTGACGAGTTCGGCCGTGTCGGCCACCTTGATGCCGGCCTTGCGGGTCGGCGGCTCGCTGACGTGCAGGGTCACGGTGCGCGGCGCGATGTCGATGCCGAGCTCGGCCGCCTTGATCACCTCCATCGGCTTTTTCTTGGCCTTCATGATGTTGGGCAGCGTGATGAAGCGCGGCTCGTTCAGGCGCAGGTCGGTCGTGATCACGGCCGGCAGCTTCATGGCCAGGGTTTCCAGGCCGCCGTCGATCTCGCGCGTGATGGTGGCGGTGTCGCCGCCGATCTGCACCTTGGAGGCGAAGCTGGCTTGGGCCCAGCCCATCAGCGCGCCAAACATTTGGCCAGTCTGGCCAGCGTCGTCATCAATCGCCTGCTTGCCGAAGATGGCGAACTGAACGCCCTCTTTTTGGGCCACATGCTGCATCAGCTTGGCCACCGCGAGCGGTTCGAGCGCGGCGTCGGTTTCAACCAGCACGGCGCGATCGGCGCCGATGGCCATCGCGCTGCGCAGCGTCTCCTGGCAAGCGGTCGGGCCACAGGACACGACGATCACTTCAGAAGCGACACCGGCCTCCCTGAGGCGCACCGCCTCTTCGCAGGCGATCTCGTCGAACGGGTTCATGGACAATTTCTGGTTCGCGAGATCGACTCCCGAACCGTCGGACTTGACGCGGGCCTTGACGTTGTAGTCCAGCACCCGCTTGACAGCGACCAATATCTTCACTTTATCTCCATAGGGTTAAAAAATAAACAATTCAAAACCGGCAAGAACGCAGCCCGAAGCCGGCCCCTTCAATCACGGCTCACTCCCACTTCCAGTCCTTGTACATCTCCCGCAGCTTGGTCTTGAGGAACTTGCCGGTCGAAGTACGCGGGATTTCATTCACGAAAGCGAAACCTTCGGGCAACTGCCACTTGGCGAACGTCTTGGCCAGATGATCGCGAATCTCTTCCCCAGTGGCACTCATGCCAGGGCGCAACACCACCACCGCCAGCGGCCGCTCGGCCCAGCGCGGGTGCGGCACCGCGATCACAGCTGCCTCCAGCACCGCCGGATGCCCCATCACGGCGTTTTCCAGATCGACCGAACTAATCCATTCGCCGCCCGACTTGATCAAATCCTTGGTGCGATCGGTCAACTGCAGAAAACCCTCGGAGTCGATGCAGCCGACATCACCTGTGCGCAGCCAGCCATCGGCAGTAAAGCTGCTTTCGTTGATGGGCAGATCGTGATAAGAGCCGGTAATCCATGGCCCACGCACCTGAATCTCGCCGACCGACCGCCCATCCCACGGTACTTCACCGTTGTCGCCGACCAGCCGAATCTCAACCAATGGCGCGGCCATGCCCTGCTTGATACGGAAGGCATATTGCTCTTCCTTGGGCAGTGCCCGCATGGAAGGTTTGAGCGAGGACACGGTACCCAGCGGCGAAGTCTCGGTCATGCCCCAAGCAGTGCCGACTTCAAGACCAAACTCATCGAAACCACGGAACAAGGATTCGGGTGCCGCAGAGCCGCCCACCATCATGCGCATGCCAGGCACCAGGTCGTACTTGCCCGGGTTTGCGCGCAGCGTTTGCAGCAGCGACAACCAGATGGTGGGCACACCACCGGTGACGGTGACCCGCTCGCGCTGGTACAAGTCGAGCAGCGATTCTGAGTCGAGGTGCGGGCCGGGAAACACCAGCTTGGCACCGACGAAAGTTGAGACGAATGGCAAACCCCATGCGTTGGCGTGGAACATTGGCACCACCGGCAGCACTGTGTCAGTACCCGACACGTTGATCCCCCCTGGCAGTGCCGCCACGAGCGTGTGCAGCACGGTGGAGCGGTGCGAATAGACGACACCCTTGGGGCTGCCCGTGGTGCCCGAGGTGTAGCACATGCCGCAGGGCGCGTTTTCATCGACTTCAACACATCTGAAGTCATCAGTCGCTCCACCGATGAAGCCTTCATAGTCCTCGTACCCCTGCGGCACCGGCTTGCCTGTCAGCGGCACCACAATGATGCGCTCGAAGTTGACATCCTTGGCGAACTGCGCCAGCAACGGCAGCAAAACATCGTCGACGATCAGGAAACGGTCCTTGGCGTGGTTGACGGTGAACGCAATGTCGTGCGGGAACAGGCGCAAGTTGAGGTTATGCATCACCGCGCCGGCCGCCGGAATGCCGAAGTAGCACTCGAGGTGGGCGTAATGGTTCCACATCAGGGTTGCGACCCGGTCACCGGGCTGGATGCCGGCCTTGACCAGCGCCTCGGCCAGACCCTTGGCCCGACGGTGGAAGTCGGCGTAGGTATGGCGATGCAGGGACTTGTCGGGCATCCTCGATACGATCTCCACCTTCGGGTGGTACAGCTTGGCCCGCTCCAGGAAATGATTGAGCGAGAGCGGCACTTGCATCATGGTCGATTTCATAGCTGCTTTTCTCCTGTTTAGCTTTCAATTCAAAGAAGGTACTGTTTCGGACGGCCCTGCTCCCGGGCTCTCCGAAGGGGTACCGATAGCCTTCGACCTACTTGCGCATGCCGCACCTTGCACATCGGATGCGACCACACGAGGAAACAGCATCGTGTACATGCGCTGCGCCAACGCATCGACGTCCAGACGCCCGCCAGGCCGGTACCACTGCGCCGTCCAGTTGAGGGCGCCGAGCACCGTCTGGCGCACCAGCACGGCATCGGTGTCGACCAAGCCCTGCGCCGCAGCCTCGCTGATCGGCACCATCCACAAGGCCTCGTAGGCATCGCGCGTTGCCATCACCCGGGTCTGCGCGGCCGGCGAAAGGCTGCGCCACTCGTAGAGCAGCACGGTCATGGCGTCGAACCTCGTACCCAGCAAAGCTTTCAGGTGGCTGCGCACCATCGACAGCAGCCGCTCGGGCAGGCGCGTCTCGCCAGCCAGCCCGTCGCGCACCGACTGCATGATGTCGCGAACGCCCTCCTCCATGATCGCCACCAGCAGTTCCTCCTTGGTGGCGAAGTGGTAGAAGATCGAACCCGAAGTCATGCCCATGGCCTGGGCAATCTCGCGCACCGAGGTGCGCTCGAAACCCTGTCGCCGGAACCGACTCGCCGCAGCCGCCAGGATCGCATCTCTGCGCGGGAGTGGGTTGTCTTGCTTCTTCGTCATGCCATATACTATATCATCTAACAAGCGTTTGGTTGATGGTCTTATCCATCGCGTGCTGGGTGCTTCCGGCGCCGTCCCGCGTGGACGAGCCACTCTTCGCAGCCGTCGGCCATGCCAGTGTCAATCTCAATCTAACTTCAAGGACAGGCCCATGCTCAACCGCACCCTCTTCGGTGAAGAACACGAACTCTTCCGGGACCAGGCCCGCCGCTTTCTGGAAGAAGAGGTCATCCCCCATCACGCTGGCTGGGAAACCTATGGCATCGTGCCGCGCGCCGTCTGGCGCAAGGCCGGCGCCGCGGGCCTGCTGTGCCCCGCCATACCCGAGCAATACGGCGGCGGTGGCGGCACGCGCCTGCACAGTGCCGTGCTGATCGAGGAAGTCGCGCGCGCTGGCACGAGCGGGATCGGCTTCGGCCTGCACTCCGACATCGTGGCACCTTACATCCTGGCCTACGGCACCGAGGAGCAAAAGCACAGCTGGCTGCCGAAAATGGCCACCGGCGAGGTGATTGGCGCCATCGCCATGACCGAGCCGGGCGCAGGAAGCGACCTGCAAAGCGTGCGCACCAGCGCGGTCCGTGACGGCGACGAACTGGTGATCAATGGTCAAAAGACCTTCATCACCAATGGCCAGAACGCCGACCTGGTGATCGTTGTCGCCAAGACCGACCCGACGCAAGGTGCCAAGGGTACCTCGCTGGTGCTGGTTGAGACCCATCGCCCCGGCTTCACGCGCGGGCGCAACCTCGAAAAGATCGGCATGAAGGCGCAGGACACCTCGGAACTCTTCTTCGAAGACATGCGCGTGCCGGTCAGCAACATCCTCGGCGGCGAGGGCAAGGGCTTTTTCCTGCTGATGCAGGAACTGGCCTGGGAGCGCATGCAGATCGCCATCGGCGCGGTGGCGGGCGCCGAGGCCGCGCTCGAATGGACGCTGGCCTACACCAAGGATCGCAAGGCCTTCGGCCAGCGCGTGATCGATTTCCAGCACAACCGCTTCAAGCTCGCCGAAATGAAAACCGAGGTGCAGATCGCACAGGTCTTTGTCGACCGCCTGCTCGGCCTGCTGATGGATGGTCAGCTTGATGCCGCCACCGCCGCGATGGCCAAGTACTGGACCACCGACCTGCACTGCAAGGTGATCGACCAATGCCTGCAGATGTTCGGCGGCTTCGGCTACATGTGGGAGTACCCGATTGCCCGCGCCTATGCGGATGCGCGCGTCGCGCGCATCTACGGTGGCGCCAACGAAATCATGAAGGAAATCATCAGCCGTACGCTGTAGCACACGCCGCCAGCCGCTTTCCGCCATCTTGCCTATCGCTTCCACAGATTCAGAAAGAAGGAAACCCACCATGACCGAAACATTCATTTTTGATGCCGTGCGCACGCCGCGCGGCAAGGGCCGCAGCTCGGGTGCGCTGCACGGCAGCACGCCCATCAGTCTGGCCATCACCGCGCTGCAGGCGCTGCGCGACCGCAACACCCTGGACACCGCCTTCGTGGACGACATCATCCTCGGCTGCGTCGAACCCGCCGGCGAGCAAGGCGCCAACATCGCCCGCGTTGCGGCCATCGCCGCCGGTTACCACGAAAGCGCTGCCGGTGTGCAGATCAATCGCTTTTGCGCCTCGGGCCTGGAGGCCTGCAACATGGCCGCCGCCAAGGTGATGTCGGGCCAGTCGCCACTGGTCATCGGCGGCGGCGTCGAGAGCATGAGCCGTGTGCCCATGGGCACCAGCGGCGGCGCTTGGGCGGCTGACCCCGCGGTAGCGATTCCGACCTATTTTGTGCCGCAGGGAATTTCAGCCGATCTGATTGCCACCCTTTACGGCCACAGCCGCAACGATGTTGACAGCTACGCGGTCGAAAGCCAGCGCCGCGCGGCACTCGCATGGGCCGAAGGCCGCTTCGCCAAGTCGATTGTTCCCGTCAAGGACGTGAACGGTTGCGTCGTACTGGATCGCGACGAACACATGCGCGCCGAAACCACGCTGGAGTCGCTGGCCAAGCTGGAGCCTGCGTTCAAGGTGCAGGGCGAGAAATACGGCTTCGACGCGGTGGCCATGCAGCGCTATCCGGAGATCGAGCGCATGGCGCACGTGCACCACGCCGGCAACTCGTCGGGCATTGTTGACGGCGCGGCCGCGGTGCTGATCGGCAACGCCGAGGCCGGCAAGCTGCTGGGCCTGAAAGCCCGTGCACGCATCCGCTCGTTCGCCTCCATCGGCAGCGAACCCACCATCATGCTGACCGGCCCCTCCTACTCGGCGGAAAAGGCGCTCAAGCTCGCCGGCATGAGGGCCAGCGACATCGACCTATATGAACTGAACGAAGCCTTCGCCTCGGTCGTGCTGCGTTTCATGGAAGTGATGAACGTCCCGCACGACAAGATGAACGTCAACGGCGGTGCCATTGCCATGGGGCACCCGCTGGGCGCGACCGGCGCCATGATACTGGGCACCGTGCTCGACGAACTCGAGCGGCGCAACCTGTCCACTGGCCTGATCACGCTGTGCGTGGGCGCCGGCATGGGCACCGCCACCATCATCGAGCGCGTCTGAAGCCCCGGCACGACGCGATCCTCATCACAGACCTGGACCACCACCATGACTATTGACTACAAGGTTGATGCCGACGGCATCGCCACCATCACCTGGGCCATGCAGGACGTGCCGATGAACGTCCTCAACGGGCAATCCATTCCCGCCTTCGCCGACGCCGTGAAGCGTGCCCAAGCGGATTCTGCCGTCAAGGGCGTGGTCGTCACATCCTCCAAGCCCGAATTCATCGCCGGCGCCGACCTCAACATGATGCTCGCCATCACCGACGTGGCCGGCATGATGGACTTTGTCACCCAGTTGCACGCCCTGATGCGCGGCATTGAGAAAAGCGGCAAGCCCTTCGTCGCGGCCCTCAACGGCACCACGCTTGGCGGCGGCTACGAGGTCGCGCTGGCCTGCCACCGACGCATTGCCGCCGACAACCCTAAGGCCCTCATCGGCCTGCCCGAGGTGGCCCTTGGCCTACTGCCGGGCGGAGGCGGCACGCAGCGTCTGCCGCGCATGATCGGCGTGCGCAACGCGCTGCCCTTCCTGCTCGAAGGCAAAAAGCTCGCCCCGAAAAAAGCCCTGGAAGCGGGTCTGGTCGATGAAGTCGTGCCGGCCGACCAACTGCTGGCCCGCGCCAAGCAGTGGCTGCTGACCGACGGTGCCGCTGCCGCTGTTCAGCCCTGGGACCGCAAGGGTTTCAAGCTGCCGGGCGGCGCCGTGCAAAGCCCCATGGGCTACGAAACCTTCACCGCAGGCAACGCCATGCTGCGCGCCAAGACCTTTGGCAACTATCCCGCGCCCGAGGCGATCTTGAACTGCGTCTACAACGGCTGCCAGGTCGACATCGACACCGGCTGCAAGGTCGAGATGCGCGAGTTCGTCAAGCTGACGACCGGCAAAGAGGCCAAGAACATGATTCACTCGCTGTTCTTTGGCATTCCCGCCGCCAGCAAGCTGGCCTCCCGGCCCAAGGGCGTGCCTCAGGCCAGCTACCGCAAGGTCGGCATTCTGGGGGCTGGCATGATGGGCGCGGGCATTGCCTTCGCCGCCGCCGAGGTCGACATGGAAGTGGTGCTGCTCGACAGCAGCACCGACAGCGCGGCCAAGGGCAAGGCCTACAGCGAGAACCTGTGGAACAAGCGCGTGGCCGCCAAGCGCATGACCGAGGCCGAGCGTGATGCCAAGCTCACCCTGATCAAACCGACCACCGACTTCGCCGACCTGGCAGGCTGTGACATCGTGGTCGAAGCGGTGTTTGAAGACCGCGCCATCAAGGCCGACGTGACGCGCAAGGCCGAGGCGGTGATCGCCCCCGGCGCCATCTTCGCCTCCAACACCTCCACCCTGCCCATCAGCGGGCTGGCCGAGGCGTCCGCACGTCCGGCCAATTTCATCGGCCTGCATTTCTTCTCGCCAGTCGACAAGATGCCGCTGGTGGAGATCATTCGCGGCCAGGCCACCAGTGATGAATGCCTGGCCCGTGCCATGGACTTCGTCAAGGCGATCCTCAAGACGCCCATCGTCGTCAATGACAGCCGCGGCTTCTACACCAGCCGGGTGTTCTCGACCTACGTCGGCGAAGGCCTGGCGCTGCTGGCCGAAGGCGTGAAGCCGGCGCTGATCGACAACGCCGGGCGCATGGCCGGCATGCCGGTGGGGCCGCTGGCGCTGGCCGACGAAGTCTCGCTCGAATTGATGGCGCGCATCCGGAAACAGACCGCCGCCGACCTCGGCAAGGCCTACCAGCGCAGCGCCATCGACGACGTCTGCGACCGCATGGTGGACAAGTTGGGACGACTGGGTAAAAAGACCGGCAAGGGTTTCTACGACTACCCGCAAGATGGCCAGAAGCAACTGTGGGCAGGCCTGGCGCAGGCGTTCCCGCTGGCGGCCACGCAACCCACGGTCGAAGAGGTCAAGCAACGCCTGATGTTCATCCAATCGGTCGAAACCGCGCGCTGCCTCGAAGAAAAAGTGCTGCTGGCGCCCATCGATGCCGATGTCGGCGCGATCCTGGGCTGGGGTTTCCCGGCCTACCTGGGCGGCCCAATCGGCCAGATCCACAGCCTGGGGCTGGCCGCTTTTGTCAAGGCCTGCGAGACCCTGGCCGAGCGGCACGGTGCGCGCTTTGCGCCGCCGCAACTGCTGCGCCGCATGGCCGATCAGGGTGAGCGTTTTTACGACCTGTAAGCAGGCCTGTGACCCCATTCGTTCACTGCGACCTTTCAGCGAGAACCACCCATGCCCGCCATTCAAAGTCAAGTCGACCCGCAGTCAGAGAGCTTCCTGCGCGAGCGCGCACAGATGCTCGCGCTGATCGACAGTTTCCGCACGCTCGAAGACCGTGTGCGCAACACGTCGAACAGCCAAGAAGCCAAGTTCCGCGCCCGCAAGCAGCTGCTGCCGCGTGAGCGCATCGCGCTGCTGCTCGACCGCGGCTCGTCGTGGCTGGAGTTTTCGACCCTGGCCGGCTTCAGGATGCACGACGACGACGGCGAGAAGAACGTGCTGGGGGGCGGGATCATCTGCGGCACCGGGGTGGTGTCGGGCATTCGTTGCGTGGTGATCGCCTCCGACAGCGCGATCAAGGGCGGCACCATCACACCGATGGGCATGAAGAAGAGCCTGCGCGCCGAAGCCATCGCACTGGAGAACAAACTGCCAGTGGTGCGACTGGTCGAGTCCGGCGGCGCCAACCTGATGCATGTGGGCGAGGTGTTCATTGAAGGCGGCCGCGGCTTCGCCAACCAGGCGCGGCTATCGGCCAGGGGCATTCCGCAGGTCTGCGTGATGCACGGCCACTCAACTGCCGGCGGCGCCTACCTTCCGGGCATGTCCGACTATGTGATCATGGTGCGCGGCCGTGCAAAGGCTTTCCTGGCCGGCCCACCCTTGCTAAAAGCCGCCACCGGCGAGATCGCCACCGACGAAGAGCTGGGCGGCGCCGAGATGCACTGTTCGATGTCGGGCGTGGCCGAGTACCTGGCCGAGGACGACGCCGACGGCATCCGCATCGCACGCGACATCTTGGCGCGGCTGCCGTGGAACGACCGCTTGCCGATGCGCGCGGTGAAGATCTGGAAAGAGCCGCGTTATCCGGTCGAGCAACTGGCGGGCGTGGTGCCGGTTGACTTTCGCCAGCCCTACGACATGCGCGAAGTGCTGGCGCGGGTGATCGACGACTCCGACTTCCTCGAATTCAAACCGCTGTACGGCTCCGGCACCGTGTGCGGCCATGGTGCCATCGAGGGATACCCTTGCGGCTTCATCGGCAACAACGGGCCCATTGATCCGCAAGGCGCCACCAAGGCAACCCAGTTCATCCAGTTGTGCTGCCAGTCGGGCACCCCGATCGTCTATCTGCAGAACACCACCGGCTTCATGGTCGGCAAGGATGTGGAGCAGGTCGGAATGATCAAGCATGGCGCCAAGATGATCCAGGCCGTGGCCAATGCCACCGTGCCGCAAATCACCGTGATGACAGGTGCCTCCTTCGGTGCCGGCAACTACGGCATGTGCGGCCGCGCCTACGATCCGCGCTTCGTGTTCGCCTGGCCCAACGCGCGGGTGGCTGTGATGGGCGGCGAGCAGGCCGCCACCGTGATGCGCATCGTCACCGAAGAAAAATTTGCCCGCACTGGCAAGGAGCCACCCGCCGAAACCATGGCCACCATGAAAAGCGAGATCCTGGCACGTTTTGACCTCGAATCGCATTCGCTGTTTGCCACCGCGCGCCTGTGGGACGACGGCATCATCGACCCGCGCGACACCCGCCGCGCGCTCGCCACCACCCTGGCGGTGTGTCGGGAAGCCGGGTTGAGGCCCTTGCTTTCGAACACTTTTGGCGTGGCACGGATGTGAGAACCCTGATGAACTTCACCAAAATCCTGATTGCCAACCGCGGCGAGATCGCCTGCCGGATCATCCGCACGGCCCAGGCGCTGGGCTACCGCACGGTGGCCGTTTACAGCGAAGCCGATGCCCAGGCGCTGCATGTTGCCCTGGCCGACGAGGCCGTGTGCATCGGCCCGGCGCCGGTGCGCGAGAGCTACCTCAACGTTGCGGCGCTGCTGGCGGCGGCGCGCAGCACCGGTGCCGACGCGGTACACCCCGGCTACGGCTTCCTGTCCGAGAACGACGGCTTTGCGCAAGCTTGCCTGGACGCCGGGCTGGTGTTCATCGGCCCGGACCCGCAGGCCATCCTGAAAATGGGCAACAAGGCCGGCGCCAAACGCCTGATGCTGGCGGCGGGCGTGCCCTGCGTGCCGGGCTATCAGGGCATTGACCAGTCCGATGCCACGCTGCTCACGAAGGCTGCCGAGATCGGTTTCCCGATCATGGTCAAGGCGGCGGCGGGCGGTGGCGGGCGAGGCATGCGACTGGTCGAACGCCCGCAAGACCTCGCGGTCGCCCTGGCCAGCGCCCGCTCGGAAGCAGGCAACGCCTTCGGCAGCGAAGAGCTCATCCTGGAGCGCGCGGTGATTGAGCCGCGCCATGTCGAAATCCAGGTCTTTGGCGACCTGCACGGCCACATCATCCACCTGGGCGAACGCGACTGCTCGATCCAGCGCCGGCACCAGAAGGTGTTCGAGGAAGCGCCCTCCCCGGCGGTCACGCCCCAGCTGCGCGAGCAAATGGGCGCGGCGGCGGTGGCGGCTGCGCGCACCGTGAACTACGTCGGCGCCGGCACGGTGGAGTTTCTGCTCGACAGCGAAGGGCGCTTCTACTTTCTGGAGATGAACACACGGCTGCAGGTCGAACACCCGGTGACCGAGTGCATCACCGGACTGGACCTGGTGGCCTGGCAGATCGCCGTGGCCCGTGGCGAGCACTTGCCGCTGACGCAGGAGCAAGTGCACTTGAACGGGCACGCCATCGAAGTGCGCCTGTACGCCGAAGATCCGTACAACGGCTTCCTGCCGCAAAGTGGCGATGTTGCGCTCTGGAGCCCGCCCACGGGCGAAGGCGTGCGCGTTGACCACGGCCTGGCATCGGGTCAGACCGTGAGCCCTCACTACGATCCGATGATCGCCAAGATCATTGCACACGGCGCCACCCGCGACGAAGCCCGGCGACGCCTGATCGGTGCGCTGCAACGCACCCGCCTGCTCGGTCTGCCCCACAACCGTGCCTTCCTCGAAGCCGTGGCCAGCCACCCGGCCTTCGCCGCTGGCGAAACGACCACGGCCTTCATCGCCCATCACTTCGGCGCTGCGGCGCTGGTGCGGCCCCAGCCCGACTCGCTGGCGCTGGCGCTGGCCGGCACGCTGTGGTTTGAAGCCAGCGCCACACCGGTCGCAGCCGCGCTCTGGCGCTCCAGCGGACCGGCACGCTGGCCGATGCTGATCGGCGAGGGCGAACACCGACATGCCGTGCACATCACGGTCACTGGCGCCCACCGCTACACGCTCGAAGTGGGCGCGGCGCTGCACCACGTCACCCTCAGTGGGCGTCAAGGCGAGTGCCTGCACCTGATCGCCGATGGCGTGCAACAGCACGCGGCTGCGGTGTTTGCCGGCGGCGTGTTGCACCTGGAACTGGGCGACCTGAGCGCCAGCTTTGAAGACCTGACCTATGACCCACCGGCCGCAGCTGCAGGCAGCGCGGAATCACGTGTGCTCGCCCCCATGAATGGACGGGTACTGGCCGTTGACGTCCGACCTGGCGACACCGTCACCAAGGGGCAACGCCTGGTGGTGCTCGAAGCCATGAAGATGGAGCACCAACTGCTGGCCCGTCGCGACGGCGTGGTGGACCAAGTGGCGGTGCGCGCTGGCGACCAGGTGGCCACGCGCGCCTTGTTGGTGTCGCTGGTCGAGCAGCCTGATTGAGGCGCGCACCGCCCTGCACGCACGACATCCGCCACACCCACGAGGAGTAATACCCATGCCTGCCGAAACCCTGCCTGCCAAGAGTCCCTTCTATACGCCCGAGCACCTGGCGTTCCGCGATGCGATGCGCCGCTTCGTCGCCCGAGAAATCAGTCCGCACGTGGATGCCTGGGACGAAGCCGAGTCCTTTCCTGTCGATCTGTACCGCAAGGCGGCCGAAATCGGCCTGCTGGGCCTGGGCTTTCCGCAAAGCCATGGCGGCAACAACGGCGACCTGTTCATGACCATCATCGCCGCGCAGGAACTGGCGCGTTGCGGTGCTGGCGGTGTGCTGGCGAGTCTGCTGTCGCACACCATCGGCTGCCCGCCCATCGTCAACGTGGGCAGCGAGGCGCTCCAGCAGCGCGTCTTGCCGCCGGTGCTGCGGGGCGAGAAGATCAGCGCACTCGGCATCACCGAACCCTCCGGCGGTTCGGACGTGGCCAACCTCAAGACCACGGCGCGCCGGGATGGCGACCACTACGTCGTCAACGGCTCGAAAACCTTCATCACCTCCGGCATGCGCGCCGACTTCTACACCGTGGCGGTGCGCACCGGCGGGCCGGGGCCGGGCGGCGTGTCGCTGCTGCTGATCGAGAAAGGCACGCCCGGCTTTACGCAAACGCCCTTGAGAAAAATGGGCTGGTGGTGCTCCGACACCGCCACCCTGTATTTCGACAACTGCCGCGTGCCGGTGGAGAACCTGGTGGGGGTGGAAAACCAGGGCTTCAAAGCCATCATGAAGAATTTCAACCGCGAGCGCATCTTTCTCGCCGCCGGCGCCAACGGTTTTGCCCGTGTCTGCCTGGACGAGGCGCTGGCCTGGTCGCGTGAGCGCGAGATGTTTGGCGGCAAGTTGATCGACCAGCAGGTCACCCGCCACAAACTCGCCGACATGGCCATGCGCGTCGAGGCGACCCAGGCCCTGCTGGAATTGCTCGCCTGGCGCGTCGAAGAGGGCGACACGCCGGTGGGCGAAATCTGCCTGCTGAAAAACCAGGCCACCCAGACCATGGCCTATTGCGCCAGCGAGGCGGTGCAACTGCACGGCGGCGCCGGTTTCATGCGCGGCGTCAAGGTGGAGCGCATTTACCGCGAAGTCAAGGTCAACGCCATCGGTGGCGGCGCCGAAGAAGTGATGCGCGACCTGGCGGCGCGACAGCTTGGGTTTTACGCCTGATCTGGATGGACCTATGAGCCGCTCTCAATCCCCTGAGCAACCCAAGTCGGACCCGGCGCTGCCCGAGGCCATGCGCCTGGCCCTGGCGAACGCGCCAGCGCCTGACTGCGCGCACGGCTTCCCCCGCGCCTGGTGGCGCCACCTCGGCGCCAGCGGCCTGCTCGGCGTGGGCTTCGACAGCGACGGTGGGGCGCCCGTAGCGGACGCCGCGCTGGTCAGTACTGTGGCCGGCATCGTCGCCCGGGAATCCGCCAGTCTGGGGCTGGGCATGGCGTGGATGATGCAGCAAATGCTGGCGCGCTTCGTGCTGGCGCCGAATCTGCGCAGCGACCGGCATCGTGCGCTGCTGCAATCCATAGCGGTCGGCGACACCCTGCTGGCACTCGCGATCTCCGAGCCCGGCACGGGCGCACACCCCAAACACCTGAGCTGCCGTGCGGTGCGGGACGGCGACGAATGGCTTCTTGACGGCCACAAGGCCTTCGTCAGCAACGGCCCGGCCGCCGATGCCATCATCGTGCTGGCCGTCAGCGGCGAACACGAAGGGCGCAAGCGCTTCGATGCCTTCGTCGTTGAAGCCAACACACCGGGGCTGACCCGCGAGCTGGACGACAAAGTGCGCGGACTGGCGCCGCTCGGCCATTGCGGCCTGCGCCTGGTCGGCTGCCGGGTGCCGCAAAGCCAGCGCCTGGGCGAGCTTGGGCAGGCTTTCGACACCATCGCGCGGCCACTGCGCGCGATCGAAGACGCGCTGCTGCTGGGCCCGATGCTCGGCGCCATGCAAGCCGAGCTGGATACCCTGGCACGCTGGTTTCGCCATGCAGCCCGCACGCCGGCTTTGACCCGGGACCTGGGTGGCTTGCAACTCGAACTCGATGCCCTCTCGCCCGTGGCACGCCATGCCGCTCAGCACCTGGACCAGCATGGCCCCAACGAGGCGCTGGCGGCGTTCAACCTGGGCGCGCGCCGCCTGTTTGATCGCTGGCAAGGCACCTGTGAATCCTTTGCCGCAGCCCTGGACGACCATGAACCGGCCCTGCTCACCCTGGCGCGCGACCTGCGCCTGGTGCAGGGCATCGCCCGCAGCATCGTCGAATCCCGGCAATTCCAGGCCGGAGAAACCCTTTTGAAATCAACGACAACCCATGAAATCACTGCACCAAGCCCACTTTGATTCCGTTGACCTAGTCGCCAAAGCCTTCGCCTCGGTCGACTACATCGCCAGCCGCGAAATCTCCACCTCGGTCTATCTGGGCTTCAACCTGGAAAAGCCGATCCTGGTCGAAGGCCCGGCCGGCGTCGGCAAGACCGAACTGGCCAAGGGCATGGCCGAGATTCTCGACGTGCCCCTGATCCGCATGCAGTGTTACGAAGGCCTGGACGAATCCAAGGCTTTGTACGAGTGGAAATACGGCAAGCAATTGCTCTACACGCAACTGCTCAAGGACAAGCTGGGCGAGATGATGCAGGGCGCCGTCGGCCTGGCCGCCTCCATGGACAAGCTGCATGCGCACGACGACCTGTTTTTCAGCGAGCATTTCCTCGAACCGCGCCCGCTCTACCAGGCCTTGCACCAGGAGCGCGGCTGCGTGCTGCTGATCGACGAGATCGACAAGTCCGACCCCGAATTCGAGGCCTTCCTGCTCGAAGTGCTGTCCGACTACCAGGTCTCGGTACCCGAACTCGGCACCATCAAGGCCAAGGTCAAGCCCCTCGTCTTTCTCACCAGCAACAACACGCGCGAAATGAGCGACGCGCTCAAGCGCCGCTGCCTGCACCTGCACATCTCCTTCCCCAAAGCCGCGCTGGAGCGGCGCATCCTGGAGCGGCGCGTGCCCGGCCTGTCGGTAACACTGAACCGGGAGCTGGTGGCCTTCATCCAGGCGGTGCGCCAGTTGGACCTGAAAAAACTGCCCTCGGTCAGCGAAACCATCGACTGGGCCAAGACGCTGCTGCTGCTGCACGCCGAACACCTGAACCTGGACGTGGTGCGCGACACGCTCAATGTCTTCCTCAAGTTCGAGCAAGACATCGCCACCGCCAACGAGCAGATGTCCACCCTGCTGCAACAAGCGCGCAAGGATGCGGAGAGTCCCCGTGCAAGCCACGCTTGAAGACTTTTTCAAGGCGCTGCGCGGCAGCGACCTTGAAATCCATCTCAACGCCCAGGTCGATGCGGCGCGTGCCGTCGAACTGGTGGGTTGGAGCGACCGCGCCCTGCTCAAGAGCGCGCTGGGCACCACGCTGGCCAAGACCACGGTCGACCGCGCCCTGTTCGACGAGGCCTTTGACCGTTTCTTTCGTTTCGGCTCTTTTGAAAACCTGGCAGCCCCTGGCGGCGCGGTCCGGCCCGGCGTCCAACCCGGCGCCGACGCCACACCAGCGCAAGACCCGCCCGAGCAAAGCCCCAAAAACCAGACAGCCACCGGCTCCGGCGGGCCGGGCGGTTGCCAGGGCAGCGGCGGCCAGGCCTTGTCGCAGTTGTTGCTGTCGGGCGACTCGGCGGCGCTGGCCAAGCGCATGCAGGAAGCCGCGCGCGAGGTGGGCCTGACCGACATCTGGTTCTTCACGCAAAAGGGTTTTTACACCCAGAAGATCCAGCAGGCCATGGGCCTGGAACTGCTGGACCGCGAAATCTCTGACGCCAAACGCCAGACGCTGGCGCCCGAGCGCGCCGAGGAGCTTGAACTGGCGCGCAAAAAATTGTTCGAGGAGGTTCGCAATTTTGTCGAACGCAAACTCGCGCTCTTCGGCACGGCCCCGACGCGCCAGTTGCACGACGACTTCCTGCAAACGCAAAAGCTCTCCAACATCGAAAAGCGCGATTTCGCGCGCATGCACGTCATCGTCAGCAAAATCGCCAAGCGGCTGGCTGATCGCCACTCGCGGCGCAAGAAGCAGCGGGTGCGCGGCCAGCTCGACTTCCGCAAGACCCTGCGCAAGAACGCGGCCTACGACGGCGTGATGTTCGAGACCTTCTGGCGCTCCAAGGTGGTGGATCGGCCACGCGTGGTGGCGATCTGCGACGTCAGCGGCTCGGTGCGCCAGTACGCGCGCTTTCTGCTGCTGTTCCTGCACAGCCTGGGCGAGCAGGTCAGCGACGTGCGCAGTTTCGCCTTCACCAACCACCTGGTGGACGTGAGCGACACCTTCGAGCTGCTGCCGGTCGAGCAAGCGGTCGACAAAGTGATGCAGGCCGTGGGCGGCAGCGGCACCGACTACGGTCAAACCCTGCTCGATATTGAAGAACAATTGCTGGGCGACATCGACCGCCGCACCACGGTGCTGATCCTGGGCGACGCGCGCAACAACCGCGGCGAGGCGCATGTCGAGGTCATGAAGCAGCTTTATGAGCGCGCGCGCCGGGTGATCTGGCTCAATCCCGAGCCCACCTCGTTCTGGGGCCTGGGCGATTCGGAGATGAAGCGCTACGCGCCCTATTGCCACATCGCGCGCGAATGCAATTCCCTCACCCACCTGGAAAGCACACTCGACGCCTTGCTGCGCACCCATTCGGCCAGCGCGTAGAGCCCCCATCCCCCGCGCAAGGAACACCGCCATGGCCCGCCCCACCCTGCAACTGCACCCCCGCAAAGAACCGGCCGTGGCGCACCCAGCGGCCACCCTGCTGCTGCTGCGTGACGGAGCGCTGGGCGTCGAAGTGCTGATGACCCGGCGCTCGCCAAACGCCAGCTTCTTGCCCGGCGCCTATGTGTTCCCCGGCGGGCGAGTGGACGCCGACGACCACCAGACACACACGCTGGCGCGCGCCCCCGACGCGGGCGGACGCTACCGCACGGCGGCGCTGGCGGCGCTGCGGGAAACCTTCGAGGAACTGGGCATCCTGCTGGCCGTGCAGGCCGATGGCAGGCCCATCACCCGCACCCACCTTCAAGCGCTGGACCGCAGCCGGGCGCTGTACCCGCAACTGCAAGCCCAGGGCTGGTCACTGGCGGTCGATCAGGCGCGCATGCTGGCCTGCTGGACCACGGACCGCAGCGTGCCCAAGCGTTTCGACACCGTCTTCTTCGCTGCGCTGATGCCCGACCAGCAGGAACCGGTGGCCGACGAAATGGAGCAGTTCGAGCCGGTCTGGGTCCGGCCCCAGGATGCGCTGGCGCAGCACCAGGCCGGCAACTTCTTCATGATCTTCCCCACCATCCGCACCCTGCACTGGCTGTCGGCCTTCGAACAGGCCGGGCAGGCCCTGGCGGCCTGCACCGAGGACGAACCACTGTGGAACTCCACCCCCCGTGGTGGTCTGGTCGGCGGTCAACCGCAGCGCTTCATGGAGCAGGACCTGCCCTACGCCGAGCTCGCGCTGGTGTGCCCATCCGGACAACTGGAACATGCGCTGGACTGGCAGCACGAACGGCCGGTGCCCCTGCTGCGGAACCTGCATCGCCTCACCGCCCCCAACGCCAGCGTCATGACCGGCCCCGGCACCAACAGCTACATCGTGGGTGACGCGGCCAGTGGCTACATCGTCATCGATCCGGGCCCCTTGCTGAACGACCATATCGAGCGCCTGCTGGCGTTCACGGCGGGCCAGATCACGGCCATCGTCTGCACCCACTCGCACGCCGACCACTCCCCCGCCGCACGGCCGCTGGCCCAGGCCTGCGCCCGCCTGACGGGCCGTACGCCGCCCGTGCTGGGCCTGGCCAGCGCCGCCACCGCCCGCTCCACAGCAGCCTTCGCCCCCGACCGCGCGCTGGCCGACGGCGAGCGCCTGATGCTGCACGATGGCGAGCACCACAGCACCCTGCGCGTGGTCCATACCCCAGGGCACGCCGCCAACCACCTCTGCCTCATCCTCGAAGAAGACGGTCTGCTGTTCTCGGGCGACCACATTCTCAGCGGCAGCACCACCATCATCGACCCGCCCGACGGCGACATGAGCGCCTACCTCGATTCGCTGGACCGCCTGGCGCAGGCCTGCGAAGAGGACGGTATCGAATTCATCCTGCCGGCGCACGGCCACGTCATCGGCTGGGCGGCGCAGTCCATTGCGCAGCTCAAGGCGCACCGCCTGCGGCGCGAGGCCAAGGTGCTGGCGGCCATGCGCGCCGTCCCGCAAGGCAGCCTGGACGACTGGCTGCCACTCGCCTATGACGACACGCCCGCAGCGCTCTGGCCACTGGCGCGCCGTTCGTTGGCGGCCCATGTGCAACGCATCGAACAACTGGCGATGCTTTGAATCCCCTACGATTTTTAAACAAGCCTCAGGAACCCCATATGAATGCCAACGCCCCCCACCTTGACCGCATCGCCGCTTACAAGAAAAGCTGGAACGACAACCCCTTTCTGAAGGCGCAAGGGCTGGAAGTGGAAGAAACAGGCGTGGGCAGAGCTATTGTGCGACTGCCCAAAGCCCTCCCCACCCAACGCGGCGGCGGCGGTTCGGACACAGTGATCAATGGCGGCGTCATCTCCTATATGTTTGACGGCGCGCTGGGCTGGGCCATCATCTCCTCGCTGCTGGACATGCCTGAGGCGGCCGACATTGACCCCTTCGAGCTGCGCCAGTTCACGATCAACCTCGACATCACCTTCCTCAACGCTGCCTTGGGCGATAGCTTTGAGGCGCGCGGCAAGGTGGTGCGCATCAGCCGCACGACTGCATTTGCAGAGGGGGAGTTCCTGGATGCCCATGGCACAGTCTGCGCCACAGCCAAAGGTATCTGGCGCGTGTTCTGGCCACGCAGTCTTGCCACCACCCCGCGCTGACCCCACTCCCCCAATCAACTGGAGACATTCATGAAAAAAGACACCCTTCGCATTGGCAGCGCCTCGGGCTTCTGGGGCGACTCTGAGTTCGCCGCCGCCCAACTGGTGCAGCGCGGCAACATCGACGTCCTGGTGTTCGACTACCTGGCCGAAATCACCATGTCGCTGCTCAGCCGCGCCAAGGCCAAAGACCCGGCACTGGGCTATGCACCGGATTTCGTGACCACCCTCCAGCCCCTGATGAAGGAACTGAAGTTGCGCGGCATCAAGGTCATTGCCAACGCGGGCGGCGTCAACCCGTCCGCCTGCCGCGCCGCGCTGGTGGCGGCAGCCCAGGCCAAAGGTGTCGATCTGAAAATCGCCGCCGTTCTGGGTGACGACCTGATGCCGCAGGTGGAAGCACTGCGCGCAGCCGGCACCCAGGAGATGTTCGCAGGTAGCCCGTTTCCGCAAAAGGTCATGAGCGCCAACGCCTATCTGGGTGCCTTCCCGATTGCGGCCGCGCTGGCGGCCGGCGCCGACATCGTGGTCACTGGCCGCTGCGTCGACAGCGCGGTCACGCTGGCGCCGCTGATCCATGCCTTTGGCTGGACCGTCGCCGACCACGATCTGCTCGCGCAGGGCAGCCTGGCCGGTCACCTGATCGAGTGCGGCACGCAGGCCACCGGCGGCAACTACACCGACTGGGACACGGTACCGGGCTGGGACGACATGGGTTTTCCCGTCGCCGAGTGCCGCGCCGACGGCAGCTTCATCATCACCAAGCCCGAAGGCACGGGCGGGCTGGTCTGCCCCTCCACGGTAGGCGAGCAGATGGTCTATGAAATCGGCGACCCGCGCGCCTACATCCTGCCCGATGTGGTGTGCGACTTTACCGGCGTGACACTGACGCAGGTCGGCCCCGACCGCGTCGAGGTCAAGGGCGCGCGCGGCCTGCCGCCGACCGACCAGGCCAAGGCCAGCATCACCTACGCCGACGGCTTTCGGGCCATGAGCCTGTTCATGATCGGCGGCATCGATGCCGGCGCCAAGGCGCAGCGCGTGGGCGCCGCCATGCTGGCGCGCATGCGGCGCCACTATGCGCAGCGCGGTTGGCCCGACTTCACCGAAACCTGTGTCGAGGCCATCGGCGCCGAAGACACCTACGGCCCCCACGCGCGGCCCGATGCGCGCGAAGTGATGCTCAAGGTCGGCGTGCGCCACCCGGTCAAGGACGCGCTCGAACTGTTTTCGCGCGAAGTGGCGCCGCTGGCCCTGATGTCGGCACCGGCCATCACCGGTTTCACCGGCGGCCGGCCCAAGGTGCAGCCGGTGGTGCGGCTGTTCTCCTGCCTGGTACCCAAGGCACAGGTGGCCGCCAGCATCGACATGGGCGACCAGACCGTGGCGGCACCGCCATGGCACGGCCAGGCGTTTGATCCGGCGACCCTGCCCCAGGTCGACGGCCCGCTGCCTGACGCCGACGCCTATGCGCGCGGCACGCGGATAGTGCCGCTGGTGAAGCTGGCCTGGGGCCGCAGTGGCGACAAGGGCGACGCCGCCAACATCGGCATCTTGGCGCGCAAGCCCGCTTACCTGCCTTTCATCCGCGCCGCCCTGAGCGAGCAGGCGGTGGCGGCCTGGTTCGCCCACCTCGTCAAGGGCAGCGTGCAGCGCTTTGATCTGCCTGGCACGCACGCGCTGAATTTTCTGATGCACGAAGCCCTGGGCGGCGGCGGCATCGCTTCGGTTCGTATGGACTCGCAGGGCAAAGCCTTTGCGCAGATGCTGCTCGATTTTCCGGTACCCATTCCAGCCGA
The DNA here is from genome assembly GCF_055703065.1 of Hydrogenophaga sp. L310. Classification (NCBI taxonomy): domain Bacteria; kingdom Pseudomonadati; phylum Pseudomonadota; class Betaproteobacteria; order Burkholderiales; family Comamonadaceae; genus Hydrogenophaga; species Hydrogenophaga sp. L310. The sequence continues at coordinate 175,309 of NZ_JBVPZA010000005.1, forward strand.
CATGGCTCTTTGAGAACGTTCACCCACTAACCCAAGACGGAGACACAAACCATGAACACCCCGGCCACCACCGCCATTGCCAACACCGCTTCCGCAGCCCTGCGTGATCGCATCCGCGACGTGCAGGAAGCCGCCCGCGGCGTCACCACCCTGTACCCACGCAGCTACATCCTGCAGTGCATCAAGGAAGACCGCTTCCCCGACGAGCTGTGGCAAAAGCTCGGCGAATTCGGCCTGCTAGGCCTGTCGGTTCCGGAAGAGTACGGCGGCTCAGGCGGCGGCGTGCTGGAGATCACCGCGCTCAATGAAGCCCTGGCGCTGGCCGGCGTTCCCACGCTGTTTCTGGTCGTCACCGGCCTGGGCCGGGTGCCAATCATGCGCAACGGCACACCCGAGCAAATCCGCAAGTTCGTCACGCCCACCTGCACCGGCGAGAAGAAACTGTGCTTTGCCATCACCGAACCCAATGCCGGCACCAACAGCTTTGCCATGACCACGCTGGCCACATCGGACGGCGATGGCTGGGTGCTCAATGGCCAGAAGGTCTTCATTTCTGGCGCGCGCGATGCCGACTACATGCTGGTGATTGCCCGCACCACCAAGGCAGGCGAGGTGAAAAACCGCACCGAAGGCATCTCGCTGTTCGTGCTCGACATGAAAACGCCCGGCATCCAGCTCACGCAACTCAACATCCAGGTCGAGACCGCCGAGCGCCAGTACATGGTGTTCTTTGACAACGTCAAACTGCCCGCCGACGCGCTGATCGGCGAAGCCGGCAAGGGCGCCAAGCTGATGTTCGAAGGCCTGAACTCCGAGCGCCTGCTGGCCGCCGGCGCCGCCATCGGCCTGGGTGACTATGCGCTGGCCAAGGCGGTGGCCTACTCGAAAGATCGCAAGCCCTTCGGCAAGCCGATCGGCTCCTACCAGGCGCTGCAGCACCGCATGGCGCAGGCCAAGGCGCAAATCGAGGCGGCGCGCCTGATGACCTACAACGCCGCCGAGCGCTTCGACGCCGGCGAGGACGCCGGTGCGCATGCCAACATGGCCAAGCTGCTAGGCTCGCAAGCGGCAGTAGCCGCCGTCGAGGCCGCGCTGCAAACCCACGGCGGTTACGGGTTCGACCGCGACTACGACATCGTTACGCTGTGGCCCATGGTGCGCCTGCTGGAAATCGCGCCCATCAACAACGAGATGCTGCTCAACTACATCGGCGAACATGTGCTGGGCTTGCCGAAGTCGTACTGAGCCGATGGCCGTCATCCCCGGCGCCGACCAGCCGGACCAAGGTTCGCAACACGGTCAAGGCCTCCGTCCGCCGCTTTCGGGCTGGCCTGAGCTTACGAACCGGCACCTTTGGCAGGCGTCGCTACTCGTTTGCGCATGATGTGTGCCGCGCGCTCCCTTCCCACTTTCGCAGCAACCAAGCGGCCGCGAGGCCGCCCACGCAAGACGCCGCAAGAGCGAAATGAAGGCAACCGCCGCCAAGATATCGTCAAGGCTGCGGCCAAACTGTTTCGACGCAACGGCTTCAACGGCACGAGCACGCGCGACATCGCCTGCGCCGTTGGCATGCATTCCGGATCACTGTTTTGTCACTTCAAAAGCAAGGATGCGCTGTTGTATGAGGTGATGCAGGAAGGCATGCGTAGCGCGCTGGCGCGCCAGACGATCGTGCTCCTTGCCGAACATGACGCTGCGACTACGCTGCGGCAATTGATCCGATCGCATTTCGATACGCTACTGGGGCCAAGCAGCGACTTCATGCATGCGGTGCTCTACGAGTCCCGCTCTCTCAACACAAGGCAGCACAACGTCATCGCGAAGCTGCAAGGTGACTACGAAGCGACATGGACGCCCGTGCTCCAAGAACTCGCGTCGACCGGCTGCTTGCATGGCGAGGTGTCGCTTGCGCGCCATTTGATCTTTGGACTATTGAACGGGTCAGCGCTGTGGTTCAATCCTAAAAAGGGAATCTCGATTGATGCCCTGACCGACGCAGTGGTAGCCCTGTGCATACAAGCCCCCCCGGCAATCCGGACTTGATTTTGTTAGCCTGAAGTCCCCTCGAATTTCTGAGCCAGTCAGATGGCATGGTCACCCCACCTATCACGTGCTGTGCAGTGCACTCGATCACGGTCTCTGGCTTGAACAGGCAGCGGATGCCAAAGTGAGGGTGTTTCCACCCCACTTTGGAGGTTCATCATGTTCGAAGCAGCATCGCTCCCCATCATTGGCCTGGATATCGCAAAGAGCGTCTTTCAGGTTTACCAGATGGATTCACAGGCGGGTGAGATTCGACGTCATCAGATCAGGCGGGCAAAGATCTTAGCAGGCTGCTGAAATACCCCTGCCGAAGCTGACCGCCTCAGCACGATGAGCCAGTTTCGGATGGTTTGGTCGGTCGCGATCGCGCCATGCGCCATCCAGGGGGGCTGTTTTACGCATTTGCAGGGCTTTTTACGCTCATCTGGCGCTCACTGCGCAACCTCCAGACGGACTTGTCCCAGGGAGCGCATGCGCACGAGGTTGTAGGCAGCCATGGTCATGGTGAAGAGCAGGCCGACCTTCTTGACCCCGCGCACCATCACCTGACGAATCGGACCAATGAGCTTGCCCCAACCAAAGCCCTGTTCAATGAGCTTGCGCTTTTCCTGCGAGATGGCGTAGCCCTCGCTGGTGGCAATGGCATCCGGGACCGCTGACGTTCTGCCCGACTTGTTCTGTGCCACATGGGGCACGACCTTCTTCTCTTGCAAGGCCTCGATGAACTCCGCTGCGTCGTAACCCTTGTCGGCACCCAGTGTGATCTCGGTCTCGGGGTTGCGTTGACGCGCTTGGGCTACCATGGCTTTGGCCGCTTCGCGTTCAGCGTAGCCATCGGCTTGCGTGACCATGGCGCCCACCACCAGGCCATGGCGGTTCTCCATCAGCGTGTGGCCCATGAAGCGCAACTCGCTGGCTGTGCCTTCCACTGGCAGCCTGTGCGCAACACAAACACGATGGCCTCGAACACCTGGCGCGCCGGCTTCGCCGGCCGACCTGCTCCAGGCTTGCGAACGTACTGTTTGCCCGGCACCAACGCGCGCTGAGGAACCAGCGGTTCCACGCGCTGCCAGAACTCATCCGTTACCACCCAGGAATCAACTCGTTTGCTCAACACCTCACTCCGACACCGCGTTCGCTGCGGCTCGGATTGCTATTTTACCTATTTACGGATAAGTTCTTAGAACTTAGCTGGCTAGACCTATGCCTGCAGAGGTACCTACTGAGTCGCGCACAGTGGCGGCGCCAGAGACCACCTTCACATCATCAGGCGTTGGCTGCAGAGCCGCAGCCTCAATGAAGTCAGCTACCGTCTGCCATCCGGCGCGCAACTGCGCTTCACTCTTGCCCACGTAGTGCCCCAAGGTCACATCCCCTGCGACCGAGTGGTTGAGCATTCGCTTCAGCAAACCACCTGACACCAGCTCTTCAGCGATGCTGGCAAATGTATCGCGCAAGCCATGTCCTTGCACATCGGTTTTTGCCTTCGCATTGATCCACTTCAGCGTTTTTCGGGCATCGGTGATCGAGAACAACACATCCTCGGGCTTCTTGCCTACGCAGTGCTTGGCAGCTATTTCCAGCGCCTGTCGGGACAGGAGCAGCTTGTGGTCGCTACGGTTCTTTGTGTCCCGCAGAACGACTTTTCCGGCATCACAGTCCACGTCACTAACCTTGATCGGCGGGTAGTTGTAGCGCTTGTCGCCATGAATCTCACCTCCACGACACCCGGTTAACAACTGAAAACGATAGTAGTCGGCTGCGACTCGTGAGGGGGCTTTGCCGCTCACCCGCCACCAGGCGCCGAGTCGTTCCGGGGGGATGGGAGAGGGATTCCCCTTCGTTGGAGTAAGCACGATCCGATCACGCCCAGCTGTATCGCGTCCCAACGGGTTGCCTGGCACCCCAACCCCATGCCATCGCATAACCGCTCGCAGCACCTGCATCGCATAGTCAGCTTGCCGCTTTGACCGCTTGAGCAGTGACGAATACTGGTCCCGAATGTCATCGGAAGTGAGCTTCACCAACAGCTTGTCTGCGAGCCGAAATAGCAACCCGTCAGCCAGTTTCTTGCCTGTCTTGGTTACTTCCCCGGGTTCGACCATGGCCAGGTAGTCGGCTTTTGTGCGGGCCTTCAGTGGCAGACCATCTTTTGCCCGCCGCTTCTTGTCGACGTACTCGCTGAGTGCCTTGGCCACGGTCATGCCCTCTTGCCGGTCCAGTTGCTCACGTTCAGCTGTTTCGGCCCGCAACCGTGCCTCCTCTTGGGCTGGCCAGTCCACGCCGTCGCGGGCCAGAGCCCGGATGCGAGCGGCCTCGGCACAGGCCGTGGCCAGCTTCATTTGGCCCGGACCTTCCCCATACTCCTGCGGTAATCGATACTGGCGCTCAACATCAGAACCTTTGACGGTATAGCGGACCAGCAATGTGCGAACGCCATCTGGCGCGATGCGTAACTGCAAGCCTCGGTCGAGCGTGAACTTGTAGGGCCGCGCTTTGGCTTTGTGGGTTTCAATCGCTCTGACAGTGAGGAGCGGCATTTGCGTGTTCCGTGTCCGACTGGTGTCCGAAAAATCCTGAGCTCAAATGCTACCCAGCGGGACTGCATGAAACAACAAATTCTTGTAACCCATTGATTTAAAATGGTTTTACGTCGTCCCAGAACGTCCCATAGCGTCCCAGAAAATCCGGTTTATACTGACTGTTAATCCGCAGGTCCCTGGTTCGAGTCCAGGTCGGGGAGCCAGAAATATCGAACAGAATCAACCGCTTAGGTCGCAAGGCCTAGGCGGTTTTTTCTTGCTTGTTGGATGGTTTATTGGAAAGCTTCCAATATCCAGTACTCCACCACCTGGTGCTGATGGCGATCAAACGCAAAAAAGCCCGCCAACCCCTTCTGGCCGACGTGCTGGAGGCTGTGCGTGCAGCCGACGAAGACGGATTCATGCCACCACCGGCGGTGCCGACCTCGACCGCGGTGGACGGGCTGGTCATGCAGTTGCAGCAGGCGGCAGCCACCTCGCTGGCGGGCATGAGCTTGCACGATCTGGTCCGGCAAGGCGATGCCCCACCGGCTGATCCTTCGCCCACGCCGACAGCGCCGGCGTGAGTGGCGCCCATTCCCAAGGCCGGGTTATCAATGCAATGACCGCCTGAGCGGGTTTTGGCATGAAGCTGCTGGCGCGCTCACCCCGAGCGCGCTGATCAGGCCTCACCCTCGACCGCGCGACGGGCGAGCAGGAAGGTGGCCGCATTCCAGCTTTGCCCGGCCATGCCCATGGGCTTGAGCGTGCGGCCATGAAACCATTCGGTGAAACGCCAGCCATCCAGCGCATTCGCCTGGGCGAGTCGTGTCAGTGCAGACCGCGCCTGCTCCTGCATCCCGAGCCGCGCCAGCGCCATGACCCAGTAGCCCCCCACGAACGGCCAGATGCCACCGTTGTGGTACTGGTGGACGCTGTTCTGCTGATGCCGCCCCATGTAAGGCCGCCAGAGCTCGTGCTGGCGAGACAGCGGATGCAGAACGACGCGCACCGGGTAGGGATCGTCCGCGTGCGCCCGGTCGATGGTCTGAACGATCTGTTGGCACTTGGCGGTGTCGGCCAGTCCGTTCAGGACGGCCATGAGGTTGCCGAACACGTCACCTTCGTGGCCGGACACCGCCAGGTTGACAAAGCTGAGGTACAGGCCCGGATCGCGCCGACCGCGACGCGCGTAGTGGCGCAACAGCCGCGCCCTGTGGTACTCGGGCAGATCGCGCTGAAAGGGGTCAAACAGGTGGTTGAAGTGGTGGTGCGTGGCCTCGGCGTCTGCCAGCCCAAAGCGCCGCTTGACGTCGTACCACAGCGCGTTGGTGTACAGCACGTAGCCCGATCGCGGCATGATGTCGGCCCAGTCGCTGGCCTCGTTCTGCTGCAGCAGCCTGAAACGCTGGTGCTCCTGCGCCAGCAGCCAGGCGATCGCGCGATCGACCCCGGCCTGCCAGCGATCAGGGTTCACCGGCCCGGCACGGCGCACGTGGTCCACCGCGATCAGCCACCACAGGGTCGCGTCGATGCAACCGAGGTACCAGAAGTCGGCATCCTGCCCTTGCGGGTCGACGTACTTGGGTATCTGGCCATTCGGCGCCTGCTGCGCGACCAGCGCATCCAGGCTGGCCACCGCCCCCACCTCCAGGGCGTCAACGCCACTGCCACACATGGCCATGACGCAGATCGCTGCGTCGCGCCCGAAGATGCGGGTATAGCGGCGCGCCTCGGCCGCTTCGGACCGGCTGGCGGCCAGGATGCCGTGCGGCGTCAGGTTGGCCTGCAGCAGCTTCAGCGCGGCCTGGGTGCAGGCTTGGATGAGCGGGATGGTGGAGGCGTCAGGCTGGTGGGTCATGGGTTCCGGCGTCGGCGCTGAAGAGCGCCGCCACCGGAAATTCTCGCAGCACTTCGGCCAGCGGCAGCGTCGCCCCCAGTGGCCCGTGGCGCCGGCCGCTCACCGCATCGGTGAGCCACAGGTCTGCCGGGTCCGGCATTCCGCCATCAGGCCACACGATCGCTGTGTCGCCCCAGTGTTCGCCGACCGGCGCAGTGCCCACGGGCAGCCCGAATGCGGCGCTCAGGCGCGTGCCGACCACCACCAACCAGGACCGCCCCCGGCGCCGCGCGAACGCGATCACGTTGGCGCTGCGCTCGCCGCGCACCTCCAGCGGCAGATAGTCCGCGTGCCGCAGCATGTCGGCATGGGCCTGCCGAAGTTGCAGCGCCTGCCAGGTGACCCAGAACTTGGCCCGACCGTCGCCCGCATGGGCCAGCAGCTCGCTCAGTGCAGCAGACCGGTCGGGCAAGGCTGCGATGGCCCGCGCCTCTGCGAGCATTTCACGGCGCCGGTCGAAATCGACGGGGCGCCGGTTGTCGGGGTCGACCAGCGACAGCTGGATCGCTTCGTGCCCCTGGTAGAAGTCCGGCACGCCCGGAGACAGGGTCTTGACCACCGCCATCGTCAGGCCATTGAGGGCGCCGTGCCACCCGACCACCGCCGCATTGCTTTGCAGGTCCTCAAGAAACAGGTTGCGCTCGCGACGCCCCAGCAACGCGTGCACGAACGAACTCAGCGCGCCTTCATACGCCACGTTGGGGTTCATCCAGCTGGTCACCGCCTTGGACTCGCGGGCCGACTTGAGCATCACCTGCTCGATCCGCCCCGCGTAGTCGGCCAGCCCGGCATCGTCGAGCTCACCGTCGGGCAGACTGCCCAACAGCAGTTGATAGAGCAGGAACTCGTCGTTGCGCGTGGGTGCGCGCTCGCCGTCCACGGTGCGCTTGTGGCTGCGGTTCAACCGGCTCCAGCGTCGCACGGTCAACCGCCAGGCCGCGGGCATCTCGCTGATGACGTCGATGCGCAGGCGCACATCTTCCGAGCGCTTGGCATCGTGGGTGGAGGTCGCCAACATGGTGTCGGGCCATCGGATCGAGCGGTCAAGACTGGCGGCGTGGAAGGCATCGACAGACATGCCGAACGCATCGGGGTCGCCGCCCACGTCGTTCACCGAAACCAGCCGGTGGTGGCGGTACAGCGCCGTGTCCTCGATGCCCTTGGCCGCCACCGGCGCCGTGTACTGCTGCAGCCGGCGCGCAAACGCCCGATAGCGCACGCCCAGGCCGACCGGTGCACCACTCAAAGGGCGACCGATCAGGACGCGCCGCAGGAAGTCGAACACACCGGGGGGAGCCACGAGACTGCGGCGGCGGGCGCGGCCTATGGCCCAGTCGATGAACTTGCGATCCTGCGCGCTCGGCCTGTCCAGCATGTAGGTGCGGTAGACCGGGAACGACGCCACGACTTCGGACAACGCCAGCCGCAGCGAGTTCAGCGTGAAGTCGCGCGTGCGGCGATCCTCGCGGGCCAGGCGCAACAGCGATGCGCTGAGCACGGTGAGCTCGCCGGCCAGCGTTCCATCCATCACGACGTGGCGGCAATGCCAGGCCAGGGTGTCGAAGTCCACGGCCTCCTCGCCCACGAACGAGCGCCACACCCGGTCCAGCCGGGTCTTCGCGGCGCCGTCGATCATCAGCCCGTTGATCACGTTGGCAAACCGGTAGCCGGTGGTGCCGTGGACCGCCCAGTCGTTCGGCACCGCCTCGTGCGGAGCAACGATCTTCTCGATCACGACGTACAGCGGCATATCGGGCGCCCCGTCACCATGTCGCCCGGTGGGTGCTGGCAATCCCGCCATCTGTGCATAGCGCCGTTGCAGGCGTTCGAAATAGCCCGCCGGATCGGCCATGCCGTCGGGGTGGTCGACCCGCAGGCCATCGATGGCGCCGCAGGTCGCCAGCTCGAGCAGCAGGCGATGCGTCGCCTCGAACACCTCGGGGCGCTCCATGCGCAGCGCAGCGAGTTCGTTGATGTCGAAGAAGCGGCGGTAGTTGATCTCGTCGGCCGCAATGCGCCAATGCGCGAGCCGGTAAGCCTGCGCGTCGATGAGTGCGTCGAGTGCGTCGAAGCTGCTGCGGTCCCCCGGTCGGCCGTTCATCACGGTGACCGTTTGATCGATGGCCGACACCAGTGCGGGAAACTCACGCACATGCTGGGCCAGCGCCGCCTTCAAGCGGGTCGTGTCCAGCTGGCGGCGTTCGCGGGCTGAGGCATCGGTTTCGTTGCGCGCCGGCAAACGGTCGAACAGGGTGGCGAGGCTTGAAAGCCGGTTGACGCGCACGCCCGACATCGCCCCCGGCAACAAGGCCCGCTGCGCCAGCCGGAGCAGCGCACCGTATCCGCTCGGGTCGATCGGCAAACAATGTTCGTGGTAAGCCAACGTGAAGCACCCGCCAGCCGCATCAAAAGCCAGACGAATACCACCCCGTTCGAGCTCTGCGCCGTACTGGTCACCCAGAACCGGCAGCAGCACTTTGTCCGACAGCTCCGGATCGGCGTTGCGCCACGCGATGTCGAAGTGGTCGGCGTACGCCGACGCGGGGCCGTTCTCCAGCACGTCGAGCCACCAGGCGTTGTCGCCGCCGAGCACCCCCATGTGGTTGGGCACGATGTCGACCAGCAGCCCCATGCTGCGTGCATGCAGGCTCGCAACAAGCTGATCAAAATCGGCGCGCGTGCCCAGTTCGGGATTGAGCATGCCGTGATCGACCACGTCGTAGCCGTGCTGGCTGCCAGCCCGCGCCCGCAACGGCGGCGAGATGTAGAGGTGACTGATGCCCAGATCGGCCAGGTAGGGCACGAGCGCCATCGCATCGGCGAAGCGAAAGCCGTTGTGCAACTGAACGCGGTAGGTGGCATGCGGCACGATCGCCTGCCGCCGGGGGGAATGGGTTGTCATGGCGCCTCGATCGCGATCTGCACCGACCAGGGGGGCAGCCGCGCAGCGACCGGATGGCTGCGATACACCAGGGCACCCGGCAGCTCGGTCGCCAGGCCTGCGGGGCTTTCGTGCGATGCCAGCTGAGCCAGCAGGTGCCAGCGATGCCCTGAACCCAGCGGCCAGGTGATGCGAAGCGTGCAGGGTGCCGGCAGCGTCATGACGCCGCTGCGTGCGCCCTGGAGCCAGGGTATGAGGTGCGCGTGCCGCCGTCGCAGCAGGTCGCTGTACAGCGCGAGCCATTCGGCGTGGGGCGCCCGCTCGCGTTCCTGCCAGTCGAGTTGGCTCCTGGCAAACGTGCTTTCGGCGTTCGGATCGGGGATGGCGTCGCGTGCGCTCGGATCGTTGAAGCGGGCGAAGCGGCCGAACTCTGAACGCCGCCCGTGGGTCACGGCCTGCGCGAGCTCACCCTGGTGGTCGCAGAAGTACAGGAACGGCGTGCCGGCCGCCCATTCCTCGCCCATGAACAGCATCGGCGGTGACGGCGCCAGCAGCACACACGCCAGCAGCGCGCGCAGCGCATCGCTGCGTTCCGCCGCTGCGGCGAGCGTGGCGATGCGCTCGCCGAACGCGCGGTTGCCCACCTGGTCGTGTGTCTGCAGCGAGTTGACGAAGGCCAGCGGCGGCAGATGCGTCGAGGGCGTGCCGCGCAGCTCGCCGTCGCGGTAGGACGACGGATCGCCCTGGAATGCGAAACCCTCGGCCAGGGCGCGGCCGAAAAGTCGCACCGGTTCGGCGGCGTAGTCGATGTAGTAGCCGTCCGTCTCGCCGGTGGTCATGACGTGCACGGCGTGATGCACGTCGTCGTTCCATTGCGCGTCGGCCAGCAGCGGGCCACCGGTCTCGTCGCGGCTCAGGCGCGCCGCGTCGTTGAGGTCGTTTTCCAGCACCAGGTGCACATGCCGCTCGCGGCCGGGGCCTGCGCGCACAGCCGCGATCAGCTCGTCAATGAAGTGCGGCGTTCCGGTGTCGTGCATCGCGTGCACCGCGTCGATGCGCAGGCCATCGAGATGGAACTCTTCGATCCAGTAGAGCGCGTTGTGAATGAAAAAATCGCGCACCACGCGGCTGCCCTCACCGTCGAGGTTGATGGCGGCGCCCCAGGGCGTGGTGACGTCTGGATTGAAGAAGCCGGGTGCGTAGGCGTTCAGGTAGTTGCCGTCAGGGCCGAAGTGGTTGTAGACGACATCCAGCAGCACCATCAGCCCCCGCTGGTGGGCCGCACAGACCAGCCGCTTGAAGTGATCGGGCGAACCGTAGGCGGCCTTGGGGGCGAACGGCAGCACGCCGTCATAACCCCAGCCGTGTCGGCCCGCGAATGCCGCCACCGGCATCAGTTCGATCGCGGTGATGCCGAGGGCGACGAGCGCGTCCAGCCGGGCAATCGCAGACTCGAACGTCCCCTCGGCGGTGAAGCAGCCCACGTGAAGTTCGTAGATCACCGCTTCGTGCCAGGGCCGGCCGCGCCACGCGCCGTCGGTCCACTCGAAGTTGCGCGGGTCGACGAAGGTGCTGGGTCCATGCACGTCGTCGCTGTTGCTGCGGGAGGCGGGATCGGGCACCACCAGGCCGTCGTCGATGCGGAACGCGTAGTCGGTGCGGGCCTGGGCTCGCGGCAATTCGAGCTCGAACCAGCCGCCCTTCAACGCAGCCATGGGGAAGCTGCCCTGGTCCGGTCCATCGCCGCTGCGCACCAGCACGACATCCGTTGCGGCCGGCGCCCACAGGCGAACCCGCGCGCCGCCCCGTTCGGTCGGCTGCGCCCCAAAAGGCATTTCGTGCTGCCGCTTCATGGCACAGGGTTCCTCTTGAAGCGCACGAGCGCGAGCGATCGCGCGGCCAGAACGTAGGGCTCGCCCGAGTTGAAGGGGGCGTCGGGTCGGTCCGCGCCGAACGAGGTGTCGATCAGCAACTCGCCCGCCGGTGGGACCACGCCTGACGGCAGCACAAACTGCACCTCGTTCGAATCGGCGTTGAACATCACCAGAAAGCTGTCGTCACGCACGGTGCGGCCACGCCCATCAACCTCGTTGAGGCCGTCGCCCGATAGAAAGACGGCCAGGGCACGAGCGTGTTCTTCCCCCCATGCCTGCTCCCCCATCTCGGTGCCTTGGGGCTGCAGCCAGACAATGTCGCGCACGGTGCTGCCGTGCAGCGGCCGGCCCTGGAAAAAGTCGCGACGGCGGAACACCGGGTGTGCCGCCCGAAGCGCCATCACGCGTTGCGTGAAAGCCAGCAAGGCGCGCTGGTCTGCGCTGGGGGTCCAGTCGAGCCAGCTGATGTCGTTGTCCTGGCAGTAGGCGTTGTTGTTGCCGCGCTGGGTGCGCCCCATTTCGTCGCCGGCCAGCAACATGGGCACGCCCTGCGAGAGCAGCAGCGTGGTGATGAAGTTGCGCTGCTGGCGTGCCCGCAGCGCACGCACGTCGATGTCGTCCGTCGGACCTTCGATGCCGGCGTTCCATGAAAGATTGTGGCCGTGGCCATCGCGGTTCTCTTCGCCGTTGGCTTCATTGTGCTTGTCGTTGTAGGCGACCACGTCGGCGAGCGTGAAACCATCGTGGGCGGCGATGAAGTTGATGCTCGCGTAGGGCTTGCGGCTGCTGCGGTTGTACAGGTCGCTCGATCCGGTGAGGCGCTGCGCGAATTCGCCGATCACGCCGCCCTCTCCCTTCCAGTAGGCGCGCATGGTGTCGCGGTACTTGTCGTTCCACTCGGCCCAGCCGACGGGAAAGTTGCCGACCTGGTAGCCACCCGAGCCCAGGTCCCAGGGCTCGGCGATCAGCTTGACGCGAGACAGCACAGGGTCCTGACGCAGGATGTCAAAGAACGCGCTCAGCCGATCGACGGCGTGCAGCTCGCGGGCGAGCGCCGACGCCAGATCGAAGCGGAAGCCATCGACATGCATCTCCGTGACCCAGTAGCGCAGCGAGTCCATCAACAGCTGCAGCACACGCGGATGCCGCATGTTCAGCGTGTTGCCGCAGCCGGTGAAATCCTGGTAGTGGCGCGGATTGTCCTGTGCAAGGCGGTAGTAGGACGCGTTGTCGATGCCGCGAAAAGCCAGCGTCGGTCCGAGTTCGTTGCCCTCCGCCGTGTGGTTGTAGACCACGTCGAGAATGACCTCGATACCGGCCTCGTGCAGCGTGCGCACCATGGTCTTGAACTCGCCGATTTTCCCGCTGGCGCTGTACCGGTGCTCGGGCGCGAAGTAGCCGATCGTGTTGTAGCCCCAGTAGTTGCGCAGGCCTCGTTCAACCAGGTGGCGGTCGTCCAGGAAGGAGTGCACCGGCATCAGCTCGACCGTGGTCACGCCGAGGCGCTTGAAATGGTCGATCACGGGTGCACAGGAAAGACCCGCATAGGTGCCACGAAGCTCGGGCGGCACGTCGGGGTGGCGTTTTGTGAAGCCGGCGACGTGGAGCTCGTAAATCACCGTCTCGTGCCAGGGCACGTTGGGCGGACGGTCGTCACCCCAGGTGAACGCCGATTCGATGACCTTGCAGCGCGGCAGGTAGGGGGCACTGTCGCGCCGGTCGAAAGACAGATCGCCCTGGGTGCTTCCGACCCGATAGCCGAACAGGGCATCGTGCCAGCGGATGGTGCCGACGATGTTGCGGGCGTACGGATCCAGCAGCAGCTTGTGCCCGTTGAAGCGGTGGCCGTCTTGCGGGCGGTAAGGCCCATAGACCCGATAGCCGTACAACAAGCCTGGGCGTGCCTGGGGAAGGTAGCCGTGGAAGACCTGGTCGGTCTGCTCGCGCAGGGCCAGGCGCGCGATCTCGTTGCGCCCGCTCGCATCGAACAGACACAACTCGACACGCTCGGCCGACTCGGAAAAGAGCGCGAAGTTGACGCCCATGCCATCCCAGGTGGCGCCTCTCGGATAGGGTTTCCCCGGCCACAGGGCATCAATGACGGCGGAGGCGGACATCAGATGCGGTCCGCCGGGTCGCGCGGGAACCAGCGCTCGATCATTTGAGCAGCGCGCTCACGAGCGCCGAGACCGAACGCCAGCGCCAGCGCGAACACGACGCCGCCCAGCAGGATCAGGAAAGTGTGCTGGATCAGCCCACCACCAATATCCAGGTGGTCAACAGCCAGCAGCACCACGAAGACCATCACCGCGTAGCGCACGATGCGGCCCAGGATCTCGGCATCGCTGATGCCCGCGGCCCGGAAGTAGCGCTGCACCGCGTTCGCGACGAAACGCGCAAAGTAGCCACCAAACACGATCACCAGCAGCGCCACCAGCAGACGCGGCACAAACAGCAGCACCTTGCCCAGCAGATCGGTCACCTGGGTCAGGCCCAGGGTGTTGAAGGCCACGATCAGTGAAGCGATCAGCACCAGCACGTAAACGATGATGCCGAACCACTCGACGGTGTCCTTCTCGGTGCCACCCTGTTTCAGGAACCCGTCGATACCGGCACGCTCGGTCAGGATGTGGAAGTTGAGCGCCCTCATCGCTTTCACCACGCCCATGCGCAAGCCCTTGGCCAGCAGCCAGCCGACCACGATCACCGCCAGGGCCACGCCCAGGCGGGGCAGAAAATTGCCAATTTCAAGCAGGAGCCCGCGCAGCGGGACCAGCATCACGTCGATATTTTCCATCTCAACTCCTGGTGTCTAGTGTTCAACGCCGGCCAGCGCGGCGATTCCGGCGAGCGGGACGCCGACCCAGTCCGGCCGGTTGTCCAGTTCGTAGCGCAGTTCATACAACGCCTTCTCGAGTTCGAACAGGTCCAGCAATGCGGAGGCATCGTCGAACGCGGCCGCATTCGCATAGAGTCCTCCAGCCACCACGACCTGGCGGTAGGCCCCCAGAAACGCCTGCCGGATGTGCCGCTCCCAGTGCCTGGCGCCAGGCGCCAGCCGCTCCAGCTCGACACTGCCCTGCGCGGTCTGGTGCAGCGCCGTGTGTCTGGCGTAATCGAAGGATCGCAACATGCCGGCCACATCCCGCAGCGCACTGTGCTTGGCACGCCGCTCCTCAAGCGAACGCTGCGGCTCGCCCTCAAAATCGATGATCAGGAAGTCGTCCTGCGCGATCAGCACCTGTTGCAGGTGCAGGTCGCCGTGCAACCGGGTCTTCACGCCGGCAGGCGCTGTCGCAGCGGCCTGGGCGATCCGTGCATCGAGCGCAGCGCGGGCGGACACCACCCGGGAGGCCAGGTCAGCCTGCGACTCGCTCAATGCGGCGTGGCGCAAAGCCAGCAGCTCCAGCGTACGTTCGAACTCGACGCGCACCGCCGACGACCAGTTCACGAGGTCATCGACCCGGATGGGCTCCGGGTCGAACGCAGGCAACCCATGGGGTTGTGCCAGTGCCACGTGCAGCTCCGCCACCCGTCGCGCCAGGATTTCCACCCGCTGCGCCATCGCGTCCATGCCGGCCTGCAGATCGGTGTCGACGTTGCGCAGCGATTCGAGCAGCCGCGCCAGCTGGTCGACCGTGAAGTTCCATGCGTCGCCCTGGTTCTTCACCTGCGCCTGCAGCAGGGCCAGCGCCCAGACCGAGCCGTCCCTGGCGTGGAACTCGACGCTGCCGGCCACGGGCACGCAATGTTCGTAGTGCGCCACGTCGGTGAGAAAGCCGCCCATTTCAAGTTCGGGACTGACGCCGGCGTGCAATCGCCGATAGGCCTTCAGGAAGATCTGATCGCCCAGCAGGCTGATCGAGTTGCTGCTCGTGGTCAGCCTCTGCAGCGGCGTGGCGACCTGGAGCGCGTCGCCGATGACCGCGCTGTAGGCCTGGGTCGGCACGAAACGCACCACGCCGCCCTCGGCAACCGTTTCGCGCCGCGCGCCGATGGCGGAGACCATGGCTCGGCAAAAGGGCTCGTCGCCCATCGCGTCGGCCAGCACGCCCATCGTGGCCTGCTGGCGCACCTTGGTCACCGCCACGGGCATCAGGGCACGGGTGCGCTCTTCGTCGTCGTCTTCGAAGGCCATCACCAGGGGCGCGAAATAGCGTTCCGGTTCCGCAGGACCCTGGGTGTCGATCAGCGCCAGCAGCCACTGCGACGTGCCTTCTTCGAGCAGGCTGTGGGCGGCCAGTGTGGCGCGTTCCAGGGGTTCGCCTTTCGCCGCGTACCAGCGCTGGCGCAGCATGAAGCGGGGCATCAGCTCGCGTTCGAACTGGTTGCGCGTTTTCTCGGCCATGCCGATGCGCCACGGCACGACTTTGCTGCGGAAGAAGCTGTTCCAGTCGTCGAACAGCACGAGCACCGGGAGGTCCTCGAGCGCCAGGCGCTCTTCGTGCCACCGCGGCGGCGCGGCATCGGTGGCGAGGCGGAACCAGAAGAAGCCATAGGCCGGCAGCGTCAGCAAGTAGGGCAGATCGCCGATGGGCGGGAACGGGCTGCGCCCCATCATCTCGACCGGAACGCGGCCCTTGTAGGCCTCCAGCGACAGCTCGACCGGCTGCGCGACGCGGCTGACGTTGAACACGCACAGGATGACGTCTTCGCCGTATTCCCGCACGTAGGCCAGCACCTTGCGGTTGCCCGGATGCAGCATCGTGAAGTGGCCGCGGCCGAAGGCCTGGGTGGCGTTGCGCATGGCGAGCATGCGCTTGGTCCAGTTCATCAGCGACGACGGCTCGCGCGCCTGGGCCTCGACATTCAAGGCCTCGAAACCGTAGATCGGGTCCTGGATCGGGGGGAGGTACAGACGCTGCGGATCGGCGCGCGAGAAACCCCCATTGCGGTCGCTGGTCCACTGCATCGGCGTGCGCACGCCATCGCGATCGCCGAGGAAGATGTTGTCTCCCATGCCGATCTCGTCACCGTAGTAGAGCACCGGTGTGCCGGGCATCGACAGCAGGAGGCCATTCATCAACTCGATGCGCGCGCGGTCGTTTTCAAGCAGCGGCGCGAGCCTGCGGCGGATGCCGAGGTTGATCCGCGCCCGCGCGTCGGAGGCGTACATGCGGTACATGTAGTCGCGCTCCTTGCTGGTGACCATCTCCAGCGTGAGTTCGTCGTGGTTGCGCAGGAACACCGCCCACTGGCAGCTGTCGGGGATCTCGGGCGTCTGCGCCAGGATCTCGACAATCGGGTGGCGGTCTTCCTGGGCGATGGCCATGTACATCCGCGGCATCAGCGGGAAGTGGTACGCCATCTGGCATTCGTCGGCGTCACCAAAATACTCGCGCACGTCCTCGGGCCACATGTTGGCCTCGGCCAGCAGCAGGCGGCCCGGGTAGTTGGCCTCGATGCGCGCGCGGATCGCCTTGATCACCGTGTGGGTTTCGCGCAGGTTCTCGTTGCTCGTGCCGTCGCGCTCGATGAGGTAGGGAATAGCGTCGAGCCGGAAGCCGTCCACCCCCATCTCGAGCCAGAACTCCATGGTCTTGAGCACGGCCTCAAGGACCAGCGGGTTGTCGAAGTTCAGATCGGGCTGGTGGCTGAAGAAGCGGTGCCAGAAATACTGCTGCGCGACCTCGTCCCAGGTCCAGTTCGACTTCTCGGTGTCGGTGAAGATGATGCGCGTGCCCGAATACAGCTTGTTGTCGTCACTCCAGACGTAGTAGTTGCGCTCGGGCGAGCCCTTGGGGGATCGTCGCGCGGCCTGGAACCAGGGGTGCTGGTCGGACGTGTGGTTGACGACCAGTTCGGTGATCACGCGCAGGCCGCGCCGGTGCGCCTCGATCACGAAGGCCTTGAAATCGTCGAGCGTGCCGTAGTTGGGGTTCACGTCCTCGTAATTGGCGACGTCGTAGCCATCGTCACGCTGGGGTGACGGGTAGAACGGCAGCAACCAGATCGTGTTGACGCCGAGCGACTGCACGTGGTCGAGACGTTCGGTCAGACCCCGGAAATCACCAATGCCGTCGCCATTGGCGTCGGCATAGGCCTTGATGTGGAGCTCGTAGATGACCGCATCCTTGTACCAGAGCGGTTCATTTGCAGGATCGGCCGCAGGTGTGTCAGGGACGATCGCGTCGATCTCTCCGGGCTGGGGTTCATCGATCACAGGCATCTCTCAAAGGAAGTAGTCAAAATCGTTCTCGCGCTTCAGGCGCGACCGGAGCTCCATCACATGGACGGGCGTGCGCTGCGGATCCAGGCTGACGAAATTGCGCTCGCCGTGCCAGAGAAAGTGGGAACCGGTGATCAGATCGTGCAGCTGGTAGGCCTGTCCGGGCTGGATACCGAGCTTGTCCTGTTCGAGCTCGACCCAGCCGCTCTGCGTGTGGTGCGGATCGAGGTTGACCACGCACACGACGGTGTTCGCGCCGTCGGCAGAGGTCTTGGCGTAGGCGATCATCTGCTCGTTGTCGATCTTCAGGAACCGCAGGCCGGCATCGCTCTGCAACGCCGGATTGGTGCGGCGGGCGCGGTTCAGCACCGCGATGAACTCGGCCAGCGAATCGGCGCGCGTGCGGTCCCACACGCGGCGCTCGAACTTCTCTGAATCGAGGTACTCCTCGCCACCGGCACGCAGGGCCTGCGCCTCCAGCAGTTCGTAGGCCGGTCCGTAGATGCCATAGCTGGCGGCCAGCGTCGCTGCCATGGCGACCCGGGCCATGAAGACCGGACGCCCGCCGTACTGGAGCGCAGCGGGCAGGATGTCCGGCGTGTTGGGCCAGACGTTGGGGCGGAAGTACTCGCGGCCGGGGCCGCTGCTCAGCTCGGTGAAGTACGCGGTGATTTCCTGTTTCGTGTTGCGCCAGGTGTAGTAGGTGTACGACTGGCTGAAGCCCACCTTGGCAAGCCGGTGCATCACCCGCGGCCGTGTGAAGGCCTCGGACAGGAACACCACTTCTGGCTGCAGCGCACGCACGCGGGCGATCACCCACTCCCAGAAGGGATAGGCCTTGGTGTGTGGGTTGTCCACGCGGAACACGCTCACCCCTTCACCGACCCAGTGCTCGAAGACGCCCGCCAGCGCGAGCCACATCGCCCGCCAGTCCGAGCTCTCGAAGTCGAAGGGGTAGATGTCCTGGTACTTTTTCGGCGGGTTTTCGGCGTACTGGATGCTGCCGTCCGCACGCTTCTTGAACCAGTCGGGATGTTCGGTCACCCACGGGTGGTCGGGCGCGCACTGGAACGCGATGTCGAGCGCGATGTCGATGTCGAGTTCGGTGGCCTTTTTGACGAGCCGCCGGAAGTCTGCTGCCGTCCCGAGTTCACCGAGGATCGCCGTGTGCCCGCCCTCGGCGGCACCGATGGCCCACGGGCTGCCCAGATCGTCGGCCTGGGCGTCGAGCGTGTTGTTTTTTCCTTTGCGACGCGACCGTCCGATCGGATGGATCGGCGGAAAGTACAACACGTCGAATCCCATGCGCTTGACGTAGGGCAGCCAGGCTTCGCAATCAGCGAACGTGCCGTGCCGGCTGGCGTCGTCCGACGCCGATCGGGGGAAGAACTCGTACCACGCGGAGAAGCGCGCCCGCTCACGCTCGACCGTGACAGCGTAGGTCTGGGGGTCGGTGAACGCATGGCGCAGATCGGGGTAGCGGCGCGCGACGGCGGCACGCGCTTCGTCGTCACCCACGCGTTTCAACGCATCGACGTCGGCCTGGGGGTCGGCGGCGAGCTGCGCGAGTTCGCGCGACCATGCCCGGAGCAGTTCGGCATCGGCTGCTCGATCCGAACGCCCGGCGCATGCTTCGATCAGGCCGGCCCCGGAGGCGGCGGCGATCCGCACGTCGTCGAGATCCACGCGACGCGCGAAATCATGGCGCCAGGACTGGAACGGATCAACCCAGGCACAGACCGCATATTCCCAGGTGCCCAGCGCGGCGACCACGAAGCTGGCGCGCCAGCGGTCGTTGGCGAGCGGCTGCATGGGCGTGCTCTTCCAGTCCGACCCGGCGCTGCGCCACTTCAGCATGCAGGCCACGACGTCGTGGCCGTCTGCAAAACAGTCGGCTTCGACGACGACCTCATCGCCGGTGATGCGCTTGACGGGGAAGCGACCGCCGTCCACCGCCGGCTGGATGTTCTCGATCACCACGCGGACGCGGCCATCGGTCAGGGCGATGGGGTGGACTTCGTTGTCGAGGCTCACGACGCGGCTCCTTCCAGTTTCAGGACCAGCACGCCCAGCGGCGGCAGTCGCAGATTCAACGCGTGAAAGCGGCCGTGCACCGCGACGGGCACGCTGTCAACGCCCCCCTGGTTGCCCACGCCGCTGCCACCGTACACCGTCGCGTCGCTGTTGAGCAGCTCGCGCCAGTGTCCCGGCGTCGGCACGCCCACCAGGTAATTCTCGCGCGGCAGGGGCGTGAAGTTGGCCACCACGAGCACCGCGTCGCCGTCGCCCGACTTGCGCAGGTAGCTCAGCACGCTGCCTTCGGCGTCGGCACCATCGATCCATTCGAAACCCGCGGCATCAAAGTCGAGCGCATGCAACGCGGGCTCGCTGCGGTAGAGGCGGTTGAGATCCGAGACCCACCGCTGCAGGCCGCCGTGTGCTTCGCTGCCGTCGATCAGCCCCCAGTCGAGTTCGCGGTCGTGGTTCCACTCGCGTCGCTGGCCAAACTCGCAGCCCATGAACAGCAGCTTCTTGCCGGGGTGTCCCCACATGTGCCCGTAGAGCAGCCGCAGGTTGGCGAACTTCTTCCAGTCGTCGCCGGGCATCTTTTCGATCAGCGAGCCCTTGCCGTGCACCACCTCGTCGTGCGAAAGCGGCAACATGAAGTTTTCATTGAAGGCGTAGGCCAGCGAAAACGTCAGCTGCCCGTGGTGCCACCGCCGGTGGATCGGGTCCTCGTGCATGTAGGCAAGCGTGTCGTGCATCCAGCCCATGTTCCATTTCATGCCGAAGCCCAGGCCGCCGATGTAGGTGGGCCGCGAGACCATGGGCCAGGCCGTGGACTCCTCGGCGATCACCTGCACACCCGGATGGTCGCGGTACGCCGATTCGTTGAGCTGGCGCAGGAACGCGATGGCTTCCAGGTTCTCGCGTCCGCCATGCACGTTGGGGATCCATTCACCCGCTTTGCGCGCGTAGTCGAGGTAGAGCATGGAGGCCACCGCGTCCACGCGCAGGGCGTCGATGTGGTATTCGTCGAGCCAGAACATCGCGCTCGACAGCAGGAAAGAACGAACCTCGTTGCGCCCGTAGTTGAAGATCGACGAGCTCCATTCCGGGTGAAACCCTTGCCGCGGATCGGCATGCTCGTAGAGGTGCGTGCCGTCGAACTGCGCCAGCCCGTGTGCGTCGGCAGGAAAGTGTGACGGCACCCAGTCCAGAATCACCCCGATGCCCGCCTGGTGCAGCGTATCGACGAGGAACTTGAAGTCCTGCGGCGTTCCGTAGCGCGAGGTCGGCGCGAAATAGCCAGTCGTCTGATAGCCCCACGAGCCATAGAACGGATGCTCCGTGATCGGCATCAGCTCGACATGGGTGAACCCCAGATCCGTCACGTGTTGCGTCAACAACCGCGCCATGGTGCGGTAGTCGAGCATCTCACCGTCCTCGGCGCGCCGCCAGGACCCGAGGTGTACCTCGTAGACGGACATCGGCGCATTCAGCCCATGGGTCGCAGCGCGACCCGCCATCCACGCACCGTCGGCCCACGTGTGGCCATCCAGACGCCAGGCGATGGAGGCGGTGGCCGGCGCCAGCTCGGCGCGAAACGCAAAGGGGTCCGCCTTCTCAAGCCGCTCGCCGGTTGGTGTGAAGACCGCGAACTTGTAGCGCTGCCCCGCCTCGACGCCGCGCACATCGAGCTCCCAGATGCCCGAGCCGTCTGCGCGCGCCTGGGCTTGATCGGCATCGACATTCCAGGCATTGAAATCACCGATCACCGAGACGGAACGGGCGTTCGGTGCCCAGAGCGCGAAACGGGCCCCGGTCGCATGGAGGTGACACCCGAGCTTCTGGTGCAGTCGCGAATGCGTGCCCTCGCGGAACAGGTGGATGTCCTGTTCCCCGAGCGCTGTGCCCGGTCGGGCTGCGATGGTTTTCAGGAGTGGCTTGTTCATTTCAGTTGCTTCCGGTTAGACGGCGGCTTGCGTTGAGCTGCAGCTCGTCGAGGATCGACACCATCGCGCGTTCGTTGTCGGCTGCGTTGCGCATCGGTCGATCGAGATACCGGGTCAGGAAGGCGAGCCCTTGCTGATCGGCATACATGTAGAGCTGCCCCATCTTCTGGGCGACCTCGCGGTATCCGGCCTCGATTTCAAGCACGCGCCGCTTTACTTCCAGCAGCACCTGCTCGGGGACCGGGCCCGCTTCAAGAGCCATCAGGTTCTTCGGATCTGCCGCAGAACGCTTGCGGCGCGATGCGGCGACCGACTTCGTGTTCTCTTTCATATGTGCACATTAACTTATGATCTCTGCGAAACTAATCTGTTTTTTTGAAGTTAAAGTTTGCAAAAATGATCATTTGAACTGCAGCCAGCGCACGTAATACGCCACTTTTTCCCCTATGCGACGAGCAACCACCCATCCCGATGAACTGCGGCTCCTGCTGAACTGGTCCGACTTCCAGACCGTTCTGGCGGTCTCGCGCCATGGCAGCGTGGCGAAGGCCTTCGCGCCACTCGGCATGACACATTCGACCTTGCTGCGCAAGCTCGATCAGATCGAGTCGCGCCTCAAGACCAAGGTGTTCAATCGCGGTCGGCCTCGCTACACCCTCACGGCTGCGGGACATGAGATCGACCGTGCGGCACGAGAGTTCGAGCCACTGGCCATCGGCGCTGAGATGCGCGCCAGCGGAGCAGACCTGCGGCCCAGTGGCGACGTGCGTGTGAGTGTGTCGTCCATCGTCATCGATCATTTGCTGCCTTCGGTGCTTGCGCAGTTCAGGTCGTCGTTCCCGGACGTCCAGATCGAGTTGATCAGCACCCGGGAACACGTCAATCTGCGAAGGCGTGAGGCCGACATCGCGATCCGTATCGCCGACACGGTGCCGGACTGGCTGGTGGGTCGAAAGCTGACCGACCTTCAGTTCAAGGTCTTCACGCGCAAAACGGGGCGGGGGAAATTGCCGCTACAAAGCATCGATGACCTGATGGGCCAACGACGCTGGATCGCCTTCGAGCGCGACTCCCACGATCTGAAGTTCGACCGGTGGCTGGCCGGGCGCGTGCCCGCCGATCAGGTCGTGCTGCGCGTGGACAATTTCAGCCACGCCGCGAACATGGCACGCGCCGGCATCGGCATTGCCCTGTTGCCAGCGTTTGTCGAGTCGAGCATTCCGGATCTGCAACCGCTGACCGCATCGATCGAGGAACTGGTGACGCCTATGTGGCTGGTCACACACCCTGAACTGAAGGACGCCGCCCGAATTCAGGTCCTGATGCGCGCGTTTGGCCCTGCGCTGGCCAATGCCGCCAACCCGCTGCGCGCCTTGCAGCCAGGCCCCACCGTCTAACGACACGCCGTACCACCCTCTCTGGAAGGATCTCGAGATCACCATGGGCCAAACCCACGTGATCCGCATGGGTTGCGGAGCGGGGCTTTTATCTCCCGCTGCCGTTCAAGCCTGAATGGCGAGCTTCTTCATCTTTTCCCACAGCGTTTTGCGGCTGATGCCCAGCACATCGGCCGTTTTCCCGACGCTGCCATCGCAGTGCTGCAGTGCTTTCTGGATGTGTGAGCGCTCCACGGTTTCGACCATGCGCTGCAGGGTGACGATGCCGTCATCGGGCCTGTCATTTGCGATGGCAGAAGATGAAGCCGGGCGCTCGGGAAGGTCCAGCATCCCGCCATCGCTGAGCACCACCGCCTCCTCCAGGAACGAACGCAACTCCCGCACGTTGCCGCGCCACTCCCGGCGCATCAAATCGCGCATGAAGGGTTCGGACATGGCCAGGGGCCGGCCCTGCTCCACCACGATCTGGGCCAGCAGCTTTTCGGTCAGCCAGCGGATGTCTTCCGGTCGCTCGCGCAGCGGCGGCAACTCGATCTTGATGACCGCCAGCCGGTAGAACAGGTCTTCCCGGAACGATCCCGCGTTCATGTCCGCGTAGAGGTCTCGGTTGGTGGCGGCCAGGATGCGAAAGTCGCTCTGGATGGTCCGCTCGGCCCCCAGGCGAAAGAAGCATTTTTCCTGCAACGCTCTCAGCAGTTTGGCCTGCATGCTGGCGGGCAGTTCACCCACTTCGTCCAGAAACAAGGTGCCTTTGTTGGCGCGCTCCAGATAGCCCCTGTGGGTTCGCATGGCCCCCGAGAACGCGCCCTTTTCGTATCCGAAGAACTCCGCCTCCAGCAGGGTCTCTGGGATCGCAGCGCAGTTCACGGCCACGAATTCACCCTTGCCTGCTCTGGGATCGAGGCTGTGGATGAGCTGGGCCGCCACCTCCTTGCCCACGCCCGATTCGCCCGTCAGCAACACCGACACGCGCTGGCTGGCCACCTTGTGCACCATGGTTTCGACCCGGCGCATGGCTACAGAAACACCCAGCAGCGCGTCGTCGTCGGGTGCGGAGGACAGGTCCACCGCATCCTTGATCTTGGCCACCAGGCTCTCGATATCGAAAGGCTTGGTCAGGTACTCCCGGGCACCGGCGCGGACCGCTGCGACCGCATCGTTGACGCTGCCGTATCCCGTCAGGAAAAACCAGGGCAAGGCCCTGACGGTGGCGTGCAAACCGACGAACCATGCGGTGGCCAGGCCGTCTGGCAAGCGAACATCGCTGACCACGGCCGACGGCAAGGTGGCGAGCGCTTCGCGCGCTTCAGCGAGCCGACGGCACCAGCTCACCTGCAGGCCTTCCAGTTCGAAGCGCTGCATCAGCGACTCTCCCATGATGGGGTCGTCTTCAATCAACAAAATGGATGTCATGTCTGGCCTTCCGGCGCTTCTCGGTTCGGGACCTCAAACAAGAGACAGGTTTGTGAGGTTTCGGTGGTGTCGAGCTCGAACCGACCGCGCAGGTGGCTGGCGAGTTCCTGGCACACCCACAGGCCAAAGCCGCGCGGGTCCTTGCCGCTTTCGGCGGCCAGCGTGCTTTTGAACTTGTCTTCGCTCAGCACCGGTCCGCTGTTGTTGATGCAGAACCGTACCCGGGATTCATCGGCCTGGAGGCGCGCGGCAACGACGCCGTTTTCACCCGCCGCCTTGAGGGCGTTGAGCAGCAGATTGAGCATGACTTGCCGCAGCGGCGCAGAGGGCACCCGCAGCGCCGACTCCACATCAACCTGAAACCGGATCTCTGCCCCACGTTTTTCAGCCGTGCCCCTCACCAGGGTCACGATGTCTTCCAGATCACCCGGCTCCAGGGGCCGGTCCTCGATCCGGGCCTGGGGCAACAGGGCCGCCACGGTGGTGCGGATCTGCTGCAACCCCCGGTCGAGCAGATCGATGGTGCGCAGGCGAATCGTCTCCGTGCCCCCATGCAAGCGCAGCGTCTGGGTGGCCGTCAACATGCCCGCCAGGGGGTTGTTGATCTCGTGCGCGACGGCGCCCGTCATCTTGCCCAGAGCCGCCAGCCGCTCGGCCGACAGCGCACGTTCTTCCGCTGCTTTGCGGCGTTCGAGTTCGCCCATCAACTGCGCAATGGCGTCGCCAATGCGGCTCAGCTCAGGGTCCGTGGTCTTGGGGACGTCATCGCGCAAAACCCCGGGGTCATCGCGTCCGATGCGTTCGATCACCTCCACCAGCCGACCCACCGGACGGGCCATGCGTTTGCCTACCCACCACCCAAGGGGGCCGAGCACCGTGACCGCCAAGACAATGCTGATCAGCGCCGTGCGGGCCAGCGCCGACCAGTCAGGCGCGAAAGCGGCCGACTCCACCTCGGTGAACACAAAGCCCAAGGTCTGGCCGTCTTCGCTTCGAATCGGGTCGATCAGCACCACGGAGCCGTCGGGGATCAGGTGAAGCTCCCGTTGTTCCGCCTCCATGGAAGACAGCAGTGGCTGCTCGCGCCAGGGCTTGCCCAGCACCTGGCCGCCGGTCTCAAGCTTCACCGGGTCCGAAGCGGCAAAAACAGCGCCGTCCGGGGTCAGGATGGCCAGACGTGCCTGGTCCGCATCCGCCCCTGGGATGAGCTGGGCCGTGTCGCGCAGCAGCGAGAACACGCGCCAGGTGTCATCGGCCGCCAGCAGGGGGCGCACCTGGGCGATGACCAGGACCACCGCCCGGTCCAGCAGCGACAAGGTGTCGCGGCGCGCATTCTGTGCCTGCACCCGCGCGGTGATGGCCGTGACGAGCACGGCCGCCAGCAGCACGGCCAGAGAAAGCCCCAGCGGTATCTGCACCCGGTAGGGCAGCCGCCTGAGCATCAGCCCGCCACCCCGCTGCCGGGCACCTGCCGGGCTTGTCGGCGAATGGAATCGAACAGGCTCGCCTGTCCTGGCGTGAAGCCGGTCAGATTCAACGAGGCCAACAGATCGCGCCCCACCTCGTCGTCGCCCATGTGCAGCAGGGCTTGCCGAAGTGCTTCCATTTGCGGGTGCTCATGCCCCTTGCGCACGACCAGGGGTGGAAACCCGAAAGATTCCGACTTCCAGATCACCTCGGTCTTGGCAATCGCAGGCATGCCCTGGTCGCGCATCGTCTCCCATACATAACCGTCGATGGAGCCAGCCTGGGCCAGGCGGGCCGCCACGGCTTCGGCCACGTTGCGGTGGCCGTGCGTGAAAAAACCCCGCTTCAGGTCTCGTGCTGACACCCCGGCCTTGCTCAGCTGGGCCTGCGCGACCAGCCAGCCCGAGTTGGAGAGAGGATCGGAATAGGCCAGCACGCGCCCTTTGAGATCGTTCCAGCCCTCGATCTCCGGGACTGGGGTTTTCGAGCGAATGAGATAGGCCTGGTAGAACGGCTGGCCGTGGTACAGCGGCACGGCGAGCAGGGACAGCCCGCTCTCGAAACGCACGAAGGGATACCCACAGATCCAGGCGGCATCGATCTGTCTGGAAAACAGCAGGTCCAGGATGCTTTGGTAGGACTCGCGGGCCACGAACTCGACATCGATCCCCACCCGACTGCCCAGGTAGCGACCCCAGCGCGACAAGAAGGCCACCTGATCCGCCAGGATCACCGGGGTCAGCCCGATGCGCAGGCGGTCCGCTCCCCATCCCGGGAGGGACACAGCCGCCGCGGCGGCGCCGCACATGCCAGCGGCCAGGTAGCGTCTTCGGTTCACAGACATTCTCGCGTTACGTTTTCGTAACTTTGATTTTCATCATGGTTACGAAAATCCCACAGAGAAGAAACCCTAATGAAGTAAGTGGTTGATTTTAAAAGACTTCCTTGCTGGCATGAACGTTGCATACCGGTTCCATGTTTTCACCCAACCAGGAGACAAAATGGAAGACGTCAAGATCGGTCGCCGCTTTTTTCTGAAATCGGGCGGCGCCGCAGCCGCCGTGGCGGGCGCCACCATCATCCCGATTCGCAATGCGAACGCCGCCACCCCGCCGGCATCCAGCGGCACCACGCTGCCGTATCCCAAAAAAGCCGTCGGCTCGGCCAAGGGTCTGCCGCTGAACCAGGCGGTGAGTTTTGCCTACCCCGATGACAGCTCGGCCTGCCTGGCCATCCGCATGGGCTCACCCGTGCCGGGCGGCGTTGGCCCCAACGGCGATATCGTGGCCTACAGCTCGTTCTGCACCCACATGGGCTGCCCGGTCGGCTACGAACCCGGCACCAAGACCTTCAAGTGTGGTTGCCACTTCTCCATCTTCGACCCCGAGAACGGCGGCCAGATGGTCACCGGCCAGGCCACCGAAGACCTGCCGCGCATCCTGCTGGAGTACGACGCCAAGACAGACAGCATCCACGCCGTCGGCGTCGATGGCCTGATCTACGGCCGCCAGTCCAACATCCTGTGAGGAGAGCCGCATGACCACCCAGATCAACGACCGCATCGCGCTGCCCCCGAAAGACGCGCAAAAGACCAACATGACCTGCCACTTCTGCATCGTCGGATGTGGCTACCACGCCTACAAGTGGGATCACAACACCGAAGGCGGCCGCGCCCCGGACCAGAACGCGCTGGGCCTGGACTTCCGCACCCAGCTGCCGCCGTTTGCCACCACCCTGACCCGGGCGATGACCAACACCATCACCGACAAGGGCGGCAAGAAGTGGAACATCATGATCGTTCCCGACAAGGAATGCGTGGTGAACAGCGGCCTCTCCAGCACGCGCGGCGGCAAGATGGCCAGCTACATGTACACGCACGACGGCATCGGCCGCGAGCGCCTGAAGCACCCGCGCATCAAGCGCGGCGACCAGTGGCTCGACACCAGCTGGGAGCAGGCCCTGGCGATCTACGCCGGCCTGACCAAGAAGATCCTCGACAACGACGGCCCTGACGGCCTGTTCTACGACTGCTTCGACCACGGCGGCGCTGGCGGCGGCTTCGAGAACACCTGGGGCACCGGCAAGCTGATGTTCAGCGCGCTGAAAACCCAGATGGTGCGCATCCACAACCGCCCGGCCTACAACTCCGAGTGCCACGCCACGCGCGACATGGGCGTGGGCGAGCTGAACAACAGCTACGAAGACGCCCAGCTGGCCGACTGCATCCTGTGCACCGGTGCCAACCCCTACGAAACGCAGACCAACTACTTCCTGAACCATTGGGTGGCCAACCTCTCAGGCTCCACGGTGGACAAAAAGAAGAAGTGGTTCCCGGGCGAAACAGCCGCCGCCGCCAAGATCATCATCGTGGACCCGCGCCGCTCGGCCACGGTGGCGATCTGCGAACAGGTGGCCGGCAAGGAGAATGTGCTGCACCTGGACATCCAGCCCGGCACCGACACGGCGCTGTTCAACACGCTGTTCACCTACGTCGTGCAGCAAGGCTGGACGGCCAAGGACTTCATCGCCCAACACACCAGCGGCTACGACGACGCGGTCAAGACCAACCGCATGAGCCTGGAAGACGGCGCCAAGGCCACCGGACTGACCGTGGCCCAAATCAGGCAGGCGGCGGAATGGGCCTACAAACCCAAGGCCAGCGGACACCGCCCCCGCACCTTCCACCCCTATGAGAAGGGCATCATCTGGGGCAACGACAACTACGTCATCCAGAGCGCGCTGGTGAGCCTCGTGCTGGCAACACAAAACGTCGGGCGCCGCGGCACCGGCGTGTGCCGCCTCGGCGGCCACCAGGAGGGTTACACCCGTCCGCCCTACCCCGGCAACGGCAAGATCTACCTGGACCAGGAAGTCATCGCCGGCAAGGGCCTGATGTACACGCTGTGGGGCACCAACCCCTACCAGACCACGCTGAACGCTGAACAGCATCGGTTGGTGCTGAGCAAACGCGCCAAGATCGTGGACGAGGCGATCTCGCGAGCCCGCGGAGCGAGCACCGAACAACTGGTGGACGTGATCTACAACGCCTGCAGGTACCAGGGTGGCATGTTCGTGGCGGCCATGAACCTCTACCCCACGCAGCTCGCCGACGACGCGCACCTGCTGTTCCCGGCGACCCACCCAGGCGAAATGAACCTGACCTCCATGAACGGCGAGCGCCGCATGCGCCTGTCCGAAAGGTTCATGGACCCTCCCGGCTCCGCGAAGCCCGACTGCCTGATCGCCGCCGACATTGCCAACACGCTCAAGGCGATGTACCAGAAAGATGGCAAGGCGGACATGGCCAAACGTTTCGACGGTTTCAACTGGAAGACCGAAGAAGACGCCTTCAACGACGGCTTCCGCCGCGCCGGTCGCCCGGGGGTGGAGCCCATCGACAGCCAGGGTGGCCCCACCGGCTACCTCGCCACCTACGAACTGCTGCGCAAGGCCGGCAACAACGGTGTGCAACTGCCCATCAAGGAGGTCAAGGACGGCAAGCTGATCGGCACCGAGATGGAATACGCCGATGGCAAGTTCAGCACCGGCGACGGCAAGGCCCATTTCAAGCCCGCACCGTGGAACGGCCTGCCCAAGATGGTGGCGGACCAGAAGGCCAGGTACAGGTTCTGGATCAACCAGGGCCGCGCCAACGAAGTCTGGCAGACGGCCTATCACGACCAGTACAACAGCTTCGTGCGCGACCGCTACCCGATGGCCTACATCGAGATGAATCCGGACGATGCCAAGGCACTGGGCGTGGCGGCCGGTGACGTGGTCGAGGTCTACAACGACTTCGGCAGCACCTACGCCATGGCCTACCCGCTCAAGGCGATCAAAGCGGGCCAGACCTTCATGCTCTTTGGCTACATCAAGGGCGTGGCCGGTGACGTGGTGACCTCCTGGGTGGACCGCAACGTGGTGCCTTACTACAAGGGCACCTGGGGCGGCATCAAGCGTGTGGGCAGCGTGGACGACTACAAGAAGTCGATCTCGTTCAAGGACCGCCGCTACGCGTAATTGGCCCAAGAAAGGGTGGCGGTGGCCACCCTTTCTTTCTTCGTGACCACAAGACAGGAGACCACCATGGGCAATGCCTCACACATGCCAGCGCCGTGGCAGGAAGTCACCCTGCCATCAAGTCCGTCAGAGCGTGATCCATTCACCGACAACATGGCCGAGGCCTGGATCACATCCCGCCAGAACATATCCCCCAAACGCCTGGTGGAGCCAGGCCCCGACGTTTCGCAGCTGCAACAGATCTTTCGCAGCGCCGCCTCGGCACCCGACCACGGCCTGGTCAAGCCCTGGCGATTTGTCATCGTGCCGCAGGACAAACGCGCCTTGCTGGCCGAGGTCTTTGCACTGGCCTTGGTGGACCGCGATCCAGGCGCAACACTTGAACAGATCGAGTCCGCCCGCGAAAAAGCGCACCGCGCCCCGGCACTGATGCTGGTGGTGGCCCAGCTGGGCGCCTGCGAGCCGCCCATTCCGGCTTTGGAACGCATGGTGTCCGTGGGCGCAGCCGTGCAGAACATGCTCCTGATGGCGCATGGCCAAGGTTTTGGGAGCAGCTTGACCAGTGGGCAAGCGATGCAGTCCACCCGCATGCGCCAGTTGTTTGGGCTCGCTGCGGGCGAAGAAGCGGTTTGTTTCCTGAACATCGGCACCGTCTCCAAACGCAAGGCACGACGCCTGCACCCCGAGGTGCAGAACTTTGTCAGCACGCTGTGACCGCCCTGCTTCGGAACGTCTCTGGCGTTCCCCCGTCGCAACCGGAAACGTGCCATGTGTGATCACCACATGTTCCGAGTCCAGCAACCCAGCTATCGCAATCTAGTCCGCACAAGCCAGTTGTGCTGGTGAGACAACAAACAGAGATCCGTTTTTTGGCCCACTTTTTCCCCACCAGAAACGACTACGCCACCCGAAGGTGGCGTAAAGCGTTGTCATGTATGACAATTTTTGGTGGGCGGTGCAGGGTTCGAACCTGCGACCCCTGCCGTGTGAAGGCAGTGCTCTACCACTGAGCTAACCGCCCGATTGATCTGACCGATCTCTCGGAAGCCTCAAATTATAGCGTCTTATTTGGGTCGTTTTTCCGCTGCGCAGAAAAAATGGACAAGTGCGCGTTCAAGCCATTTCCAGCGACCGCCAAAGCGTCTTGCCTTTGCAGGCCTTGTCCAGATCGGCCAGCGCGGCATCATGCCCCTGCAGCTCCTGTTCATTGGCGTGAAGCACGGGCAGTTCGAACCCGGACAGATCGATCACGATGGCTTCTACGCCCGCTTCGCTGCTTTCATTCCCTTCAATCAGCAACGCGTCCTGGCCACGCGTCATGTTGATGTAGACGTCGGCCAGCAGCTCGGCATCGAGCAACGCACCGTGCAGCGTGCGCCCGGAGTTGTCCACGCCCAGCCGGTCGCACAGCGCGTCCAGGCCGTTGCGTTTGCCCGGAAACATTTCCTTGGCCATCACCAGGCTGTCGGTCACCTGGCCGATCAGGGTACGCAATGGCGGGCGCCCCAGACGTTCCAGCTCCTTGTTGAGGAAGCTGATGTCGAACGGCGCGTTGTGGATGATCAGTTCGGCGTCGCGCAGGTAGTCCAGCAGCTCGTCGGCGATCTGCCCGAACTTGGGTTTGTCGCGCAGGAATTCGTTGCTGATGCCGTGCACCTTGAGCGCGTCCTCGTGGCTGTCGCGCTCCGGGTTGACGTAGAAGTGCAGGTTGTTGCCGGTGAGCTTGCGGTTGAGCAGTTCAACACAGCCGATTTCAATGATGCGGTCGCCGCTGTCGGCGGACAGGCCGGTGGTTTCGGTATCGAGGACGATCTGACGCATGTTCTTCCCTCATATCTGTGTGTGACATCAGCGGCGATCCGGCGCCCGGCCGGATCAGCCCCCTTGGGGGGCAGCGACCCGCGCAGCGGCGGCGCCCCGGGTTCCCACCGGCGGTGGGGAGACGCCAGGGGGTCAATGATTCTCTTTGGCGTGGTTGATCGAGTACTTGGGTATCTCGATGGTCACGTCCTGCTGCGCCAGGATGGCCTGACAGGACAGGCGCGAGTTGGGTTCCAGGCCCCAGGCGCGGTCGAGCAGGTCTTCTTCGTTGTCGTCCAGCTCGTTGAGGCTGTTGAAACCTTCGCGCACGATCACGTGGCAGGTGGTGCAGGCACACACCATGTCGCAGGCGTGTTCGATCGGGATGTTGTTTTCGAGCAGCGCCTCGCAGATCGAGGTGCCCGCTGGTGCGTTGACCTGGGCTCCTTGCGGACAGTATTCGGGGTGGGGCAATATCTTGATGATGGGCATGGGGGTTCCTGTGCGTCGGTCCGCGGCGGGTCTCAGACTTCTTCGAGCCGTTTGCCGGCCAGGGCATGCTGGATGCCCCGGTTCATGCGCATGGCGGCAAAGGCTTCGGTGCCCTTGGCAAGCGCTTCGGTGGCGGATTCGATCGCGGCGGTGTTGTCGCCGGAGGTGATCTGGCCCAGTTGGGCGATGAGATGGTGAATGGACTCCAGCTCTGCGGGCTCCAGCAGGTCGGCGTCGGCCGCCAGGGCACTGTGTGTGGCGGCGATCATGCGGTCGGCGTCCACCCGGGCTTCGACCAGCGCGCGCGCCTGCATGTCTTGCTGGGCGGTGGCAAAGCTGTCCTTGAGCATGGCGGCGATCTGTTCGTCCGACAGGCCGTAAGCCGGCTTGACGTCGATCGTCGCCTCGACGCCGCTCCCCTGCTCTTTCGCATGGACAGACAACAGGCCGTCTGCATCCACCGTGAAGCTCACGCGGATGCGCGCTGCACCCGCCGCCATAGGGGGGATGCCCCGCAGCGTGAAGCGCGCCAGACTGCGGCAGTCGGCCACCAGATCGCGTTCGCCCTGCACCACGTGCAGCGCCAAAGCGGTCTGGCCGTCCTGGTAGGTGGTGAAGTCCTGCGCGAGCGCGGTGGGAATGGGGCTGTTGCGCGGCACGATGCGCTCGACCAGACCGCCCATGGTCTCGATACCGAGCGAGAGCGGGATCACGTCGAGCAGCAGCAGGTCGCCGTCGCGGCTGTTGCCGGCGAGTGCATTGGCCTGGATCGCCGCGCCCAGCGCCACCACCTCGTCCGGGTTCAGGTTGACCAGGGGTTCCTGACCAAAGAACTCGCCCACAGTGCGGCGGATCACCGGCATGCGGGTGGAACCACCCACCATCACCACGCCCTTGACTTCATCCTTGGCGATGTGCGCATCGCGCAGCACCTTGCGCACGGCGGTCATGGTGCGGGCCGTGAGTGCGGTGGTGGCGGCCTCGAACTGGGCCGGCGTGACGGTCTGGCGCAGCGTCTGGCCGCCGACCACTGCTTCGAACACCACATGACCGGTGCTGGCATCCACGGCCGACAGGGCTTCCTTGCAGCGGCGGGCCTCTGCGTGCAGACCCGCACGCTCGGAAGCATTCAGAGGCGTGGTCACGCCCTGCTGCGCCAGCACCCAGGCAGCCAGCGCCTGGTCGAAATCGTCACCACCCAGCGCGGAATCACCGCCGGTGGCCATGACTTCGAAGACACCCCGCGTCAGGCGGAGGATGGAGATGTCGAAGGTGCCGCCGCCGAGATCGTAGATGGCGTAGATGCCTTCCGAGCCGTTGTCCAGCCCGTACGCGATCGCTGCGGCGGTGGGCTCGTTGATGAGGCGCAACACGTTGATGCCGGCGAGCTGCGCCGCGTCTTTTGTGGCCTGGCGCTGCGCGTCGTCAAAGTACGCGGGCACGGTGATGACCGCGCCAAACAGCTCGTCGTCGAAACTGTCTTCGGCCCGAAAACGCAGCGTGGCCAGGATTTCGGCGCTCACCTCCATCGGTGTCTTGCGCCCGGCGATGGTGTCGACCACAGCCATGCCGTTCTCTTCAACGATGGTGTAGGGCAGTTTGTCAGCGTCAGCCACCTGAGCGCGTGTGCGGCCCATCAGGCGCTTGACCGAGCTCACGGTGTTGGCTGGGTCGCTGACCTGCGCAGCCAGAGCGTCGAAGCCGATCTGGCGACCCGAACCGCCTTGCGCCGGGTCGAGGTAGCGCACCACGCTGGGAAGGATCACGCGGCCGTCCGCCGCCGGCAGGCATTCGGATACACCGTGGCGCACCGCTGCCACCAGCGAATGCGTGGTACCGAGGTCGATGCCGACCGCCACCCGTCGCTGGTGCGGATCGAGGGACTGGCCGGGTTCGGAAATCTGCAGGAGAGCCATGGGCGCGGGTTCTGGTGGAGAAAGAAAGCAGAGGGTTGCGGAGGTCAGCCCGCTATTGTCCCAGCTGATCGAGCCGGTTCTCGACGTCGCTGGCAAAGCGCTCAACAAACATAAGGGCTCTGACCTGCTGGGCCAGTGCAGCGAAGTTGCGCTCACCGTCGGCTGTGTGCTGCAGCTGGGTCAACATCGTGCGGCGCGCAGCGCTCACCTCGTCCGCCATGCGCTCCAGCGCCTCGCTGCTGCGGGCGTCTTCCAGGTCTTCACGCCATTGCATCTGCTGCATCAGGAAAGCTGCCGGCATGGCGGTGTTGTTCTCGGCCTGGATCGGCACCCCGTTCAGCTCGCACAGATAGGCGGCGCGTTTGAGCGGGTCCTTCAGGCGCTGGTAGGCCTCGTTGATGCGAACCGACCACTGCATGGCCAGGCGCTGCGCCGACGCATCGGAGGTCGCAAAACGGTCCGGATGGGCCTCACGTTGCAGGTCTTTCCAGCGCTGGTCCAGGGCATCGCGGTCCAGCGCAAATGAAGGTGCAATACCGAAAACTTCGAAGTCGTTGGACAGCAGGTTCATGGCATCAAAAAGCCGCCAGGACGGTACGCACTGGCGGCTACTAGTGGGTGATTCGGCAACAGTATCAGATTCTGAAACTCTCGCCGCAACCGCAACGGTCGCGCTCATTGGGGTTGTTGAAGCGGAAGCCTTCGTTCAGGCCCTCGCGCACGAAATCGAGCTGCGTGCCGTCGATGTAGGCCAGACTTTTCGGATCCACCAGCACCTTGACACCGTTGTCCTCGAACACCACGTCTTCCGGTGCAATCTCGTCCGCGTACTCCAGCTTGTAGGCCAGGCCAGAACAACCGGTGGTCTTGACGCCCAGGCGCACGCCCACGCCTTTGCCACGCTTGGCGATGTAACGGGTGACGTGCCGCGCAGCGGCTTCGGAGATCGAAATAGCCATGGTGCTGGAAATTTTTCCTGGATCAGTTCAGGTGCTTTTTGCGATAGTCGTCCACCGCGGCCTTGATGGCGTCTTCGGCCAGGATGGAGCAATGGATCTTCACCGGCGGCAGCGCCAGTTCTTCGGCGATCTCGCTGTTCTTCAGCGCAGCGGCCTGGTCCAGCGTCTTGCCCTTGACCCATTCGGTCACCAGCGAACTCGATGCGATGGCCGAACCGCAGCCATAGGTCTTGAAGCGCGCGTCTTCGATCACGCCGGTGGTCGGGTTCACCTTGATCTGCAGCTTCATGACGTCGCCGCAGGCGGGTGCGCCCACCATGCCGGTACCCACCGATTCGTCGCCCTTGTCAAAGGAGCCGACGTTGCGGGGATTTTCGTAGTGGTCAACAACTTTTTCAGAATAAGCCATGGTCTTTCTCCTTCAGTGTGCGGCCCATTGAATCGAAGAGATATCAATGCCGTCCTTGAACATTTCCCACAGAGGGGACAACTCGCGCAGCTTCGCCACGTTTTCCTTGATCGTGCCGATGGCGTAGTCAATCTCTTCTTCTGTCGTCCAGCGGCCGATCGTCATGCGCAGGCTGCTGTGGGCCAGTTCGTCGCTGCGGCCGAGCGCGCGCAGCACGTAGCTGGGCTCCAGGCTGGCCGAGGTGCAGGCCGAACCCGACGACACCGCCAAGCCTTTGATACCCATGATCAGCGACTCGCCTTCGACGTAGTTGAAGCTCATGTTCAGGTTGTGCGGCACACGCTGCGTCTCGTGGCCGTTGATGAACACTTCTTCGATACCCTTCAGGCCCGCCAGCATGCGGTCGTGCAGCGCGCGGATGCGAACGTTCTCGGCGTGCATCTCTTCCTTGGCGATGCGGTAGGCCTCGCCCATGCCCACGCACTGGTGCGTGGGCAGTGTGCCCGAACGCATGCCGCGCTCGTGACCGCCACCGTGCATCTGCGCCTCGATACGGATGCGTGGCTTGCGCCGCACATACAGCGCGCCGATGCCCTTGGGGCCATAGGTCTTGTGGCCGGTCAGGCTCATCAGGTCGACCGGCAGCGTCTGCAGGTCGATGTCGATCCGGCCGGTGGCCTGCGCCGCATCCACGTGGAAGATCACGCCTTTCTCGCGGCAGATCTTGCCGATGGCGGCAATGTCCTGGATGACACCGATCTCGTTGTTCACGAACATGACCGAGGCGAGGATGGTGTCCGGGCGGATCGCCGCCTTGAAGACCTCCAGATCGAGCAGGCCGTCGGCCTGCACGTCGAGGTAGGTCACCTCGAAGCCCTGGCGCTCCAGTTCGCGCATGGTGTCGAGCACGGCCTTGTGCTCGGTCTTGACCGTGATCAGGTGCTTGCCCTTGGTCTGGTAGAAGTGGGCCGCCCCCTTCAAAGCCAGGTTGTTGGATTCGGTGGCGCCACTGGTCCAGACGATTTCGCGTGGATCGGCACCGATCAGCGCGGCCACCTGCTCACGGGCGGTTTCAACGGCCTTTTCAGCTTCCCAGCCCCAGGCATGGCTGCGCGAGGCCGGGTTGCCGAAATGTTCACGCAACCAGGGAATCATGGCATCCACCACCCGCGGGTCGCAGGGGTTGGTGGCGCTGTAGTCCATGTAGATGGGAAAGTGCGGTGTGCTCATGGAGGGCAATGAAATGGGCTGGCGGTTGGTATGGGAAGGGTTCTGAATCTGCAGGCAATGAATGTATCGGCAATCGAAAACGCACCGGACCCCAGGCATCGATCAGGACACCCCGGAACACCTGAAGTCGGACAACGGCACCGGGAAACAGTCCCCGGAAGCCGGTGTCATTTCGAAAAAGCCGCACCTCCCAGTGCGAAGACCGAATTGGGGGCGTTCACGCGGATCGGTTTGACCACCGGGGCGCTGGAAATGGCCCGCTTGATCATGGGGGCGTTTTCCACCACCACACCTTTGGCGAGCTGCTCGTCCACCAGCGACTGCAGGGACACCGAGTCGAGGAAATCCACCATTTTGGCGTTGAGCGCTGCCCACAGCTCGTGGGTCATGCAGCGGTTGCCTTCACCCAGGCAGTTTTCCTTGCCGCCACACTGGGTGGCGTCGATCGGCTCGTCCACCGAAACGATGATGTCGGCCACGGTGATTTCCGCGGCCTTGCGGCCCAGGCTGTAACCACCACCCGGGCCACGC
Source organism: Hydrogenophaga sp. L310 (assembly GCF_055703065.1). Taxonomy (NCBI): domain Bacteria; kingdom Pseudomonadati; phylum Pseudomonadota; class Betaproteobacteria; order Burkholderiales; family Comamonadaceae; genus Hydrogenophaga; species Hydrogenophaga sp. L310. Next base: position 212,288 of record NZ_JBVPZA010000005.1, read on the forward strand.
GTGGATTCCACCAGTTCGTGGCGCCGCAGTTTGCCAAACAGCTGCTCCAGGTAAGAGAGCGAAATCTGCTGGCGCTGGCTGATGGCCGCGAGCGTGACGGGACCGTTGTTCTGGCGCAGGGCCAGATCGATCATGGCTGTGACCGCAAAGCGGCCTTTGGTCGTGAGGCGCATTTTCAAGCTCCTGTAAATTGTGGCTTGACCGTCGTTGATGGTTTCATGGGTAAAAACCCACCAAACCGCTTCTCCGCCCACCCCGCCGCAACGATGGCGGCCAATACGTTGAAGTCTTTCCCGACTATTTTGATCGAGTATACCTTAAAACCCTTCGTCTTGCTCAACCTTGCACCGAGGGGCCCAGGGTGGCTTCTGCAGAATCCGATGCAAAGCTGAAGGTCACGCAGGTTCCCGGATGCGCGCAGGAGAACCGCACCTCGGCGCCGATTTCGGTCGCCCGCACCCGGATGTTGCTGATACCGCGGCCACCTTCACGGAAACCCGATTCCATCGGCTCACCCAGTCCCACGCCGTTGTCTGTCGCGCTGAGGAAGATGCGCCCGCCGCGCTCCCAGGTGCGCACGGTCACACGGGTGGCCTGTGCATGCTGGACCACGTTGGCAAAAACCTCCTGCAGGCAGCGGAACAGGTGCATCACGCCACGCACCTCCAGCCCCGGAACGGCGGAAACCGCTTCGACCTGCCAGTCCAGATCGATGCGGGCGGCTTGCAGCGTCGGCATGATGCGCTGGCGCAAGGTGCCCAGGATGGTGGGCAGGTCGCCATCCATCGGTTCAAGCGAGTCGAGCGTCATGCGCAGCTCTTCCAGTGCGTGACTGAGCATGTTCGCCACGGACGCACTGTCCACCTTGGCGCCGCTGCTGTGCACCAGGTTGAGCGTCTGCACCAGCTGGCTTCCGAGGCCGTCGTGCATGTCACGGGTCAGGCGCCGTCGTTCGGACTCCAGCACGCGCTGGTTCTCCACCGCGCGCAGACGGTCAAACACGGCGTGCAGCTCGGCCTCACGCTCGCTCACCTTGCGCGCCAGCTCGGTATTGAGCTGCGCAACCTGTTCCATGGCTTGGGCTGTGCGCCGCACCAGCACCCAGCCCATGGCGAACATGAGCACCAGGCTGCCCGGCGTCATCCAGCGGATATCGGTGTCACCGGGGAAATCCATCTGCACCACCAGGAAGTCGCGCAAACCGGTGGCCATGGTGGCCATACCCACCACCACCATCAGGCGCTGGTTCACATTCATGCCCCAGCGGGCCCGATGCATCACTTTCAGGAGGGCCAACATGCACACCAGCACGATCACGCCCGTCCACAACCGGTAGAGCTGGTAATTCTCCAGCCAGGCCTGCAGGGCGAGCCAGAACGGCCCCAGCGCCATCATGACCACCACCAGCTTGCGCACCAGACTTTGCCTGAAATTGAACAGCTCCGACATGAACAGGTAGGTGAAGCCGCAGTACCAGGTAAAACTGAGTTTGTGAACGTAGTCCCAGACCAGGAACGGCCCGGGCAGAAAAACCGGCGTGGACAGCCACAAACGCACGGTCAGAACGACGAGCCCGCCACCGAGCAAGCCAAACAGGGGCTCAGCGGTCCGGGACCAGATCAGCAGCGACAGCACACCCATCATGAACGACGAGGCGGCCACCATCCAGGTCAGGTTGACCTGCCACCAGCTCAACCACCGATGGCGCTGGTACAAGGCATCCCGGGGACCCACCCAGACCGGTGACAGCCCGCTGATGCGCAGCAACTGCCCCTTCAGCTGAACCTCGATCCGGTTGTCAGCCCATTGGGGCGTCATCAGGCGCTGTGGCAGCTGCACGAAATGCGCCCGGGTGCCGGCGTCGCAATAGCCCGAGCTGCGCCGCCAGCACTCGGCCGACAGCTCCTGCCCATTGAACAAGACCCGGAAACGCACGCCCACGCGGGGCAGCAAGAGCCCCAGACCGTTCTCAAGCTGCCCGGCTTGCGCCAGCGCTTCGGGCAAGGCCAACCGGTAGTGCGCCTCCCCGCGCCAGCTGCGCCGCTCGTTGTCCCAGACGTGGGGCAAATCAACGGCAGTGGCTGAGGTCTCAGCCTGCCCTGCGAGCAGCACGGTCGCCTGCTCGATGGCGACCGCGCCGGGCACGTGGCCCACCCGGGTGGCCAGCCCGAGTGCCAGCAACATCACACCCACCAGCAACCCCGCCCAGAAATAAGCCGGGGTCCGGTGCAGGCGCTGCAGCAGGGGCCGCCACAGGCTCAAAGCAGTCCCCGCTGCTGGGCTGCGCGAACCACCTGCACGCGACTGTGCACCGCGAGCTTGCGGTAGAGGTTCTTGATGTGCGTGCCCACGGTGGCCGGTGAAATCGACAGCCGGGCGGCGATCTCTTTGTTGACATACCCCTTGGCCACCAGTTGCAGCACCTCCGTTTCGCGGTCGGACAACAAGACCTCGTGCAACGACTCCAGCACAGGCAACGACGACTGAACCTCGCGAAACTGCTTCAGCAGCAAACGCGCCAACAGGGGCGAAATGGGCGCACCCCCTTCGCGGATCTGTTCGATGGCATCAATGAGGGCCTCAGGGCTGCAGCCCTTGAGCACGTAACCCGTGGCGCCCGCCTCCAGCGCGGCCACCAGGCGCGACTCTTCGCCAAACACGGTAAAAACCAGCAGCTCGGCGCCGGGTTGCTGGCGTGCCAGCAAACGCAGCAAGGCTTCGCCGCTGCCATCGGGAAGACCGAGGTCCACCAGGAACACATTGGCGTTCGACGCCACGGCGTGCCGTCGCGCATGGGCCAGCGTGGCGGAGTGCCCCAACAGCTGCCAGAGCGGGCGTCGCAGCAGCGCCTGCTGCACGAACTGCAGGATGGACGGATCGTCTTCTACCAGGTAAATGCGCGTGTCAGAGCCCTGCCCCTCCGGTTCGCGCAGCGCTTGCGGTGCTTGCATAAATGGATCGGTTGCTGGTTGCCCCCGCGTCCCGTCCATGCTGGCCGGCCCCTGCGCGGGTGCTTGTGGCGCCATTGTCCTTCATTGTTTTCAGGCCACGTTGTCCACACCGGGCGCGCCAAAGATCTGCGCCTTGAGGTGGTGCAACTGGTCGCGAACGCCCGCCGCCTTCTCGAATTCGAGGTTGCGCGCATGCTCGAGCATCAGCTTCTCCAGCCGCTTGATCTCGCGCGCCACGTCCTTCTCGCTCATGTCCTCCACGCTGGCGCGCAGCGCGCTCTCGGCGGCCAGGCGGTCGGCTTCCTTGCCGGCCTTTTCGCTGTACACGCCGTCGATCAGGTCCTTGATGCGCTTGTTGATGCTGCGCGGCTCGATGCCCATGGCCAGGTTGTGTGCTATCTGTTTCGTGCGGCGGCGCTCGGTCTCGCCAATCGCTTTCTTCATCGACTCGGTGGTGCGGTCGGCGTAGAGGATGGCGCGGCCGTTCAGGTTGCGCGCAGCGCGGCCGATGGTCTGGATCAGGCTGCGTTCGGAGCGCAGGAAGCCTTCCTTGTCGGCGTCCAGGATCGCCACCAGCGACACCTCGGGGATGTCGATGCCCTCGCGCAGCAGGTTGATGCCGACCAGCACGTCGAACGCGCCCAGTCGCAGGTCGCGCAGGATCTCCACTCGTTCGACCGTGTCCACGTCGCTGTGCAGGTAACGCACCTTGACGCCGTTTTCCGTCAGGTAGTCGGTCAGCTGCTCGGCCATGCGCTTGGTCAGCGTGGTGATGAGCACGCGCTCGTTCTTCTCCACACGGATGCGGATTTCCTGCAGCACATCGTCCACCTGGTGGGTGGCGGGGCGCACCTCCACCTCCGGGTCCACCAGGCCGGTCGGGCGCACCAGCTGCTCCACCACCTGGCCCGAATGCGTCTTTTCGTAGTCGGCCGGCGTGGCCGAGACGAACACCACCTGGCGCATGCGCTGCTCGAATTCTTCGAGCTTCAACGGCCGGTTGTCCAGCGCGCTGGGCAGGCGGAAGCCGTACTCCACCAGCGTGGTCTTGCGCGCGCGGTCGCCGTTGTACATGCCACCGAACTGGCCCATGAGCACATGGCTCTCGTCCAGGAACATCAGCGCGTCTTTGGGCAGGTAGTCGGTCAGCGTGGACGGCGGCTCGCCCTCGGCGCTGCCGGCCAGATGGCGCGAGTAGTTTTCGATACCCTTGCAGTGCCCCACTTCGCTGAGCATTTCCAGATCAAAGCGGGTGCGCTGCTCCAGCCGCTGCGCTTCCACCAGTTTGCCCATGCCCACCAGCTGCGACAGGCGCACGCGCAGTTCGTCCTTGATCAGCTCCACCGCGCCCAGCACCTGCTCGCGCGGCGTCACGTAGTGGCTGCTGGGGTACACCGTGAAACGCGGGATCTTCTGCCGCACCTTGCCGGTGAGCGGGTCGAACAGTTGCAGCGTTTCCACCTCGTCGTCGAACAGCTCGATGCGGATCGCCATTTCCGAGTGTTCGGCCGGGAACACGTCGATGGTGTCCCCGCGCACGCGGAATTTGCCGCGCGAAAAGTCGGCCTCGTTGCGCGCGTACTGCATGCGCACCAGCTGCGCGATCAGGTCGCGCTGGCCGATCTTGTCGCCCACGCGCAGCAGCATCACCATCTTGTGATAACTCTCGGGTTTGCCGATGCCGTAGATGGCCGAGACAGTGGCCACGATCACCACGTCGCGCCGCTCCAGGATGCTCTTGGTGCACGAGAGGCGCATCTGCTCGATGTGCTCGTTGATCGCGCTGTCCTTTTCGATGAACAGGTCGCGCTGCGGCACATAGGCCTCGGGCTGGTAGTAGTCGTAGTAGCTGACGAAGTATTCGACCGCGTTCTTCGGGAAGAACTCGCGGAACTCGCTGTACAGCTGCGCGGCCAGCGTCTTGTTGGGCGCGAACACGATGGCCGGACGCCCCAGGCGCGCGATCACGTTGGCCATGGTGAAGGTCTTGCCCGAGCCGGTCACGCCCAGCAGGGTCTGGAACACCTCGCCGTCGTTCACACCCTCCACCAGCTGGCGGATCGCCTCGGGCTGGTCGCCCGCCGGCTGATACGGCATGAAAAGCTCGAACGGCGAGCCAGGGAAACGCACGAACTCACCCTCGTGCGCGGGCGCACCCTCAACCAACGAGAGAACCGGGGCGGCGTCAGGGATGGACATGGGCAGATTAAAATCGGTGGCTGTAGTTCAAACGAACCCGACAGCGTAACGCAAAGCCCCTTCGCGCGCCCGGGTCCGAATCGCCCCCAACCCACAGGATTTTCAGCATGTCCCTCTTCTCCGCCGTCGAAATGGCCCCGCGCGACCCGATCCTGGGTCTGAACGAACAGTTCGCTGCCGATACCAACCCCAGCAAGGTCAACCTCGGTGTGGGCGTGTATTTCGACGACAACGGCAAACTGCCGCTGCTGCAGTGCGTGCAGTCCGCTGAAAAGGCCATGATGGACAAGCCGACCGCACGCGGCTACCTGCCGATCGACGGCATCGTGGCCTACGACAACGCCGTCAAGGGCCTGGTTTTCGGCGCCGATTCCGAAGTGGTCAAGAGCGGCCGCGTGGCCACCGTGCAGGCCATCGGCGGCACCGGCGGCCTGAAAATCGGTGCCGATTTCCTGAAAAAAGTCAGCCCCGATGCCAAGGTCCTGATCTCCGACCCGAGCTGGGAAAACCACCGTGCGCTGTTCACCAACGCCGGTTTCACCGTCGACACCTACCCCTATTTCGACCAGAGCGCCAACGGCGGCCTCGGTGGCATCAACTTTGACGGCATGCTGGCCGCACTGAACGCCGCCGCCCCCGGCACCATCGTGCTGCTGCACGCCTGCTGCCACAACCCCACCGGTTACGACATCACCCCGGCCCAGTGGGACCAGGTGATCGCCGTGGTGAAAGCGCGCGACCTCACCGCCTTCCTGGACATGGCCTACCAGGGCTTTGGTTACGGTATCGCCGAAGACGGCGCCGTGATCGGCAAGTTCGTGGCCGCTGGCCTGAACATCTTCGTGTCCACCAGCTTCTCCAAGAGCTTCAGCCTCTACGGCGAGCGCGTGGGCGCCCTGAGCGTGGTGGGCAGCAGCAAGGAAGAGACCGACCGCGTGCTCAGCCAGCTCAAGATCGCCATCCGCACCAACTACTCCAACCCACCGATCCACGGTGGCGCCATCGTTGCCGCCGTGCTGGGCAACCCCGAACTGCGCGCGCTGTGGGAACAGGAACTGGGCGAGATGCGCGTGCGCATCAAGGCCATGCGCCAGAAGCTGGTCGATGGCCTGAAGGCCGCCGGCGTCGCCAAGGACATGAGCTTCATCACCACCCAGATCGGCATGTTCAGCTACTCCGGCCTGTCCAAGGACCAGATGGTGCGTCTGCGCAGCGAGTTCGGCGTCTACGGCACCGACACCGGCCGCATGTGCGTGGCCGCACTCAACAGCAAGAACATCGACTACGTCTGCCAGGCGATCGCCAAGGTGATCTGACCGGGTTGAACCAGAGAGAAATGCCGCTCGGTGAGCGGCATTTCTGTTTCTGGAAGCCCATGGAGCCCGATCAGCCCCAGATGACCGAGCGCATGGAGATGGAAGCGGCCTGGAAGCTGTCGTTGAAGAAACGGGGCGCTTCACCCGCCTCCACCGCACCAGCGGCGTACAGCAAAGGCAGGTAGTGGTCCCAGGTGGGGTGGGCCATCTGGGCCAGCGGGCCCAGCGCACGGAATCCGTCCAGGGCCTCCAGCCGCCCCTCGGCGATGTGATCGCCCGTGATGCGGTCAAACTCGATCGCCCAGTCGTAGGCCTGGTTGTCGGGCGCTTCGCGGCGGATGGCGCGCAGGTTGTGCACGATGTTGCCGCTGCCCACGATCAGAACGCCCCGGTCTCGCAGTGCGCGCAGTTGCCGCCCCAGTTCAAAATGTTCGGCTGGCGGACGGCTGTAATCCATGCTGAGCTGGATCACCGGGATGCTGGCATCCGGAAACATCGGCTTGAGCACCGACCAGGTGCCGTGGTCCAGACCCCATTCCAGATCGTCCAGACCCAGCGGCGCCCCGCTGCCCGGCTGAGACAGGACCGCACTGATGGCCTGCGCCATCGCCGGCGATCCCGGGGCCGGGTACTGCTGATCGAACAGGGCTTGCGGAAAACCACCGAAATCATGGATCGTGCGGGGGTCCTCCATGGCGGTGAGCTGCCAGCCCCGGGTGATCCAGTGGGCAGAAATACACAGGATCAGGCGGGGACGCGGACCCCGCTCCAGCAGTTCGGTGCCCAGCGCCTGCCAGCTGCGCCGGTAGGCGTTGTCTTCGATGGCGTTCATGGGACTGCCATGCCCCAGAAACAGCACAGGCAGGCGTTCGGTCAGGGGCCAGTTTGTCAGGGACTCCAGACGGGCACCGGTGACAGCCGGCGTGGAGGGCTGGGCGGCAGAGGACAGGCTCATGGGATTCCCATCGCGGTGGCGGCAAGAGCGATACCGGTACGGATCAGCGGGCGGCGTTGGATGCTGGGGAACGGTTTCTCGGACGAGGCGGGGATCGGTGAAACAACAACCAGAAAGCTCAGGACACATTCTTTCACGAAGGTGACAACCGGCTGGGGAAATTAGGTGTTTTCACTCTCGCGCCACCTGCGGCATACTGTTATATTGCACTGCAACATAACTGATCGGCTGCCCCATGCTCTACCAGATTTACGAAACCCAGCGCTCCATCATGGAGCCGTTCGCTGACCTGGCCGAAGTGGCCTCCAGGCTTTACAACAACCCTTCTCTGCCGCTGGCCCAGTTGCCCATGGCACAGCGTGTGTCGGCCGGCTACGATCTGATGCACCGGCTGGGCAAAGACTACGAAAAGCCTGTTTTCGGCATCCACACGGTCGATGTGGATGGCGTGGATGTGGCGATCCATGAGCGCGTGGAAGTCGACAAGCCGTTTTGCGAACTGCGCCGCTTCAAGCGTTTCTCTGACGACACCGCGACCCTGGAGAAGCTCAAAGGCCAGCCCGTTGTGCTGGTGGTGGCACCGCTGTCCGGCCACTACGCCACGCTGTTGCGCGACACCGTGCGCACCATGCTCAAGGACCACAAGGTCTACATCACCGACTGGAAAAACGCCCGCCTGGTGCCCCTGTCCGAAGGCGAGTTCCACCTCGACGATTACATCAACTACGTGCAGGAATTCATCGAGTACCTGCAAAAGGGCTACGGCAACTGCCACGTCATGAGCGTGTGCCAGCCCACCGTGCCGGTGCTGGCTGCGGTTTCGCTGATGGCCAGCCGCGGCGAAACGACACCGCTGTCCATGACCATGATGGGCGGCCCCATCGACGCCAGCAAGTCGCCCACGGCGGTCAACAACCTGGCCACGCAGCGCAGCCACAGCTGGTTCGAAAACAACGTGATCTACCGCGTGCCGAGCAACTTCCCGGGCGCCGGCCGCCGTGTTTACCCCGGCTTCCTGCAGCACACCGGTTTTGTGGCCATGAACCCCGACCGCCACGCCACCAGCCATTACGACTATTTCAAGGACCTGATCAAGGGTGACAACGAGAGCGCCGAGAACCACCGCCAGTTCTACGACGAGTACAACGCCGTGCTCGACATGGACGCGGACTACTACCTGGAAACCATCCAGACGGTGTTCCAGGACTTCAAGCTGGTCAACGGCACCTGGGACGTGAAGTCCGTGAAGGGCAAGATCGAGCGCGTGCGTCCGGAAGACATCGCGACCACCGGCCTTCTCACGATCGAAGGCGAGCTCGACGACATCTCCGGCTCGGGCCAGACCGCTGCCGCGCACAATCTGTGCTCTGGCATTCCCAAGACGCACCAGATGCACTACGAGGCCAAAGGCGCCGGTCACTACGGCATCTTCAGCGGCCGGCGCTGGCGCGACATGGTCTACCCGGTGGTGAAGACCTTCATCCTGTCGCACCAGCCCAAGCCTGCGCAGGAGGCCGCTGCTGCCGCGTCGACCGCGCCCGCTGTTGTGGCCCAACCCGCCGTGCGCGCCGTCAAACCGGCCCAAGCCAAGACCGCAACCAAGGTGGTGAGCAAAGCAGTTGTGCCAGCCGCCAAGGCAGCGCCGACCAAAGCCGTGGCCAAGCCCGCGACCAAGGCCCCGGTCGCCGCCGCCAAACGCAAGACCCCTCCCCGCTCAGCTTGATGGCGTGCGGGCCGGGGAGCGCCCTGCTCCCCGGTATATTGGCGACATGAACGATCTCGCCCGGCGCATCGACGCCGCCTTGCCCCAGACCCAGTGCACCCGCTGCGGTTACCCGGACTGCGCCCGTTACGCCGAAGCGGTTGCCTCGGGGGAAGCCGGCATCAACCAGTGTCCGCCCGGCGGCGCCGAGGGCATCGCCCGACTGGCTGCCCTCACCGGTCGATCCGAAACACCGCTGAACCCGACCAACGGGATCGAAGGTCCTTTGACCCTCGCGGTGATCGATGAAGACTGGTGCATCGGCTGCACCCTGTGCATCAAGGCCTGCCCAACCGATGCCATCGTCGGCAGCAACAAGCTTATGCACACCGTGATCGAACCCTATTGCACGGGTTGTGAGCTCTGCTTGCCGGTCTGTCCTGTGGACTGCATCTCGCTGGAGATCGTCAGTGGTGAACGCACTGGCTGGCAGGCGTGGACCACCGAACAGGCCACCCTGGCCCGCCAGCGCTACGACGCGCGCACCGTGCGACTGGCCCGCGAACAGGTGGAACACGATCTCTTGCTCGAAACCAAAGCGCGCATGAAATACGCCGACCTTGAGGCCCATTCGCAGCACACCGACCCCGCTGTGCTGGACAAGAAACGCGCCGTCATTGAAGCGGCGCTGGAGCGTGCGCGGGCCAAACGCCAGGCCGACGGCGGTTGAGCATCACACCCGCCCGGGCCGTGGACTGAACGCTCAGCGACCTCCAGATCGCCATCGTGCCGACACTGCGCGAACCCAGCCCGGCAACCCCTCATCTTCGGGAAAACGACGGACATCCGCCCTGACAACGGCAGGACAAGAAAAAAACCTCGCTACCCAAAAGATAGCGAGGTTTTCTTGTATTTACTGGGGTGGCTGATGGGGCTCGAACCCACGACAACAGGAATCACAATCCTGGACTCTACCAACTGAGCTACAGCCACCTCAAGCCTTGCATTATAGCGCGTTCCTGAACGGTTTACGCGATCGACAAAAAGCTTCAGCGTTGCGGTGGTGCGGGCGCGGGCACCATGAGCTTGACGCGGAACTGCTCCTTGAGCATCTCGTAGTAAGCCTGGCTCTCGGCGGCGGTCCACCACTGGTTGTATTGCGCCACCTCCTGCTCTGGTACCGCCGCATCGCGTTTGGCACGGGGCAGGACCTTTTCGACCTTCACCACCGCGTAGCCCTGGTCACCCAGGCTCACACCCGCCCAGGCGGGCAATTGCGCCGGATCGGTGCTCAGGGCTGCCTTGAGCAGCGCAGCCGGCAGACCTTTGGGATCTTCGCGCGATATGACCACCGAAGCCGGCATGCCCGAGGCATTCGCGCCCGATTTCCAGGCGGCCAGTTGCTTGGCGCCTTCCTCACTGGCGAGTTCGGCGGCGCGCTGGGCCACCAACCGCGCGCGCACGCTGTCGCGCACTTCGGCCAGCGGCCTGGTGCGGGCCGGGGTGTGGTTCACCACGCGTGCCGCAGCCAGCTGACCGGAGCCGGTTTCCACCGCTTCGGTGTTGCGCTTGTTCTGCACCGCGTCGGGTGCGAAGATGGCTTCGAGCAACCGCGGATGGGCCAACACGCCGGCGTCCGCACCGGGCTGACGCGTCAGTCCCTTGAAGGTCTTCACCTCCAGCTTCAGGCGCTCGGCCGTGGGCTGCAGGCTGTCGGCCTGTTCGTAAACCAGGTTGCCAAAGGTGTCGGCGGTCTCGGCAAACAGCTTTTGCGCCTGTTGCTGTTTGAGATCGGTTTCGATCTGCGCGCGCATCTCGTCGAAGCTGCGTGGCTTGGGCGCCTTGATGTCGGTCAGCTGGATGATGTGGAAACCGAAGTCGGTCTCGACCACGTCGGAGATCGTGCCTTTCTCCAGTGCAAACACCGCATCTTCAAAGGGCTTGACCATGGCGCCGCGCCCGAAGTAGTCCAGGTCGCCGCCATTGGCCGCAGAGCCTGGATCTTTCGACTCGGCCTTGGCCACGTCTGCAAAGGTTTGCGGGGCCTTGCGGACCTGTTCGAGCAGGGCCTGAGCGCGCTGGCGCACTTTGTCCTTTTCTTCCGCAGGCGCGTTCGCGGGCACGGTCAGGAGGATGTGGCTGGCACGGCGCTCCTCATTGCCCGACAGGCGGGACACATTCTGCTCGTAGTACGAACGCACATCGGCCTCGTTGAGGGCCACCGACTGTTGCAGGGCTGCTGCGTCGAGCACCAGGTATTCAACGTCCGCCTGCTCGGGCGCCTGGAACAAGGCCGGGTTCTCCTGATAGAAGCGCTCGATGTCGGCATCGGCGGGCTGCACGCGGCTGGCCTGGTCGGCGGCGGCAAAGCGCTGCACGCGCACTTCGCGACGTTCGAAGAAAGCGTTGAGCGTCAGATGGGCCAGATCGGCCGGAACGAAACCGGAACCCGTCACGCCCTGCCCCACCTGCTGTTTCGACAGATCGGCGCGCACGCTGGCCTCGTACATCTCGGGCGTCATGCCCTGGCGACCCACCAGCTGCTTGTAGGCCTCGACATCGAGCGTGCCGTCAGCACGGCGCAGGGCGGCAATGCCCGGGTCTTGCTGCAGCGCGCGCGCCAGGTGCTGGTCGCTGGTGTAGAGCTTGAATTTTTCGGCAGCCGCCGTCAGCAGCCGGTCACGCACGAGGCGCTCCAGCGCGGCGTAACGGAACTCGTCGGTGTCCAGCAGCCGGCTGTCGAGGGTCGGATTGGCATCGCGCAGGCGCTGCGACTCCACACGGTGAGCCTGGTCCCATTCGGCCTGGGTGATGTCCTTGCCGTCGACCGAAGCGACAGTCTCGCCGCCCGGGCTGGGATCTGAAAAGCCCTGGACACCGAACAGGACGAACCCGGGAACGATCAGGATCAGCAAAAAGCCCATGAGGTACTTCTTGTGATTGCGGATGGATTCGAACATGCCTTGAATTCCTGAAACAACAAACGGCGCCAGATCTGTTCTGCCTGCGCCGGCAACAAAAAAGGCGAACCCGGGTTCGCCTTTTCGATGGTGGTGGGTGCTGACGGGGTCGAACCGCCGACCTACGCCTTGTAAGGGCGCCGCTCTACCGACTGAGCTAAGCACCCCACCGGAAAACCGGGATGGCGCTTCAGTTCAGCGCATCCTTCAATGCCTTGCCCGGACGGAACTTCGGCACCTTGGCGGACTTGATTTTAATCTCTTCGCCGGTGCGCGGGTTGCGGCCCTTGCGTGCGGGGCGCTTGGTCACGGCAAACGAACCGAAACCGACCAGGGAAACGGTACCGCCCTTTTTCAGGGTGGTGCGGATGGCTGTGATGGTGGAGTCCAGTGCTCGCGTGGCGGCCGCCTTGGAAATGTCGGCATGCTTGGCGATGTGTTCGACGAGTTCTGTTTTGTTCACAAATAGCCCCTCTTGAAGTGATTGAAATTTCTTGTGGACCGTTCAGCCGCCCTGCACAGAAGCCTGTCTGACAACGCACTGTCCGGATCGCTCATGTTCGCATTGGCCGGGCAACGTGGCCAGACTGGTGCCCGTTGATTAGACCCACGGGTCAAGTTCCCTGTCAACACTTCAGCCAACACAGGCGAATGCCCTCTGAACGAGAGCGCAGATTCTATGCGCATTGTCAAAGTGTGATTGAAGGGTTCGTGAAATTTTGCACGCCTGCCCGAAAGGTCACGGCACCGTTTCAACGGCGGAGAGCGTTTTCGATCGCCCGACCCACGTCCTGTGTGCTGGCGCTGCCCCCCAGATCGGGCGTGCGCGGTGCGCCGATGCCCGGCTGCAACACCGCTTCAATGGCACCCATCACCGCGTCGTGCGCGGCGCGGTAGCCCAGGTGGTCGAGCATCATCGCGCCGCACCAGATCTGACCGATCGGGTTCGCGATGCCTTTGCCCGCAATGTCGGGGGCGGAGCCGTGCACCGGTTCGAACAGCGAAGGGTGCTGGCGCGTCGGATTGAGGTTGGCGCTGGGCGCGATGCCGATGGTGCCGGTGCAAGCCGGACCGAGATCGCTCAGGATGTCGCCGAACAGGTTGCTGCCCACCACCACGTCGAAGAAGTCCGGGCGCTGCACGAAGTGCGCGGTGAGGATGTCGATGTGGAACTTGTCCACCGTCACGTCCGGGTACTGCTTGGCCATCTCGGCCACGCGCTCGTCCCAGTACGGCATGGTGATCGCAATGCCGTTGCTCTTGGTGGCGCTGGTCAGGTGCTTTTTGGGACGCGAGCGCGCGACTTCAAACGCGTGGCGCAGCACACGATCCACGCCGATGCGCGACATCACGGTTTCCTGCACCACGATCTCGCGTTCGGTGCCCGGGTACATGCGCCCGCCGATGCTGGAGTATTCACCCTCGGTGTTCTCGCGCACGATCACCATGTCGATCTCGCCGGGCTGGCGCGGGCTGCCATCGCGGCGCACCACCGGTGCGGTCACGCCGGGCATGAGTTTGGCGGGGCGGATGTTGACGTACTGGTCGAATTCACGGCGAAACAGCAGCAGCGAGCCCCAGAGCGACACGTGGTCGGGCACCTTGTCGGGCCAGCCGACGGCGCCGAAGTAGATGGCGTCGTGGCCGCCGATCTGTTCCTTCCAGTCGTCGGGCAGCATCTGGCCGTGCTTCTCGTGGTAGTCGCAGCTCGAAAAATCGAAGTGGTCGAACCGCAGCGGGATGTTGAACTTCGTGGCCGCAGCCTCCATCACGCGAAGGCCTTCGGGCATGACTTCGGTGCCGATGCCGTCGCCGGCGATGACCGCGATGCGGTGCGTTTTGCTCATGGGATGCTCCTGTGGATCAAGGGGTGAAGAAGGGGACTGCCTCGGCGATCACCCGCTCGGGCAGTTCCTCGGCGATGTAGTGGCCGCACGGCAAGGCCTGACCGGTGACCTGATGGGCGCGCTCGCGCCAGAGTGACAGCACGTCGAAGCAGCGCCCCACCGTGCCGTATTCGCCCCAGAACACGCGCAGGGGCTGCATCAGGCGATGGCCTGCGACCACGTCCGCGCGGTCGTGTTCCAGGTCGATGCCCGCACTGGCACGGTAGTCCTCGCAGATCGATGTCGCCGTACCGGGCAACGCAGCGCAGCGTTCGTACTCGGCCAGTGCGGCGGGATCGAACGGGGCGAGCCCCGCGTGCCGGCTGCCCATCACGCTGCGCACGTAACGCACGGGGTCGGACGCTATCAGCGCCTCCGGCAGGGGCGGCGGCTGGATCAGGAAGAACCAGTGCCAATAAGCGCGCGCGAAGTCTTCGGAGGTCTGCCCGTACATGGCCAGCGTGGGCGCGATGTCGAGCAGCATCAGCCGCTGCACCGCGTTCGGGTGGTCGGCTGCCAGCCGGTGGGCCACGCGCGCGCCGCGGTCGTGGGCCAGCACGCCAAAGTGGTCAAAGCCGTGCTGTGCCATCACGGCCAGCGCATCGAGCGCCATCTCGCGTTTGCTGTGCGCACGATGATCCGCATCCGGCGCGGGGCGCGCCGAGTCGCCGTAACCGCGCAGGTCCATCAGCACCACGGTGAAGCACCCGGCCAGCGCGGGCGCCACCCGGTGCCACATGGCCTGGGTCTGCGGATGGCCGTGCAGCAGCAGCAGCGGTGGCCCCTCGCCGGCCACGCGCGTATGCAGGCGAACGCCTTCGCGGAGCACGGTGCGGGTCTGAAAACCTTTGAACATGGCCGCAAGCTTAATCCGCATTGAAGCAATAATCCTGCAATTGATTCGTTCTCAAAAGGAAACAATTGGACCGCCCCGATCTTGAACTCGTGCTCGCTGTGCGCCAGCACGGCAGCCTGGTGATGGCCGCGCGCGAACTGAAGGTGGCCCCTTCGGCCGTGACCAAACGCCTGGCCGCGCTGGAGTCCCGGCTCGGCCTGCGCCTGTTCCAGCGCACCACCCGCCGCGTCAGCCCCACGGCCGAAGGCGAGACCTTGTGTGAACGCGCGGGTGAATTGCTGCGCGCTTTTGACGCGCTGGAGGCCGAACTGCGCGAGCGCCAGACCGAACCGTCAGGCCCGATCCGCCTCGCTGCCACCTTCGGTTTCGGCCGCCTCTGGCTGGGGCCGGCGCTGGCGGATTTCCAGGCACGGCACCCGGCGGTGCACATCCAGCTGCAGCTGACCGAGCAGTTGCCCGATCTGGCGGTGGAGGGGTTTGACGGCGCCATCTGGCTCTGGAACGCGCCGGCACAACGCGCCAGCGAATGGGTCTCGCGCCGGCTCGCACCCAACCAGCGGGTGCTGGTGGCGGCACCCGCGTACCTGCAAGCCCACGGGGAACCCCGCTCGCTGCAGGAACTGGCTGCCCATGCCTGCCTCGTGGTGCGCGAAAACGGCGGCGGACCAGGACAGCGCTTCGACCACTGGCGGCTGCAGCGCGAGGGAGAGCCCGCGATTCAGCACGCGCCAGTGCGCGGACCACTCTCCAGCAACTCGGGCGAGATGGTGCGCGACTGGTGCCTGGCTGGCCACGGCATCATGTTGCGCAGCCTGTGGGACATCGCACCGCAGATGGCCAGCGGCGATCTGGTGCGGGTGCTGCCGGCCTACGCCATGCCCGACGCCGACGTCCACTGGCTCGCGCCCTTCCGGTCTCAGGTGCCTCGGCGCATCCGTCTGCTGCTGGATTTCCTCGCTGAGCGCTTCCAGGACGAACCGTGGCGGCGCCTCAGCGCGCCGGCCGCACCACCAGGCTCACGCCGAAAGCGGTGAGCGCGGTGCCGGCGAGGGTCACCGCCGTGATGGGCTCGGCAAACAGCAGCCAGGCGATCAGCGCAGTGCTGGGCGGCACGAGGTACATGAGGCTGGTGACCGAGGCCGCCGCGCCACGCTGGATCAGCATGTAGAGCAGCGAGCTGCCGCCCAGCGTGAGCCCCAGCACCGACCAGGCCATGGCGCCCACCAGCTCGGCGTTGAGCGCGCCGTCGGCCTGGGTCCAGTGCATGGATTCCGACTCCATCAAGGTCAGCGGCAGCGTGACCAGCAACGCGGCGGCCAGCTGTACCGTGTTGGCACTGCGCACGTCGCAGGGCTGCACGAAGCGCTTCTGGTACAGCGTGCCGACGGTGATGGACAACAAGGCCATCAACGCAAACGAGAGGTTGATCCAGTTGGCCTGGTCGCCCGGGCCACCGGCACCGAACTTGCGCGAGACCACCAGCACCAGACCGGCAAAGCCCAGCAGCAGGCCGACCCACTGGCGGCGCGACACGTGATGCCCTCCCACGCTGGTGAGCCAGATGGCAGTGAGCACGGGCTGGATGCCGACGATGAGCGAGGACAGCCCCGAACCCATGCCCGCCTTGACCGCCGCCCAGACACCGCCGAGGTAGCCCGCATGCATCAGGATGCCCGTGACAGCGAGATGCAAGGCCTGTTTGCGATTGCTCGGCCACTTCACGCCGGCGAGCACGATCCAGGGCAGAAAGCAGAGGATGGAGAGCGCGTAACGCACCGCGAGAAATTTCATCGGTGGCGCGTGCGGCATGCCGTAGCGCGCAACGATGAAGCCCGTGCTCCAGATCAGCACGAAGACCCAGGGCATGGCGCGCAGCCATGCGTTGTCGCGGCTGGACTCGGGCATCAGCGCGAGCGGGCCCGTATCTCGGGCAGCGCCTTCTGCAAGTAATACACCATGGACCAGACGGTCAGGACCGCCGAGATCCAGATCAGCCAGGTGCCCCACAGGTGCGTGTTGATCAGGCCCAGCAGCGTCCCGTCAAACAGCAGAAAGGGAATCGCCGTCATCTGCACCGCGGTCTTGAGCTTGCCGACCATGTGCACCGCCACGCTCTTGGTCGCGCCGATGATGGCCATCCACTCACGCAGCGAGGAAATGGCGATCTCGCGGCCGATGATGATGAGCGCCACAAACACATCGGCCCGCTCCAGATGCACCAGCACCAGGAGACTGGCGCAGACGAGAAATTTGTCCGCCACCGGGTCCAGGAAGGCGCCGAAGGCCGAGGTCTGGTTCAGCCGGCGGGCCAGGTAGCCGTCGGCCCAGTCGGTCGCGGCAAACACCACAAACAGCACCGTCGCGATCAGGTTCTGCTCTTTCGCACTCATGCCTTCCAGGTAGAACACCCCGATGATCAGCGGGATGGCGACGATGCGCGCCCAGGTCAGCAGGGTGGGGAGGTTGAAAAACATGGCGCGATTATGGCGGAGCGCCACGCGCGCGAATCGTCACGGGGGTTTTGCCGCCTGGCAGGCCATCTCCGCCACCCGGTTCAGTGCAATGCCCGGTAAATGGCATCGGCCAGTTCGGTGGAAATGCCTTCGACCGTGCAGAGGTCGTCCACGCTGGCCGAGGCCACGCCGCGCACACCGCCAAAGCGTTGCAGCAGGCGCGCCCGCTTCTTCGGACCCACGCCCGGGATGTCTTCGAGCCGGCTGCCGCCGGTGCGCACCTTGGCGCGCTGGGCGCGCATGCCGGTGATGGCGAAACGGTGCGCTTCGTCGCGGATCTGGGCGACCAGCATCAGCGCCGCCGAATCGTGGCCCAGGTAGACCTTTTCGCGGCCATCGGCAAACACCAGCTCTTCGAGTCCCACCTTGCGACCTTCGCCTTTTTCCACACCGACGATGAGCGAGAGGTCCAGGCCGAGCTGCTGGAACACTTCGCGCGCCATGCTGACCTGGCCCTTGCCGCCATCGATCAGCACCAGATCGGGCAAACGCGGCCCGGTGGGCAGGCCGGAGGTGGCGTCGGTGGCGCCTTCGGCTGCGGGTTCTGAAGCGTCCGTCGTCTCGGCGGGCGCAGCCGTTTCTCCGGATTCCGCACGCAGCGCCTCGGCGATCTTGCCGTAGCGGCGCAGCAGCACCTGCCGCATGGCGGCGTAGTCGTCGCCGGGCGTGATGCCGTCGATGTTGTAGCGGCGGTACTGCGCGTTCTGCATCTTGTGGCCCTCGAACACCACGCAGGACGCCTGGGTGGATTCACCCGCCGTGTGCGAGATGTCGAAACACTCGATGCGCAGCTCGTCCAGGTTGTCGTCCGGCAGCGCCAGCGCTTCGGCCAGCGCGCGTGTGCGGGCCTGCTGCGAGCCCTCTTCGGCGAGCAGGCGGGCGAGCGCGATGTCGGCGTTCTTCTGTGCCATCTCCAGCCAGATGCGGCGGTGCTCGCGCGGCTGGTGCACGGCGTTGATCTTGGCGCCGATCTGCTCGGTCAGCGCGTCCAGCAGCGGCTTGCCCACCGCGTGGCTCGTCACCAGGGTGTGCGGCATCGCAATGCCCAGGTAGTGCTGGGCGATGAAGGCTTCCAGCACCTGCACCGCCACGCGCTCGACCGGGTCGGCGCTGTGACTGCTGCCCTCTTCCGCCATCAGGCTGTCGATCTGGGTGGCGTCTTCCACATGGGCCGGGAAGTACGGCCGGTCGCCGAGGTGGCGGCCGCCGCGGATCATGGCCAGGTTCACGCAGGCGCGCCCGCCCTGGACCTTCACGGCGAGCACGTCCACGTCCTTGTCGGACACGTTGTCCACCGCCTGCTGGTGCAACACCTTGGAGAGCGCACCCATCTGGTTGCGGATCTCGGCCGCCTGCTCGAATTCGAGCTTTTCGGCGTGCGCCATCATGCGCGCCTCCAGCTCGTCCAGCATGGCCTGGGTTTCCCCGCGCAGGAAACGCTCCGCCGCGGCCACGTCGCGGCCGTAGGCCTCAATGTCCACCAGGTCCACGCAGGGCCCGCTGCAGCGCTTGATCTGGTACAGCAGGCAGGGCCGCGTGCGGTTGGCGAACACGGTGTCTTCGCAGGTGCGCAGCCGGAACACCTTCTGCAGCAGCGTGATCGACTCCTTCACCGCCCAGGCGCTGGGGTACGGCCCGTAGTAGCTGTGGCGCTTGTCCACCACGCCGCGGTAGTAGGCCATGCGCGGGAACGCGATCGACGGCACCGGCCGGGCGCCCGCGGTGCGGAAGGTCTCGCGCGTGCCGGTGATCTTGAGGTAGGGGTAGCTCTTGTCGTCCCGGAACAGGATGTTGAACTTCGGCGCCAGCGTCTTGATGAGGTTGTTTTCCAGCAGCAGCGCCTCGGCCTCGGAGCGCACCACCGTGGTCTCCATGCGCACGATCTTGCCCACCATGTGGCCGATGCGCGTGCCGCCGTGGGTCTTCTGGAAATAGCTGCTGACGCGCTTCTTCAGGTTGCGCGCCTTGCCCACGTAGAGCAGCTGGCCCTGGGCATCGAAATAGCGGTAGACGCCAGGCAGGCCCGGCAGGGCAGCGACTTCGCTGAGCAGTTGTTCGCTGTGCGGGGACGGGGTGCCGCCCGGCGCCGCGTCAGGCGCGGTGGGCGAGGTATCTTTGGTCATGCGGCGGGGTTCAGGTCGGGCGCGGCTGCAGGCGTTCGCGCAACCATTGGGCAAAGGCGTCTTCGGGCAGGTCGCCGGCGGCCAGGGCGAGTATGGTCAGCGTGGCCTCGGCCTGTGTGGTGACCAGGCGCTGCCCGTTGAGCGCGAGGAACAAACCCGTGGCCAGAAAGGCCGCCCGCTTGTTGCCATCGACAAAAGGATGATTGCGGGCCATACCGAATCCGTAGGCCGCCGCCAGCGCCGCCAGGTCAGGCTCGCCATAGGCCAGCAGTTGGTGAGGACGCGCCAGCGCTGACTCCAGCAACCCTTCATCGCGCAAGCCAGGACGACCACCGTGTTCGGCCAGACTCTCGTCGTGCAACAGCTCCAGCGCCTTGCGGCTGATGAAACGCCAGCGCCCGCTCATTTGGCCAGTTGGTGAAAGGTGTCCCGGTAGTCGTGCATGAACTCGCGTCCCAGCGCCAGCTCTTCGTCGAGCGACGGGTTGTACGGCGAGAGGTTGACGCCATGGGCCGACTCGGTGACAAACACCGTGTCGCCCTTCTCCAGCTTGAGCCGCGCCAACAGCTCCTTGGGAAGGATCAGGCCCACGGAATTGCCGATCTGGGTGAGTTTGAGTGTGGTCATGGCGAACCCCCGATGTTTTAACGGTTGTTATATTAACGCGCCCACTCCTGCCCCGCAACGCATGCCCGCCACCACCGCACCGCACCGCGACCACCCACTGACCTGGGACGTGTTCTGCCAGGTCATCGACAACCTCGGCGACATCGGCGTCTGCTGGCGCTTCTGCGCCGGCCTGGCCGCGCGCGGGCACACCGTGCGGCTGTGGATTGACGCGCCGGAGGATCTGCGCTGGATGGTCCCCGGTGCGCTGGAAGGCCGCATCGAGGGCGTGCGGGTGCTGCCGTGGACCGAGCCGCTGGCGCCGGGCCTGCTGGACGGGCTGGCGCCGTCCGACGTCTGGATCGAAACCTTCGGCTGCCGCCCGCCGCCCGAAGCCCTGGAACACCGGGCGGCTGCCATCGCCGCTGGCGCAGCGGCGCCGGTGTGGATCAACCTCGAATACCTGAGTGCCGAGCCCTACGTGGAGCGCTCGCACCGGCTGCCCTCGCTGGTGTCTGACGGGCCGCTGCGCGGCGTGGGCAAGTGGTTTTTCTACCCCGGTTTCACCGCCGCCACCGGCGGCCTGCTGCGGGAGCAGGACCTGCCCGAGCGGCAAGCCACCTTCAACGCCGGCGCATGGCTCGCTGCGCACGACCTGCCCCACAGCAACCAGCCACGCGCCAGCCTTTTCTGCTACGAGCCCGCCGCCCTGCCCGCGCTGCTGCAACAGGCCGGGCAAGACGGCGCCAGCGACTGGCTGGTCACCGCCGGGCGCGCGGCCGATGCAGTGAGCGCCGCCCAGGCTCAAGGCCTGCGCACAGGGCAAGCCACCCTGCACCGCCTGGCGCGCCTGACCCAGCGCGACTACGACCACCTGCTCTGGGCCTGTGACCTCAATTTCGTGCGCGGCGAAGACTCGCTGGTGCGCGCGCTGTGGGCCGGACGACCGCTGGTGTGGCACATCTACCCGCAGCACGACAACGCACACCACGCCAAGCTGGAAGCCTTTCTGGACTGGCTGCAGGCGCCCGATTCGTTGCGCGCGTTTCACCGCCTCTGGAACGGCATGACCAGCGCCCAACGCGTCTGGCCAGGCTGGAGCGTGGTGGCCAGCTGGCGCCCCTGTCTGCTGGCCGCACGCGAGCGCCTGCTGGCCCAACCCGACCTGGTCAGCCAGCTGCTCGATTTCATTGCCGAAAAGCGATAAAATTCAAGGCTTTGCAGAAAACTGGACCACCAGACCCCGGCGGCCGTTTCCTGAGCGCCATCTGCTTAGCCGCACAGATCGCCCCTATCAGCACAGTTCCCGGGTTTGCACCCATGCACGGAACACGCGGCCCAACTGTTGGAAACCTTATGAAAATCGCTCAAGAACTCCGCGCCGGCAACGTCATCATGCACGGCAAGGACCCGATGATCGTCCTGAAAACCGAATACGCCCGTGGCGGCCGCGGTGCAGCCACCGTGCGCCTGAAGCTCAAGGCCCTGCTGAACAACATGGCCACCGAAGTGGTCTGCCGCGCCGACGACAAGATGGACCAGATCATTCTGGACAAGAAGGAGTGCACCTACTCCTACTTCGCCGACCCCATGTACGTCTGCATGGACAGCGAATACAACCAGTACGAAGTCGAAGCCGAAAACATGGGCGACGCCCTGAACTACCTCGAAGACGGCATGACCGTTGAAGTGGTGTTCTACGACGGCAAGGCCATTTCGGTCGAACTGCCGACCAGCGTCGAGCGCGTGATCACCTGGACCGAGCCCGCCGTCAAGGGTGACACGTCCGGCAAGGTGCTCAAGCCCGCCAAGATCGCGACCGGCTTTGAAGTCGCCGTGCCGTTGTTCGTGGCGCAAGACGACAAGATCGAGATCGACACCCGCACCGGTGAATACCGCAAGCGCGTCTGAGGATTTGAGCCCCCACGCTCCGCCGCTGAGCGGGTCGCTGCCCCCAAGGGGGCGCGTTTCAGCTTGGGGCGGCCCGGCGCCGAAACCCCGGTTCATTGAAAAGGCTCCTGCGGGAGCCTTTTCGCTTTCATCAAGGCCCACATGGACCTCATCACCCGCATCGCCGACGTCATCATCCCGGTGTTCCTGATCGTGGCCATCGGCTACGGTTACGCGCGCCGCCAGCCGCCCGACCTGACGGTGTTCAACCGCATTGCGCTCGACGTGCTGGCGCCCGTGCTGGTGTATTCGGCGCTCGCGGCCAAGGACTTTCACCTCGCCGACCATGTGCCGCTGCTGATCGGTGGCACGGTGCTGATCCTGGGTGGCGGCCTGCTGGCCTGGCCGCTGGCCCGCGCGTTTGGTGCCCAGCCGCGCACCCTGGTGCCGGTGGTGATGTTCAACAACTGCGGCAACATGGGCCTGCCGCTGGCCCTGCTGGCGTTTGGCCCGGCGAACTTCGGCGCCGCGGTGGCGCTTTTCTCGGTCAGCAACCTGTTCCACTTTTCCCTCGGTGCGCGCATCACGAGCAGCCAGGCCCGCACCCGCGACCTGCTCACCAGCCCGCTGATGATCGGCACCGCGCTGGGCTTTCTGAGCGCGCTGACCGATGTGCGCCCGCCCGACGTGTTGCTCTCGGGCCTCAAGCTGCTCGGTGACGCTTTGCTTCCGATGATGCTGTTCGCGCTCGGCGTGCGCCTGACCTCGCTCACCCGCGCCGGTCTGGCACTGGGCTTGCTGGGTGCGCTGGCCCGTCCGCTGATCGGCCTGGTCATCGCCATTCCGCTCGCCTGGGTGCTGGGCATCGAAGGTGCCGCGCGCGGCCAGTTGCTGCTGTTTGCGGCCTTGCCACCGGCCGTGATGCAGTTCATGCTGGCCGACCGTTACCACCAGGAACCCGACAAGGTGGCGGCCATGATCATGCTGGGCAATGCGCTGGCCGTGGTCTTCGTGCCGCTGGCACTGGCCCTGGGCCTCTGAGCGCCTGAGCGATCAAGGCTGCAGGACACAATCACTCAACGAACAACCGAAGGAGCCCCGCATGGAAGCCACCCAAGACCTGAACGAACGCCGCCTGGCCGACGCCTGGGCCGAGCTGCAGTCGCATTCCAACGAAGGACGCCCGCTGAAGGCCGACGCCTACCGACTGGCTTTCGCCGACCCCGAGTTCCTGCTGCGCCGCGAGACGCGCGGCATCCGTTTCCAGCTGGAGATGCTCAAGCCTGATCTCGCACAGCGCGACCTCGGCATTGAAAACACCGTCGTGGTCTTTGGCAGTGCGCGCGTGCGCGAACCCGCCATAGCCCAGGAACACCTTGCACGCGCCGAGACCAGCGGCAAGGCCGATGAGATCGCGCGTGCACGGGCCATGCAGCGCAACGCCCAGCACTACGAACAGGCCCGCGAGTTCGGTCGCATCGTGGCGCGCTACAGCAAAGCCTGTCCGCGCGAAGACCAGCTTTTCATCTGCACCGGTGGCGGTCCCGGCATCATGGAGGCGGCCAACCGCGGCGCCCACGACGAGGGGGCGTTCAACGTCGGTCTGAACATCGCCCTGCCCCACGAGCAGGCCGGCAACCCCTATGTGTCACCCGAGCTGAGCTTCAAGTTCCACTACTTCGCGCTGCGCAAGATGCATTTCATGATGCGCGCCAAAGCGCTGGTGGCGTTCCCCGGCGGTTTCGGTACGCTCGACGAGCTGTTCGAGGTGATCACGCTGGTGCAGTGCAAGAAGGCCAAGCCGGTGCCGATCGTGCTGTTTGGCAGCGCCCACTGGAAACGCCTGATCAACCTGGAGGTGCTGGTAGAAGAAGGCATGATTGCAGCCGAAGACCTGAAGCTGTTCGAATACGTGGACGATCCCCAGGCAGCGTGGGACTACATCGTGAAGTTCTACGATTTACCGCAAGTCTGAGCACTGGGACGGCCCAAGCGCTCATAAGCGGCGCAGGGGGCGTCAGTACCCGCCGCCGAGCGCCTTGTAGAGAGCGACCTGGTTCTGCTGCTGGGCCAGTCGTGTCTGCGTCAGGGCCTGCTGGGTGCTGAACAACGAGCGCTGCGCATCCAGCACATCCAGGAAGCTGGCCACGCCGTTGCGGTAGCGCAGCTCCGCCAGGCGGAAGCGCTCGGCCTCGGCCGTGGCCTGGACCTGCTGGGCACGCAGCTGCTCGCCCAGCGTGGCGCGGCCGGCGAGTGCATCGGCCACCTCGCGGAACGCGCTTTGGATCGCCTTTTCGTACTGCGCCACGGCGATGCTGCGCGCGGCGTTGGCCGACTCCAGACCAGCCCGGTTGCGACCCGCGTCAAAGATCGGCAGCAGCGCCTGCGGCGCCAGCGTGAAACCCCAGGAGCCGCCCTTGAACAGACCCGAGAGTTCGCTGCTGGCCGATCCCACGCTGCCGGTGAGCGAGATGCGCGGGAAGAAAGCCGCACGCGCCGCGCCGATGTTGGCGTTCGCTGCGATCAGCGTCTGCTCGGCCTGGCGGATGTCCGCCCGGCGGGTGAGCAGTTCGGACGGCAGGCCGGCGGGCAGATCGCGGAACAGCGACCGCGCGGTGACCACGTCGCTCGCGGGATCGGTGAGCGTCGCTGGCAGAGGCTGCCCCACGAGCAAGGTGAGGGCGTTGAGGTCCTGCGCACGCTGGCGCTGCTGCTGGGCCAGTGCGGACTCAGCCGCGGCGGTCAGTGACTCGGCCTGGCGCAGGTCCAGCGCTGACGTAGCACCATTGTCAAAGCGCAGCTTCGTCAGGCGCAACGAATCCTGGCGCGTGGCGAGCGTTCGCTGCGTCAGCGCCAGCAGTTCGTCGCTGGCCTGCAGGCTGAGCCAGGTGCTGGCCACCGAGGCGACCAGGCTGGTCTGCGCCGCGTTGCGCGCCTCTTCGCTGGCCAGGTACTGGGCCAGGGCCACTTCCTTCAGGCTCGCCACGCGGCCAAAGAAATCGATCTCCCAGCCACTCATGGCGAGACCCGCCGTGTAGAGGCTGGTGATGCTGTCATCGCCGCTGCTCTGGCGGTTCCCCGCGGCGGCCAGGTTCAGCGTGGGGAACTGGTCGGCACGGCGGATCTGGTACTGGGCACGCACCTGCTCGATGTTGAGCGTGGCCACGCGCAGGTCGCGGTTGTTCCGGATCGCCAGACCGATGAGCTCACGCAGGCGCGCATCGCTCACGAAGTCCGCCCACGCAATGTCGGCAGCCGGCGTCGCCGCGGCCACCGGTGTCACGCCGGACCACTCTGCGGCAACCGGCGCGGCCGGCCGCTCGTAGGTCGGGATGAAGGAGCAGCCGGACAGCGTCAGAACCGCCAGGGCCAGTGCGCTGCGACGCAAATTGAGAGAAAAAATCATGTCAGTGGCTCCAGCGCGTATCGGGAAAGACACGACGCAGCGAACGAAGGGACTCGGGCCAGCACACACCGCAGAACCGGCTATGACCCGCAACGAATGAAACGGCGCAACCCAGGGCACCGCCGCGCCGGCTTCGCCGGACGGCCAGTGCACCTTGCAGGCCGCAGCCTCGCCAGAGGCGAGGCTTCTTCGGGTCGTCCAAGCCTGCGCAGGCAGGCTCGGAGCCGCGGCCCTCAGCCCCCTTGAGGGGGTCGCGCGGTGCGCGGCGGGGGTGTTTCATCTCAATGCACGCCATGGTGTTCGGCCTCTTCGGCCTCCCGGCGGTGCTGGCGATCGCTGCCCTTGAACAGGGTGCGCACCACCACAAAAAAGATCGGCACGAACACCACCGCCAGCACGGTGCCGGTCAGCATGCCGCCGATCACACCGGTGCCGATCGCGCGCTGGCTGGCCGATCCGGCGCCCGAAGCCAGGAACAGCGGCAACACGCCCAGCGTGAACGCCAGCGAGGTCATGATGATGGGCCGGAAGCGCAGGTGGGCGGCGGCCAGCGCCGCTTCGATCACGCCCTTGCCCTGCGCCTGCAGATCTTTCGCGAACTCGATGATCAAGATCGCGTTTTTCGCCGAGAGCCCGATGATGGTGATCAGGCCCACCTGGAAGTACACGTCGTTCGAATAACCTCGCAGCATCGTGGCCAGCAGCACACCCAGCACACCCAGTGGCACCACCAGAATGACCGACAGCGGGATGGTCCAGCTCTCGTACAGCGCAGCCAGGCAGAGAAACACCGCCAGGATTGCAAAAGCGTAGAGGATCATGGCCTGCGAGCCGGCGAGCTTTTCCTCACGGGACTGGCCCGTCCACTCGAAGCCGAAGCCTTGCGGCAGCCTGGCGGCCAGCGCCTCCATCTCGGCCATGGCCTGGCCCGTGCTCACACCGGGCGCAGCGCTGCCACTGATGCGCATGGACGGGTAGCCGTTGTAGCGCACGGTCTGCATCGGGCCGGTGATCCAGTGCGTCGTGGCGAAGGCCGACAGCGGCACCGCCTGGCCTTTGCTGTTGATCACGTTGATGCGCAACAGGTCTTCCGGCTGCATGCGTGCCGTGGCATCGGCCTGCACCATCACGCGCTGCAGACGCCCGGCGTTCGGGAAGTCGTTGGCGTAGGTGGAACCGAGTGCCGTGCCGATGGCGCCACTGATGCTGTCAAAGCCAACACCCAGTGCATTGGCCTTGTCGCGGTCGATGTCGATCTGCAACTGCGGCGCATCTTCCAGACCGTCGGGCCGCACCTGCGTGAGCACTTTGCTCTGCGAGGCCATGCCCAGCATCTGGTTGCGTGCCGCCAGCAGCGCTTCGCCCCCCAGACCCGCCCGGTCCTGCAAGCGGAAGCTGAACCCGGAGGAGGCACCCAGTTCGGGAATCGGCGGCGGACTCAGCGGGAAGACGAAAGCGTCCCGGATGCCCGAAAAGGCACCGAAGGCACGGCCGGCCAAAGCCTGCGCAGAACTGCCCGGGCCGGTGCGTTCGGACCAATCCTTGAGCGTCACAAACGCGAGCGCGGCGTTCTGGCCCTGGCCCGAGAAGCTGAAGCCCAGCACCCCGACCATGCCCTCCACCTCCGGCTGCTGGAGCATGAAGCCCTCCACCTGCTTCATCACGTCCAGCGTGCGCTCCTGCGTGGCGCCCGGTGGCAATTGCACGTTGACCAGCAGCGTGCCCTGGTCTTCGTTGGGCAGGAAGGACGTGGGCAGGCGCTGGTAGACCACCGCCACCGCCGCCACGATGGCTGCGTAGATCACCAGCGTGCGGCCGGCGCGCGGCAGCAGCTTGGCCACGCCACCTTCGTAGCCTTTGGCGGTGCGCGCGAAGCCGCGGTTGAACCAGCCGAAAAAGCCGGTCTTGGCGTGCGCGTGGCCCGCTTCCACCGGTTTGAGCAGGGTGGCGCAGAGGGCCGGCGTGAGCGACAGGGCCATGAAGGCCGAGAAGCCGATGGACATGCCCATCACCGCCGCAAACTGGCGGTAGATGTTGCCCACCGAGCCACTGAAAAACGCCAACGGCACGAACACCGAGATCAGCACCACGGTCACGCCGATGATGGCACCCGAAATCTGGCCCATGGCCTTGCGCGTGGCCTGCAGCGGTGGCAGGCCTTCTTCGCTCATGATGCGTTCGACGTTCTCCACCACCACGATGGCGTCGTCCACCACGATGCCGATCACCAGCACCATGCCGAACATGGTCAGCACATTGATCGAGAAGCCCAGGGCCATCAGTCCGGCGAAGGTCCCCAGCAAGGCCACCGGCACCACCAGCGTCGGGATCAGCGTGTAGCGCCAGTTCTGCAGGAACAGGAACATCACCAGGAACACCAGCGCCACGGCCTCCGCCAGCGTCACCGCCACCTGTTCGATGGAGATCTTGACGAAGCGCGAGCTGTCGTAGGGAATGGCCCAGGTCATGCCCTTGGGGAAGAATTTTTCCAGATCCGCCATCTTGGTGCGCACCGCTTCGGCCGTGGCCAGGGCGTTGCCGCTTGGCGATAGTTGCACACCAATACCCGTGGACGGCTTGCCGTTCAGTCGCGCCGAGGTGGCGTAGGCCTGGGCACCGAGCTCGATGCGGGCCACGTCTTTCAGGCGCACGGTGGCACCGTCGCTGCTGGCGCGCAGCACGATGTTGCCGAACTGCTCCACGCTGCCGAGCTGGCCGTTGACCACCACGGTGGCGGAGATGCTCTGGCCCGCCACGTTGGGCAGGGCACCGATTTCACCGGCCGACACCTGCGCGTTCTGAGCGCGGATGGCGTTGGTCACGTCGGCCGCGCTCAGGTTGAAGCCCAGCAGCTTGGCCGGATCGATCCAGACCCGCATGGCGCGCTCGGTGCCGAACAGCTGGGCCTGGCCCACACCGGGCAGGCGCTGCAGTTCGGGCACGACGCTGCGCGACGCGTAGTCGCCCAGCGCCACCGGATCCCAGGCCGGGTCTTCGCTGGAGAGGATCGCGAACAGCAGGAAGTTGTTGCGCGATTTGTCCACCCGAACGCCCTGCTGCGTCACCGCCGACGGCAGGCGCGGCGTGGCGCGCGCAAGCCGGTTCTGCACGTCCACCTGTGCCAGATCGGCGTTGGTGCCCGGCTCGAAGCTCAGCGTGATGCTGCCGGTGCCGTTGGCCTGGGCCACGGCTTCCATGTAGATCAGGCCAGGCGAGCCGTTCATCTCCTGCTCGATGACCGACAACACGCTGTCTTCCAGCGTCTTGGCCGAGGCGCCGGGATACGACGCGTTGATGACGATGGACGGCGGCGCCACCGGCGGGTACTGCGCAATCGGCAACTGCGTGATGGACACCGCGCCCATCACCATGATGAAGAGCGCGATCACCCACGCAAAGATGGGCCGGTCGATGAAGAATTTCGCCATATCAGTTTCCGCCGAGCCGCCTCAAGGAGGCTGAAGCCCCCGTGGGGGGCAGTGAACACAGTGAACGTGGGGGTCGTGTCATTCGGGGCGCTCCTTACTTCGACGCGGCCGGAGCCGGTGCCGAAGCCGGAACGGCAGGGGCCGTACCCCGCGCCTGCCAGGGCACGGCCTTCACGGGGGTGCCTGGCGGCATCATCTGCAGCTTCTGGAAACCGTCCACCATGACCTGCTCGCCGGCCTTCAGTCCGTCCAGGACGACCCACTGCCCCCCTTGCTGGCCACCGATCTTCACCGTGCGTTTCTCGATCTTGCCGTCGGCGCCAACCACCGACACCGTGTCGCCCTGGGCCGAACGCGTCACCGACTGCTGCGGCAGCGTGATGGCGTCGCGGGCAGTCGCCTGCTCCAGACGCACGCGCACGTACAGGCCCGGCAGCAGCGCGCCACCCGGGTTGGGCACCTCGGCGCGCAACGTCACCTGGCCGGTGGTGGGATCGACCGTGAGGTCCGAGAACAGCAGGCGCCCCGGCCTGGCGTATTCGCTGCCATCTTCCAGCACCACGCGCACCGCCGCGGAGCCCTGGCCAGCGTCCTTGAGTTGCCCGCTTTCCATGGCACGCTTCAGGCGCATGGCTTCCGAGGCCGACTGCGTGAAGTTCACAAACAGCGGGTCCACCTGCTGGATCACGGCCAGCGGAGTCGCCTCACCCTGCCCCACCAGCGCGCCTTCGGTCACCAGCGCACGACCGATGCGGCCGGCAATCGGCGCCGTCACGTTGGCATAACCCAGGTTGATGCCCGCGGTCTGCAGCGTGGCCTTGGCCGCCGCCACATCGGCCTCGGCCGCTTTCTGGGCGGCTTCGGCGTTCGCGTATTCCTGCTGGCTGATGGCGTTTTCCGCCACCAGCGGCTTGTAGCGTGCGGCCAATGCCGACGCCTGTGCGAGGTTGGCCTCGGCCCGCGCCAGACCGGCCCGCGCACTCTGCAGCGTGGCCTGGTAAGGCGCCGCATCGATACGGAACAGCGCCTGACCCGCCTTCACATCGCTGCCTTCGCGGAACAGCCGCTGCTGCAGAATGCCCGCCGCCCGCGCCCGCACCTGCGCCACGCGCGATGCTTCCAGACGACCCGGCAACTCCGTCTGCAGGCCCACGTCACCCGGCGCCACCGTGACCACGCCGACTTCGGGCGCCGGCATGCCGCCACCCGGCGGCGCCGCGGCGGGCGCCTCGGCCTTGCCGCAGGCGACCAGCAGCACGGCCACTGAGATCACCGACAGGCGGCGGGCCCACGACGCCGAGCGACCGGGAGTCGCCAGCGAGGGGTTGAACAGGACGGGAGGCTGGGGACTCTGGGCAGGCATGGGAATCCTTGGAGGCATGACATCGGGAGAGCCGTCTGATGAAGCGGCCGGTATGGCCGTCGCGGGCATACCCAACGAAGGCGAGGGGTTGAAGTATACATACATCCTTGAATGTATGTATAGTCAAACAAACACAAGTCCCCGTATTCATATGAGGACATTTGACAGGAGACATGACATGGTTCGCCGCACCAAAGCCGACGCCGAGGCCACACGCCACAGCCTGCTCGACGCAGCCGAGCACCTGTTTCAGCAGCGCGGTGTTTCACGCACCTCGCTCAACGACATTGCCGTGGCCGCCGGCACCACCCGAGGCGCCATCTACTGGCATTTCAAGGACAAGGCCGACCTATTCAACGCGATGATGGAGCGCGTCACTTTACCGCTGGAAGAAACCCTGGCAGGCATAGGGAAAAAGGCCTCAGCGCTCGACAACCCGCTGCAGCCGCTGCGCGACGCCATCGCGCACGCGCTGCACAAGGCCGCCACCGACGAGCAGACACGGCGCGTGTTCGAGATCGCGACCCTGCAAGTGGAATACAACGACGAAATGCACGCGGTGCGCGCCCGCCACCTCCAGGGCCGCAACGACTGTGTGCAACAGACCGCCAAGATCTTGCGTTCGGCCGCTGACCACCAGGGCCTGACGCTCGACGTCCCACTGCAGTGCGCAGCCCTGGGTCTGCACGTGATGATCGACGGCCTGATCCAGAACTGGCTGCTCGACACCCACGCATTCGACCTCCGGCGTTGCGGTAGACAGGTGTTGAACACCTACCTGACCGGACTGGGTTTCAGTCAGCCTGACGCTCGGGCACCGCGTCGGCCGGCACCGGCGCGCGGGACGGCAGTTTCAGATGCAGCGCTGCCTGCGCCAGCAGGTTCGCCGAGACGGGCGCCGTCACAAACACAAACAGCGTGATCAGCAGCTCGGCGAAACCCGGGCGCCCCTGCCCTGCTGCGATCAGCATCGACGCAATCAACACACCGCCCACGCCCAGCGTGGAGGCCTTGGTTGGCGCGTGCAGGCGCATATAGAAGTCGGGCAGGCGCGCCAGGCCGATGGCACCCACCAGCAGAAAGAACGCCGCGATCACGATCACGGCGGCCGCGGTCCATTCGATGAAGGGGTTCATGTTCAGGGCTCCTTGCCGTTCATT
The DNA here is from genome assembly GCF_055703065.1 of Hydrogenophaga sp. L310. Classification (NCBI taxonomy): domain Bacteria; kingdom Pseudomonadati; phylum Pseudomonadota; class Betaproteobacteria; order Burkholderiales; family Comamonadaceae; genus Hydrogenophaga; species Hydrogenophaga sp. L310. The sequence continues at coordinate 243,602 of NZ_JBVPZA010000005.1, forward strand.
CCACCACGTCGCCACGGCTGAGGTAGCGCGCCAGTCCCACCGTCGAGGCAAAGCCCAGCATGGCCACCAGCAGCGCGCCTTCAAACAGCAGCGCCGTGTTCCAGCGGATACCCAGCAGCACGATCAGCGCCACCGCGTTCATGTAGAGCGTGTCCAGCGCGAGCACGCGGTCGGTGATGGTGGGACCGCGCGTCAGGCGCACGGCGCACAACAACACCGCCAGTGTCACCGCACCGATGCCGATGTTCAGCGCAATATCGAGCACATTCATGTTTGGCTCCCCGGTTGGAGGTGGAAGGCGCGCAACAGCGGCGCTTCGTAGCGGTTCTTCATGTCGGCGGCCATCGCGGCCGGATCGTCGCAATTGAGCGCATGCACCAGAATCACGCCCTGTTCCTCGTTGATCACCGCCGACACGGTGCCCGGTGTGGTCGTGATGATGCTGGCAAACAGGACGTTGACGCGGTGGTGGTTGCAGGCCAGCGGAACCGGAATCCAGCCGGGTTGCATGCGGTTCAGTGGCCCGAGCACCAGCTTGGCCACCACGATGTTGGAAACCACGATGTCCCACAACACCACGCCCAGCAGGCGGATGGCGGTCGGCCAGTGGATCACGCTGGCCTGCGTCAGGAACGGCTGCAGCAGGCGCGGAATGACCAGCCCGATCAACACGGCCGAGAGCAGGTGCACCGGCTCCAGGCTGTGCGAGAGCGCGAGCCAGCTCACCCCCAGCAGCACCGACAGCACCGGGTGGGCGAACCAGCCGGTCGACGGGTAGCGCTTGCCGCTGTTGTTGACGTTGGGTGAATTCGGGTTCATGGCAGGACCTTCGCGGGCACCGACTCGGCGGCAGGCTGGGCGGGGGTGGCGTTGCGGGAGCCGTCGTAAGGCCGCGCTGTGTTGGCACGCGCACCGCCTTGCGAGCCCAGCACCGCTTCGGCGTAGGCGGCGGTATCGGCCAGTTGCAAGGCCGCCTCATCGGTGTAGCGCTTGACCGGCGATGCCAGCACCGCCAACGCCACCGTGATGGCCATGAAGGCCCAGGCGGCCGAGAGCAGCTTGGCGCTGGAACCCGACGCGACACTCGGCAGCTCGCCGTCGGGCTGAATGTGCCAGAACACGATCACCCCGGCGCGCGCCAGGCCCACGATGGTGAAGAAGCCCACCACCAGCACCACGCTCCAGACCCAGGCCTGCGCCGCCAGTCCCGAAGCGCTCTGCAGGATCATCAGCTTGCCCAGAAAGCCCGGCAGCGGCGGCAGCCCGGAAGCCGATGCGGCACCGAACAGCATCATCATGCCCAGCAGCACCGGTTCGCGCACGGCCACCGCCGGGCGCAGCTTGTCGCCCGCCTCGCCGCGCTGTGCGGCCACCAGCTCGACCAGCAGGAACAGGCCCGCGATCACGATGGTGCTGTGCAGCGTGTAATACAGCGCAGCCGACAGCGTCTCGGGCGTGAACAGACCCACACCGGCGAGGATGGTGCCGACCGATGACACGGTGAGGTAGGCGACCATGCGGCCCATGGTGTGCGCCGCCAGTGCACCCAGCGCACCGAGCACGCTGGTGCTCAGCGCCAGCGGCAGCAGCCAGGCCTGCGCCGCCAGACTGGCCTCGCCCGCCTCGACACCGAAGATGCCCCAGTGCGTGCGGATGATGCTGTAGACACCGACCTTGGTCATGATGGCAAACAGCGCCGCCACCGGCGCACTGGCCGAGGCGTAGGTGCCGGGCAGCCAGAAGTACAGCGGCACCAGCGCGGCCTTGAGGCCGAACACCACCAGCAGCACCAGCGCGGCCGCCCGCGCGATCAGTGCAGAGTCACCTGTGAGCTGTGCCACGCGCAAGGCCAGATCGGCCATGTTCAGCGTGCCCGTCACGGCGTAGATCATCGCCAGCCCGATCAGGAACAGGCCCGAACCCGCGAGGTTGAGCACCACGTAGTGCACACCCATGCGCATCCGCTCCCGGCCCTGGCCGTGTAGCAGCAGCACGTAGGAAGCGATCAGCAGCACTTCAAAAAACACGAACAGGTTGAACAGGTCACCGGTCAGGAACGCGCCGCTCAGACCCATCAACTGGAAGTGGAAGATGGCGTGAAAGTGGCGTCCGCGCATGTCCCAGCCGCCGGTGGCGTACCAGAGCACAGGCGCTGCCACCAGGTAGGTCAGAAACACCATCAGGGCCGAGAGCCGGTCGAGCACCAGCACGATGCCGAACGGCGCCGACCATTCACCCAACTGGTACACCAGCAGCTCGCCGCTGGCCGCGCGCCAGACCAGCCCGGCCGCCATCACCGTGCCGAGCAGCACCGACGCCAGGCTCAGGCGGCGACGCCAGCGCACCCGGGCGCTGCCGTGCCCGCCGCCCTGTCCCGCCATGCCACCGAAGTCACCCAGCAGCAGCAGACCCATCGCGGTGAACGACGGCAGCAGGACCGAGAGCACCGGTGCGTGTTGCAGCCAGAAAGCCAGGATCGCATCCGTCATCAGCTGCGCTCCCCGTTGCGGGCCGATCGGGCCGCCGGCTGGTAGCCCGTGGCGTGTCCAGGTTCATGGCCGTCCACGTGGTCGCTGCCGCTTTCATGGCGGTTGCGCAGCGCCAGCTCGATCACGAAGCCGGTGGTGGCAAAGCCGATCACGATGGCCGTGAGCACCAGTGCCTGAGGCAGCGGGTCGGCCACCAGCCCTTCGCCCACGAGGATCGGCTGGGCATTGGTCCACAGCCGACCCATCACGAAGATGAACACGTTGACCGCGTAACCGAACAGCGAAAGCCCCAGCACCACCGGGAAACTGCGCCCGCGCAACATCAGGTAGATGGCGCAGGCGGTGACAAAACCGATGCCCGTGGCCAGCAAAAATTCCATGCTCATGACTGGCCTCCGGCCGAAGCGGTGTGGGTGGGTGTGCCTTCCCGGCTCACCGAGCCCAGCACCGAGATGGTCAGCAGGGTCGCACCCACCACCGTGAGATAGACCCCGAGATCGAACAGAGCAGCCGAGGCCAGCGGGAGTTCACCCAGCAGCGGCACATGCGGATGCCCGTGGGCGCTGGTGAGGAAAGGTCGGCTCCACAGGAAGGCGCCTGCACCGGTCAGCCCGGCGATGGACAGGCCGGCGCCGATCCAGCGCACGAAGCGGCGCCCGGCCTGCGCGCGCAACATCGCCTCCGCCCTGGCCTGGCCCAGCGCCATGAACTGCAGCACCAGCGCCACCGCGGTGATCAGGCCGGCAATGAACCCCCCACCGGGCAGGTTGTGGCCGCGCATGAAGATGTAGAGCGTGAACACCAGCGCCAGCGGCAACACCACCGAAGCCGCCACGCGCAGCATCAGCGGCTGGGCCGCAAAGGTCCAGGCCAGGCCTTGCGGGTCGGCCAGTGGCCTGCGGCTGCGCATGCCGTCCATGAGCGCGAGCACACCGATGGCCGCGATGCCCAGCACGGTGATCTCGCCAAAGGTGTCGTAGCCCCGGAAGTCCACCAGGATCACGTTGACCACGTTGGTGCCGCCGCCCACGGGCAGCGATTTTTCCAGAAAGTACCAGGAGATGGAATCGTGGTTGCGCGTGAGCAGCACCCAGGCCACCCAGGCCATGCCCGCGCCGCCGGCCAGCGCCAGCACGCCATCGCGCGCACGGCGCAGCGCCGACGATTCGCGCGGCGAGTGTTGCGGCAACAAGGCCAGTCCCATCAGCAGCAGCACGGTGGACACCACCTCGACGGAGAGCTGCGTCAGCGCCAGATCGGGCGCCGACAGGCTCACGAAGGTGAGCGAAGTCACCAGCCCGACCACGCCGACCAGCACCACGGCCTGAAAACGCTGGTGGTGCGTGAGCGCGATCGCCGCACAAGCGGCGAACAGCAGCAACCACACGGCAATGGCCAGCGGCGAGGCGGGCAGCAGTTCGCGCGTGCCGGCACCGATGCCCCGGCCCACCAGCTGCGTCGCCGCGGCCACCACCGCCGCACCGATCAGCCAGACCAGGTAGCGCTGCAGTGAGCCGGTCTCCAGGCGGATGGAAATGCGCCCGGCGAGCGAAAACAACCCGTCGATCACACCGTCGAAGATCTGCCGCCCGGTGGCCGGTCCGAACCAGGCCTCGGACTCGATGCGGTGCATGCGCTTGCCGCGTGCCAGCAGCAGGTACAAACCGATGCCCGCGGCCAGCGCGATCGCGCTCATCAGCAGCGGCAGGTTGAAGCCGTGCCAGATCGCCAGGTGGTACTCGGGCAGCGGCTGGCCCACCAGGGCCGTGGCCGCCACGTGCACCAGCGGCCCGAAGGTGATGGCCGGCAACAGGCCCACCACGATGCACATCGACACCAGCAGCATTGCTGGCAGCTTCATGCCCAGCGGCGGCTCGTGCGGGTGCGTGTTCGGCACGTCGCCCAGCGGCCCGTTGAAATACGTGTCGTGAACGAAGCGCAGCGAATAGGCCACGCTGAACACGCCCGCCAGCGTCACCAGCGCCGGCACCACCCAGCTCCAGATGCCCGCCGTGCCCACCACTGCTTCGGTGAAGAACATTTCCTTGGACAGGAAACCGTTGGTCAGCGGCACGCCCGCCATCGACGCGGCCGCCACCATCGAGAGCGTGGCCGTCCAGGGCATGAGCTTGTAGAGGCCGCCGAGCTGGCGCATGTCGCGCGAATGCGTTTCGTGGTCGACGATGCCCGCGATCATGAACAGCGAGGCCTTGAAGGTGGCGTGGTTGAGCACGTGGAACACCGCGGCCACGGCGGCCAGCGGTGAACCCAGCCCGATCAGGAAGACGATCAGGCCCAGGTGGCTCACGGTCGAATATGCCAGCAGTCCCTTGAGGTCGTGCTTGAAAAGGGCGATGAAGGCCGCGAACAGCACCGTGGCCAGACCTGCCACGGTGACGATCACCTCGAACCAGCCCGAACCCGCCAGCACCGGGTACATGCGCATCAGCAGGAACACGCCCGCCTTCACCATGGTGGCCGAATGCAGGTAGGCCGACACCGGCGTGGGGGCGGCCATGGCGTCGGGCAGCCAGAAGTGAAACGGGAATTGCGCGCTCTTGGTGAAGGCGCCGAGCAGGATCAGCAGCAGCGCCGGCACAAACATCGGATCGGCCTGGATCATGGCCACACGGCCCACCATCTCGCTCAACTCGTAGGTGCCCGCGATCTGACCCAGCAACACGAAGCCGCCCAGCATCGCCAGACCACCGCCGCCGGTCACGGCCAGCGCCTGGCGCGCTCCGGCCCGCGCATCGGCGCGGTGGCTCCAGAAGCCGATCAGCAGGAAAGACGACAGGCTGGTGAGCTCCCAGAACACCACCAGCAACAGCAGGTTGTCCGACAGCGCCACACCCAGCATGGCCGCCATGAACAGCATCATCTCGCTGAAGAACTTGCCCGCCGAATCCTTCGGGCTCAGGTAGAAGTGCGCGTAGAGCACGATCAGCAGGCCGATGAACAGGATCAGCCCAGCAAACAGCAGAGAGAGGCCGTCCAGCCGGAACGTCAGGTTCAGCCCGATCTCGGGCACCCAGGTCCAGGCGTTGCGCACCGTCTCGCCCGCCATCACCGCAGGCGCATGGCTCAGCAGCACGGCCAGGCTGGCAGCGGTGACCGCGCCGGCCGCCAGGGCGGTCAACAGACGGGACCTCGGGCCGAGCCAGAATGTGGCTGCGGTGCCCAGTAAAAGTGGCAACAACACGATCAATAACAGCACGGCTCTTCTTTCAGGTTGGCCTGCGATTCTAAAAGGCTCACGCGCCGAGCCTCCCGACAGGCCGTCGATCCGCTTTTGCGCGGGCGCAAACTCAGTGCCTCTCAGGTTCGCTCAGCGTCGGCCGCAAGGTCCAGGCCAGACGCGAACCCAGTCCCACCACCACGCCCACCGCCCAGAACACACCGGCCACGCCGACCACCACACCGGCCGATCCGAACAGCAGCGGCATCACCACACTGGAGCCATTGATGGCCATGGCCCGCAGGCCCAGGGCCTCGCCATGGCGATGGTGGGGTGTGATCTGGTGCAGCGTGCTCATGATCATGGGTTGCACCGACCCCAGCGCCAGTCCCAGGCCGATGGACAGGGCGCCCATGGCCCAGGCCGCATGGACCAGCGGGTAGACCGAAAACAGGAGCGCCGTCACCACCATGGCCGTGCCGATCACCACCGACTCGCGCAGATGGGCCGCCAGCCAGGGCATGGCCAGCCGGATCGCCGTGGCCGCCAGCGCGAACGCACCGAGGATCGAGCCGATCACCGTAGCGCTGAGATCGCGCTCGTGGCCGATCACCGGCACCAGAAAAGTGTGCACATCCCAGCACGAGGACAACAGCCAGTTGATCAGCATGAGGCGCCGGAAGTCGGGCTGGCGCAGCAGGTTCCACGAAGAACCGCTGGCGCCGCGCTGGGCGGGCGCCAACGGCTCGTGCTCCACCACGCTGCGCACCCAGAACCAGGCCAGCGACGGCAGCAGAGCCAGCAGCAGGTAGGCCGCCCTGAAACCCCAGGCGTCGATCATCAAGCCGGCCGCGAACGGCCCAAGGAAGTTGGAGATGGATGGCCCGATCGCCATCCAGCTGAACACCTGCTTGAGTTCGGTGGCGTTCGTGGCCATCCGGCCCACGTGGCGCTGCAGCGCGATCATGGCCAGGCCCGTGGCCGCGCCGCAGGCCAGCGCCGTCAGGCACAACACGGGGAACACCGGCCAGGCCACCGCAGCCGCTGCGCCCAGCGTGGCCGTGCCGATGGACAGGGCAAACGGTTTTTTGAGCCCGCGCCGGTCGGCGTAGCGCCCGGCGGGCAGCGCCAGGAACACCTGGGCCAGCGCAAACAGCGCCAGCAGCATGCCCACCGCCGCAGCGCTATGACCTTCGCGCAGCGCCATCAGCGGCGCGGCCATGCGAAAGCCGGTCATGCAGGCGTGCAGGCTGACTTGCGCCACGATCAGGCGCGCCAGCCCGACTCGCAGGCGCGTGCTCAAACCTCCCCGCGGTCGTTGGGGTCCAGCGGCAGCAGCGCGCTGGCCTGTTCCTGCGGCAGCGCCTCCACCGTCTTGAGCGCGCGGCTCATGGCGCGACTGCGCGTCTCGGCGTTGTCCAGCGTGTTGAGCACGGTCTGCGTCTGGCTCTTGACCTTGGCCAGCACATCGCCGAACTTGCCGAACTCGGTCTTGACCGCGCCCAGCACCTGCCAGACCTCGCTGCTGCGCTTTTCCAGCGCCAGCGTGCGAAAACCCATCTGCAGCGAATTGAGCATGGCCATCAGCGTGGTCGGGCCCGCCAGCGTGACACGGTATTCGCGCTGCAGCACCTCCATCAGCCCCGGGCGACGCAGCACCTCGGCGTAAAGCCCTTCGGTGGGCAGGAACAGGATGGCGAAGTCCGTGGTGTGCGGCGGCTCCAGGTACTTGTCGGCCATGCTTTTGGCTTCGAACCTGATGCGCTGCTCCAGCCCGCGCGCGGCCGCTTCGGCACCGTCCACGTCGGCGCGCTGCTGTGCGTCGAGCAGGCGTTCGTAGTCTTCGTTCGGAAACTTGGCGTCGATCGGCAGCCAGCAGGGTGCACCGTCGTCGCCGCGCCCCGGCAGCTTGATGGCGAAGTCCACCACGTTGCGGCTTCCCGGGCGCGTGGCGACCTGGGTGGCGTACTGGTCGGGCGCGAACACCTGCTCCAGCAGGGCGCCGAGCTGGGCTTCGCCGAACATGCCGCGGGTTTTCACGTTGGTCAGCAGGTGTTTCAGGTCGCCCACGCCCTGCGCCAGCGTCTGCATCTCGCCCAGGCCCTTGTGCACCTGCTCCAGCCGGTCGGCCACCTGCTTGAAGCTCTCGCCCAGCCGCGCCTGCAGCGTGCTCTGCAGCTTCTCGTCCACGGTCGCGCGCATCTCGTCCAGTTTGGCGGCGTTGCTCTGCTGCAGTTGCGCGAGCTGGCCGTCCAGCGTGGTGCGGATCTCGGCCAGACGGCGCGCATTGCCCTCGCTCATGTCCTGCAGCTGGCGCGTGAGCGTGTCGCCCAAGGTGCCACGCAGTTGCACCAGTTGCTGGGCAAAAGCGTCGATCTGCGCGTTCTGCGTGCGCGTGGCCTCGGCCGCCTGCTGCCCCATGCCCAGGCTGATCGCCTGCAACTGCTGCGTCAGCGTATCGCCCAGCGTGCCGCGCAGCTGCAGCAACTGCTGGGCAAAGGCATCGAGCTGGGTGTTCTGCGTGCGCGTGGCCTCGGCGTCCTGGCGCGTGAGGGTTTCCTGGAAGGTGGCCAGGGTCTGCTGGATCTCCTGCCGTCCGCCGCGCGAGCTGTCGCTGATCTCGCGGCGCAGCTCGCTCTCGATGTGTTCCATGCGCTGCACCTGGTTTTGCAGCGAGCCCAGCAGCAACTGGCGGTGAGCCAGCTCAGCGGCGTCCACCGGACGGCGCCGCAACAACAGCCACAGCAACAGCAGCAGGATCAACCCCTGCAACAGCAAACCCAAAACCATCCAGAACGACACGGCTTCAAACATGCGAACGATTATCGGCGAGGCCCGGGCACGTCCGGGCGCTCTATAGAATGACCCGATCCCATTTTCAGGAGCCCCCCATGAGCGTCTACGACAAGCTTTCCCAACTCGGCATCGAACTGCCGCCCGTGGCCATCCCGGCCGCCGCCTACGTGCCCTTCGTGCAGACCGGCAATCTCATCTTTCTGAGCGGCCACATTGCCAAGAAAGACGGCAAACCCTGGGTCGGTCAGCTCGGCCTGACCACCACCACCGAAGAAGGCAAGCTCGCCGCCCGCGCCATCGCCATCGACCTCATGGGCACGCTCGCCGCCGCTTGCCTGGTCAGCGGCAAGACACTGGACGACGTGAAGCGCATCGTCAAGGTCATGAGCCTGGTCAACAGCACCGGCACCTTCACCGAACAGCACCTGGTCACCAACGGCTGCAGCGAACTGCTGGGTGAAGTCTTCGGCCCCCAAGCTGGCGCCCACGCCCGCAGCGCGTTTGGCGTGGCGCAGATTCCGATGGGTGCATGCGTGGAAATCGAGCTGATCGCCGAACTGGGGTGAAAAAGACAAAGCTGACCACACCGTCTTGAGGTCGGCCCTGATTCCGTTGGTCGCTGCAAGTGAATGAATCGCTGGGGTTTGTCACTTCGTTTCAATCGAACAGGGTTTCGTCCCTTTCAGGTCACCATCAGCGATTGCAGCTCGTTCATGGTATCGGTTGCCGACGCTCTGGAGTGTTCGACGACGAAACCGGCGATGGTCGAAATCCCTTGGGCCGCGGCCAGGTGGTGGGCATCAAGACCCCGGGTTGGCACAAAACGACCACATGCAACCCAACGCTCGAGCCGGGCGGTCATCTCCGGCAAACGCCGCTGAGAACGCAAGGTGACAGATTGGGTGACGTGGCCTCCGGCGCGTGCGGTGGCCGAGGCGTGCAACAGCACCTGAGCGCTGGAGGCATTGAGACGGAAGTTGGGGTCAAACGCCACGAGTTGACCTTCATCCGTTTCGCCGACATCGCAGCCGGCGATCCCAATGAAACCGGCCTGACGTGCCCGTTCTCCGATTGTTGTCATCAACGCCTCCATTTTCGATGATGGCGCGTCGTTGGCATCGATCAAGCTACCCGATTGCTTGCCGGGTAGATCGAAGATCTGCTCGGCGCAGCCAGCGTAAATCACTTGGTCGGGGCTCACGAGAATGCAAGCGCACCAACTGCGGCGCACCTTGATATGGGACTCCATGACCAGGGTGCCTTTCGGGTCGAGTGCCTCCAGCTCATCAAGAGCGGCCTGGTAGCTGGAGCTGTCGGCACAGTACCTGACCGCATAGCCCCATCCCGTGGCTGCATCACCGGCCACCTTCAGCCAGACCGGAAACGTGAACGTCATTGGCCGGGCTTGCGCATGGTTGACCAAGTGCCGGGGTGCCAGGTTTTGAGGCGGTACCAGAAGATGCAGCCGGCTCTTGGCGTTGAGATCGTGCCACAGGGAATTCGGAACCAGCAGTGCGCTGTCGTCGTACAAGGCTGGTGGCATGGGGTACGCGGACAGGATCCGGTGGCCCTCCTGCACAAGCTGTCGCGCCAGTGCGTGGGCTTCCTCGCCCGTGTCGTAGCGCAGCGTGGTTTCCTCGATGCGAAGGCCGGCCAGCGTCATGAGGTCCAGAAACGCCACCGTGGCACAGGAACGGTGTCGCACTGCAGCACGCCGTCCGAACATCCCCAGTCCGATGCCAGTGACAGCTTCCAGGTTGACAGGCTGGAATCCGAGCAAGCGCGTCTGGTGCAAATCGGTTCTGGCCATGAAGACCGCGTCCGGTGGCAGCCAGGCGTCCAGATCGATCAGCCAGCTCAACGGCTTTGTCATGGCAGGAATTCCTCGATGCCCCGGGACAGGTGTGTCAGCCTGGGAGAGTCAGGGTCGCCAGCGTAGGCGGGTGTCTTGTTCAGGTCCAGCACGATCGGTTTGCCTTCATGCATGACGTAATCGAATTTTCCAAAATCGAAACCCGCGCGTTGCTTCAAGTCGATCAGTTCGTCCGGTACGTCGTCAATGAACTCGTGCCGCACCAGGTTACCGGCCTTGACCATGTGGTCGGTGCCCAGCAGCCGCCAGCCGTAGCTGAAGGAGCCCAGGAACATCCATCCCCGGATGCAGTAGAGATCACCGTCACGCTCAGGCATGAACCGCTCAACGATGTAGGCCGGGTTGCGCCAGACCCACCCTGGAACATCACGGATGGAGGGCACCACGGGGTAGTGCCGGTCCGGCAACTGGCCGGCCAGTTGCCACGGCCTGGCAGTGAGCCTGACCCGCGGGGACGGCATGTGGTGTTCTGGCGGAAGACAAGCCAGACCTTCGGGCAAACCAAAATGGTTGAGATCGGTTTTCACAATGACCGGGCCGTCCCAGTCGCCATCCCGGGAAAGTCGCAGGGTCGAGTACAGGCTCTTGGAGATATCCCGTACCGCTCCATTGATCACAGCCCGTCCCGCAGGAGGTGTGGGAGCATCGGCGTCGTTCAGACGGGTTTTGTCGACATGAAGCACGCAGGCATCGGCTCCGGGGTCATAGACGGGGCCTGATGTTGACACGATGCCTCGCGCTTCCCAGCGTTTGGTCAGGTGATGAAGTACATAGAAATTCGGTAGCGCCCGTTGCCCACAGGCGATGCTGATCAAGGTCATGACCGGTACTCACGGGAGTCTCATGGACAGGAGGAATAGTCGACGCGCCGGAGTCATGGACAAGCCGACAGGCGCGGCAGTGGGAAAGCGGTACTGAGCAGCGGGTACAGGCGAGAGATCCAGACAAGAAGCGCCCACCTTCATCACACATCCGCCGCATCTACACAACCTGATATTGATCATAGCCCGTTGCAGTCCTTTGCCTGCTCGCCCTGCATGGCAACACCCTGTCTGCGGTTCTTGTTCATCGAAGCGCGATGTTCGCTCCACGTTTCCTTCCCACGATCGGTCACCCTGACACAGTTGCCCTTCACCGTTGCCCTTCACTTTGCTCACGGTGACCAGATCGCAGCGGGACTTGCACCCGCAGGTGTGTGCCCATGCCGGGCGCTCAAAAAAAAAAGAGGCACCGAAGTGCCTCTTTTTTAGGGGAAGGAGCGGCCCGAAGGCCGTTCACACCGGGATCAGACCTTGGAAGCCTTCTTGGCCAGGTCGGTGGCCTGCTTGGAAGCGACGGCGAAGTTGGCCTGGGCGGTGGCCGAGGCTTTCTTGATGGTGGCCTGAGCCGTTTCAACAGCCTTCTGGCCCTGGCTCAGCGCGCTCTGCAGAGCGGCGACGGCGGCTTCGGAGCCGGCCGGTGCGTTCTTCACCAGTTGGTCCACGGAGGCGCCGATGGCCTTCTGTGCGTCAGCCACGGTGGCTTCGAACTGCTTGGTGAAATCGGCACTGCCTTCGGTGGCGATGCTCTGCACGTGCTGGAAGTAAGCGGTCGACTTTTCAGCCAGGGGCTGGAAGAAGGCGGCTTGCAGGCTCATGAATTCCTGGGGCGTCTTGACGGACATCACGGCCTTGGCGTGGTTGAAGGACTCGCCCAGGGCGGCTTTGGAAGCGGCCATGTTGAGCTCGACCAGCTTTTCCACGCCAGCGTAAGCCTTCTTGGCGGCGCCTTCGAAGGCGTCCATGTTGGCTTTGTTGGCGGCGATGATCTGTTCAGCGGGGTTGTTCATTTCGGGTTCCTTGAGGTGGAGGGTTGAAGGAGCCGCTCTTGAACATGTCCCGGATCACCGAGTTATGTTGCAGTGCAGCATGAACGCGATTCTACGGGTAATCCCGGGGATGGCAAGCGTTTTTTGCTGCAGTGCAGCAATGTTAGAGGCATTCCCCAAAAGCAGGGGGTTCGCTGGCGATCGCAGGTCGCCGGACGCTCGTGCTCAGAACCAGGTCGTGACCGCGTCCACCACGCGGTAGGCGTCGTCCACCACCGGCATCCAGCGCCATTTGTCAAACGTGGTGCAGGGGTGCGAAATGCCGGAGGCCACGGTTTCGCCGAGCACGGGCCATTCCTCCTCAGGGGCCGAGGCGTCGTAGCGCAGGTAGGCGTGCTGGTCGTTGAGCGCGTCGATGCGCCAGTGGGTGGGCACGCCGCGAGGCGCGCCAACCTGCCCGTCAGAGCGCCAGATCGGCAGGGGCAGATCGAGGTCGTGAGACACGTCGCGCCGACCCATGCTGAGCAGGGCCAGGCCGGGCTCGGGGCAGCTCTGCACGCAGGCCAGCACCTCCAGCGCGGGCTTCAGGGTTTCACGCAGGTTCAGGCGCTCGGCCACACAGCAGAGGTAACGGGTGTAGCGCTGGTGGTCGTGTGTGAGGTAGCAGCCCGAACGCAGCACGCCACGCACCGGCCGGCCCAGGTCTGGCGTGAGCCGCTCGGCCACCAGATCGAAGATGGCGGAGCCACCGGCGCTGAGGATGATTTCTTCATGGGCGAACCAGCCCTGCCCGAGGGCTTCGCGGGCGACGGCGTCCACCCGGTCCATCAAGTCGTGCACAGTGGCGCGGTCCTGGGTGTGGTCGCAGGTCGCGGTGGTGCCTTCGTAGCACTCGATGCCGGCGAGCCGGAGCACCGGGCTGGCAGCGATGCGCCGCGCGATCTGCCGGGCTTCTTCGGCCGTGCGGCAGCCGGTGCGCTGGCCAGCGATGCCCAGCTCCAGCAGCACCTCGAACCGGCCTGCGAAACCGCGTGCCGTGGCCCAGGCTTCGATGGCGTCCACCTGCCCGACCGAATCGACGAGGAACATGGAGCGCAGCGCCGGGCGCTCGGCGTGCAACACCACCAGCGCGTCCAGCTCGGCGCGCTGGATCACCTGGTTCGCGATCAGCAGCACCGGCACGCCGTGCCGCGCGCCCACCGCGGCCTGGAACACAGTGGCAAAGCTGATGCCCCAGGCGCCGGCGTCCAGCTGCATCTGCCACAGTTCGGGCGACATGCTGGTCTTGCCGTGCGGCGCGATGGACAGGCCGCGCTGCGCGCAGAAGTCGCGCATCCAGTGCAGGTTGTGCTGCAAGGCGCTCTGCTTGATCACCGCCAGCGGCAGGGCCAGGTCACCGCGCAGCAGCTGCCAGTCCTGTTCTGCCACCTGCCCGCGCATGAGCGGCGCGCTCCCAATGGGGAAGCTCTTGAGGTGGGGACCGAAGGGGCGTTGGTTGTGCATGGTGACGGCTTTCATCAGCGCTGCGCCCGGCGGGAGCCCATCAGCCCTTGTTCTTGCGCGCCTGCGCGCGCCGCACCTGACGGCTTTGCGAGGCCTGAGCGGTGGCCTCGTCGCGGGCCTGGCGGCGCTTTCTCAACACCGCCGCGATCACCCGGGCGATGCCGAAGGCGATGGCGAAGCTGACCGCCGCCACCACCACCCCGGAAACGCTGAGGTCCATCACTCCACCCGTGTGACGCGGTTGGGCTTGAAGCCCAGATCGGCCGCCTTGCCCTTGCGGGCGCGGGCAGCACGGGCGTTGTTGAGGCTGCGGATCTCCAGCGTTTCGTCGCGATCCTTGCCGCCGCGGCCAATGCCTTCGATCTTCACGCTGCGGGTGTAGGCCGCTGCGCCGGCGAGCGTGTCCTTGGCTTCGAGGTCGATCAACATGAGCCCGCGACCGCCCTTTTCCATGGCCTTGAGTTCCGAGATTTCAAAGGTGAGGATGCGGCCACCGGTGGAGGCGCAGGCCACGTGCGTCGCCGGCAGCAGCGGCTGACTGCCCGAGGTGTTGGCCACGTGCGAAGGCGCGCAGATGGTCTCGCCCTCCCCTACGCTGATGAAGGCTTTGCCGGCTCGCTGGCGCGACACCAGGTTTTCCACCGTCGCCAGGAAGCCGTAGCCACCGGTGCCGCTGAGCAGCAGCGTGGCACTGGCCGTGCCGGCGAAGTAGTGCAGCGGTTGTGTGCCGCTTTCGAGTTCGATCAGCGTGGTGATGGGCTGGCCGTCGCCCCGTGCGCCGGGCAGGCTGGCCACGGGCACCGAGTACACACGGCCGTTGCTGCCAAAGACAATGAGCAGGTCCACCGTACGGCACTCGAACGTGCCGTACAGGCCATCGCCCGCCTTGAACGCGAAGCTGCCGGCCTCGTGGCCGTGGCCGGTGCGCGCACGCACCCAGCCCTTGCTGGAGATGACGACCGTGACAGGCTCGTCCACCACCTTGATTTCGGCCACGGCCTTTTTTTCGGTCTGGATCAGCGTGCGGCGCGCGTCCGCAAAGGTCTTGGCATCGGCCTCGATCTCCTTGACCATCAGGCGCTTCAAGCTGGCCGGGTTGCCCAGGATGTCTTCCAGCTTGCCCTGCTCTTCGCGCAGGTCCTTGAGCTCCTGTTCGATCTTGATGGATTCCAGCCGGGCCAGCTGGCGCAGACGGATTTCAAGGATGTCTTCGGCCTGCCGGTCGCTGAGCTTGAAGGCCGCGATCAGCGCGGGCTTGGGCTCGTCGCTGTGGCGGATGATGCGGATCACCTCGTCGATGTTCAGCAGCACGAGCTGCCGGCCTTCGAGGATGTGGATGCGGTCGAGCACCTTGTTCAGGCGGTGCTGCGTGCGGCGCACGATGGTGGACTGGCGGAACTCGATCCACTCGCTCAGCATGAGCCGCAGGCTCTTCTGCGTCGGCCGCCCGTCCAGGCCGATCATGGTCAGGTTGATCGGCGACGAACTTTCCAGGCTGGTGTGGGCCAGCAATGCGGTGATGAGTTCCTGCTGTTCGATGCGGCTGCTCTTGGGCTCGAACACCAGGCGCACGGGTGCGTCTTTGCTCGATTCGTCGCGCACCACGTCCAGCACCATGAGCATGCTGGCTTTCAGCTGCGTCTGGTCCTGGCTCAGCGCCTTCTTGCCGGCCTTCACCTTGGGGTTGGTGATCTCTTCGATCTCTTCCAGCACGCGCTGGGTGCTCACGCCGGGCGGCAGCTCGTTCACCACGAGTTGCCACTGGCCGCGCGCGAGGTCTTCGATCTTCCAGCGCGCGCGCACTTTCAGGCTGCCGCGGCCACTGCGGTAGGCGTCGGCGATGTCACCGGCCGGGCTGATGATCTGGCCGCCGCCGGGGTAGTCAGGGCCGGGGATGATGGCGAACAGCTCCTCGTCGCTGAGCTTGGGCGTCTTGATCAACGCCACGCAGGCGTCGGCCACCTCGCGCAGGTTGTGGCTGGGGATTTCGGTGGCCAGGCCCACGGCAATGCCGCTGGCGCCATTGAGCAGGTTGAACGGCAGGCGCGCGGGCAGTTGCTTCGGCTCTTCGAACGAGCCGTCGTAGGTGGGGATGAAGTCCACCGTGCCCTGGTCGATCTCGTCGAGCAGCAGGCCGGTGATCCTGGCCAGGCGCGCTTCGGTGTAGCGCATGGCGGCGGCGCCGTCGCCGTCGCGGCTGCCGAAGTTGCCCTGGCCGTCGATCAGGGGGTAGCGCTGCGAGAAGTCCTGCGCCATGCGCACCAGCGCGTCATACGCGGCGCTGTCGCCGTGCGGGTGGTATTTGCCGAGCACGTCGCCGACCACGCGCGCGCTCTTGACCGGCTTGGCGGCGGTGTTGCCGCTGTAGCCCAGCCCCATGCGGTCCATGGCGTAGAGGATGCGGCGCTGCACCGGCTTCTGGCCATCGCACACGTCGGGCAGGGCACGGCCCTTGACGACAGAAAGGGCGTATTCGAGGTAGGCGCGTTGCGCGTAGGTGGCGAGGTTGTCGGCTTCAGGCTCGCCGGGCAGGCCCAGCGGGAGTTCGGGAGTGAGGATGTCCATGGAGAAATTGATTCAACGCCGGTTCACAGTTGGGCCGTTTTCAGCGGGCTCTGCAACGGCGCGTTGACGGTTGAAGTGGTGGCCGTTCGCTGGCGCAACAAGGCACGCGGCGGAAGGAGATTCTGGTGCAACTGCGTCACCTTGCGCACGTAGTCACGGGTTTCGCGGTAGTTCGGGATGCGGCGGCCGGCGCGCAGCACCGCGCCTTCGCCCGCGTTGTAGGCGGCGAGCGCGAGCTCGGTGTTGCCATCGAAGTGCTTGAACAGCCAGGCCAGGTAGCTGGCACCGGCGAGGATGTTGGTGCGCGGATCGGTGAGCCGCTCCTGCAGGGTTTCGGCACGACTGGGCCTGACGCCAAAGCGCTTGGCGGTGTCGGGCATGAGCTGCATCAGGCCGACCGCGCCTTTGGGACTGACCGCGCGGGCATTGAAGCCCGACTCGGTGGCGATCACGGCTTTGAGCAACTCGTATTCGAGCCCGTGCGCCGTGGCGGCCTCGCGGATCAGGTGGCGCACCGCCTTGTAAGACGTGGACACCGCGAACCGGGCCTGCAGCCGCGGCGCATAGGCGGCGCCCGGTGTGATGCTGGACGACTTCTTGCCCGGGCGCTGGCCACCCCGGTAAAACAGTTCGTAGCGGCGATCGACCTGGTGGTCGGCAAAGTGGGACTCACCGTGCCGGTCCACATAGCCCCAGATCTCGGCCCAGGCGGGTGCAGACAGCGAGAGCACCACCGCCATGGCGGTGCCCTGCAGCCAGCGGCGCAGCGACCCACGCAGCGGCGGAGCCCCGGCTCTGCACCGAAGGTGGAGAGACGCTTGGGGGCTTTGTCTCACACGTCCACCTCGACCGAATCGCCGTGCAGCTCCATCAGCTCGCGGCGCGAAGCGGCCTCGCCCTTGCCCATGAGCTTGGTGATGAGCGCTTCGGTGCCGGCGAAGTCCAGCGTGCCCAGGTTGACCTGCATGAGGCGGCGGGTGTCCGGGTTGAGCGTGGTGTCCCAGAGCTGCTCGGCGTTCATCTCGCCCAGGCCTTTGAAGCGGCTGATCTGGCACTTGTCGCGCGCCACGCCGTCTTTTTCGGCCTTGTCCAGGATGGCGTGCAGTTCGCCCTCGTCGAGCGCGTACTGCTTGACCGCAGGCTTCTTGCCGCGCGCGGGCACGTCCACACGGAACAGCGGCGGGCGCGCCACGTAGACATGGCCGGCCTCGATGAGCTTGGGGAAGTGGCGGAAGAACAGCGTGAGCAGCAGCACCTGGATGTGCGAGCCGTCGACGTCGGCGTCGCTCAGGATGCAGACCTTGCCGTAGCGCAGACCACTCATGTCGGGCGTGTCCAGCGGGCCATGCGGGTCGATGCCGATGGCGACCGAAATGTCGTGGATTTCGTTGTTGGCGAACAGGCGGTCGCGCTCGACCTCCCAGGTGTTGAGCACCTTGCCGCGCAGTGGCAGGATGGCCTGGCTTTCCTTGTCGCGGCCCATCTTGGCACTTCCGCCGGCCGAGTCGCCCTCGACCAGGAACACCTCGTTGTGCGCCAGGTCCCTGCTTTCGCAGTCGGTCAGCTTGCCGGGCAGCACAGCCACGCCCGATCCCTTGCGTTTTTCGACCTTCTGGCCGGCTTTCTGGCGGAACTGCGCGGCCTTGATGGCGAGTTCGGCGAGTTTCTTGCCGTAGTCCACGTGCTGGTTGAGCCAGAGTTCGAGCGCCGGGCGCACGAAGCTGCCGACCAGGCGCACGGCGTCGCGTGAGTTCAGGCGCTCCTTGATCTGGCCCTGGAACTGCGGGTCCAGCACCTTGGCGCTCAACACATACGAAGCGCGGGCGAACACGTCTTCGGGCAGCAGCTTCACGCCTTTGGGCAAGAGCGCGTGCAGCTCGATGAAGCCCTTGACCGCCTGGAACAGACCGTCGCGCAGACCGCTTTCGTGCGTGCCGCCGGCGCTGGTGGGGATCAGGTTGACGTAACTTTCGCGCACGGCCTGGCCGTCTTCGGTGAAGGCCACGCACCACGAGGCGCCCTCGCCATCGGCGAAGTTGTCGTCTTTGGCATCGGCGAAACCGTCGCCTTCGAACAGCGGGATCACCGGGTCACCGTTGAGCGTCTGCTGCAGGTAGTCGCGCAGGCCGCCCTTGTAGAGCCAGGTCTGCGTGTCCTTGGTCTTTTCGTTGACCAGGGTCACCGTCACGCCCGGCATCAGCACCGCCTTGCTGCGCAGCAGGTGGGTGAGTTCGGTCATGGGCAAAGCGGCGGATTCGAAGTACTTCGGATCGGGCCAGGCGCGCACCGTGGTGCCCTGCCTGCGGTCGCCCTCGCCTTTGGGCGTCATCACCAGCTGTTCGATCACGTCGCCCGCGGAAAACGCGAGCCTGGCCACCTGGCCTTCGCGGTAGCTGGTGACTTCGAGCCGTGTCGAGAGCGCGTTGGTCACGCTCACACCCACGCCGTGCAGGCCGCCGGAGAAGCTGTAGGCACCGCCCTTGCCCTTGTCGAACTTGCCCCCGGCGTGCAGGCGGGTGAAGACCAGCTCGACCACCGGGGCTTTTTCTTCCGGGTGCAGGCCGAAGGGGATACCACGGCCGTCGTCTTCCACGCTCACCGAGTGGTCGGTGTGCAGCGTGACCTTGATCTTTTTGCCGTGTCCGGCGAGCGCTTCGTCGGCCGCGTTGTCCAGCACTTCCTGGATGATGTGCAGCGGGTTGTCGGTCCGGGTGTACATGCCCGGACGCTGTTTCACCGGCTCCAGTCCCTTGAGGACACGGATGGAGCCTTCTGAATATTCGTTCGTGGATTGGGTCGCCATGGGGGCGGATTGTATGCGCCCCGTCCAAAAACACTGGATGCAATTACAGACCAAACACCTGCCACCTCTACCGATTCGCGCTGCGCATCAATCATGGCCGCCGATTTCATGACCCCACGCGCCGGGGTGACACCCACCGAAAGGCCGGATTCGCTACAGTCTCGGGATGACTTCTTCCCCGGCCGCCGCGTCGCCCCCCCGTCTTTCTGCGTTCCAGGTGCTGGCCTGCGGCGCTGCCATCGTCACCCTGTCCATGGGCGTGCGCCACGGTTTCGGCCTCTGGCTGCTGCCGATCACCCAGGAAATGGGCTGGACGCGTGAGAACTTCGCCTTTGCGCTGGCCATCCAGAACCTCTCCTGGGGCCTGTTCGGCATTTTTGCCGGCATGGCGGCCGACCGCTTTGGCGCCTTCCGCGTGCTGCTGGTGGGCGCGGTGCTTTACGCGCTGGGTCTGGCGGGCATGGCGCTCTCGCCCACACCGCTGACCTTTGCGCTCACCGCGGGTGTGCTGATCGGTGCGGCCCAGGCCGGCACCACCTACGCCGTGATCTACGGCGTGATCGGGCGCCAGATCCCGGCCGAAAAGCGCTCCTGGGCCATGGGCGTGGCGGCCGCGGCCGGCTCGTTCGGCCAGTTCCTCATGGTGCCGGTCGAAGGCTGGCTCATCAGCGCGTTCGGCTGGCAGGAGGCGCTGCTGTTCCTGGGCGCAGCGGTGCTGCTGATCATGCCGCTGGCGCTGTTTTTGCGCGAGCCGGGTTTTGTGGGTGGCGTGGCGCCCAAGCGCGAACAGACCATTCTCCAGGCGCTGCGCGAGGCCTTCAAATACCGCAGCTTCCAGCTGCTGATGGCGGGCTATTTCGTCTGCGGCTTCCAGGTGGTGTTCATCGGTGTGCACATGCCGAGCTACCTGAAAGACAACGGTCTGTCGCCCCAGGTGGCGAGCTATGCGCTGGCGCTGATCGGCCTGTTCAACGTGATCGGCACCTACGCCGCAGGTGCCCTGGGCCAGCACATGCCCAAGCGCCATATCCTGGCCTTCATTTACCTGGCGCGTGCGGTGGCGATCAGCGTCTTCCTGATCGTGCCGCTGTCGCCCGCCAGCGTGTATGTGTTTTCCGCCGTCATGGGCGTACTCTGGCTGTCCACCATTCCGCCGACCAACGCGGTGGTGGCGCAGATTTTCGGTGTGGCACACCTCTCCATGCTCGGCGGTTTCGTGTTCTTCAGCCACCAGATCGGCAGTTTCATGGGCGTCTGGCTGGGCGGCGTGCTGTACGACCGGACCGGGAGTTACAACATCGTCTGGTACATCTCGATCGCGCTGGGCGTGTTCGCCGCGCTGGTCAATCTGCCCGTGCGCGAGTCGCCCATCACCCGCGGTCCGCAGCGCGTGGGAGCGGCCGCGTGAAGCCCTTGGTGGTCAAGGCATTTGTATGGGCCGGCGTGGCGCTGGCCCTGCTGGCCACGCTCGCGCTCTACAACCGGCCGGATTTCCTGGTGAACCTGGCGGACCAGCTCTGGAGCTGTTTCTGATGCACGGCACCGAAGCGCCTTCTGCCTGGATCAGCCGCTGGTCGCATCTCGTGCCGCCCGGCGGCAGGGTGCTAGACGTGGCCTGCGGGCATGGGCGCCACCTGCGCTGGTTTGCGGAGCGGGGCCACACGGTCACCGGTGTCGACCGCTCTGCCGAGGCCATTGCGGCGGTGGCAAGGCTCGGTCGTGCCGTCGAAGCCGACATCGAGAGCGGCCCCTGGCCCTTTGCGGACGAACAGTTCGACGCGGTGGTGGTAACCAACTACCTCTGGCGCCCCCTGCTGCCTCAAATCGTGGACAGCGTGGCGCCGGGTGGCGTGCTGCTCTATGAAACCTTTGCCGCCGGCAATGAAACCGTGGGCAAGCCCTCGCGGCCCGATTTCCTGTTGCAGCCCGGCGAGTTGCTGCGTGCCTGCGCTGGTCTGCACATCGTGGCCTATGAAGACGGCTTCACCGACCGGCCCGAGCGCTTCGTTCAACGTATCGCGGCGGTGCGAAAACACCCGGATCCGTCCGCCCTGCCCGCGCGGTATCCGCTGGATGCCTCTGGGTAGAATGTCAGATTCGCGCGCCCGCTGATGGCGGCCTCTGCACAGAGGCCAACAGGCAGGTGCCCACCTCTTGAGCCCATCGCTTATGAAACCCATTACCGGCAGCATCGTGGCCTTGGTCACGCCCATGAACACCGACGGCAGCGTGGACTACCCCACCCTGCGCAAGCTGATCGACTGGCACATCGCCGAGGGCACGGACTGCATTGGCGTGGTCGGCACCACCGGCGAGTCGCCCACGGTCACGGTCGAAGAGCACTGCGAGATCATCCGAGTCTCGGTGGAGCAGGCCAAGACCCACGGTGAGAAGCGCGTGCCCATCATGGCCGGCTGCGGCGCCAATTCGACCGCCGAGGCGATCGAACTGGCGAAATTCGCGCGCAGTGTCGGCGCCGACTGCCAGTTGCAGGTCGTGCCCTACTACAACAAGCCCACGCAAGAAGGCCAGTACCAGCATTTCAAGGCCATCGCCGAAGCCACCGGCGACCTGCCCATCGTGCTGTACAACGTGCCCGGCCGCAGCGTGGCGGACATGTCGGTTGAAACCGCCCTGCGCCTGGCGCAGGTGCCGGGCATCGTCGGCATCAAGGAAGCCACCGGCAACATCGAGCGCGCCCAGTGGCTGATCCGCGAAGCGCCCGAAGGCTTTGCGATCTACTCCGGTGACGATCCGACCGCCGTGGCGCTGATGCTCTGCGGCGGCCAGGGCAATGTGAGCGTGACGGCCAACATCGCGCCGCGCCTCATGCACGAGCTCTGCGTGGCCGCCATCGCGGGCAACACGCGCAAGGCCATGGACATCCAGCTGCGCCTGATGCCGGTGCACAAGAACCTGTTTGTTGAAGCCAACCCGATCCCGCTCAAGTGGGCCATGGCCCGCATGGGTCTGTGCTCGGAAACCATGCGCCTGCCGCTCACGCCGATGTCCCGCGCCCTGGAACCCCTGGTCGAAGGGGCGCTCAAAGACAGTGGCCTGATCGATTGAACGTTGCCCGCCCGACTTCCCCATTTCTTCCGAACCCCGAGTCCGCTCATGCAAGTCACTTCAAAACGCCCGACACCCCTCACGGCATCGCCCCTCGCCTCGCGCCCTCTGGGCCGCATTGGCTTGATCGCCGTGGCCGCCCTGCTGGCGAGTGGCTGCACCATACTGCAGGAAGACAAGATCGACTACAAGAGTGCCCAGCGTGGCAGCACCCTGGATGTGCCGCCCGATCTGACGCAGCTCAGCCGCGACTCGCGCTACAACGTCCCGGGCGCTGCGGTGACCGCGAGCGGCCAGCAGGCGGCCCAGGCGGCGGTCACGCCCGGCGCCACGGCGGTCTCCTCGGTGGGCGACGTGCGCATTGAACGCGCGGGCAACCAGCGCTGGCTGGTGGTGAACCGTCCGGCCGAACAACTGTGGACACCGGTGACCGACTTCTGGAAGGAAAACGGCTTCCTGCTGGAACTGGACCAAGAAAAACTCGGCATCATGGAAACCGACTGGGCCGAGAACCGCGCCAAGATTCCGCAAGACTTCATCCGCAGCACGATTGGCCGGGTGTTCGAGAACCTGTATTCCACCGGAGAACGCGACAAGTTCCGCACCCGGCTGGAACGCAACGCCGCCGGCGGAACCGAGATATTCATCAGCCACCGCGGCATGGCCGAGGTCTACACCAGCAGCCAGAAAGACCAGACCGTGTGGCAGCCCCGGCCCACCGATCCCGAGCTGGAAACCGAGTTCCTGCGCCGCCTGATGGTCAAGCTCGGCGTGAGCGAAGCACAGGCCCAGGCCATTGCGGCCGCAACGCCCGTCCAGGCCGCCGCCAAGGTGACCTTGCTGGGCCAGCAACCTGTGGTCCAGCTCGATGACGACTTTGACCGGGCCTGGCGCCGTGTCGGCCTGACGCTGGACCGCACCGGTTTCACGGTCGAAGACCGCGATCGCACCCAGGGTGTCTACTTCGTGCGTTACGTGCCCACGACCGCGGCCGACGCCCGGAAACCCGGTTTCTTCGGCCGCCTCTTTTCGAGCTCAGCACCCCAGGCCACACCGGCCAAGTACCGCGTGAAGGTGCAGAGCAGTGGCAACAGCAGCACGGTCTCCGTGCTCAACGAACAGGGCCAGCCTGAAGCATCCGCCACCGCCCAGCGCATCGTCCAGCTGCTTGCCGACGACCTCAAGTAGGCGTCACCGTCCTCAGTGCCCGGCCTGGGCACCCAACGAAGAAAGCCGCCTTCGGGCGGCTTTCTTCATGGCCGGGCCAAAAGCCCGACAGACCCATCAGATCACTGAGCGGGCTTTGCAGCAGCCTTGGCCGCTTCGGCAGCGGCGGTGGCTGCATCAGCGGCGGCAGCGGCGGCGTCCTTGGTAGCGTCTGCAGCGGCAGCGGCGGCGTCGGTGGTGGCAGCAGCTGCATCCTTGGCGGCATCAACAGTGGCAGCGCCAGCAGCGGCAGCGGCGTCAACAGTGGCGGCGCCCGCAGCGGCAGCAGCGTCGGTGGTGGCAGCAGCTGCGTCCTTGGCGGCATCAACCGCGGCTGCAGGCTCGGGGATCGTGATGGCGGCTTCTTCCTTTTTGCCGCAAGCGGTCAGGGCCACGGCGGCGAGCAGGCTGGCGAGGAGGATAGATTTTTTCATGACAGTGTTCCTATGGATGAGGATGAACAAACTTCAAATAATGATTTTGAATCAACCAAAAAAAAAAACCCGAATCAAGGATTCGAGCTCGGTTGACCCAGTCAGACAACCTATTGAGACCCGGCTTCCAGACTGGATTGAAATCATAGCTGGAAAAATGAATCCGCATTTACCCTCGGCATCTTTTTCTTTTTCTCACAAGAAAGTGTTGCGAAAGCAGAAAACTCCACTACGAAAGCTCACAAACCCAGCGTGGTAGCCGCAAACGATGGGCTGCCCATGGCCCAACAGGTGTCCAGCCGCTCTTTCAGGGCCAAACGCCGTCGGGCATCCACGCTGGCCACCAACGTGCAGCGCAGGGAATCGAGCCGCTCCAGGGTCCAGCCGGGTGACCAGATCGCACTGGGCAACTCGGTCCCCACCAAACTGGTGCAAGCGTGGGCCTGCACCAGATGCGACCACGTGACGCGCCACTGCACCAGGCGGGGGTGCAGCTGGCGCAGCGGCCCGAAGTCCCGCGCCATGAACTGGATGTGGCGCCCGCGACCGGCCCAGGCCTGCAGGGCATCGACCACCACCCGTTCGCCCAATGGCCAGTCCGCGAAGTCCGAATCGCTCAAGACAATGTGCGACCAGCCCTCCCTGGCAGCGCAGACCATGGCCTGTCGAACCAGATCGGCAAAGACCTGGCGGCCCTCCATTCGCCCCAGCGGCAGCGCCTGCGCGGGTGTTCCCATGCCTGATTCGGACTCTGATTCGGATTCTTGACTCATGACCTCACCTCCGTATTCGGAACGACAGAACGGATCAGCTGGCCACCACACGGTGCAGCCAGCCGGCTTCAAACCAGTCCTGCAGCAACGCCTGCGCATCGGTGCTGGCGCGTCCCGCCTGGCGGGCATCCAGGCAGCGCTGGTCGGCCAGCGTGCGCATCAGGCGTGCATCCGCACCGCCGGCGCGGAAACTCTCGCCATTGATGAACACGTGGCGGTCGTCGTACATCATGCGCGTGCGGCGATCCAGCGCCAAGGGGCCAGGCGTCCAGTCTGACTCGGGTTCTTCGAACCAGACGCGGGGCTTGGGCTCGGTCATCACCTCGCCCAGCGCACAGGCGAGCGACTCGCGCTCGGCCAGCAGACGCTGCAGGCCATCGGCCGCAAAGGCCTCAAGCGCGGGCGGCATGGCCGCTGGCGTGGCGGTGGCGGGCTGCGCCGGGTCGCGGTACAGCGTGGCGTCGTCGAACTCATCGGCCATGCGCTGCAGCAATTCACCAGCCAGTCCTCCGCGCTGCGGCACGCGGAAGCCCACCGAGTAGGTCATGCAGTCGTCACCCACGGCCACACCGTCGTGCGCCCAGCGCGGTGGCAGGTACAGCATGTCGCCGGGGTTGAGCAGGTGCTCCTCTTCAGGCTCGAAGTTGCTCAGGATCTTGAGCGGCACGTTCGGCTCCAGCGAAAGGTCTTTCTGGCGTCCGATGCGCCAGTGACGTTGACCGCTGGCCTGCAGCAGGAACACGTCGTAGCTGTCAAAGTGCGGGCCCACGCCACCGCCATCGCTGGCCCAGGAAATCATCAGGTCGTCCAGGCGCGCATCGGGCACGAAGCGGAAGCGCTGCAGCAACTCGTGAGCCACGTCCAGGTGCAGATCCACACCCTGCACCAGCAAGCTCCAGCGCTTCTGCTTCAGCGGTGGAAAAGCCGTGCGGGCAAAAGGTCCGTGTCTGAGCTGCCAGCCCGCGGATTTGTGCACGATCAAACGCGACTCGACCGCTTCATCGGCGGCCATGGCAAACAGCGCCTGGCGATTCACAAACGGTTTGAAGTCCGGAAAGGCATTGCGAATCAGCAAAGGCTTTTTCTGCCAATAACGGCGCATGAATTGCGCGGGCGAAAGACCGCCGAGCATTTCGCGGGGCATGTCGGGGCCAAAGGTTTTGGGGCTGGAGGGGTTGGCTTGGGTCATGGGACAATTGTCCGATGAAAACGACGATGAAAATCACCCCTCAGTGCGTCGTCGCGCTGACGTGGACACTCAAGGACACCCTGGGCGAAGAGCTGGACGTGCTGGACGAACCGATCGAGTTCCTGGTGGGTGGCAACGACCTGCTGGCCGGGCTCGAGGAGGCGCTGCAGGGCCATGTGGCGGGCGATACGGTGGAACTGCAGCTCGAACCCCAGCACGCGTTTGGCGATTACGACGATCGCCTGCTCTTTCTGGAGCCCCGACACCTGTTTCCGGACAACATCGAGGAAGGCATGGGTTTCGAGGGCCTGCCCGCGGGCTGCACCTCCTCTGCACCGCACGACCGCCTGTACTTCGTGAGCGACATTTACCCCGACCATGTGGTGCTGGATGGCAACCATCCCCTGGCGGGCATTGCCTTGCGCATCCACCTCAAGGTGCACGCTGTGCGCGAAGCGCAAATCAGTGAAGTCGGTCGTGGCACGCTGGGCGCGGGCTTCTTCCGCATGCAGGTCGAGAGCGGCGATACCCCGTCGGACCCCGATGCGCCCTCGGGCAAGCCCACACTGCATTGATGGGCAGACGCCCAAAACGCAAGAGGGCTGCCAGCGCAGCCCTCTTGTTTTTTTCAGCGCGTCAGCGCTGACAGGTCAGCCTCGACCCGTTGAACCGTAACCGCCCGACCCGCGTTCGCTGGCCACGTCGAAGTCGTCCACCAGATTGAAATGCGCCTGCACCACAGGCACGATCACCATTTGCGCGATGCGCTCCATGGGCTCGATCGTGAAAGCCACGTCGCTGCGGTTCCAGGCGCTCACCATGAGCTGGCCCTGGTAGTCGCTGTCGATCAGGCCCACCAGATTGCCCAGCACGATGCCGTGCTTGTGACCCAGACCCGAGCGCGGCAGGATCATGGCCGCATAGCCAGGGTCGGCCAGGTGGATGGCCAGCCCCGTGGGCACCAACTGCCAGGCGTTGGGCGCGAGGGTGAGCGGGGCATCGAGGCAGGCCCGCAGGTCCAGCCCCGCACTCCCGGAGGTCGCGTAAGCCGGCAGCTGGCTGACCATGCGCGGATCGAGCACCTTGACGTCGATCTGCATCACTCGGCTTTCTTCAATGCGTCTTCGAGCGCTTTGGTGGGATCCTCCTCTGCTTCTGGCGCTCCTTCTTCGGCTTCGGGCGCCGGCCCATCGGCGGCCGGCTCCTCGACGGTGGGCGCCTCATCGGAACCGTAAGGATCGGCAGACTGCAGGTCCTGCATGTTGTTGAGCATGTCCAGAACCTCCGCGTCGTCGACCTTCACGGCTTTGTCCAGGTTGCCGGTCACGATGCCCGGGTTGAACACGATCACCGCCACCATGATCAGCTGCAGGATGATGAAGGCGATGGACCCCTTGTAAATCTGGGCCGTGGTCACCGCCGGAATGCGTTTTCCGGTCACCACATCGTCGTAGTCGTTGCGGGCAGCCACGCTGCGCAGGTAGAACAGCGCAAAGCCGAACGGCGGCGTGAGGAACGAGGTCTGCAGGTTCATCGCCAGGATGATGCCGAACCAGATCAGGTTGATGTCCAGTTTCTCGGCAACCGGCGCCAGCAGGGGCACGACGATGAAGGCAATCTCGAAGAAGTCGATGAACATGCCCAGCACGAACACCAGCGCGTTAACGAACAGCAGGAATCCCATCTGTCCACCAGGCAGCTTGTCGAACAGGTGCTCCACCCAGATGTGTCCGTCGGCCGCGTTGAAGGTGAAGCTGAAGACGGTCGAACCGATCAGGATGAACAGCACGAAGATGGCGAGCTTGGTGGTGTTTTCCAGCGCCTGCTGGAGCAGACCGAACGACAGCGTGCGGCGAGCGCCCGCCATGATCAGCGCGCCGATGGCGCCCATGGCACCGCCTTCGGTGGGTGTGGCCACGCCCAGGAAAATCGTACCCAGCACCAGGAAGATCAGCACCAGCGGCGGTATCAGCACAAAGGTGACGCGCTCGGTCAGTCGCGAGAGCAGGCCGATGCCGAACAGCTTGTTGACCAGCGCCAGCGCCAGCGCCAGGAAGGCGCTGATGGTCATCGACAGGATGAAGATTTCATCACCGGGCGCGGGCATTTCGCGCTCCAGCCAGGGATTCATGATCGACTCGTGCACCTGGGACCAGGCGTAGCCAGCCGCAGCACACAGCACCAGCAAGGCCACCAGCGAGCGGTGGCCACTGGAACCATCGGGCTCGTTGTAGATGCGTGCCTCGGCCGGCAGGGCCGGCACCCACGCGGGCTTGACCAGCGCCACCACGATGATGAAAGCCAGATACAGACCGACCAGCGCCAGGCCGGGAATCAAGGCCCCGGCATACATGTCACCCACCGAACGACCCAGCTGGTCGGCCAGCACGATCAGCACCAGCGAAGGTGGCAGCGCCTGCGCCAGCGTGCCCGAAGCGGTGATGGTGCCGGTGGCGATGGTGCGGTTGTAGCCGTAGCGCAGCATGATGGGCATGGCGATCAGGCCCATCGAGATCACCGAAGCCGCGACCACGCCAGTGGTGGCCGCGAGCAGTGCGCCCACCAGCACCACGGCAATACCGACGCCGCCGCGCAGCGGGCCGAACACCTGGCCCACCGTTTCCAGCAGGTCTTCAGCCATGCGGCTGCGCTCCAGGATGATGCCCATGAGCGTGAAGAACGGGATGGCCAGCAGCGTGTCGTTCTGCATGATGCCGAACACCCGCAGCGGCAAGGCCTGAAACAGGTTGGAGGGAAACAGCTCCAGTTCCATGCCGATGAGGCCGAAGAACAGGCCGGTCGCGGCCAGGGAGAACGAAACCGGGAATCCGATCAACAGGAACACCAGCAGGCCGGTGAACATCACCGGAACGAAATTGGCGGTCAGAAATTCGATCATGCTGATGCTCCCGCCTGGCGGGCTTTTTCCTGTTCGGCGATCTCTTGCGCGAGCATTTCGGCCTCACTGGGGCCGGAATGGCTCAGGACATCCGGCCCCCGGCCAGTGAGGAAAGCGAAACGTTTGATCAGTTCGGAGAGGCCCTGAAGGAACAGCAGCGCAAAGCCCAGCGGGATCAGGGCGTACACGGGCCAGCGGATCAGTCCACCGGAGTTGGACGACATTTCGCCCGATACGTAGGCGTTGACGAACAAGGGCCAGCCCATCGTGGCCATCATGTAGCACAGCGGGAACAGGAAAATCAGGATGCCGCCGATATCGATCCAGTTGCGGGTGCGGTCGCTGAACCTGCTGGAAATGAAGTCGATGCGCACGTGCGCATTGCGCAGGAAGGCGTAACCGCCGCCGAGCATGAACACCGCGGCGAACAGGTACCACTGGATTTCCAGCCAGGCGTTCGAGCTGGTGCCGAAGATTTTGCGGATGAGGGCATTGCCCGTGCTGATGAGCGTGGCAGCCAGGATGAGCCACATGGCCATCTTGCCAATGAGCTCACTGATGGCATCGATGAGCCGGGATATCTGGAGTAGGAACGACATGGGAATCCCCGATGGGTTGGGTTGCTCGTGGCAAGCCCGCCAGTTTAGCGAAAGCGGGGCCTCTGATAAAAGAGAGACAGGGAGGAGAGGCGATGCAGGGCCGGGTCACGGTCAAACATGGCCAACCTGCACAAAAAACCCCGCAGGGGCGGGGTTTTTTGCCAGGCGTAGTCAGCCGTTACAGCTTGGCCGACTGCATGTAGCGGTCGAACTGGGCTTCGGTGAAGCGGAACCAGAGGTTCTGGTCCTTGCGGAAGGCCGAATAGTCGGCGTAGATCTTCTTCCAGGCCGGGTTGGTGTCGTTCAACTCGGCATAGAGGGACATGGATTCCTTGTACGCCAGGTCCATCACCGCCTTCGGGAACGCCTGCACCTTGGCGCCACCAGCGACCAGGCGCTTCAGTGCGCCAGGGTTGCGTGCGTCGTACATGGCCTGCATGGTGGTGTGCGCATGGGAGGCCGCACACTCGACGATGACCTTGTACTCGGCAGACAGGCCGTTGAAGGCTGCCTTGTTGATGTAGAAGTCGAGCTGTGCGCCGCCTTCCCACCAGCCTGGGTAGTAGTAGTTCTTGGCAACCTTCTGGAAACCCAGTTTTTCGTCATCGTACGGTCCCACCCACTCGGTGGCGTCGATGGTGCCTTTTTCCAGCGCCTGGTAGATCTCGCCACCAGGGATGTTCTGCGGCACGCCGCCCATGCGGGTCAGCACCTTGCCGGCGAAACCGCCGATGCGCATCTTCAAGCCCTTGATGTCGGCACCGCTCTTGATTTCCTTGCGGTACCAGCCGCCCATCTGGGCACCGGTGTTGCCGCCGGGGAAGTTCACGATGTTGTATTTGTCGTAGAACTCGCGGAACAGCTTCAGGCCGTTGCCGTCGTAGTACCAGGCGGTCAGCTGGCGGCTGTTCAGGCCGAAGGGGATCGCCGTGCCCATGGCGAAGGTGTCGTCCTTGCCGAAGAAGTAGTAGGGAGCGGTGTGGGCCGCTTCCACGGTGCCTTGCTGCACACCGTCCACCACGCCGAACGCCGGCATCAGTTCGCCACCGGGGTGCACCGAAACGCTGAACTTGCCACCCGACATCTCGCCCACCTTCTTGGCGAACACATCGGCTGCGCCGTAGATGGTGTCCAGGGCTTTCGGAAAGCTGGAAGCGAGTCGCCAGCGGATGGTGGCCTGGGCATGCACCGCAGGCGCGGCGCCTGCGGCCAGCACCCCGGCAATGCCGGCATGCTTGATGATGGAACGACGATCCATAGTTACAACTCCATTTAGGTGATTTTTACTCGACCAGCACACACGGTTGTGGTGTTTGGCCAAGGCGCTTTGGCCTGTGAATTGTATGAACCGCACGGACGCGGTCTTCACGGGTTTTCCCTCGGGGAAAAGCACAAAACCCGCTTCGTGAGCTGCTTTTCACACGCTTGAGGGGGGAATGAAAAACACTTCAAACCTCGCGTGAAAAATGCTCACGAAAAAGAATGCTTCAGTTGTCCTGGATGGTGGTTTTTTTGTCGTGAGCGATCCGGGCATGCACGTCGTGCGCGTGGATCGACTCGAAGTTGGTGACATCCACGGTGTAAGCCCGCACGCGTGGATCGTCGCTCAGCGCCAGCGCCACGTCGCGCACCAGGTCTTCGACGAATTTGGGATGAGCATAAGCCTGCTCGGTGACCCACTTCTCGTCGCTGCGCTTGAGCAGTCCCCAGAGTTCGCACGACGCATGGTCTTCGGCAAAACGCACCAGCTCGGTCCAGGGCACGGCCTCGTCCAGCAGGACCTCCAGCCGGATGTGCGAACGCTGGTTGTGCGCTCCGTCTTCGCTGACCTCTTTGGAACACGGGCAGAGCGACTTCACCGGCACCGTGGCCACCATGCGTACCTCGGTGCTTCCGCCCTCGCAGCGCGCCAGCCAGCCGCCCTCGTACTCCAGCAGGCTTTGCTGACCCGAGACCGGGGCTGTCTTGCGGATGAAAAAAGGGAAACTCACCGCCAGGCCAGCGCTGTCGGTCTCCAGCAAGGCCATCAGCTCGGGCAGGGCTCGCTGCAGCCGATCGAAGTCGACCGCCTCGCCATCGAGCGTGAACGCGTCGAGCCAGGCCAGCAAGCGCGACATGTGGGCGCCCTTCTGCTCGGCCTTCAGCCCCACGTGCAGGTCCCAGAGCCCGACGCTGTGCTGCGCGCGTCCAGCGATCTGCAGAACCAGGGGGTAGCGCAGGTTCTTCACGCCCACGCGGGCAATCGGCATGGCTCGCACATCGTGCCGGCCTTGCACATCGGGCATGGTGGCGCGCACGCCGGTCAGGGCAACGGACATCAGGCCGCCACTTTCAGACCCGGCACGGCGTCCAGGAGGCTGGCAAAACGTGCCCGCACCGAGCGCTCGATCCCCACGGCGTCAAGCCCCTCTGCGGCCAGCAATTTCGCCGGATCACCGTGTTCGGTGAACACATCGGACAGGCCCAGCTGCAGCACCGGCATGGCAAAACCCTCGGCCTGCAGCGCCTCCAGCACCGTACTGCCCGCGCCACCCATGGTGCAGCCTTCTTCGACCGTGACCAAGGCGTGGTGGTGGGTGGCGAGTTCACGCAGCAGCTCCAGATCCAGCGGTTTGGCCCAGCGCATGTTGGCCACGCTGGCACCCAGCTGTTCAGCCGCTTCCAGCGCCGGGTAAAGCAGCGTGCCGAACGCCAGGATGGCCACGTTGCGGCCCGTGCGGCGCATCTCGCCCTTGCCGTAGGGCAGGCCTTCGAGGCCGGCCAGCACCTTCGTACCCACTCCCGCGCCGCGCGGATAACGCACCGCCACCGGGTGGTTCTGGGCGTGCGCGGTGCTGAGCAGTTGCCGGCATTCGGCTTCGTCGGCCGGGCAGGCTATTCCCATGTTGGGGATGCAGCGCAGAAAGGCGATGTCGTAAGCCCCTGCGTGCGTGGCGCCATCGGCGCCCACCAGGCCGGCGCGGTCGAGCGCGAAGACCATGGGCAGGTTCTGCAACGCCACGTCGTGGATGAGCTGGTCGTAGGCGCGCTGCAGGAAGGTCGAATAGATTGCCACCACCGGCTTCAGCCCCTCGCAGGCCAGGCCGGCGGCGAAGGTCACGGCGTGTTGTTCGGCAATGCCAACGTCGAAATAGCGACCCGGGAAGCGGCGCTCGAACTCGACCATGCCCGAACCTTCGCGCATCGCGGGCGTGATGCCCACCAGCTTGGGATCGGCTTCGGCCATGTCGCACAGCCACTGGCCGAACACCTGTGTGAAGGTGGATTTGGGCGGTGTGGCCGGCGCGGTCAGGCCCACGGCCGGGTCGAACTTGCCGGGGCCGTGGTAGGCCACCGGGTCGGCCTCGGCGAGCTTGTAGCCCTGGCCCTTCTTCGTGACCACATGCAGGAACTGCGGGCCACTGTCCTTGTCGAGCAGGTGGCGGATGTTCTCCAGCGTGGGGATCAGCGAGTCGAGGTCGTGACCATCGATGGGTCCGATGTAGTTGAAGCCGAACTTCTCGAACAGCGTGGCCGGCACCACCATGCTCTTGGCGTGTTCTTCGAGACGCTTGGCCAGTTCGAACAGCGGCGGCGCGCCCTTGAGCACCTGCTTGCCCACGTTTTTCGCCGCGGCGTAGAACTGCCCGCTCAGGAGCTGGGCCAGGTAACGGTTGAGCGCACCCACCGGCGGCGAGATCGACATGTCGTTGTCGTTGAGCACCACGAGCAGGCGGCCGTCGGCCACGCCCGCGTTGTTCAGCGCTTCAAACGCCATGCCCGCGGTCATGGCACCGTCGCCGATGATGGCCACGGAATGGCGACTCTCGCCCTTCATCTTGGCGGCCATCGCCATGCCCAGCGCAGCGGAAATGCTGGTGGACGAGTGCGCGGTGCCGAAGGTGTCGTATTCGCTTTCGTCGCGGCGCGGGAAACCGCTGATACCACCGAGCTGCCTCAGCGTGCCCATGCGGTCGCGCCGGCCGGTGAGGATCTTGTGCGGGTAGGTCTGGTGGCCCACGTCCCAGACCAGGCGGTCTTCGGGGGTGTTGAAAACGTAGTGCAGCGCGACGGTGAGTTCCACCGTGCCGAGGTTGGAGCTGAGGTGGCCGCCGGTCTTGGACACGCTGTCAATCACGAAGGCCCGCAGTTCATCGGCCAGCGGATGCAGTTGGGCGCGGGACAGCCGGCGCAGGTCGGCCGGCGATTCTATGGAAGACAGAAGTGAGCTCATGACCATCGTGGCGTGTGGCGCTTGTTGTTGCGGGGCTCAGCTGACGCGCCGGCCAACCCAGTCGGCCAGTGCATGCAAAGTGTCGGTGTGGGCGAGGCCGCTGTCACGCAGTGCCTCGTGGGATTCGTCGAGCAGACGATCAGCGCAGGCCTGGGCCGGCTCCAGACCCATCAGAGAGACAAAGGTCGGCTTGTCGCTGGCGGCGTCCTTGCCCGCAGTCTTGCCCAGCGTGACCGAGTCGGTGGTGACATCAAGGATGTCGTCCACCACCTGAAAAGCCAGACCCAGGCGGTCGCCGTAGCGACGCAGGCAGGCGAGCGCGTGTCCGCTCGGGCGCCCGGTGGCGGCCCCCATCATCACGCTGGCCTGCAGCAGCGCACCAGTCTTGCAGCGGTGCATGGCCTCCAGCGCCGGCCGGTCCAGCGCCGAGCCCACGCTGGCCAGATCGATCGCCTGCCCACCGGCCATGCCGGCGGCACCCGCAGCCTGAGCGAGCTGCCGGCACAGCGTGGCCGAGAGCGCGGGATCGGTGGACCCGTCGTCGGGCACCAGCAGCTCAAAGGCCAGGGCCTGCAAGGCGTCGCCCGCCAGCAAGGCCTGGGCCTCGCCAAACTGCACGTGCACCGTGGGCTTGCCCCGGCGCAACACGTCGTTGTCCATGCAGGGCATGTCGTCGTGCACCAGCGAATAAGCGTGGATCAGTTCAACCGCGCAGGCGGCCCGCAGGGCGGTGCCGGCATGCCCCTGCACCGCTTCGCAGGCGGCGAGCACCAGCAGCGGGCGCAGGCGCTTGCCGCCATCAAGCACCGCGTAGCGCATGGCCAGCCCTAGGCCCGCCGGCGCGTCGGGCGACACCCAGTCGCTCAGCGCCCGCTCAATCAGCGCCTGCTGCGCCGCGCGCCAGGCCACGAACCCCACCCCATCGGACATCGCGGTACTCAAGTGGCGCTCCAGGGTTTGAGTTCGCCGCCTTCGAGCAGCTGGATCTGGTTTTCCACCGCTTCCAGCCGGCTGCGGCAGTACGCCAGCAACTCGGCACCGCGCTGGTAACGCGTGAGCAACTGGTCCAGCGGCAACTGGCCCGCGTCCAGCTGGGACACCAGTTGCTCCAGCTCTTCCAGGGCAGCTTCGTAGCTGGCGGCCACGTCGGCAGACGCGGCTGCACGGCCAGCGGAGCGGGGTGACTTGGTGGTGGTGGATGTGGTCATGCGAGCGAAAAAAGGATCGGCTGCGGCCAGAGCTCGAATGGCCCGGATCGGGCATCCCTGACAGTGGGCAAGCAGGACAACCGCCGACCGACGGGTGCTCCGCAGCAAGCGGGGATTTTATCCCCCCGGCAGACCGGGACACCAAGTGAGGCAAAGCCCCTCCTGACGGCCCGCCCCGGCTCACCGGCGATGCCGTCCCGGATGGCATGCCCGGGGTACAATCCGCCCTCCTTTTCTCCACTGACGGGCCTCATCCGCCCGGAGGGACGCACCACTCCACCCATCCCGCGCGAATTCGTCTGACGAGCACAGCGCTTACCCTGCCCCTTCATAGGGGGAGTCTCTAGGTCAAGACACATGTCTGATTTAAGTCTTCAACTCCAGCAGGCCAGAAGCCAACTCCCGGTTTCCAGCTATTTCGACCAGGCGCTGTACCAGCGCGAACTGGAAACCCTCTTCCAGCGGGGTCCTCGCTACGTGGGGCATGCCAACGCGGTGCCGAACGTCGGCGACTACTACGCCCTGCCTCAGGAGGGCGAAGGCCGCGCCCTGGTGCGCACGCCCACCGGCGTGGAACTGGTGTCCAACATCTGCCGCCACCGCCAGGCCGTCATGCTCAAGGGCCGCGGCAACCTGGGCGAGAACCGCAGCGGCCACGCCGGTGGCCACATCGTGTGCCCGCTGCACCGCTGGACCTACAGCGGTGGCCAGAACAGCCCGCTCGGCTCGCTGCTGGGTGCACCGCACTTTGCCCAGGACCCCTGCCTGGATCTCAAGCGGTATCCGCTGCGCGAGTGGAACGGCCTGCTGTTTGAAGACAACGGCCGTGACATCGAAGCCGATCTGGCGGGCATGGGGCCGCGCGCCGCGCTGAATTTCGACGGCATGGTGCTCGACCATGTGGAGCTGCACACCTGCAACTACAACTGGAAGACCTTCATCGAGGTCTATCTGGAGGACTACCACGTCGTGCCCTTCCACCCCGGCCTGGGTGGCTTCGTCACCTGCGACGACCTGCGCTGGGAGTTCAAGCCCGAGTTCTCGGTGCAGACCGTGGGTGCGCAGAACCTGCTGGGCAAAGCCGGCAGCCCGGTCTACCAGCGCTGGCACGAGCAGCTGATGCAGTACCGCCAGGGCGAAGCGCCCTCGCACGGTGCGATCTGGCTGACCTACTACCCGCACATCATGGTCGAGTGGTATCCGCACGTGCTCACCGTCTCGACCCTGTACCCGCTCGGCGTGGACAAGACGCTGAACATGGTGGAGTTCTACTACCCCGAAGAAATCGCCGCCTTCGAACGCGGCTTCGTCGAAGCACAGCGTGCGGCCTACATGGAAACCTGCATCGAGGACGACGAGATCGGCGAGCGCATGGACGCCGGGCGCAAGGCCCTGCTGGCGCGCGGCGACAACGAGGTCGGCCCCTACCAGAGCCCGATGGAAGACGGCATGCAGCATTTCCACGAGTGGTACAGAAGCAGGATGCGAACGGAGTGAGCATCCGCGTGCATTCATGCCAGGGCACCGCGGAACCGGCTTTGCCGGGCCGCCAGTGCCGCCCCCCTGGGGGGGTGACGCCGCAGGCGGCGCAGGAGGGCTGACATGTTATGGATGCTGCTTGCCGCGCTGCTGTTCGCCACCATGGGCGTCTGCATCAAGTTCGCGTCGGATCACTTCAACCCGTTTGAAATCGTGGCCTACCGGGGCATGGTGGGCGTGGTGTTCATCATCGGCATGACGCGGGTGCGGGGGGTTTCCCTGCGCACCCAGCTGCCCATGATGCACTTCTGGCGCACCGTCGTCGGCACCATCTCGCTGACGACATGGTTCTTTGCCATCGCCGTGCTGCCGCTGGCCACCGCCATGACACTCAACTACATGAGCAGTGTCTGGATCGCAGCCTTTTTGCTCGGCGGCGCTTTGCTGACGCAGGGGCGCAATGCCCCCATGAAAAACCAGGCGCCCCTTTTCATGGCAGTGCTGGCGGGGTTTGCCGGCGTGGCCATGATGCTGCGCCCGACGCTGCAGCCCGAGCAGGTTCTCGGTGCGGTGGTTGGCCTGTTTTCTGGCATCTTTGCCGCCTTGGCCTACCTGCAGGTGGCCGCGCTCAGCCGGGCTGGCGAGCCGGAGAGCCGCACCGTGTTCTATTTCTCCGTGGGCGCGGTGGTGGCCGGGCTGGCGGGCATGCTGTTCGCGGGCGCGAGCCCTTGGCACTGGCCGAGCGCGCTGTGGCTGCTGCCCATCGGGCTGCTGGCGGTGTTTGGTCAGCTGTGCATGACACGCGCCTATGCCAGCGGCGCCACCCTGGTGGTGGCCAACCTGCAGTATTCGGGCATCGTCTTTGCCGGCATCTACAGCATCACCATCTTTGGCGACCAGTTGCCACTGATCGGCTGGCTGGGCATGGGCCTGATCGTGGTCAGCGGCATCACGGCCACAGCGCTGCGCGCACGCGCGATTCCCAACGCACCCGCCGAAGACCACTGATACGGGTTCGCGTTCAAGCGCAGAAGCCGTCGGCCGGCGCAATCCCGCACAATGGGTTGCATGTACACCACCCTCATCACCCCCACCGAGCTGCGTGCGCTCCAGAACCAGGCGGCGCCGCTCCAGCTGTTTGACTGCAGCTTCGAACTCGCCAACCCGGACGCCGGCGAGGCCCAGTTCAACGAGGCACACATCCCGGGCGCCCTCCACGCCCACCTGGACCACCACCTGAGCAGCCATTCCGCAGACGACCGCGCCAGCGGCGGGCGCCATCCCCTGCCCTCGCGCGAAACCTTGGCTACCTGGCTGGACCGGATCGGCCTGACGGCCGACACGCAAGCCGTCGTCTACGACCGCCAGGGCGCCAACTACAGCGGCCGCCTCTGGTGGATGCTGAAGTGGTGCGGACACGAAGCCGTCGCCGTGCTCGACGGCGGCCTGCAAGCCTGGCTCGTCTCAGGCGGCGCCGCTGAAACCGGGCCCGCTGCGCCCCCTAAAAAGGCGACCCCAGGCGGTTTCGTCCTGCGCGATCCGCTCGCCCGGCTGGTCGACACCCCGACCATCGCCAGCCGGCTGGGCGACCCGGCGCTCACCCTGGTCGATGCCCGCTCCGCCGCCCGGTTCCGCGGCGAGGTGGAGCCCCTGGACCCGGTGGCCGGGCACATTCCCGGCGCGCTCAATCGGCCCTTTGTCGACAACATCGGTGCCGACGGTTGCTTCAAACCCGCTGCTCAGCTGCGCGCCGAGTTCGAGCAACTGCTGGCCGGGCGCGCCCCGTCCACCGTCATCCACCACTGTGGCAGCGGCGTGAGCGCGATTCCCAACCTGCTGGGCATGGAGGTCGCCGGGCTGGGCCGCAGTGCGCTCTATGCGGGCAGCTGGAGCGAGTGGTGCAACACGCCGGGTTTGCCTTGCGCGCAGAGTCAAGTCGCTCCGCCAGCGGCCGACACAACCCGGGGCTGAGGCCGATCGACCGGCACCCCACCCGAATCACGCCCAACCAGCCCGCGCCCGTGGCCCCTCTCAACACACCCCAACCTCCACCAGCGCCCGACTTGAGCGCGGATGGGAAGATCCGACTGGTCACATTGCAGACGATCTCGCTGCTGGTCGGTGTGGTGGCCACAGCGCTCACACTGCTGGTGTACCTCACCACGAGCAACCCGCCGGAGGTGCTGGCACCGGCGCTGATCGCGCTCACCAGCTGGGGCTCGCTGATCCTGCTGCGCAGGGGCTACGTCCGCTTCGTGCCCCACACGCTGGTGTTTGCCGTGGTGCTGTCGGCCATTCTGGCCGTGCTGGCGTACGGCTCGGTGCGCACCGCGGCCGGTTTCCTGTTTGTTGCGGCCGTTGCCTGGGCCGGCATTTTCCTCGGACGCACCGCTCTGATCGCCACCGTGGTGTTCTGCCTGGCCGCGCTCGGCGGCCTGAACATCGCCGAACAACGCGGCTGGCTGCACACGCCGGACTTCGGCGTAGGCATCACCGTGTGGCTCACCCACGCCGCCACCCTGCTCGTCGTCGCGATCATGGTGTACTACAGCCGCATCCGGGCCCAACAGGCGCTGACGAGGCAGATGGAAGAGCTCGAACGGCGCAAGCGCACCGAACAGGAGCGCGACCGCAGCATGGAGCGGTTCGCGCGCATCTTCCACACCAGCCCCAGCGCCATGCTCGCCCAGTCAGCACACTCGGGCTTGATCCTCGACGTCAATCCCGCCTTTGAACGCTGCTACGGCCACTCCCGCGCCCAGGTCCTGGGGCGGGTCGACAACTTCCTATGGCTCGATCCCGAACAGCGGACCGACTACCTGGAACGCCTGTTCGTCAACCGCCGCTCCCTGCAGGAGTCCGTGGTCGGACTGCGCGCGGATGGCAGCACCTTTGACGCCCTGATCTCGAGTGAAATGGGTGAAGACCCCGAAGACCGGCTGGTGATCAGCACCGTCATCGACATCAGTGAAGAACGCCGTCGCCAGACGCAGCTGCTGTCGCTCACGCGAGGCCTCTCGGTGCCCAGCGGTGACGCCCTGTTCCAGGCGCTCACGATGCACATGGCCCAGGCCATCGGCGCCGACATGGTCACCGTCGGCGAACAGCACCAGGATCGGCGTGTGCGCACCCTGTCGGTGTGGAAAGACGGCGCCACCAGCCCCAACTTCACCTTCCCGCTTGACGGTGCCCCCTGCGGCGAAGCGATGCAACAGACCGACCTGTGCGTGCACCTGGAAGGCGTGGCCGAGCGGTACCCGCACGATCAGGCGCTGACCGATCAAGGCTTCCAGGCCTATGTGGGCCAGTCGCTGCGCGACGAAGACGGCACGGCCATCGGCCTGCTCAACGCACTCTGGCGCCGGCCGATCCAGCTGCAGCCCGACACCCGTGCGCTGATCGCCATTTTTGCCAGCCGTGCCACGGCCGAGCTCATCCGGTTGCGGCGCGACCGCGAAATCCTGCGCCTGAATGCCTCGCTGGAACAGCGCGTGCGTGAGCGCACGGCCGAGCTGGAAAAGCTCAACGCCGAGCTCGACTCGTTCGCCTACTCGGTGTCACACGACCTCAAATCGCCCTTGCGCGCCATCGACGGCTTCACCCAACTGCTGACCGAGCAGTTGCAAGGGCGCCTGCAGGCCGACGAGCAACAACTGTTCGACCGCGTGCTCGCCGCCACCCGCCGCATGAGCCTGCTGATCGCCGACCTGCTGGCGCTGGCCCGGGTCAGCCAGGGCAAGCTGTCCCGGGACGAGACCGACCTGAGCGCCCTGGCCGAACGGGTGATGCGGGCCGAACACGGACGGCACCCCGAGCGGCATCTGCGCTGGCACATCACACCCGACCTGGTCTGCCAGTGCGACGCGCCCCTCGCCCGCATCGTGCTGGAGAACCTGCTCGGCAACGCCGTGAAATACACCCGCGACCAGATGGCTCCGCTGATCGAGTTCGGCCGGCTGGGCAGCGACGGCCACCCGCCCGGCGCCTTTTTCGTTCGGGACAACGGCGTGGGCTTCAACATGCACTACGCCGACAAACTCTTCAAACCCTTTCAGCGCCTGCACACGCCCAGCCAGTTCGATGGCACGGGCATCGGCCTGGCCACCGTGCGGCGCATCGTCGAACGCCACGGCGGCAGCATCCGCGGCGAGTCGGTCGAAGGTCAAGGGGCCCTGTTCGTGTTTACCCTGTCCGCGCCACCGGCACCGCCGCCTGCGCCACCTCCGCCTGCTGCACCACCCCCTCACGCCATGTCTTGACCCGATCCGGGCCGCAAGGCACCGCCGACCTCCGGACCGACTGGGCGCGCTTCGTTCAGCGGGCGTGGGCCAGCCCGCTGACCAGCGTCACCAGCGCAATGCCCGCCAGCAGCCAGGCCACCTGCGCCGCCGTCTCGCGCAGGCCCAGGCGTTTTTGCAGCTGGGGAATCAGATCGGCCAGCGCCACATAGACAAAGCTGCTCGACGCCGCCACCAGGAAATACGGCAGGTAATCTTCCAGCTGCGCCAGCAGGAAATACCCCACCACGCCGCCCAGCGCGGTCACCGTGCCCGCCAGCGACACCTTGACCAGCGCCGCGCGTTGCGTGCCCGATGTGTGGCGCAGCACCACCAGGTCGCCCATGTGGTGCGGCACCTCGTGCGCCAGCACCGCCACCGCCGTGACCACGCCCAGACGCATGTCGGCCATGAAGGCCGACGCGATCAGAATGCCGTCGCCAAAGGCGTGCACGCTGTCCCCGGCCAGCACCGCCCAGCCGCCGGAGCGCGGGCCGTGGTGATCGTGGCCGTGGGCGTGCCCGTGGTGCGCATGGTCGTGACCCTCGTGCCCCGCGTCGTGGTGGTGCTCGTGGCCGTGGTGCCAGAGCTCCGCCTTGTCCAGCAGGAAGAAAAACACCAGACCCGCCAGCAGCACCGCAAACAGCTCCTGCGCACCCGCCTCGCTCTCGAACGCTTCGGGCAGCAGGTGCATGAAGGCCGTGGCCATCAGTGCGCCGGCCGCCAGGCTCAGCATGTGCTGGGTGTAGCGCGCCAGCATGGCGAAGCTCAGCGCGGCCGCCAGCCAGACGCTGCCCACACCGGCAGCCACGGTTCCCAACAGGATTGCAATCAGGGTCATCTTGAATCAGAAGTCACAAAAAAAGGGCCGCAACAGCGGCCCCCTCGTTCGGAAAAGCCGGCCCGGCTTCAGGCCACGCCGTGCTGCTTGAACCAGTCCGTCGCCCGCTTCCAGCCGTCTTCGGCCGGCTCCTTGCGGAAACTCGGCCGGTAGTCGGCGTGGAACGCATGGGGCGCATCCGGGTACACCACAAAAGTCGAAGCCTTGGCCGCCGCATTGCCCGTGGCCAGAACGCTCTTCATCTTATCAATCGTGTCAAGGGGGATGCCCGTGTCGGCACCACCGTAGAGGCCCAGCACCGGCCCGTGCAGCCCGGCCGCCACGTCCACCGGGTGCTTCGGATTCAGCTCACTGGCCTGTCCGACCAGGCGGCCGTACCAGGCCACCGCCGCCTTCACCTGAGGGTTGTGTGCCGCATAGAGCCAGGTATGGCGCCCGCCCCAGCAAAAACCCGTCACGCCCAGCTTGCTGGTGTCGCCGCCGTTGGCCGCGGCCCATTTCACCGCCGCATCCAGATCGCCCATGACCTGGGCATCGGGTACCTTGGACACCACCTCGGCGATCAGCTTGGCCATCTCGCCATAACTCTGCGCATCGCCCTGGCGCACGAACAGCTCGGGTGCAATCGCCAGGTACCCGGCCTTCGCGAAGCGCCGTGCGGTGTCGGCGATGTACTCGTGCACACCAAAAATCTCCGACAGCACCAGCACCACCGGCAAGCCCGTCTTGCCCGCGGGTGCGGCGCGGTAGGCCGGCATCTTGAAGCCATTCACATCGATCATCACCTCACCCGCCGTCAGGCCATCGGCCGGCGTCTTGATCGCCGTCTGCGCCATGATGGGCAGCGCGGCAGCGGCGTAGCCCACGCCCAGGGCGGCCTTGAGGGCCGTCCGGCGCGAGGGCTGGCTGTTCGCATCACGGGCATCGAGCAAGGCCTGGCTGTCGGTGATCAGATCGGTATTGAACATAGGTATCTCCTGGGTTGAAGTGGGACAACGAAGCCGCCGAAGCCGCAAATGGCGGCATGGTCTGGATCACGGTTCGGGCCTTTTGGTTCGCCAACGCCTGCAAACTTCAGGTTTACGACCCACGCCGCACCGCGCCACAATGGC
This sequence comes from Hydrogenophaga sp. L310, assembly GCF_055703065.1. Lineage (NCBI taxonomy): Bacteria > Pseudomonadati > Pseudomonadota > Betaproteobacteria > Burkholderiales > Comamonadaceae > Hydrogenophaga > Hydrogenophaga sp. L310. Next base: position 285,915 of record NZ_JBVPZA010000005.1, read on the forward strand.
CGCGCAACCAGCCACAAGAACAGCCAACAGGGAGGCGACATGAACCAGACCGGGCCCATTCTGCAGTTTCTCGGATGCCAGGACGGCGTGTGGGGGCTGAGCCTGCTGATCGTCTGCGACGCGGCCGACCCCCAGCCCGGCCTGACCCTCCACGTGCCCGCCGAACTGGTGGGCGGCTGGCACGGCCCGGTGCCCGGCCTCGACGCCACGGCCTGGCGCTTCGACATCGCCGTTCGCCAGACGGCGGCGACCCAAAGCGTGGCTTACCGACTCGGCGGCCAGACCCACCACATTCAGGTGCCCGCGCTCGGCGCCACACCGGCCATGGCCTATGTGTCGTGCAACGGCTTCTCGGACGCCCGGACGCGCAAGTCCCTCCAACACCCCCTGGCCATGTGGGCCCGGCTGGGCCGGCTGCACGCCGGGCAAGACCTGGTGGACCAGACCCGCTTTGGCCCGCTGGAGCTGCTGCTCATGGGCGGCGACCAGATCTACAGCGACGACATCTGGTCGGTGCTGCCAGAGCTCAGGGCGTGGACCGAGATTGAGTGGTTCACCCGCACCCACATGGCCTTCAGCGACTCGCTGCGCGCCGCCCTGGAGACGCACTTCGCCCGGCTCTACCTGGAGCGCTGGAACCAACCCGAGACCGCCGCGCTGCTGGCCACGGTGCCCAGCGTGATGATGTGGGACGACCACGACATCATCGACGGCTGGGGCTCCCACCCGGCCGAGCTGCACCACAGCCCCGTGTTCCAGGGCATTTTTGCGGTGGCCAGGACCGCGTTCGAGCTGTTCCAGCGCCAGATGCTGGGCGCCGCCCCGCCCGCCACCCTGCCCGGCCAGAACGCGCACAACAGCGCCTACCGTTTTGGCAACACCGGCCTGCTGGTGCTCGACATGCGCAGCGAACGCCGGCCACGCGGGCAACAGACCGGCGCCAACGGGGCCACCGTCCTGCTCGCCGAGCAGGTGCTGAGCGCGACCAGCTGGAGTGCCGTGTACCAGTGGCTCGATGCCCAGTTGGCCGCCGGCGGTCTGCGCCACCTGCTGGTGATGAGCAGCATCCCGGTGATGCACCCGAGCTTCGAGCAGCTGGAAAGGATGCTCGGTGCCCTGCCGGCCATCGAAGAAATCGAAGACGATCTGCGCGACCACTGGACCAGCCCGCCACACAAGGCCGAGCGCCTGCGCCTGGTGCACCGCCTGCTCGACGCCTGCGCAAAAGGCCTGCGCGTGACCGTGCTGTCGGGCGACGTGCACGTGGCGGCCCTGGGTGAAATCGAATCAACCCGCTCCACCCTGCCGCTGGAAGCGCGCAGCCTGACCCAGCTCACCTCCAGCGGCGTCACCCACCCAGCCCCTGCGGGCGTGGCCCGCTACTTTCTGGAGCAGGCCTGCCAGCAACCGGAAACCCTGGAACCCGGCATCACCGGCCGCATGCTCGAGTTCCCGACCACACAGCAGCGCCTGATCGGCTGCCGCAACGTCATGACCCTGCAAGCCGACCCTCCGGGCGGCGCCGACCGGCTGTGGGTCAACTGGTGGGCCGAAGGGCAGGCGCATCCGTTCACGAAGGTGGTGCTGGCGGTGCGGTGAGCGCGGGACTCACTGCTGGAGCGGCGACCACAAGACGCATCCTTCATCTCGGTCAAAGGGCCGAACGACCACGCCCGCGCGCCGCTTTACAATGAAAGATCTCTTGAAAGAACCGTCATGGCCGAGGCCATGAAGGGCTTTCATCCTTGCAACCAAAGGTGGTGAAGATGAACAAGCCTTTCATTTCGCTGTGCCCCGAGATCACTCGGGCAAACGCGCTGACTCTGATGGACTGGCTGGAGGACGAGTGCGTCACCCGCCACCTGAGCGATTCGCGACATGTCTCCCGGTTCATCGAGCAGGTCATTGGTCGGGTCCAGTTGCCGATCCTGACCCATCTGTTCAACCAGGGCGGCCGGTTCTTCATGGCCTACGACCGGCATGACGTGCCGGTGGGTTTTGTCCGTCTCGTCAAGACGGGCCCGGACTGCGAAATGGTCCTGGTCATCGGCAACCGCGACAACTGGGGCCGCAAACTGGGCGCCAGCGCCATCCGCGAAGGCATGAAACTCGCCTTCTTCGACATGCGGGCCGAGAAGCTCATCGCCAAGATCCATCCGGACAACGCGCGCTCGCTGAAGGCCTTCCTGCACTGTGGCTTTCTGCTTGAAAGCGAAACGCCCACTCTGAAGTCATTTTCCGTGACTTCGGAGCGCTACCTGCGGCTCTTGCGAGAAGGCGCTTTGGGTGTCCCCACTGATATCCACATCACTGAGATCGACAAGGCCCGGCTCCGGAGCCTGCTCTCGCTCGAGCTGGGCGAGGCTGTTGTCGAGCTGGAGCACGAGATCGAGCGAGCCATCGTCGTCGATCCGCAGCAGGTGGCGCGGGATGTTGTCACGATGAACTCCAGGGCCTTGCTGCAGTTAGACAACGAAGAAGTGGAAGTGGCCCTGGTCTACCCAGAGGACGCGGACGGCAGTGCCGAGAAGCTGTCCGTGTGCTCTGCCATCGGTACAGCGATCCTGGGCTACAAGGAGGGCGATGCCTTCGATTGGCGAACTCCGGAGCGGACCTGCCATATCCGGATTGAGAAGGTGCTTTACCAGCCGGAAGCTGCGGGCGATTTCCACCTGTAGGTTCGCATGCTGCACCACAGCTGCAGGTCGCGCACGGGCGCTCGGGCCGCCTGCGATTCGGCGGCCAAGATGACTTCCTCGGTCACCTACGTAGAGCTGTCATTGAATTCAGAAAGGTGAATGCCTCATCCTGGCCGGCCGCCACTCACCTTCGCGCCCATCAACCCATCGCAGCACCACCACCCCTGCTCCCCGCAACGCTGGCGCAATGAAATTTGAATGACTTCAAAACCGCAAGTCCAGCCTGTTCATACGCATAAGATGGGCTTGCGATGATTGACCAACTCCACCTCCAGAACCTCAAGGCCTGGCGCGACAGCGGCCCGGTGCAACTGGCGCCCGTCACCATGCTGCTGGGCGCCAATTCTTCGGGCAAGTCCACGCTGCTGCAAAGCCTGCTGCTGCTCAAGCAGACCGTGGCCTCGCCCGACCGCACCGTGCACCTGAACCTGGGGGGTGACGAGGCGAACGATTACTTCCACTTCGGCGACTTCGACGCGGTACTTTCGCGCGGTGTGGCAGCGCCGCGCCAGTTCTCCATCGAGCTGTCCTTTCAGCGTCCCGAGGGCGAGCGCGTGCGCCACGGGCGTTTTGCCTGCAGCTACGGGCAAACCGCCAGCGGCGCCGTGGCCATCCAGGAACTGCAGCTTTCCACCGTGGCTCGACGCTTTCGGGCGGTGCGGCGCGAGCGCGGCGCCTACGCGGTGTATGTGGACGACGAGTCCCGGCCGCGTGGCAAGGGCCCGCAACTGGCGCCCGAGCGCTCCATCGCCCTGCCCGCCGAGGCCCTGGCCCTGCTGGGCACCGATGGCACGCACCTGCAAGACCTGAGCCTGGCGCTGCGCCGTGAGCTGGAGGGCATCGTCTACCTTGGCCCGCTGCGCCGCCGCCCCGATCGCGACTACGTGTGGAACAAGACCACCCCCGGCGAAGTCGGCAGCGACGGCCACAAGGCCATCGACGCGCTGCTGGCCAACTTCCTGCTGCCGTCCGAGCACCAGGGCAGCGTGCTGCGCAGCGTGTCGCACTGGCTGCAGCGCATGGGCATGGCCGAGCAGCTCAGCGTGCGCGCACTGGGACGCTCGGGCCGCTACGAGGTGCTGGTGCACCACGACGGTGTGGTGGCCAACCTGCGCGACGTGGGCGTGGGCGTCTCGCAAGTACTGCCGGTACTGGCCGTGGCCTACTGCGCGCCGCCGGGCAGCACCGTGCTGCTGGAAGAGCCCGAAATCCACCTGCACCCGCTGGCCCAGGCCGTGCTGGCCGAAATGTTTGCCGAGGTGAGCCAGCAGCGCCAGGTGCAGTTTCTCGTGGAGACACATTCCGAGCACCTGTTCCGCCGCATGCAGACCCTGATCGCCCGGCGCCAGGCCAGCACCGCGCAGTGCCGCATGCTGTTCGTCGAGCGCCAGGGTGCGGATGCCGTGCTGGTGCCGCTGGACGTGGACGAATTCGGCGCCGTGCGCAACTGGCCGCCGCGCTTTTTTGGCGATGCGATGGGCGAGGCGCGCGAGCAGGCCCGCGCACGCGCACAGCGTCTACGGGAAACCGCCGTTGGCTGAGGCAGGCGCAATGCAGGCCCGCCTGGTGGACACCAATGTGCTCATCGTCGCCAGCGCGTCCGACGCGGGTTCGCCCTTTCGTGCCGAATCCACCCCCGTGGAAGAAGCCGCGCTGCGCCAGCAGGTGTTCGACTGGCTCGAAGCCTTCGAGGCCGACCCCACGCGCCACGCCGTGCTCGACGTGGACTGGCATGTGTGCGGCGAATACCGCCACAAGCTCACCGAGCAGGACTACGGCTGGCTGGCCATGATGCACAAGATGGACCGCGGCGAAGTGGTGTGGGTCGATGTGCTGCTCGACAAGGACGGCAACGCCGTGCTGCCGCCCGAGCTGGCCGAGGCCGTCACCGACCTGGCCGACCGCAAGATGGTGGCCGCCGCCCTCGCCGCGCTCGATGCAGGCCGCGCCACCCAGATCACCAACGCCGCCGACACCGACTGGATCGACTGCCAGCAGGCCCTGCACGCCGTGGGGCTGGAGGTGGAAAACCTGCTTCCCGACTGGCTGCAGGCGCGCTGGCATGTCAAACACCCGCGCGTCCGGCGCGCAAAATAGACACTTATGCCCGACTTCTTCCGTTTCCCCCACACCCCCCACATCGCCTGGCTGGCCACTGGCGAGCCGCGCGACGACAAAGTGCTCTCCCCCGCCGAGGCCGAAGACATCCTCAGCGGCCCCGTGGTGCTGGAAGAAAAGCTCGACGGCGCCAACCTGGGCTTTTCAGTCTCGCCCGACGGCGTGCTGCGCGCGCAAAACCGGGGCCAGTACCTGCCCCAGCCCTTCCACGGCCAGTTCGCCCGCCTGGGCCCCTGGCTGGCGGCGCACGAAGACAAGCTGTTCGATGCCCTGGGGCTGCACCTCGTCGCCTTTGGCGAATGGTGCGCCGCGCGCCATTCACTCGACTACGCCACCCTGCCCGACTGGTGGATGCTGTTCGACGTGTACGACCGCCAGGAGCAGCGCTTCTGGAGCACCGCGCGCCGCAACGCCTGGGCCGCAGAAACAGGCTTCAACACCGTGCCGCGCCTGTACGCGGGCGAAGTGACGCTGGACCAGCTGCGCGACTGGGTGCACGCCCACGACAGCCAGTTCCGCCAGGGCCACCTGGAGGGCATCGTGGTCCGCCGCGAGAACGCCGACTGGCTGGAGAGCCGCGCAAAACTCGTGCGGGCGGACTTCACGCAGACGATTGATGCGCACTGGCGCAGTCGGGCGCTGGAGTGGAATCGGGTGGTGTGAGGGTGCTGCTTGAGTTAAGGGTTGCAGGACACCTGCCTGCACAAGCAGACATGTCCCGCTGAAAAAAGCAACTTCGCCTTCAGTGCGCCTGGTCCCAGTTCGCCCCCACCCCCACCTCCGCCAGCAGCGGCACCTTGAGCGCTGCCACGCCGGCCATCAGGCGCGGAATTTCGGTCTTGAGCCAGTCGACTTCGCCCTCGGGCACTTCGAACACCAGTTCGTCGTGCACCTGCATGATCATCTTGGTGCCGCGCTGCTGTTCGTCCAGCGCCTTCTGCACCGCCACCATGCTGAGCTTGATGAGGTCGGCCGCCGTGCCCTGCATGGGGGCGTTGATGGCGGCGCGTTCGGCGCCGCTGCGGCGCGGGCCGTTGGGGCTGTTGATTTCAGGCAGGTAGAGGCGCCGACCGAACACGGTTTCCACGTAGCCCTGTGCCTTGGCCTGGGCGCGGGTGTCGTCCATGTACTGCTTGACGCCGGCGAAGCGCTCGAAATAGCGCGTGATGTAGTTCTTGGCGGCGGTGTTGTCGATGGCGAGCGCCTTGGCCAGGCCGAAGGCGCTCATGCCGTAGATGAGGCCGAAGTTGATGACCTTGGCGTAGCGGCGCTGTTCGCTGCTGACTTGCGCGGGCTCCAGGCCAAACACTTCGGCGGCGGTGGCACGGTGCACGTCCACGCCATCGTGGAAGGCCTTGAGCAAGGCCGCGTCGCCACTGAGATGGGCCATGATGCGCAGCTCGATCTGCGAGTAGTCGGCACTGGCGATAACGCTGCCGGCGGGTGCCACGAAGGCTTCGCGCACCTTGCGGCCTTCGGCGGTTCGGATGGGGATGTTCTGCAGGTTGGGGTCGTTGCTGGAGAGGCGCCCTGTCACGGCCACGGCCTGGGCGTAGTGCGTGTGCACGCGGCCGGTGCGCGGGTGGGCGAGCTGGGCGAGCTTGTCGGTGTAGGTGCCCTTGAGCTTGGAGAGACCCCGGTGTTCCAGGATCTTGGCGGGCAGCGGGTAGTCTTCGGCGAGTTTTTCAAGCACCTCTTCGTCGGTGCTGCGCGCGCCGGTGGCGGTTTTTTTGATGACGGGCAGGCCGAGCTTGTCGAAGAAGATTTCGCCGAGCTGCTTGGGGCTGGCCAGGTTGAAGGGCTGGCCGGCAATTTCATATGCCTCCTGCTCCAGCGCGAAGATGCGCTGGCCGAGTTCGTGGCTCTGTCTGGCGAGCGTGGGCGCGTCGATCAGCACGCCGTTGCGCTCGATGCGGTAGAGCGCTTCGCTGCTGGCGATCTCCAGCTCGTAAATGAAGCTCAGCTTGGCGTCGGCTTCGAGCTGGGGCCAGAGCGCGCGGTGCACGTCCAGCGTCTGGTCGCTGTCTTCACATGAGTACTCGGCCGCCTTGGCCACGTCGACCTGGGCAAACGGGATCTGGTGCGCGCCTTTGCCGCACAGGTCTTCGTAGTTGATGCCGCTGCGCCCCAGGTGGCGCTCGGCCAGGCTGGACAGGCCGTGCGGCTTGTGCACTTCGAGCACGTAGCTTTGCAGCATGGTGTCGTGCACATAGCCCTGCACCTCGATGCCGTGGTTGGCGAACACATGGCGGTCGTACTTGATGTGCTGGCCGAGCTTGTGTTTCGCCGGGTTCTCCAGCCAGGGCTTGAGCTTCGCCAGCACCTCGTCCAGCGGCAACTGCTCGGGCGCGTCGGGGCCCGCGTGCATCAGCGGGATGTAGGCAGCTTCGCCGGGTGTCACGCTGAAGCTGATGCCGACGATCTGGGCCACCATTTCGTCGAGCGAGGTGGTTTCGGTGTCCACGGCCACGAGGTCGGCGGCTTCGACCCTGGCGAGCCAGGTGCTGAAGAGCTCCCAGGTGAGGATGGTGTCGTAGTGGAGGTTGCTGGTGGACGGGTTTGCCGACGTTTCGCTGGCCTCGGTTGGCTCGGCTTCGCTGAAGAGGTCGTTGGTGGGCGAGCCCCTCACCCCGGCCCTCTCCCCGGAGGGGCGAAGGGGTGAAGACGGGGACTCGTCGCCGCCCAGCGCCTTGGCCAGGCCCTTGAAGCCGTAGGTTTCGTAGAACGCCTTGAGCGGTTCGGTCTGCGGCTGGCCGATGCGGATGGCGTCGAGTGCCGGCAGGTCGGGCACCCAGCCGTTCAGGTCGCAGTCGGTCTTGATGGTCAGCAGCTGGCGGCCGGTGGGCAGCCAGTCGAGCGCCTTGCGCAGGTTTTCGCCAGCCACGCCCTTGATCTTGCCGGCGTTGGCCACCACGCCTTCGAGCGAGCCGTATTCCTGCAGCCACTTGGCGGCGGTCTTGGGACCCACCTTTTCCACCCCGGGCACGTTGTCCACCTGGTCGCCCACCAATATCTGGTAGTCCACCATCAGGTGCGCGGGCACACCGAACTCGGCTTGCACGCCGGCGAGGTCGCGGCGTCTGCCGTTCATGGTGTCGATGATGGTGATGTGTTGATTCACCAGTTGGGCCAGGTCTTTGTCGCCACTGGAGACGATGACCTCAAAGCCCTGTTTCGCGGCGGTCACGGCGAGCGTGCCGATCACGTCGTCGGCCTCGACGCCGGGCACGTCGAGCACCGGCCAGCCCATCAGGCGCACCACCTCGTGGATCGGTGGAATCTGCGCCCGCAGGTCGTCGGGCATGGGGCTGCGCTGGGCCTTGTATTCGGGGTAGATGGCATCGCGGAAGGTCGGGCCCTTGGCATCAAACACACAGGCACCGTACACAAAGGGAAAATCTTTGTGCAACTTCTGCATCATGTTGATCATGCCGCGGATGGCCCCGGTGGCCGGGCTCGTCGGGTCGCCGGGCACGGCCCGCAGGTCGGGCATGGCGTGGTACGCGCGGTAGAGGTAGCTGGAACCATCGACCAGCAACAGGGTGGGGGTGGGCGTTTTTTCGTCGGACATGGGGCGATTGTGGGGGAATCTCCACGCCCTGAGCCGCCCCCGGCGCTCACCAGACGGGCAGCGCCTGCCTACAATGGGGCATGCGCCATACCACCACCCCCCTCTCCCGCCTGTCACGCCTGTCCGTGCCGGCTCTGGCCCTGACCCTTGCCCTGCCCGTGCTGGCCCAGGCCCCTGCGCCGGCCGCGGAAGCCACGGCGGTCGTGCCTGCAGAGTCCGGCCCCCCTGCGAGCAGTGAGCGCATCGAGCGCATCACCCACGAAGACGGGCTCTCGCGCATCGACGAGCTGCGCGTGGGCGGGCAGACCCGCAGCATCGCCGTGCAGCCCAAGAACGGTGCGCCCGGCTACGAGATCACGCCGGTGCCGGGTGGCGCGGACCTCACCGATGCCCAGAACAAGGGCTCCACAGGCAAGAGCCGCTGGCGCATCCTCAACTTCTGATCGTCCGCATTTTTCATGGCTGTTTACACCGAAGTCCCGTTTGACGAAGCAGCAGCACTGCTGCGCACGCTGAACCTGGGCGAACTCACCGAGCTGCGGGGCATCCACGGCGGCATCGAAAACACCAACTATTTCGCCACCACCGAACGCGGGGGCCTTCACGAGACCCACGTGCTCACGGTGTTTGAGCGCCTGGGTTTCGAACAACTGCCGTATTACCTGCACCTGATGAAGCACCTGGCGGGCAAGGGCATCCCCGTGCCCGAACCGGCCGCCGACGCCCGGGGTGAGATCCTGCACACGCTGCAGGGCAAACCGGCCGCTGTGGTGGACAAGCTGCGCGGCAAAAGCGAGCTGGCACCCGAGGAATCGCATTGCCGGGCGGTGGGCGACATGCTGGCGCGCCTGCACCTGGCCGGGCGCGATTTCGGCATGAGCCAGCCCAACCTGCGTGGCCTGCCCTGGTGGAACGAGACGGTGCCGGTGGTGCTGCCGCACCTGAGCGAGAGCCAGCGCACGCTCATTCGCACCGAACTGGCCTACCAGAACCACGTGGCGGCCCTGCCGGCCTACTCCGCCCTGCCCCGCGGCCCGGTGCATGCCGACCTGTTCCGTGACAACGTGATGTTTGAAGATGGTGAACTCACCGGCTTCTTCGACTTCTATTTCGCCGGCAACGACAGCTTCCTGTTCGATCTGGCGGTCTGCCTCAACGACTGGTGCATCCGCCACACGGCGGACGACCACGACGGCCAGCACAACGCTGCCCTGGCGCAGGCCATGGTGTCGGCCTACCAGGCGGTGCGCCCCCTGAACGCGGCCGAGCGCGGCCTGCTGCCGGCCATGCTGCGCGCGGGTGCGCTGCGTTTCTGGCTCTCGCGCCTGTGGGACTGGCACCTGCCACGCGACGCCAGCATGCTCAAGCCCCACGACCCCACCCATTTCGAGCGCGTGCTGCGCGAGCGGGTGGGCCTGGCGCCCGGCCTGCTGGCCTCGCTGCTGGAAGAACACAGCCTGACCGCCTGAGCCCGACCCACCCCACGCATGAAACTCCGCATTGTTCCCGCAGGCACCGGCCTGCAATGGGTGAAACTGGGCGTCAAAACCTTTTTTCGCCAGCCCCTGGCCCTCTCGGGCCTGTTCTTCATGTTCATGGCCACAGTGTCCGTGCTCTCGATCATCCCGCTGATCGGGACGGCCATCTCGGCCGTGCTCACGCCCGCGGCCAACCTGGGTCTGATGGCGGCCAGCCGCGAAGCCGCGGCCGGCCGCTTCCCCATGCCATCCACGCTGGTCAGCGCGTTTCGCGGAAGCCGCGAACAGACGCGCGCCATGCTGATGCTGGGAGCGATGTACGCCGGCTGCCTGTTGCTGGTGCTGGCCACGGCCGCGCTGCTCGGCCCCTCGGCGCCGGCGGGCGAGGTCGAAACCAGCGTCACACCCGAGATGATGCAGAGCCTGCTGGGCAGCCCGGGCCTGTGGTTGGCCCTGCTGGTGTACATCCCCGTTCTCATGATGTTCTGGCACGCGCCCGCGCTGGTGCACTGGCACGGTGTGAGCCCGGTCAAGAGCCTGTTTTTCAGCGCCCTGGCCTGCTGGCAGAACAAGGGCGCCCTGTTCATCTTCGGGTTGGGCTGGATGGGCGTGTTCCTGTTGTCAGGGCTGGTGATCAGCCTGCTGGGCTCGGCGCTCGGCGGCGTCCAGGCGCTCAACATCATCCTGTACCCGGCCGTGCTGTTCGTGGCGTCGATGTTCTACGCCTCGGTCTATTTCAGCTTCCGCGACAGCTTTGACACCGGCCCAGCGCCCGACGAAATGCCTTCACCCACCGGAGACCCGACATGACTCAGCACACCCTGCTTGGCCGCCATGAAGACGAAGTCCTTTGGTTCCAGCGCCGCGAGGCCGTGGCCGCGGCGGGCGCCTGGCTGGCCTTCGGGGGAATGGGTGCCGCGCAAGCCCAGCAGCGCAGCAATGTGGTCGAGATGCTGGGCGATGTGCTGCTCAATGGCCGGCGCATGTCGCCGCAGCACACGGTGCAGTCCGGGGATCAGATCCAGACCGGCCCGGGTTCGCGGCTGCTGTTCGTGATCGGCAACGCGGCCTTTCATGTGCGGCAAAACTCGCGCCTGGAGGTCGGGCGTGGCTCTACGCTCAACACCGTGAGTCTGCTGCGCCTGCTCACTGGCGCGGTGGTCAGCGCGTTCGGGCGTTCGGCCAGCCGAACCATCGTCACCCCCACCCTCACCGCCGGCATCCGCGGCACCGGCGTCTACGCCGAAGTCATGCCCGACCAGCGCAGCTATTTCTGCAACTGCTATGGCACGGTCCAGATGAACGCTCGCGGCGACCGCGCGCTGTCCGTGTCGAGCTACCACCAGTCGTTCTGGGGTGAGGTTGCGCCGAAAAACGGCCGGCTGCTCACGCCCGCTGATGCCATCAACCACACCGATGAAGAGCTCGAATTCCTGGCCCGCCTGATCAACCAGCGCACCGCCTGGCAGATCGCCGGCAGGACAGGCGTGAAAGACGGCAGGGGTTACATGGAAAACCAGCCGGGGCAGATGCACCCGGCCATGAATCTGCTACCACGCTGATAGCAGGGCAGCCCGCGTGCGCGGGGCGAACTGCCACACCACTGTCACGCGGGTTTCACACAAACGGGAGATGCTTGGCCCCGTTTGTTCAACCCACGAGGCCACCAATTGAAATCTGACATCTCCCACCCCGGTAACTTCAACAACGAAGACTCCAACCACACGGCCAACCCCCACATTGATCAGGTGCTCGATGCCCGCCTGAGCCGCCGCGGCCTGCTGCGTGGCGCGGCGGGTGCCGCGGGTGCCGGCGTTCTGGGCACCACGGCCCTGAGCGGCTGCGCCACCTCCGGCGCGTCCGGCACCACCGGCGCAGCCCTCACCAGCCTGGGCTTCAAGCCCGTGGCCAAGAGCCTGGCCGACAAGGTGGTCGTGCCCGAGGGCTACAGCGCCCAGATCATCTACGCGCTGGGCGACCCGCTGGCCGCCGGTGTGCCCGCCTACAAGAACGATGGCAGCGACACCGCTTTCGAGCAGCGCGCCGGCGACCACCACGACGGCATGGAGTGGTTCGGTCTGGACGCCTCGGGCAAGCCATCCAACAGCTTCAACAGCCGCGGCATCCTGGCCGTGAACCACGAAGCCACCACCGACGAGAAGCTCAGCTCCTTCTTCATCCACACCAACGGCGGCGCGTCCACCCTGCCCCGCCCGGCGTCTGAAGTGGACAAGGAACTCGCGATCCACGGCCTGTCCTTCGTTGAAGTCCAGAGCAGCGGCAAGCAGTGGGCCTACAAGACCAGCTCGCCGTTCAACCGCCGTGTCACCACCATGACCACGGCCGCCATCCACGGCCCGGCACGCGGCAGTGAACACCTGGTGACGAAGTTCAGCACCGACGCCACCCTGTGCCGCGGAACGCTGAACAACTGCGGCACCGGCAAGACCCCCTGGGGCACCTTTGTCTCGGGCGAAGAAAACTGGTACGGCTATTTCTCGCGCGACGCCAAGGACGACGATCGCCGCCAGAAGGACAAGCAGGTCCAGGCCCTCAACCGCTACGGCCGCAAGGCCGGCGCCGCCAGCCGCCACGGCTGGGAAAGCGCCGGCCCGCAAGACCAGTACGTGCGCTGGAACAACGGCGCACTGGCCGCCAGCGCGAAGGACGACTACCGCAACGAAATGAACACCTTCGGCTATGTGGTCGAGATGGACGCCTACGACACCCAGGCGCCGATGCGCAAGCGCACCGGGCTGGGCCGCTTCGCGCACGAGAGCGTGGCCTTCGCCAAGCCGGTGGCCGGCCAGCCCGTCGTGGCCTACATGGGCGACGACGCACGCGGCGAGTACATCTACAAGTTCGTGTCCGACGCCAAGTGGGACCCGAAGGACGCGCAGCCGGCCAACCGCCTGGCCGCCGGTGACAAATACCTCGACAAGGGCACGCTGTTTGCCGCCCGCTTCAAGGACAACGGCAGCGGTGAATGGCTGGAACTGTCGATGAACAACCCCATCATCGCGGGCAGCTCGTACTTCGAGTTCAAGTCCAACGCCGACGTCGCCATCTTCACGCGTCTGGCGGCCGACGCCGTGGGCGCGACCAAGATGGACCGCCCGGAATGGGGCGGTGTGAACCCGAAGACCGGCGAGGTCTACATCACGCTGACCAACAACAGCAACCGCACGGTAGCCAACACGGACGCCGTGAACCCGCGCATGTACACCGACATGAAGGGCAGCAAGGCGCAGAAGGGCAACGTGCACGGCCACATCGTTCGCATGGCCGACGCCTCGCCCGCCGGCAGCGCGTTCAAGTGGGACGTCTACGTCTTCGGCGCCGAAGCCGATGCCGACAAGGCAGCGGTGAACCTCTCCAGCCTCACCGACGACAACGACATGTCGGCGCCCGACGGCCTGGTGTTCAGCCCGGCCACCGGCGTCTGCTGGATCCAGACCGACGACGGCGCCTACACCGACAAGACCAACTGCATGATGCTCGCCGCCATCCCCGGCAAGCTCGGCGATGGCGGCGCCAGGACGGTCAAGCACGGCGACAAGTCCGTCACCACCTACGTGGGCAAGACCCCGACGCCCACCACGCTGGCACGTTTTCTGGTCGGTCCCAAGGGCTGCGAGATCACCGGCTGGTGCGAGACACCCGATGGCCGTGCGGTGTTCGTCAACATCCAGCACCCGGGCGAAGGCACAGCCATGGCCGACGTGGGCAATCCGGCCAAGTACCAGAGCCAGTGGCCCGCCAACGCCGGTTACGGCGCTGGCCAGCGCCCGCGCTCGGCCACGATCGTCATCACCAAGAACGACGGCGGCGTGATCGGTTCCTGATCCCGCTTCGTTCCACTTCACAACCCGGCTTCGGCCGGGTTTTTTCTTGCCCGCTGTGAGGCCGACACCTGGTAACAACAGCAGCACCTGGTGACTGGCCGTGCACCCGTCGCAGCACTATGCTGAAACCCATGATCTCGCTGTCGCCCCTGCGATTTGTGATGTACACAAAGGAGCCATCATGCCAAACGGCATCTACCGCATCGAAAGTGAACGCCCCATCGTGAGCGCCCTCCTGCACGTGGCCATGGGAAAGAGCTGCGTGCTTGACGATGGGGAACTCGCGGTTGTGGTTGCAGCCAAGAGCCAGACGATCCCGCCGGGTCGGGAGATTCGGGTCGTCCACGTACCGACAGGCGAAATCGTGTTTCGCAAATCGGAGACCGTCCACGACATGTCCAACGAGGGCCCTGGGTGAACCGCCCGCGAACGGAAAGAAAATGGCGGTATGGCTGTATGCAGCAGCACATCCCAAAACGACGACAGCGGGTGTGTCGCTGCGGTGAATGCCGATGAACAGAGCGCTTCAGTGCGCGGGCAGCGGCGGCGCAGAAGGCATGGTGCGTCCGACGTTCTGCGCCATCACGCCCGTGAACACGGCCTCGACCTGGGCGGCGATCTGCTGCCAGTCCAGCTGGGCGACCTGCTGCCTCGCCCGGGTGCTGGCCAGGGTGATGTGCTGGGGCTGGGCGGCCAGTTCGCGGGCCAGTGCGACATACGCTGACGCATCTCCCGCCGGCGCCATCCAGCCGGTGACGCAGGGTTCCAGCCACTCGGCCGCCGCCGCGGTGTCGAAGGCCAGCACCGGCAGCCCGCTGGACAGCGCCTCCAGCGTGACGTTGCCAAAGGTCTCGGTCAGGCTGGGAAACAGGCACAGATCGGCCGAGGCGTAACACGCGGCCAGCACGTCCTGCCGCAGCTGCCCCACAAACACCGCCGGGGGGCAGCGCTGCTGCAAAGCTTCGCGCTGCGGGCCGTCGCCCACGAACACGAGCCGCACATCGCGGTGCACCGCGCCCATCGCCTCGAAAGCGCGGATCGCGATCTCCAGGTTCTTCTCGGCGGCCAGCCGGCCCACCACCAGCAGCACCAGGCTGGCTTCGTCGGCGCCCCACTGGGCGCGCAGTTCGCCGCTGCGGCGCTCGGGCCGGAACAGCTGCGTGTCCACACCGCGCGCGACCACGCGGATGTTCTCGAAGCCGCTGGAGATCAGCTCGGCACACAGCGCGCGCGTGGGCACCATGGTGCACTGCGTGAGGTTGTGGAACTTGCGCAGGTAGGCCACGATGGGTTTCTTCAGCCAGCCCAGGCCGTAATGCTGGCTGTAGCTGTGGAAATTGGTGCGGAAGTCGGAGGTCACGGGCAGTCGCAGGTGGCGCGCAGCCTGCAGCGCCGACCAGCCCAGCGGGCCTTCGGTGGCGATGTGCACAAGGTCGGGCCGTTGCAGCGCCCAGGCCGAGATCAGGGCCTTCTTGCCCGGCAGGCCCAGCTTGAGCTGCGGGTAGCGCGGGATCGGCATGCCGCGCATCAGCACCTCTTCGAACCCGGCGTCCTGCGCGCCCAGGTCGGCGCGGGTCTGGCGCGGGCGCACGAGCTGCACCTGGTGGTTGCGCTCACACAGGCCCTGCACCAGCCGCGCCAGCGTGAGTGCCACGCCGTTGACTTCGGGTGGCCAGGTCTCGGTGACCACGGCCAGGCGCA
Organism: Hydrogenophaga sp. L310; assembly: GCF_055703065.1. Taxonomy (NCBI): domain Bacteria; kingdom Pseudomonadati; phylum Pseudomonadota; class Betaproteobacteria; order Burkholderiales; family Comamonadaceae; genus Hydrogenophaga; species Hydrogenophaga sp. L310. The sequence continues at coordinate 301,327 of NZ_JBVPZA010000005.1, forward strand.
TCGAAGGCCGGGCGGCCGGAAATTCCTGCACGAGGATGTTCTGAGAGGCGAGATGGTTCATGCCGGCATCTTCCCGGGCTTGCACAACAGGCATGTGACAAACCGGCCCGCGCCGATGACAGCCCTGTGCCCGCGCGATGACAGAGCGCCCCTGTCACCGGCCTTTCATCGAGTCTGCAGATCATGTCGCCACACCGTGCCCATTCCCCACCTCCAGGAGACCCATGTGACGACTTTTTTCGAGGCCCTTGACATCCAGCGCCAGGACGACCACCGCTACTACCACCACCACCGCATCAACCAGACGCTGCATTTCGTCAGCGCGATCAGTTTCCTGGTGGCCTACGCGTGGTTGCTGATCGACCCGGTGGTCTCGGCGCTGATCGCCTGGCTGGTCTCCATGGCCACGCGCCAGGCGGGCCACTTTTTCTTTGAACCCAAGGGCTACGACCACATCAACCAGGCCACGCACGAACACAAGGAAGCCATCAAGGTGGGCTACAACCTGCAGCGCAAGATCGTGCTGATGGCCTTGTGGGCCGCCGCGCCGGTGGCGCTGCTGGCCTCGCCCGACCTGCTGGGCCTGATCGAGCCGCACGCCGACTGGACCGGCTATGCGCGCGACGTCGGCGCGGCCTGGCTGGTGATCGGGGTCGGTGGCCTGCTGTTCCGCACCGTGCACCTGTTCTTCATCCGCGACGTGCAGACCGGCCTGGTGTGGATGACCAAGATCCTGACCGACCCTTTCCACGACATCGCGCTGTACCACCGGGCCCCGCTGCAGCTGCTGCGCGGCGAGCTGCTCGACCCGGCCTACCACGGCCAGCGCGCCTGAACCGGCACCGGCAACGACCGCCCGCCTTGACACGCTCAGACCTGGCGCCCGAGCAGCGTGCCGAGCACCTCGCGCAGGATGCCGCGGCGGATGTCCTTGTTGCTCTGCCCGCCGCCCTGCCCCCACCAGCCCTGTGTGTGCATGTCGCGGCCGGCGAGCACGAAGCGCTGCAGCACCTGCTCGAAGTCGGCGTCGCTGAAGTTCAGGCTGAAGATCAGGCGCCCGGTGCCCACCCAGCTCAGGGCCAGCCCGTGCCAGCGCAGGTGGTACTGCAGCAGCCAGTTGTAGCGCGAGGGCTCGGTGTAGCCGATGGTCCAGATGCTGTGCATGTTCGTCGCGCGCATGGGCAGACCCTCGGCGGCCATGGTCTGATTGAAGCGCAGCGCGCGCGCGTCCCAGCGAGCCTCCTGGCCGTCGTAGATGTCCTGCACCTCGGGCGAATCCAGGCGGCGCAGGAACGCGTTCATTCCGCCCATCACATACGGGTGGGCGTTGAATGTGCCGCGCGCGAAACACAGGTCGGCCGGGCGCTCGGGGCGGTAGCGCTGCATCAGGTCGTGGCGTCCGCAGACCACGCCCACCGGGTAGCCACCGGCCAGTGTCTTGCCGTAGGTGACCATGTCGGCCTTCACGCCGAAGTATTCCTGCGCGCCGCCCGGTGCGAGCCGGAAGCCGAGGAACACCTCGTCGAAGATCAGCACGATGCCGCGCTCGGTGCAGACCTGGCGCAGGCGCTGCAGCCAGGCGGTGTAGGCGGCTTTGTCGTAGCCGGCCTGTCGGCTGCTGTCGACCAGCGCCGAGTCGGCCGGTGCGTTGCGGTTGGGGTGCAGGGCCTGCAGCGGGTTGACCAGCACGCAGGCGATGTCCTTGCGCGTGCGCAAGACCTGCAGGCTGCGCTCGCTCATGTCGGCCAGGGTGTGGGTCTCGCGCGGGGGCAGCGGGTTGCCCGGGCCGGGCTGCACGTCTTCCCACCAGCCGTGGTAGGCGCCGCAGAAGCGCACCAGGTGTTGGCGCCGCGTGTGGTAACGCGCCAGGCGCACGGCCTGCATCACCGCCTCGGTGCCCGACATGTGGAACGAAACCTCGTCCAGCCCGGAGATGGCGCGCAGCCGCGCGATGTTGTCGGCCACGCAGGGGTGGTAGGCGCCGAGCACCGGCCCGAGCTCCTGCGCCAGCGCCGCGCCCTCGGCCATGGTGGCCTTGTAGAAGTCCACGCCGAACACGTTGACGCCGTAGGACCCCGTCAGGTCGATGAAGCGGTTGCCGTCCAGGTCGGTCTGGCTCACGCCCTCGGCCGACTGCACGAACGCGCCCACCTTGAGCCGCTCGCTCACGATGGGGCTGAACTGGAAGGGCACGCGGTATTTGCCGGTGAACTGCAGGTCGGCCAGGCCCTCGCGCGCCTGCGCGGTGAGCGCCAGGGTCTTGGCGTAGCGCTGCGCAAACCCGGCGCACAGCGTGTCGAAGGCCGCGCGCCGCAGCTGCGCGACCTCATCGGACACCCCGTCGCAGTTGAAGAAGCGCGCCTCGTCGTAGGCGTAGCCCGGCAGCAGGCGCGCCAACCGCTTGGCCAAACGCGAATGACCGGCGAGCGAGCGGTGCTTGGCGCGCGAGAGGTCGAGGCGGCGCTTGAGTGCGGGCAGACCCAGCGCGAGCGCGGCGGCCGGGAGTGCGTATTCGATGAAGGGCATGGCGATGACTGCTCCGTGACTGCAATCCCGCGTTTCTATTTCACCCCCATGACACCCGTATGAACCTGCGAGCCGCCGCTCAGCGCCTGGTGCTGAACGAAGACCTGAATTTCCTGCTGACCAACCGCGTGCCGCGCATCGCGCTCACGCGCTTCATGGGCTGGTGGAGCCGCATCCGCCACCCCTTGGTGCGCGATGCGTCGATGGCGGTCTGGAAAACCTTCTCCGACCTCGACCTGAGCGAGGCCAAAAAGTCGCATTTCGACAGCCTGCACGACTGCTTCATCCGCGAACTCAAGCCCGGCCTGCGCCCGCTCGATGGCCGGCCCGGCGTGCTGACCAGCCCGAGCGACGGCATCGTCGGCGCCTGCGGCCGCATCGGGGCCTTGCAGTACGGCACGGACGCCCAGCTGTTCCAGGCCAAGGGCTTCCCCTACCGGTTGCTCGACCTGCTGGGCGACAACGTGCAAGGCCGCGAGCTGGCGCGGCAGCTGCAGGGCGGCAGCTACGTGACACTGCGGCTCACCTCCAGCATGTACCACCGCTTTCACGCGCCCTGCGACGCCACGCTCGAACACGTCACCTACATCAGCGGCGACACCTGGAACGTCAACCCGATCGCGCTCCAGCGCGTGGAGCGGCTGTTCTGCCGCAACGAACGCGCCGTGCTGCGGCTGCGCCAGGCCGATGGCGGCCTGCTGGTGCTGGTGCCCGTGGCGGCCATCCTGGTGGCCAGCATGCGCCTGCGCGCGCTCGACGTGCCGCTCAATCTGCGCTACCGCGGGCCCCACCAGCTGCCCTGCTCGGCCCGCTACCGGCAGGGCGATGAACTCGGCTGGTTCGAACACGGCTCCACCATCCTGGTGCTCGCGCCGCCGGGCCTGGCGCCCGACCCCTCGCTGCGCAACGGCCACCGCATCCGCATGGGCGAAGCCCTGCTTCAAACAAGCTCCCACACAAGTGACACCCCATGACCACCGTCGACCTGATCTATTTCAACGCCGGCGGCGGCCACCGCGCCTCCGCGCTCGCCCTGCAATCCGTGCTGCGCGAACAAGGCCGCCCCTGGGAGGTGCGGCTGGTCAACCTGTTCGAGGTGCTCGACCCCTCGGGCCGCTTCAAGCGCCTCACCGGCAAGGCGCCGGAGGACTGGTACAACCAGCGCCTCGCGCGTGGCTGGACCCTGGGCATGGCGCACGAACTCAAGATCCTGCAGGGCCTGATCCGGCTCGCCCACCCGACCCTGGTGCGCAAGCTGGGACGCCACTGGCAACGCACGCGCCCCGACCTCGTGATCTCGCTGATCCCGAACTTCAACCGCGCCCTGTATCACAGCCTGACCGCCGCGCTGCCCGGCGTGCCCTACGTCACCGTGCTGACCGACCTCGCCGACCTGCCACCGCATTTCTGGATCGAGCGCGACCAGCCGCAGCATTTCGTCTGCGGCACACCGCGCGCGGTGCAGCAGGCCCTCGCGCTGGGCCACAGCGAAGACCGCGTGTACGCCACCTCGGGCATGATCCTTCGCCCCGAGTTCTACCGGCCCGCCACCCTCGACCGGGCCGAGGAACAACGCCGCCTCGGGCTGGATCCGCAGCGCCCGACCGGGCTGGTGCTGTTCGGCGGCCACGGCTCCAAGGCCATGCTGGGCATCGCCGAGCGGCTGAGCGACACCCAGCTGATCCTGGTCTGCGGCCACAACCAGGCCCTCGCCGAGCGCCTGCGTGCCCAGCCTTCGACCGCGCGGCACGTCGTGATCGGGTTCAGCAGCGACATCCCCGCCTGGATGCGGCTGGCGGACTTCTTCATCGGAAAACCCGGACCCGGCAGCGTGAGCGAGGCGGTGCAACTGGGCCTGCCGGTGATCGTGGTGAACAACGCCTGGACCATGCCGCAGGAGCGCTACAACGCCGACTGGGTCCGCGAGCAGCGGCTCGGCATCGTGATCGGCAGCTTCCGCGGCGTGGACAGCGCGGTGGCGCAATTGCTGGATGGGCTGGACGCGTACCGCGCCCGCGTGGACCGGATCCAGAACCGGGCGCTGTTCGAGATCCCGGAGATCCTGGCCGCGCTCTTGCAGAGCGGGGCGCTGCACCACTCGCGAAGTGAGAAGCGATGCAACCCCAGGGGCACCGCCGGGCCGGCTTTGCCGGACGGCCAGTGCCGCCCCCCTTGAGGGGGGTGACGCGAAGCGGCGCGGGGGGTGCTTCCTTCCCTCAGCGCAAGCCGGCGCAGTTCGCGTAGAAGGTGGTAGTGGCGGGCCAGTCGGAGAACACGCCCATCACCTTCACGTCCTTGGCCAGCACGTCGAGCACGCGGAACATGTCACCCTCGGTCTTGATCGCCGAATCAAAGCTCTGGTAATAAAAGCCGTTGCTGCCATCGGCCAGGATGCCCGACCGCTCCAGCGTCCAGGTGATGATGCCCAGACCGGCCGCCTGGGCATCCAGCGCGTACGGAGAAGGCACGATGTCGCCCGTGGCGTTGGTGCTCAGCAGGGCAAAGATCGGGGGCGCCACAATCTGGATGCCCTGGCGCTTGTAGTCCACCAGTTGATCGCGGCTGGGCAGTTGGGCCACGGTGTTGGCGTCGTCCAGGTACACCGCCTGCTGGCCAAACGCGGGCTCGTTGCGCACCCAGTACAGCACGTCGTTGATGTTGAAGGACTGCGCGAACACCTGGCGCGGCGACACGCCAGCCTGCTTGTACTCGTCGATCATCTTCTGTGCATAGGCCTCTTGCGTGAAGCCGTCAAAAGGCATCTCGACGCTCGCGCTCTTGAGTTCCGGCGTCATCTTCACGCCCAGCCGCTTGAACAGCGCAATGCTCTCGGCGTGGGTCATCAGCGTGCCGCTCGTGGGGCCCGAATACAGGTCGGTGCGGAAATTCGCCGTGCCGCCCAGGTATTCCTGTGGCGTGCGGGCGGCCGGGTTGGAGGCGTCCATCTTGCCGCGCAGAGTGCGGAACTCGGCGAGCGTGATGTCGCTGGTGCGGCATTCGGCCTGGGCGGGCGTGACCACCTTGCCGTCGGCGTCGAACGTGGCCGGCACGAAGGGCCTGGTGCACCGGGTGGCCAGCGGCGTGACCAGGATGTTGGTGGTGGTGTGCAGGTCGTTCTGCGCGTGGCGGCAGACCAGTTCCTTGTCCTTGGTGAAGGTCACATCACATTCAACGATGCCGGCCCCCATGCGCGCCGCCGCGGTGTACGACTCCACCGTGTGCTCGGGAAACTGCAACGCAGCACCCCGGTGACCGATAGAAAAATCGCGCGGCGTGAACTTGCCGCGCTGGGCACACTGCTGGAGCTTTCGTTTCAGGGGCCTGTCGGCCATGTCGTCCACAAGGAAGAAGGGGCGCACACCCAGCTCCACCCGGACCGACTTCTGCGGGCGCTGACCATGCTCTGGACCATCCGGTGAAGCGCACGCGGCGTTGGCAGTCAGACCCAGCACAGCCAGGCCGAACATCAGGTGACGCATGAAAAACCCTCCGGGCTCAGCGGTTCCAGGCTGAATGGCTGCGTTCGCGGCGCGCGTTGAAGCGGAAGCGCTGCAGGGCCAGCAGCTCCAGCACACCACCCACCACACCGCAGCCGATCGCGCCAAACCGCTTTAGTGCCTGCAGCGGATCCCGCTTGCGGCGAACCCGCGCGTTCTTCATCATGCAAAGCCCTTTCTGGCTGACCCGTATGGCCGTCGAAGCACGATAGCGATTTCATGTGACGATTTTGCGTCAACCTCCAGCCATTGCAACGGTGGCCCGCAGCATGCCGAACGGCCAACACGGGCGTTATGCTCGGCGCTGATTCAAGTCCCACCCGCATTCCACACCACCCCTCCCCACCGTGCCTGAAACCGCCCTGCCCGAGCTGCTGGCTCTGGAAAAAATCCTGGAGCTGGGCGCGCCCCACCTGCAGGTGCAGGAGCCGTGTCGCATCACACTGCCATCGGGCCGCAGTTTCCCCGTGCATGCCATCACCCTGGGCAACCCCAGCCTGGACGTGCCTGCAGTCGGCTACTTCGGTGGTGTGCACGGTCTGGAGCGCATCGGTGCCCAGGTGGTCATCGCCTTCCTGCAGAACATCGTCACGCGGCTGTCGTGGGACAGCTCGCTGCACCGCCTGCTGGAAGGCGTGCGCCTGGTGTTCATGCCCATCGTCAACCCCGGCGGCATGTGGGCCGCGACGCGGGCCAATCCGCGCGGAGTCGACCTGATGCGCAACGCCCCGGTCGAAGCGCGCGAAAGGGTGCCCTACATGCTGGGCGGGCAGCGCCTGAGCGCGGCACTGCCCTGGTACCGCGGGCGCCTGGGCGAAGCGATGGAAGCCGAGAGCCAGGCGGTCTGCGACTTGGTGCACCGCGAACTGCTGAGCCGCTCGTTCAGCTTAGCTCTGGACTGCCACTCGGGCTTCGGCATCAGCGACCGCCTGTGGTTCCCGTTCGCCCACACGCGCGAGCCGATCGCGCACCTGGCCGAGGTGCACGCGCTCAAGGCCATCTTCGAGCAGGCCCACAGCCACCACCCCTACATCATCGAACCGCAGAGCGCGCAGTACCTGACCCACGGCGACCTCTGGGACCACCTCTACCTGCAGGCCAGCACCGCGCACCCGGAGCGCACCTTCCTGCCGCTGACGCTGGAGATGGGCTCGTGGCTGTGGATCAAGAAAAACCCGCGCCAGCTGTTTTCACGCAAGGGCATCTTCAACCCGCTGATCGGCCACCGCCAGCAGCGCGTGCTGCGCCGGCACCTGGCGCTGCTGGACTTTCTCTCGCGCGCCGCCAGCAGCCACACGCGGTGGACACCTGGTGCAGATCAACGCGGTCAGCGGCATGCGGATGCGCTGGCTGACTGGTATTGATCTCCTTTTTGTGGTCTTTCTCGATGCGCATCTGTTGTGAACTGTTGGCCTCGGTTTTTGCACCTCGCGTGCCAAGGCGTGTGCGCTCAGGCCACAGCGCTTGGGTGAGGCGGTCGGTGCTTTGCACCGACTTCCCTGCGATGCTCGCGACCGTGGCACATCGCACAACTCGCTGCGTTCGCTTCGCTCTCTCCGCTCAGACAAGTGCGACGAGTCAGTCAACGAAGCGCGCTGCGCGCGCGGCCACGGGCACTGTGCTTCTCGGCGCCTCACACGGCGCGCTGCGGCCTGAGCGCACACGCCTTGGCAAACTGGGGTGTTGGCGCGCCACCGTTGGAATACCCATCCGTCTCTTGCTGCGGCAGGCGCTGTCCGGTGGAGGCGATTTCTGGGGCGGCTGTGCACGCCAGCCTGGGGCCGGGCGCGCAAGTGCGCGCCTCGTATCTGACTCGCGGCCACTGTCTGAGCGGAGAGAGCGCAGCGAACGCAGCGAGTTTGGCCCCGCCGGTCCCAGGCTGGTGGGCGCAGCGAAGTCGGCGCAAGGCGCCGACCGTCCCAGTATGAGCCCCCACCGGACAGCGCCTACCGCAGCCGCAAAATGCAGCGAGCGAAAGAAGGAGGTTTCCCCATGACCACCTGGATACTCCTCAGGGGTCTGACGCGCGAAGCCGCGCACTGGGGCCGCTTCACCGCCGACTTCCAGCAGATCCTGCCTCACGCCCGCATCCACACGGTGGACCTGCCAGGCAATGGGGCGCACCACCGCCAGACCAGCCCGCTCTCGGTGGCCGGCATGGTGGCTGCCTGCCGTGACGAATGCGCCCGCCGCGGCATCGAGACCCCGGTTTACCTGCTGGCCATGTCGCTTGGCGCCATGATGGCGGCCGAGTGGGCGCGCGTGGCACCCGAGGAGCTGAAAGGCTGCGTGCTGATCAACACCAGCATGCGCGCCTTCAGCCCCCTGACACACCGGCTCCGGCCCGCCAACTACCCGGCCCTGCTGCGCCTCACCCTGGGCCGCGGCACGGCAGAAGCCATTGAACAGACCGTGCTGCGGCTCACCAGCAACCAGCCCGATCAATTGCGGGGCGTGATCCCGGACTGGGCAGCCCTGCGCCGCCAGCGCCCGGTGAGTGCCCGCAACGCCGTGCGCCAGCTGATTGCCGCAGCCCGATACCGCGCGCCGCGACTGGCGCCCGGTGTTCCCCTGCTGCTGCTGTCCAGCGAGCACGACCAACTGGTCGACAGCCGCTGCTCGCAAGCCATCGCCAGCGCCTGGCACTGCCCACTGGTGACGCACCCAGCCGCGGGCCACGACCTGCCGCTGGATGATCCGCAATGGGTGGCGCATCAGGTCAGGGACTGGTTGCCAAAAAGCGCTGCCTCGACCTGAGCCTTCTTGGGGCACCGCTGCCCCGACCTGGTGCCACCCCAGGTTCGGCGCCCCGAAACGAGACAAGGCTATCGATTTGGGCTGGAGAAGACCCTTTTATCCGCCCTACCCACTAGGCACTTCACCGTCATCATCGTGAAGCCAGGGTGTCGTGCAACCGTCACCCTGGGCCGTTAACTTGCTTGCAGGCCTTCCACAAGAACCGCTGCGCAACACACCGCCTGACGAAGAAGCCCCAAAAATGAACGCCCAACCCATCCTGCTCACCCTCAACGCGGGCTCGTCGTCCGTGAAATTCGCGGCCTACAGCGCCAGGCCCGACCTGCCTCTGCTCGCCGCTGGCCAGGTCGAAGGGCTGGGCGCCAAAGCCCGGTTTTCGGTGAAATCCACTACCGCCGGAACCTCCGAGCACGACATGCCCGACCACAACGGCCCGGCAGACCACAGCGCCGCCCTGCAGGCCATCCTGCACTGGCTGGAAAAGGCCCACGCGGGCCAGCGCGTGGTGGCGGTCAGCCACCGCGTGGTGCACGGTGGCGTGGACCTGATCGACGCGGTGCGGATCAATGATGCGCTGCTGGCGCAGCTCGAACGCCTGGTGCCGCTCGCGCCGCTGCACCAGCCGCACAACCTGGCCGGCATCCGCGCCGCGCGCGTGGCCTTCCCGGACACGCCGCAGGTGGCCTGCTTCGACACCGCCTTCCACCGCAGCCACCCCTTCGTCGCCGACACCTTCGCGCTGCCACGCAGCTACTACGACGAAGGCGTGCGCCGCTATGGCTTTCACGGTCTGTCCTACGAATACATCGTGCGCCGCCTGCGCGAACACGACGCCGCGCTCGCCCGCGGCCGCGTGATCGTGGCCCACCTCGGCAATGGCGCCTCCATGTGCGCCATACAGGACGGCCGCTCGGTCGCCTCCACCATGGGCTTCACCGCGCTCGACGGCCTGCCCATGGGCACGCGCTGCGGCCAGCTCGACCCTGGCGTGCTGCTCTACCTGATGACCGAAAAAGGCATGGACGCGGCCGCCATCAGCGACCTGCTCTACAAAAACGCCGGGCTCAAGGGCCTCTCGGGCGAGTCGCACGACGTGCGCACGCTCGAAGCCTCCGGGAACCCCGCCGCGCGCGACGCCCTGGCCTACTTCGCCGACCGCGGGCGGCGCGAGATCGGCGGCCTGGCCTCGTGCCTGGGCGGCATCGACGCCCTGGTCATGACCGGCGGCATCGGCGAGAACGCCGCGCGCGTGCGCCTGGCCATGCTGACCGACATGGAATGGATGGGCATCGCCATCGACCACGACGCCAACCAGCGCGGCGACACCCTCATCAGCCTGCCCACCTCCCGCGTGCAGGTGCTGGTCCTCAAAACCGACGAAGAACGCATGCTGGCCGAACACGCGGCCCAGTTGCTCGGCGTCTGAAGCCTTTTCCTCATCCGTCGCTCGCCCATCCGTCGCCTTCCCTTCCCGAAAGCCCATCGACATGAACCCCGTCTTCAGCCCCACCAACCTAGGCCAGCACCAGAACGAGAACGCCCGGACCCTGGAGAGGCAGGTGCAGCGCATCCGCACCGCCCAGTCGCGCCACGTCGAAAAAATCATCCGCAGCCACACCGAGCGCAGCCAGTCGCTCTGGGCCGACTGGACCCGCCTGGGCCAGGCCATGACCCAGGCGTTCTTCAAGGGCGAAACCGCGCGCGATGCCGCCGAATACGGCGTGGATGCGGCCCAGCGCGGGCTGCTGACGCTGGACACCCTGCGCGAGCGCGGCAACACCGATCTGGCTCATGAAGCTGCCGGCACGCCGCCGGTGCTCGATTACGCCTACGAAGAAATCGTGGACGGTCGCGAACTCGCCAGGCCGGTGAACTACCAGTTGCTCTACATCGTGCCGCCCGAAGGCGTCGAGGTGCACGGCTGGAAGCGCCCCTACATGATCATCGACCCGCGCGCCGGCCACGGCGCCGGCATCGGCGGCTTCAAGGCAGACAGCCAGGTCGGCGTGGCGCTGCGCGGCGGCCACCCGGTGTATTTCGTGTCCTTCCGCCAGCACCCCGAGCCGGGCCAGACGCTGGCCGACGTCATGCGCGCCGAAGCGGGCTTCATCAAGACCATCGTGCGCCGCCACCCGCTGGCGCCCAAACCCATCGTCGTGGGCAACTGCCAGGGTGGCTGGGCCACGCTGATCCTTGCCGCGGTCAATCCCGAAATTTCCGGCCCTCTGGTCATCAACGGCGCACCCGTGGCCACCTGGTCGGGCAAGATCGGCGAGAACCCGATGCGCTACAACGGCGGCCTGCTCGGCGGCATCATGCCCGCGCTGCTGATGTCCGACCTGGGCAACGGCGAGTTCGACGGCGCCCACCTGGTGTCCAACTTCGAGTCGCTCAACCCCAGCCGCAACTTCTTCGGCAAGTACTACGACCTCTACGAGAACGTCGAACAGAACCGCGAGAGCTTTCTCGAATTCGAACGCTGGTGGGGTGGCTTCCATTTCACCAACGAGTCCGAGATCCACTGGATCGTGCAGCAGCTCTTCGTCGGCAACCGCCTGTCGCGTGGTGAAGCGCAACTGGAACCTGGCCGCCACATCGACCTCAAGGCGATCCGCTCGCCCATCATCGTGTTCGCCAGCCGCGGCGACAACATCACGCCGCCCCAGCAGGCGCTGAACTGGATCGTCGACACCTACGCCGACGAACACGAGATCCGCATCCGCGGCCAGCGCATCATCTACATGGTGCACGAAAAGGTGGGCCATCTCGGCATCTTCGTGTCGTCCTCCATCGCCAACAAGGAACACACCGAAGTGGCGTCCACGCTCAAGACCATCGAGGCGCTGGCGCCGGGACTGTACGAGATGACCATCGACGACGTGGTGGGCGAAGGCGAGGAGGCGGCTTTCGTGGTCAGCTTCCACGACCGCAAGGTCAGCGACATCCTGGAGATCGACGACCACGACCGCGAGCAGGAGCGCGACTTTGCCGCCGTGGCGCGCCTGTCCGACATGGGCGCCGACGCCTACGAGCTCATGCTGCGCCCCTGGGTGCAAGCCATCGTCACACCGCAGACCGCGCAGCTCATCCGCGACGCGCACCCCTCGCGCGTCAGCCGCCGCGCACTCTCCGACCGCAACCCCGCCATGCAGCTGATCGACAGCACGGCCGCACAGGTCAAGGCCAGCCGCCAACCCGCCCGGCCCGAGAACCCGCTGCTCGACCTGGAACGCATCGCCGCCAACACCCTGATGCAGGGCATGGACCTGGTGCGAGATCTGCGCGACGCGGCCTACGAGACCAGCTTCCTCTCCATCTACGGCACCCCCTTCATGCAGTGGCTGGGCCAACCGTATGCGCACGAGCGCACCCGCAAGGACCCCAACGAACTGCGCTACCTGCCCGAAGTGCAGGCCATGCTGCTGGGTGTGGACAGCGGCGGCTTCAAGACCGCGGTGATCCGCATGCTGATCCTGCTGGCCGACTCGCGGGGCTCGGTGCGGCGCGACCGGCTGGAGCGCTCGTCCGAAGTGCTCACGCAGCGCGAGCCCTTTGCTTCCATGTCGCCCAAGCACCGGGCCAACCTGATCCGCGAACAGTCCGTCATCATCGAGTTCGAGCCCGACGCCGCGCTCGCCGCCCTGCCGCGCATGCTGACCACGCCCGAGGTGCGCCGCGCGGCCATGGACGTGGTGGCGTACATCGTGGGTGCGCCGGCCGAAATGGAGCCGCAGACCGCAGCCCTGATCGCCACCATGCACGATCTGCTGGAGCTGGACGGCCCAGCCGCCCAGCCCGAAGCGGCTCCTCGCGCGCGCCGCCGTGCCGCTGCCGAGCAAGCCACCCCGGCCCCGCGGGCCACGCGCCGCACCCCGGCGGCCGCACCCACCAAGACCCCGCGCCGCACAGGCCCATCCGGCTCCTGACCCCCCACACGGAAAGCCACGCCGATGAAAAACAAGATCGTCACCGCCGACGAAGCCGTCGAACTCATCCACGACAACGACACCCTGATCTGCTCGGGCTTTGGCATGGTCGGCGTGCCCGACGAGCTGCTCGATGCGCTGCGCCGGCGCTTTGAGCGCAGTGCCACGCCGCGCGACCTGACGCTGTTCTTCGGTGGCGGCCCGGGCGACGGCAAGGACCAGGGCCTCAACCGCATCGCCCACGACGGCCTGATCCGCCGCGCCATCGGCGGCCACTGGGGCCTCGTGCCACGCATCGGCGCCATGGCGCTTTCGGGTGCCATCGAGGCCTACAACCTGCCGCTGGGCGTGATCTCGCACCTCTACCGCGACATCGCGGCCGGCCTGCCGGGTAACCTGTCGCCGGTGGGCCTGTGGACCTTTGTGGATCCGCGGCTGGAAGGCGGGCGCATCAACGCCCGCACCACCGAAGACATCGTCGAAGTCACCACGCTGGCCGGGCGCGAGCTGCTGTTCTACCGCGCGCCGCAACCCAAGGTGGCCTTCATCCGCGCCACCACGGCCGACTCCGAGGGCAACCTCGCCATGGACCGCGAAGCGCTCACGCAAGACACGCTGGCCATCGCCATGGCCACGAAGAACAGCGGTGGCATGGTGATCGCGCAGGTCGAATACATCACCGAGTCCGGCGCCATGTTGCCGCGCCGCGTGAAGGTGCCCGGCATCCTGGTGGACTGCGTGGTGGTGGCCCGGCCAGAGTTCCACATGCAGACCTACGGCACCGCCTACAGCCCCGCGCTCTCGGGCGAGATGCGCGTGCCGCTGGACGCGCTGGCACCGCTGCCGCTGGACGAGCGCAAGGTGATCGCACGGCGCGCGGCCTTCGAGCTCATGCCCAACGCCGTGATCAACCTCGGCATCGGCATGCCCGAAGGCCTGGCCGCCGTGGCTACCGAAGAGCGCCTGCTGCCCTACATGACGCTCACCGCCGAGCCCGGGCTGGTGGGGGGTGTGCCGGGCAGTGGCATGAACTTCGGCGCCGCCACCAACGCCGCCGCCCAGCTGGACATGAACCAGCAGTTCGATTTCTACGACGGCGGCGGTCTGGACCTGGCCTGCCTGGGCCTGGCCGAGTGCGACGCGCGCGGCAACATCAACGTCAGCCGCTTCGGCCCCCGGCTGGCCGGTGCGGGCGGCTTCATCAACATCACGCAGAACAGCCGCGTGGTCGTCTTCGCCGGCACCTTCACGGCCGGTGGCCTGAAGGTGGCGGTGGGCGACGGGCAGTTACGCATCACCCAGGAGGGCAAACACCGCAAGTTCGTCGAGAAGATCGAACAGGTCACCTTCAACGGCGAACACGCGGCGCGCAACGGCCAGAAGGTCATCTACGTCACCGAGCGCTGCGTGCTCGCGCTGACCGCCGAAGGCCTGGAGCTGACCGAGGTGGCGCCGGGCATCGACATTGAGCGCGACATCCTGCCGCACATGGCCTTCAAGCCCATCGTGCGCAACCCCCGCCTGATGGACGAGCGCATCTTCCGCGCCGAGCCCATGGGCCTGAAAGACACGCTGCTGGCGATCTCGCTGCCGCAGCGCATGGCCTACCAGGCCGACCGCAACCTGCTGCTCCTGAACTTCCAGGCGCTCAAGCTGCGCACGCCGCAGGACGCCCACGACGTGCAGACCGCGGTCGAGGCGCAATGCCGCGCCATCGGCCACCCGGTGGATGTGATCGTGAACTACGACGGTTTTGAAATCGGCGAACCGGCGATGGACGCCTACGCCGCCGTGGTCGAACACATGACGCAGCACCACTACCGCAGCGTCACCCGCTACAGCACCAGCGCCTTCCTGCGCAAAAAGCTCGGCCAGGCGATCCACGCCCGAGGCCTGGCGCCGCACATCTTTGAAACCCGTGCCGAGGCCGAAGCGGCCATCCAGCACTGAACCCGAAAGCACCCATGTTCAACGACCCCGCCTCCGTCGATCCCCTGCCCAAGGTCTGGGACGAAAACACCCGCATCGGCGACATGCTCAAAGGCCGGCGCGGCCTGGTGGTGGGTGTGGCCAACGGCGACAGCATCGCCTTCGGCTGCGCCGCCAAGCTGCGCGCTTTTGGCGCCGACATCGCGCTGACCTACCTCAACGAGAAGGCCAAGCCCTACGTCGAACCACTGGCCCAGCAGATCGACGCGGCGCTGCTGCTGCCGCTGGACGTGAGCCAGCCCGGTCAGATGCAGGCGGTGTTCGAGCAGATCCGCAACACCTGGGGCTCGCTCGATTTCGTCATCCACTCCATCGCTTTCGCGCCGCGCGACGACCTGCACGGCCGCATCGTGGACTGCTCGCAGACCGGCTTTCTGCAGGCGATGCAGGTGTCCTGCCATTCCTTCATCGAAATGGCGCATTTCGCCGAACCGCTCATGAACCCAGGCGGCGCGCTGGTCACCATGAGCTACTACGGCGCCGACAAGGTGGTCAACAACTACAACCTCATGGGCCCGGTGAAAGCGGCACTGGAATCGACGGTGCGCTACATGGCCAAGGAGCTGGGTGAAAAAGACATCCGCGTCTTTGCCGTCTCACCCGGCCCGCTGCGCACGCGCGCGGCCTCAGGCATTGGGCACTTCGACGAACTGATCGACATGGCCGTCACCCGCTCGCCCGGCCGCCGACTGGTGGACATTGCCGAAGTGGGCCGCGCCGTGGCTTTCCTGGTGGGCGGTGGGGCCTCGGGCATGACGGGCGATGTGATCTACGTGGACGCAGGCCTGCACATCATGGCCTAGGGCGTGTTAACACTAATAGCGATTGCGTCCACTGCGGCGGATACTCCGGGGCATGGAGATCACGCCCGAGCAATTCGCCACGATTGAGCACTGCCTGCCCAAGCAGCGTGGCAACGTCAGCCTGAGCAACCTGCAGGTGGTCAATGCGATCCTCTATGTGGCCGAGCATGGCTGCAAGTGGCGCGGACTGCCCAAGCGGTTTGGCAACTGGCATACCATCTACACGCGCATGAACCGCTGGACCAAGGCCGGTGTACTTGATCGCATGTTCGAGGAGTTGCAGCGAGCGCAGGTCGTGCGCATCAAGATCGAAGCGGTCTCGCTCGACTCCACGAGCATCAAGGTCCATCCCGATGGCACGGGGGCGTTAAAAAAAACGGTCCGCAGTCCATCGGAAAGTCCCGAGGGGGATGGAACACCAAGATTCATATGGTTGCCGCGGATGCTCGAACGGCCGTGACGTTCTGTCTCTCGCCTGGGCAGGCGCACGACGCACCCGAAGGCCGGCGCCTGCTCAGCAGTCTTGGGCCGGCCAGCAGGCCGGTGCATTTGTTGATGGACCGTGCCTACGAAGGCAACGAGACACGGCAGCTGGCACTGGATCTGGGTTTCATTCCAGTGGTGCCACCGATAAAGACGCGCATCGAACCTTGGGAGTACGACCGCGAGATGTACAAGCGTCGCAATGAGGTCGAGCGCCTGTTTCGCAGGCTCAAGGGTTATCGCCGGATCTTCTCGCGCTTCGAGAAACTCGATCTCATGTTCCTGGGCTTCATCAGCTTCGTCCTCGTCGCTGATGGACTTCGGATGTGTTAACAGGCCCTAG